>JBFXAY010000017.1:0-75781 GCA_050183815.1 Gemmatimonadales bacterium | reverse complement strand
TCGTACTCCACCAACGGCAGCATCCGGCCCGGGTCGTTGCCGAGGACCGAGGCGTGGAACTCCCGTCCGACGATGAACTCCTCGACCAGCATCGGAGGGCCGAAGGACAGGAACGCCTGCTCGAGGCGGGACACCAGCTGCCGGTACCCGGTGACAACCGAGTCCTGGTCCACCCCCGCGCTCGCGTCCTCTCGCGCCGGCTTCACGATCAGGGGATAACGGAGACCGTGGCTGCGGGGAATCTTCGGCGTCCAGAGCAGGCGGTAGCTCGGCGTCGGCACGCCGTTGGCGAGGAGGAGCTGTTTGGCCGTTCCCTTCCGGCGGCAGAGGCTCAGCGCCAGCGGCCCGGAGCCCGTGAACGGCACCTGGTGCAGTTCGAAGAGGGCCGCTACCGCCGGCTCGTACTCGGCGCGGTCGTGAAAATGCTCGACCAGGTTGAAGATGACGTCCGGCCGGGCCTTGACGGCGGCCTCGAGTCGGTCGAGCCGCTCCTCGATGTTGACCAGCCGGACCTCGTAGCCCTCCGACTCGAGGGCGGTGACGATCGCCGCATACTCCTCCTCGGCGGTGGCGACGGCCACATCGTATTCCGGTTCGAAGCCGAGTTGCGACTCGTCGAAGTCCTTGAGCTGCGCGTACTCGTCCTCGCCGACGTGATTGTAGAGAACCGTGACGGTGCGAGTCATGTCGTAATAGTATCACCGCCCGGCGTGGTTCCGGCAGTCTCCGCGACGTTGCTGCGGAAAAAGTCGGCGGTCCGAATGCGCGAACCGCCGCTTGGCGGCGGCGGTTCGCGATTCAGTTCCGGGGTTCGGCTGCCGGGCTCGACGACAGCGCGGGCCGGTCGGTGAATGCCGGCGTCGGAATTCCGGTGAGCCAGAGCTTGAGCCGTGCGGCGGCACCGTGGGCGAGCAGGTAGACGGCCGGGATGACGAGCAGCGTGAGGAAGGTGGACACCGTGAGGCCGCCCACCACCGAGATCGCGAGGGGCTGCATCAGTTCGGTCCCTTCGCCGATGCCGAGGGAGAGCGGCAGCATCCCGAGGATCGTGGTCAGCGTGGTCATCAGAATCGGCCGGAGCCGGACGACGCCCGCCTCGACCACTGCCTCCTCGACCGACAGGCCGTCCTCCCGGCGTCCGATCTCGACGTATTCGACGAGCAGAATCGCGTTGTTCACCACGATGCCCGCCAGGAGGATCACGCCGAGGAGTACCGGCGCGCTCAGCGAAGTACCCGTGACCGTGAGGGCCGTGCCGACGCCGATCAGGGCGAGCGGGATCGACACGAGGATGACGAGCGGGTTGACGACGCTCTCGTACTGCACCGCCATCACCACGAAAACCAGGAAAATCGCCAGGCCGATCACGATGGCCAGGTTGCGGTTGTTCTCCTTGATCGCCTCTTCTTCACCGCCGTAGATCAGGGCGAATCCGTCCGGCAGCGCCAGATCCGCGAGGCGGCCCCGGACTTCGCGGGACACGTCGGTCAGGGTGCCGAGGGTTTCGTTGACGTCGCCGGTGACGCGGATCTGCCGGTTCTGGTTCTCCCGGCTGATCGTGGTCGGGCCGGTTCCGAGGCGGACGGTCGCGACGTCGCGGAGGTAGATCGGCTGGTCCCGGCCGGGGAACAGCGCGATCGAGCCGAGGTCTTCGGCGCTCTGGAACTGTGCCCGGGGCAACCGGACCCGGATGTCGTACTCGTAGTTGCCCTCGGCGAACCGCGTCGGCGTCGATCCCTCCAGTGCGGTGCGGACCGTCTGGCCGACGGACGACACGCTGAGTCCGAGGTCCGCGGCGCGTTCCCGGTCGATCCGGATCGAGAGCTGGGGACTTGCTTCCTCGGTCGACTGCTGGAGGCCTTCGAGGCCGGTGATGCCCTTGAGCCGGTTGAGGACCTCGCCCGCGAGCCGCTGCAGCGTGGGGAGGTCGTCGCCCTGGATTGCGATCGCCACGTCGCTGCCCGACGTGTTGGTCCGCAGACCGCGGATCCGCGGCGGCCGGGCGCCGATCCGGCCGCCCGGAATGCCCAGCGCGTTGATGTCCTGCTGGAGGTCCGCCACCCATTCGGCTGCCTTGACTCCGGACCGCTCGGCGACCGGAACCAGCTGGATGTTGATGCTGCCGCGGCCGCCGCGTTCGGACGTGGAGCTGCCGAACAGGAAGCCGCCCGCCGTGGCGAACACGTCCTGGACATGGGGCCGCTTCGCGATCATGTCCTCGAGCTGGCCGACGATCGCGTTGGTGCGGTCCGGCGGCGTGCCCGGCGGCATGTTGACGAAGGCCGACACGGCGCCGTCATCGACCACCGGCAGGAACTCGCTGGGCAGCTTCCCGGTTTGCCAGATCACCAGGGCCAGCAGCACCACGGAGATGCCGAAGACGAGGCCCCGCCGGGTCAGGGTCTTCCGGGCCAACCGGCGATAGGCATTGCCCACGCTCGTGATCCAGCGGTCGAATGCCAAGATCGGGCGGGTCGAGTCGAGCTTCGAATGCCATTTGATCTTGGCGAACTGGGCCGTGAGCATCGGGACCAGCGTCAGGGCGACGAACAGCGACGCCACCATCGAGAACGTGATGGTGAGAATCAGTTCGCGGAAGATCAGCGCGGCGAGGCCGGAGATGAGCAGGAACGGCACCACCGCGGCCAGGTTCGTGGTGGTGGACGCCACCACGGCCGAGGTCACTTCCGCGGCCCCGGTGTGCGAGGCCGTTTCGGCGTCGGCCCCCAGGTTGCGGTGCCGGAAGATGTTCTCGAGCATCACGATCGAGTTGTCGAGCAGCAGGCCCACGCCGAGGGCGAGCCCGCCCAGGGTCATGATGTTGAGCGTCAGGTTGCTGGCGCCCATCAGGGCCAGGGTGGCCAGAATCGCGATCGGAATCGAGAGCCCGATGATGAACGTCTTCCGGAGGCTGCCGAGGAAGAGGAGGACCACGCCCATGGCGAGGAAGGCCCCCATGCCGGCGGCGTCCCGGACGCTCGTGACCGCGTTCTTGATGAAGAACGACTGGTCGGCCACGACGCGGAACTCGATCCCTTCGGGCACGAAGCGCGAGGACGCCAGTTGCTCCAGCCGGGCGCCGACCCCGGCGGCCACGGTGACGGTGTTGGCCTCGGGGAGCTTGCGGACCGACAACTTGACCGCCGGCACTCCGTTGAGGCGGGTCCAGAGCCGCTGCTCGCGGTTGGTGTCCGCGATCGCGGCCAGGTCGGACAGGGCGACCCGCTGCCCCGTGCCCGGCACGGTGAGGAGCACCTGCCGGACGTCGTTCACCGAACGAAACTTCCCGGAGGTCTTCCCGATCACCTCGAACGCCGGTGAGGTCACGTTGCCGGCGGCGATGTCCTGGTTCTCGTTCCGGAGCGTGGTCAGGATGTCGTTGACCGTGAAACCGTAGGAGCGGAGCCGCTCCTGGTCGAGCACGACCTGAATTTCCCGGGTCAACCCGCCCGAGATGTCGATCGAGCCCACGCCCTCCACCGTTAGGAGCTGGGGCTGGAGCTGCAGTTCGACCCAGCGGCGCAGATCGACCAGCGACATCGTGTTCGAACTGAAGCCCACCTCGTAGACCGCGCCCTGCGACGGATCCGACTTGTTGATCGTCGGCGGCTCCACGTCTTCCGGCAGCCGCGACCGGGCCCGATCCAGGTTCTTGCTCGCGTCCTGGAGGGCGAAGTTCATGTCGGTGCCGTACCGGAAGTGGAGCGTGACCTCCGAGCGTCCCTCGCCGGTTTCGGATTCCAGCCGGATCAGGTTCTCGGTCGTGGCGAGGGCGGTCTCCAGGACCTTCGTGACCTGTTCCTCCATCACTTCCGGGGCTACGCCGGGATAGCGGGCGCCGACCCGGACCTGCGGATACACGATCTGGGGCAGGAGGTCGAGCGGCAGTTTGCGGCCGTAGAACAGCCCGAGCACGATGACGACCGACGCGAGCGCGACGGTGCCGATCGGCCGGCGAATCGAGAAGCTGGCGATGCTCATCGGGTGCTCCCCCCGCCGGCGGCCGGGCTGCCCCCGGAGGGGCCCCCGGCCGTGATCCGGACCTGGCTGCCCTGACGGAGGTTGACCTGCCCGGACGTGACCACGAGCTCGCCGAGCGTCAAACCGGAATCCACCTGGACCCAGCCTTCCGACGTCATGCCGGTGGCCACCGGGCGCCGGATCAGGGTGTCCGCCTGGACCACGTAGACGAAGGTGCCGGTGCCTCCGGCGCCGACCGCGGACGCCGGCACGACCAGCGTGGCCGGGCGCCGCTCGAGGTCGAAATGGACCCGGGCGAGGAAGCCCGGGCGGACCGTCACGCCGCTCGGCGCCCGGTTGAGGGCGACTTCCACCGGCACCAGGCGGGTCTGGGCGTCGGCGGACGGGAAGACCCGGCGGACCCACCCGTGCAGCTCGGCGCCGGGCTGGGCGTCGAGCGTGATCGCGACCGAATCCCGGGACTTCACGTGGACCACGTCGAGCTCCGACATCTGCACCCGGACCACGAGCAACGCGTCGTCGGCGATGTCGAAGACCCGCTGGTTGTTGGTGACGGCCGTCCCGGCCTCGATGTACTTCGTGGTGACGACGCCGGCGGTGGGGGCCAGGATCCTGGTGAAGTCCCGTCGGGTCTCCCAGAGGTCGACGTCGCTCTGGGCCGTTCCGTAGCTTGCCCGGGCCACCTCGAACTCGGCGTCGGTGATGATCCGTGACTGGTGCATCTGCTCGGCGCGCTCGAAGGCGGCCTTGGCGTTCTGGAGCACCGCCCGGGCCCGCTCGAACTGGGCGTTGGTTTCCCGGCCGTCCAACTCGGCCATCAGCTGCCCGGGCTGGACCCGGTCGCCCTCGACGACGCGGACCGCCAGGATGCTTCCGGCGGCCCGGGCGTTGACCCCCACCAGGCGGATCGGCTCGACCGGTCCGGCCAGGACCACGTCCCGGGAGATGTCCCGGCGGGTGACCTCCGCCACGGCGACCGGCGTTGCCCCACCCCCCCGGGCAGCCGGCTGGGCCTGGCTCCCGGAGGAACAGGACCACCCGGTGGCAGCAAGCAAGAGCAGGCCGGCGACCGGGCGCCGCCCGCGGATCAGGGCATCGTTTCGCATTTGGCTAGTCTACGCGCCGATCGGCCCGATCGTTGGCACCAGCGAGGGGTCCGGACCGGGGAGGATGAGGGCCCGGGACAGCCGAAAAATCGTAGCCTCAGGACGGCAGTTGAACCGGACCTTGAGGAGGTGGCCCACGCCCCGGTTCACATAGAGCCGGCGGGACGGATCCACCACGATTTCGCCGGCCGCATAGCGCCGGTTTCGCACCGGGAGGATCGGGGGCGGCAGGAACGGTGGGCGGCACTGGCCGCCGTGGGTGTGCCCGGCCAGGATCCAGCCCTGGAACCCATCCCAACCGGGCCGGTCGACGCCATCCGGATTGTGGCAGAGGGCCAGCATCGGGCGCTCGGCATCCAGGGTTCCGAGCACCTCGGTCGAAAACCGGCCGCTCCAGAGGTCGTCCAGGCCGGCCACCTGCAGGCCCTCGACCTCGGTGACCTCGTTGCGGAGCATCCGGACGCCGGCTTCGGCGGCCGCGGAGCTGACCCGGTTGGCCACGTCGAGCTGGTGCCATCCTTCGCCATAGTCGTGGTTGCCCAGGATGCCGAAGGTGCCGAGCCGGCCGCGGGGAAGGTCCTCGAGCAGGAGCCGGAGCGCCCGGATCGCCTCGGGCTCGCCAACCGAGATGAAATCGCCGGTGATGACCACGAGGTCCGGTTTCCGGTCCGCGACCCGCCGGAAGACCGACCGGACGTAGCCGGGATCGACTCGGCCGATGTGCAGGTCCGAGAGCTGGGCCACCGTCAGCCGGTCGAGGGCGTCCGGCAGATGGGGGATCGGCAGCGGCCGTTCGACCAGCTCCAGCCAGTGCGGCTCGACCTGCCAGGCGTAGAGGCCGGAGAGGGCGGGGACGCCGAACCCGGCGGCGAGTGCGCCGCGGAGGAAGCTCCGCCGCCCGATCACCGGCTAGCCGGCGGAGGCGATGCCGATGACGACTTCGCGTTCGAGGACCCGGCCGAGGACGTCGGCCTTGCGGCTTGCACCCCAGACCTCGAGCGAGAGATCCGCCCCGGCGCGGCGCGGCGCCACCCGAATCGACAGCCGGTCCTGGGTCAGACGGGTGGTGACCTGGTCCACGATGGCGGCGTGGCCGCGGTCGAGGCCGTCGGCGATGCGGAGCACCCCGGCCAGCCGCCGGACCACCGCTTGATCCTCCTCGGAGAGGCGGGCGAATTCGGGATGCTTGCGACTCGGCCCCTTCTTCCGGTGGTACCGGCTCACCAGCGCCACGAGCAGCCGGTCCCGGGCCGAGAGCGGCACCCGGTCGGCGTGAAGGATGAGCTGAAAGCTGTGCTTGTGGTGGCCCCGGTAGCTGACCACCTGGCCGACGTCGTGCAGGAGGGCCGCGGCTTCGAGAATGCCGCGCTCCTCCGGTTCGGCGCCGAGGGCCTCGCGGAGCCGGTCGAAGAGGGTGAGGGCCAGGACCCGGACCTGTTCGACGTGGCGGCGGTCGCCCTGGCAGCGGTCGACGAATTCCCGCATGGCCCGGAGCGGATCGACCGTGAGCGCGCGGTCGTCCCCGGTCATCTCGAGCAGCAGGCCCTCCCGCAGCCCATAGGCGCTCACGATCAGGTTCCGGGCCCCGGTCAGATCGAGGAGTTCGGCCGTGACCGCCAGGCCGGCGAGGATGATGTCGCCTCGCTGGGGATTGAGGCCGGGGACCTCCCGCCGGGCTTCGGGCGTCTTGGTGGCGAGCCATTCGAGCAGTTGCTCGACCTCGCCGGTCGAGACCACCTCGCCATGGACCGCCTCCCCGACGTCGAACCCGCGCCGGGCCCGGGCCATCCGGGCCAGGTTCGTGAAGGTTCCGCCGGAGCCGATGATGGTGCTGGCCGACCAGTCCTTCCGGTCGATCTCCTTCTTGAGCCGCTTCCGGACCCGGCGGCGAAGCCGGTCGACCTGGCGCGGCATCGGGCGGTCTCCGCTGAGCCATTCCTCGGTGAGCCGGACCGCACCCATCGGGAGCGAGACCGACATCTCGATCAGGCCCGCGACCGCCCCGATCAGTTCGAGGCTGCCGCCGCCGATGTCGGCGATCAGGGCCCGGCCGTCCGCCAGTGAGAAGTGGTGGGCCACCGACCGGTAGGAGAGTGCGGCTTCCGCATCGCCGTCGATGATCTCGAGGGCGATCCCGGTTTCCTTCTTGACCTGCTTGACGAACGTGGGACCGTTGTCCGCCTCGCGGACCGCGGAGGTGGCCACCGCCCGAAGCCGCTTCACGGCCCGGCGGTCGGCCACCTCCTTCATCCGCCGGAGGGCGGCAATGGCCCGTTCCATGGCGGCGGGGTCGAGCTGCCCGGTGGCGGCGAGACCGCTGGCCAACCGGGGCTGATCCTTGACTTCGTCGATGATCCTGAGGCCGGTGGCGGGGTCATACTCCGCCACCGAGAGGCGGATGGAATTGGAGCCGACATCGATCGCCGCGATCCGTTCCGGGGCCGGCGGAGCGGCGGTACGGCCGGCCTGGGACGATGTCGCGGGTGGTGCGGTCACGGCGCTCCGAAATCCTCGGCGTGGTGTTTGATCGACTTCCCTTCGACGAGGAAGACTACCTCCTCCCCGACGTTCGTCGCCAGGTCGGCGATCCGCTCGAGGTTCCGGGACACCAGGAGCAGGGCCATGCCGGCGCTGATCAGGTGGGGATTCTCCATCATGTGGGTCAGCATGATCCGGAACATCGACCGGTTGAGGGCGTCCACCTTGTCGTCGCGGAGGCAGACCGCCCGCGCCGCCGTGGCATCGCCCCGGACGAAGGCTTCGAGCGCCTCCGAGAGCATTTCCCGGGCGTGCCGCGACATCTCGATGATCTCGGGCTCGGGCATGATCGGGGGCCCTTCGATCAGCCGCTGGGCCGACTGGGCGATGTTGACCGCGTGATCGCCGACCCGTTCGAGGTCGTTGGCGATCTTGATCGCGGCGACCAGGAGCCGGAGGTCCCGGGCCATCGGCTGCTGCAGGGCGAGCAGGTTGAGGCACTGCTCCTCGATCTCGACCTCCATCTGGTCGATCACGTCGTCGCCCTTGATCACGGCCTCGGCCCGCGCCGCGTCCCGCTCCAGGAGCGCTTCGACGGCTCCCTGCAGCGCCGCTTCGGCCTCGCCCGACATGGTCAGGAGCCGGACCTTGACCTGGCTCAACTCGTCGTGAAAGTGCCGGTGACCTTCCTGGCTCATCCGAACCTCCCGGTGATGTATGCTTCCGTCCGCTCGTGGGTGGGCGACGTGAAGATCTGGTTGGTGGCGTCGTACTCGATCAGGCGTCCGCCGTCGAAGAACCCGGTCATCTCGGAGACCCGGGCCGCCTGCTGCATGTTGTGGGTCACGATCACGATCGTGTAGTCCTGCTTGAGCTCGAAGATCAGCTCCTCGACCCGCTGCGTGGCGATCGGGTCGAGCGCCGAACAGGGCTCGTCCATCAGCAGCACCTCCGGCCGGTTGCCGAGCGCCCGGGCGATGCAGAGCCGCTGCTGCTGGCCGCCGGAGAGTCCGGTCGCGGGATGGTCGAGCCGGTCCTTCACCTCGTCCCAGAGGGCCGCCCGGCGGAGGCATTGCTCCACCAGCTCGGGCAGCTCGCGGTTCGTCACCAGCGCATTGAGCCGGGGGCCGTACGCCACGTTGTCGAAGATCGACTTGGGGAACGGATTCGGCCGCTGGAACACCATCCCGACCCGGCGCCGGAGGGTCACCAGGTCGATGCCCGGCGAGAGGACCGCCATCCCGGCGACTGTGATGTCCCCTGCATACCGAGCATCCGGAATCAGGTCGTTCATCCGGTTCACCGACCGAAGGAACGTGGATTTTCCGCAGCCCGACGGTCCGATGATGGCCGTTACCGCGCGGGCCTTCACGGCGACCGTGATCCCGTGCAGCACCTGGCGGGGGCCGTAGCTGAACGAGAAGTCCCGCGCCTCGAGCGCGATCTCCCCGGGGTTCGGGCTCATCCGAACCGCCCGGTGATGTAGGCCTCGGTCCGTTCCTCGGCGGGATTGGTGAAGATCTGCTTGGTCGGCCCGGTTTCGACCATGGCTCCAAGATAGAAGAACGTCGTCGTGTCGGACACGCGGGCGGCCTGCTGCATGTTGTGGGTCACGATCACGATCGTGAACGCCCGCTTGAGGTCGAAGAGGAGTTCCTCCACCCGCTGGGTGCCCTGGGGGTCGAGTGAGGCGGTCGGTTCGTCGAGCAGGATCACCTCGGGCAGCGGCGCGATCGTCCGGGCGATGCAGAGGCGCTGCTGCTGGCCCCCCGACAGCGCCATCGCGCTCGACTTGAGCCGGTCCTTCACTTCGTCCCAGAGGGCCGCCTGGCGCAGGGACCGCTCGACGACCTGGTCGAGTTCCGCCCGCGGCAACCGGCTGGCCACCTTGAGCCCCGCCGCGACGTTCTGGTAGATCGACATCGTCGGGAACGGGGTCGGCTTCTGGAAGACCATGCCGATCCGCCGGCGCAGCTGGGTCAGGCTCACGCGGGAGGAGTAGATGTCCTCTTCGTCGAGCAGGACGCGGCCGGTGATCCGGCCGCCGCCGACCTCGTGCATCCGGTTGAGGGTCCGGAGGAAGGTCGACTTCCCGCAGCCCGACGGCCCGATCAGCGCGTGGACCCGGTTCGTTTCGAACCCGATGGTCACGTGCTTGACCGCCGGGAACGTTCCGTAGTAGGCCGTCAGGTCGTCGGTGCGGATCCGGGGGCTGCTACTGCCGGACATTGAAGCGCTGCCGAGTGGCGAGACGGGCCAGCAGGGAGAGCGACAGCACCACGAGAATCAGCACCAGCGCCGTGGCCCAGGCGATTCGGTGCCATTCCTCATAGGGGCCCGTGGCATAGACGTACACCGTGAGCGGCAGCGCCGCCATCGGCTCGTTCACGTCGGTGCCCATGAACTGGCTGCCGAGCGCGGTGAAGAGCAGGGGGGCCGTCTCCCCCGCCACGCGGGCGATCGCCAGCAGGCTGCCGGTGACGATGCCCGGCAGACAGGTCCGCACGACCACCGAGAGACTGGTCCGCCAGCGGGGGTAGCCGAGGGCCAGCGCGGCCTCGCGGAGCGAGTGGGGCACCAGCCGGATCATTTCCTCGGTGGTGCGGAGCACCATCGGGATCATCAGCATGGCCAGCGCCGCCGACCCCGCGAGGGCGGAGAAGTGCTTCTGGCGCGCCACGATCAGAGTCCAGGCGAACACCCCGACGACGATCGACGGCGTTCCGTTCATCACGTCCGCCACGAACCGGCTCAGCGTGGCCAGCTTGCTCCGCGGGTACTCCGCGCAGAACATCCCGGCCCCGACGCCGATCGGGAGCCCGATCAGGCCCGCCACCCCCACCATGATCAGCGTCCCGACGATCGCGTGCGCCACGCCGCCGCCGGTTTCGCCGATCGGCACCGGAATCCTGGTGAAGAAATTGAGGTCGAGGCTGCTGGCGCCCCGGATCACCAGGGTACCGAGAATCAGGATCAGCGGCAACACCGCGACGAGGACCGCCGCCACCATCAGGCCGACCATCAGCCGGCTCTTCCAGCGCCGCCAGACGAGCCGGTTCATGCGCCCGCTCCCCCGGCCGGCTGGCCGCGGGATACCCGCCAGATGAGGAGCCGGGCGGCCGCGTTCACCAGGACGGTGACGACGAAGAGCGCCAGGGCGACGTAGGTGAGCGCCGCGAAGTGGATGTCGGTGGCCGCCTCGCTGAACTCATTGGCGATGATCGCGGCCATGGTGTAGCCCGGCGCGAAGAGCGAACTGCTCAGGTCGTGGGCATTCCCGATCAGCATCGTCACGGCCATCGTCTCGCCGAGGGCGCGGCCGAGGCCCAGGATCACCGCGCCGAAGATCCCGCTCCTGGCGTAGGGAACGACGGCGGTCCAGGCGGCTTCCCACCGGGTCGCCCCGAGTCCGAGCGCCGCCTCCCGCTGGCTCGCCGGCACCGCCAGGAGCACCTCACGGGTGACCGACATGATGTAGGGCATCACCATGATCGCCAGGATGATGCCGGCGGCGAGCATCGAGTTCCCGTAGATCGGCCCCTGGAACAACGGCAGGAAGCCCAGGACGTCGCGGAGGAACGGAAAGACGGTCGATTTGAGGACCGGGATCAGGACGAAGATGCCCCAGAGCCCGTAGACCACGCTGGGAATCGCGGCCAGAAGCTCGATCACGAACGCGACCGGCTGGCGGAGCCACTTCGGGGCGAACTCGGTCAGATAAATGGCCACGCCCAGCGACAACGGAACGGCGATCGCGAGCGCGATCGCCGCGGACAGCAGGGTACCGACGATCAGGGGGAAGGCCCCGAACTCCTCGGCCACCGGGTCCCAGACGCTCCCGGTGATGAAGCCGAGGCCGTACCGGTCGATCGCGAGCCGGGACCCGACCCAGAGTTCGTAGACGAGAAAGCCGAGCAGGGTCGGCACCGCCAGCGTGGCAACGGTGAGGACGGCCCGGAACAGGCCGTCCCCCACGTTGCGCCCCTCGAGCGGGACCGGATCCCGGACTGCCTCCGGGGTCGGCTCGGCGATCGACGTCATCAGGGAATGACGCGGCCCTGCGCCTTCAGGGTCTTGATCCGCGCCTTCACCAGGGTCGCCACCTCGGCCGGCAGCGGGGCGTAACCGAGTTCCTTGGCCATGCCCTGCGCTTCGGATGTCACCATCCAGTTGGCGAAATCACGGAGCAGCTTGGCCTCCGCCGGCTTCGGATTGTCCGCCTTGAGGAGCAGCCAGGTGAACGAGGCGATCGGATACGCCCCGTCGCCTGCGGCGTTGGTGATCGACACCCGGAAATCGGTGTCCTTGGTCAGCTTGGCACCCGCCGCCGCCGCCGACACGGCGTCCAGCGTGGGATCGACGTACTTGCCGGCCGAGTTCTTGACCGAGGCGTACGGAAGCTTGTTGGCCAGGGCGTAGACCAGTTCGACGTAGCCGATCGTTCCTTCGAGCTGCTTGACCTGCTGGGTGACGCCGTCGTTGCCGCGGCCGCCCAGCCCGGTGGGCCACTTCACCGAGGTCGCGACGCCAACCTTGTCCTTCCACTCGGCCGAGACCTTCGACAGGTAGTCCACGAACACGTAGGTCGTGCCTGACCCGTCGGATCGGTGCACTACCAGCACGTCGGCCTTGGGCAGCTTGAGGCCCGGGTTGAGCGCGGCGAGCCGGGCGTCATCCCACCGGGTGATCTTGCCGAGGAACAGGTCGGCGATCGTGGCGGGGTCGAGCTTGAGCTTCGCGTTGCCGAGAGCCGGGAGGTTGTAGGTCAGCGCCACGGCACCGAGGACCGTCGGCAGATGGACCACGTTGTTGCTCACCGCGGTCAGCTGTTCGGCCGTCATCGGGCCGTCGGTGGCGCCGAAGTCGACGGTGTTCTCGGTGAACTGCCGGATCCCGCCGCCGGAGCCGATCGGCTGATAGTTGATCTGGGCGCCGGTCTTCTGGGCGTAGGTGGAGAACCACTTCGAATAGATCGGGTTCGGGAACGTGGCGCCCGCGCCGGTCAGTTTCGCCTGGCCGGCCAGCGGAGCGGCCACCAGACCGGAAGTGATGGCCAGAAAGAGCGGAAGTCGCATCGTCAGGTCCCTCGTGTTTTGGTCAGAATACCAGCTGCATCTGGAACAGCAATTGAGACCGGGCCGCATCCGCGGCCGGGCTCGGTGAGCCACCCTGGTACCAGATGTTGTCGATGTCGACCAGCCACCGCACGTTCGGCGACAGCTGGTAGGACACCCCGGCGATCAACCGGTTGATCTGGTCGTTGTCGGTGCTGGTGTTGCGGTCGTTGGCGTCGAGCCGGGCGATCAGGCCCACCTTCGAGTCCGGGACCCGGACTACGCCGAAGAGGCTCATCACCCGGCCCGTCGTGGTCGGCCCCACCGTGGCGGTGGTGTCCACCCGGTCCCGGGTGCTCATCAACTCGGCTCCGAGGGTGAAGGCCTTGGTCCGGTAGCTCAACTGCCCGAGATACCGCTCCCGCGTGCCGCCGCCGTTCGGCTGGCCCACCAGCGCGAATCCCGTGAGGCGGAGCCCGCCGAACCGGGACGCATCGTCACTCGGCGCGAGACGGACCGAGATCCGCCCGGCCAGGTCCTTGTGTTTGTCGCCCGGCGTCTTGCTGTAGAACTCGCCGTTGTACACGCCGGCGCTCAGGGACACACCCTCATTCTTCCAGGATCCGTCGACCGAGGCGCCGAAGTCGGATGAACTCAGGTAGCCGGTGCGGTCGGCGGCCACGGTGCCCTGCATCCGGTAGTCCCAGAGCCCCTCGGCGTAGTCGATGAAGGGCGTCTGGCCGAGGCCGAATTTGTAGGTGAGTGTACTGCCTTCCGGCTTCCAGGTCATGAACGCGTACTTGAGCCGGTAGCTCAGCGACCCGTCGCTGACCCGGTAGACGTCGCCCGTGATCCGGCTGCCCACGCCCTGGGCGAACTTGCCGTTCACGTTCACGTAGGCACGCGAAATATCGAAGTTGTTGGCGTGCCCGGTCGGGCCCGACCGGAGCGCGTAGCTGTACTGGCCGTAGATCACCCCGCCGATGGTGACCTGGGGGGCAGACGGGTTGGACTGAGCCAGAACCGGCGCCGGCATGGCTACCAGGATGACGGCCGCTCCCAGGCGGCGAACGAGCGAGTCCACAGTGTCTCCCGCATCGGGGTGAAAGGTCTCCGGCGGCGTCACGGGCCCGCGACGGCCCCGTAACGGGTTCGTCAACGAGATCGCTCCCGGACCGCCAGGTCGCGAATCGGTCACGACCGCGCAACGTCGGGGTAACGATCCCCGGTCTCGATCACCCGTTTGTCAGTTTTTGGTAACGGATGTGTAACAGCGACAAAATGATGCGGGGTAGGCACTTGGAAGATCGGTGGCGGGCTCCGGGGCTGGGAGACGCCTCGGAAATCAGGCCTCGGTATCGGCCGTTCGAGGCCACACCGTGTGGATCGTGGTGCCGCGGCCCAGGTCGCTGGTGGCCCAGACCCGGCCGCCATGCCCTTCCACCAGGTGCTTGACGATGCTGAGCCCGAGGCCGGTGCCGCCCTGCTCCCGGGACCGGCTCGGGTCCACCCGGTAAAACCGCTCGAAGATCCGGCTCAGGTGCTCGGTTGCGATGCCGGATCCCGTGTCCGCGACCGAGACCTCGATTGCCCCGTCCCGCGGGAGTGCGATGACGGTGATCCGTCCCGAGGCCGGGGAATGCCGGATCGCGTTCTCGAACAGGTTCCGGAAGATCTGGCGGACGGCGTCCGGATCCGCCTCGATCGTCGGTGCAGCCTCGACGTCGAAGTCGAGGGTCGGCGGGGCGGCGGCGTCGGCGGTGGCCAGGGACCAGGCTTCCCGGGCGGCCGCCTCGAGGAGGACGGTTTCCGGCCGCGGCTGCCACCGGTCCGACTCGATCCGGGAGAGGTCGAGCTGGTCGTCCACGAGGCGCTGCATCCGGCGCGCGTTCGAGACGATCGTTTCGAGGAACCGGCGTCGGATTTCGGGCTCCGGGTCATCTCCCAGCAGCGTTTCGGCGTAGCCCGAAATGGCCGTGAGCGGCGTCTTGAGCTCGTGCGACGCATTGGCCACGAAGTCGCGGCGCACGGTTTCCAGGCGCTTCTGGCGGGTGAGGTCGTGGACCACGACGACGCTGCCGCCGTGAGGCATGGGCCGGGCGTTGAGCAGGTAGGTGCGCTCGCCCAGGGTCACCTCGCGATCGGCCACCGCGCGGCCCTGGATCACCTCGAGGATCGCATCGCGGGCGTCCTTGCCGCGGAAGAGCATCTCGAGCTCGGGCAGCGGTTCCTGCTCCGCATACCCGAGGAGCCGCCGCGCGGCGGGGTTGGCCGTGATGACGCGCCCCCGGGCGTCCGACGAGATGACCCCCTCGACCATCGAGTCGACGATCGCGGCCGTTTCCATCTGGCGGCGCTTGAGATCCTCGAACCGCTCCGAGAGCTGCTCGTGCATGGTCCGGAGGTCGCCCGAGAGCCGGTCCACGTCGGGGATGCCCGAGTAGGGGAAGGTTGGCGCGCCGCCGTGGGCCAGCGTCCGGGCCGTCGCGGCGATCTCGCCGAGAGGCCGGGCCACGCGTCGTCCGGCCACGACGGCGAGCAGGCTTCCGAGAAGGAGGGCGACCAGGGCCGCCAGGAGCACTGGCCGGCGGGCGCGCCGAACGGTGCTCTCGACGTCGCTCAGGCTCATCGCTACCCGCACAGCGCCCGGTCCGCCGGGGACGGCCACATACAGGAAGGGCTCGCCGATCGTCCGGCTGGTTCGCTGATTGGCGCCAAGCGACCCGGCGAGGGCCGCCGCGATCTCGGGGCGATCGGCATGGTTCTCGATTCGCGGCACCTCTTCCGGCGGAACGTCGGTCTCGGCCCGGACCCGGCCGGCCCGGTCGATCACGGTGACTCGGAGCCCGGTGCGCTTCGCGATCGAATTGATGATCGGCTGCCAGTCGGCGGAATCGGCAGGGAGTTCGCCCGCGACCAGGCGGACCTCGCGGGCGAGGGCCGACTGGGTCTGCGTCAGGAGGTCGTTGCGGAGGGAACGGTCTACTCCGAAGGCCAACACCGCGAGCGAGATGACCAGCACCAGCACGGTGCCGGCGATCAGCCGCCCGACAAAGCTCACCGGCGGGCCGCCCGCTCCGGCGCTCGGAAGCGGTACCCGAAACCGCGCACGGTTTCGATCAGGTCGCCGGCCTCGCCGAGCTTGGTCCGGAGCCGCTGCACGTGCATGTCTACCGTACGGGTTTGAATGTCGGGCTGGGCGTCCCAGACCGTTTCGAGCAGCTGCGGGCGGGTCTGGACCCGGCCCCGGCGCTCCAACAGGATGAGCAGGAGCTTGTACTCGGTGGCCGTCAACTGCAACTCCTGGCCCTCGACCGACACCCGGTGGGCCGACCGGTCGATCGAGATCGGGCCGGCCGTGAGCTGGGAACCGCCGGACACCGAGGGGGACGCCAGCCGCCGGAGGATATTGCCCACCCGCAAGGTCAATTCGTTGGGCGAGAACGGCTTGGTCAGATAGTCGTCGGCCCCGAGGGAGAGGCCCCGGATCCGGTCGGCCTCCTCGCGCCGGGCGGTGAGCATGATGACCCCCACGTCGCGGGTCTCATCCTGTTTCCGAAGGGTTTGCAACACGTCCAGGCCGGACAGTCCCGGGAGCATCAGGTCGAGCACGATCACGTCGGGGCGCTGTTCCGCCGCCGCCTTGAGTGCGTCGGGGCCGTTGGCGGCCGTGGTGACCCGGTAGCCGGCCTTGGCCAGATGGTAGGCAACCAGGGCGGTGATGTCGGGTTCGTCGTCGACGACCAGGATCCGGTGACTCATCGTTTCGCTTCACTCCTGCCGCGGTTGCGGCTGACGGCCAGCGCGCGGGCGCGCTCCGAGCGGAAATCCGCTTCGGTGCCGAGGCTGTCGAGGATCGTCCGGATCAGGCGGCCCTGGGGACCGGTGTCGCGGGACAATCGATACAGTACGAATGGGGCAACTGAAGTGTCGCGGACCAGTTCCGCCTTCCGAAGCACGGTCAGGTGACGCGAGACGGTGGGTTGGGGCAGGTCGAGAACGTCCTGCAGGTCGGAAACGAACAGCGGCGCCGCCGCGAGGCAGTTGAGAATCCGGAGCCGCGTGGGTTCGGCAACCGCGGTCAGCACATCGACAGCCGAGGGTGTTTCCATATTCGCCAAACCGAATATGGACCTCGGCCGAAAGGGGTCAAGCGACGTGACCAACCTGTTACTGCATGTTCCGGCGCGCCGGGTGCTGTCCCCCCGGTCGCTCGGACGCTATCTTCCGCCCCCATGCTGACTTCGGTACTTCTGGCCTGGGCGCTGACAGCTCCGGCCGACAGCATCCTGCTTCGGGTGCTCACCCTCAACGACTTCCACGGCACCTTCGAACCTCGGACCTATCCCTGGTCCGGCGGGCGGCCGGTCGGCGGGATTGCGGCGGTCAAGGGCCTGATGGACAGTCTGGCGGCCGAGTGCGCCTGCCCGACCCTACGGCTCGACGCCGGCGATCAGATGCAGGGCAGTCTGGCCTCGAACCTCGTCGCGGGCCGGTCGGCCGTAGAGGCGCTCGGCCTGCTCGGGCTCGATGCCGCGGCCATCGGCAATCACGATCTCGACTGGGGCCGCGACTCGCTGGCCGCCAGAATGCGGGAAGCCCGGTATCCCTGGCTGGCCGCCAACGTCTTCGACTCCGCCACCGGCCGGCGGCCGGCGTGGGCCCGGCCTTGGGCGCTGGTCGAGCGGAACGGACTCCGGATTGCCGTCGTCGGCTATCTCACCCCGGAATCGAAGACGATCATCATGGACCGTCACGTCGAGGGGCTGCGGTTCGGTGCCGGACGGGCCGCGATCGACGACGCCGTGGCCGAAGCCAAGGCGGCGAAGCCCGACTACACCATGCTCGTCGCCCACGAGGGCGCCCGCTGCGACAGCGCCGGGTGTACCGGTGCCATCCTCAAGCTCCTGCGCGAGTTCGACGCCGGCACCTTCGACCTCGTGGCGGCCGGCCACACCCACACGCTGATCAATACCGTCGATCGCGGGACACCGGTCGTCTCCGCCCGGTCCAACGGGAGCCATGTCGGCGTCGTCGATCTGGTTCGCCGGGCCGACGGCAGCCGGGAGTGGCGGATCGCGGTGGACACCGTCTGGACCGACCGGATCCGGCCCGACTCGGCCGAACAGGCGCTGGTCGGGCGCTACCGCCCCCGGGTCGAGGCGATCGCCGGCCGGGTGATTGCGACGCTGGGCGACTCGCTGACCGCCGGCCGCGGCGAGTTCCCGCTGGGCAACCTGATCGCCGACGCCCAGCGCAATGCGGTCCAGGCCGACGTCGGGCTGATGAACAACGGCGGCATCCGGCGGTCGCTCCTCCCGGGCGAGCTCAGGTACTCCGACCTCTTCGAACTCCAGCCGTTCGGCAATGTGGTCCTCGCCGTGGCCGTCACGGGCACCCAGTTGACGGCGGTTCTCGAACACGCCCTCCTGGACGGCGAGCCCGACTACCACGTGGCCGGGGTCACGGTCCGGTACGACCCCGCGGGCCCGCCGGGGCACCGGATTCGCGAGATCCGGAAGAATGATGGCAGTCTGATCGAACCGGACGGTCACTACCGGCTGGCCGTGAGCGACTTTCTGGCTGGTGGGGGCGGCGGCCTGACCATCCTGCGCCCGCTCGAGCGCCTCGCGGTGGGCCCGGTCGATATCGACGCGCTGATCGTCTGGATCGAACAGCAGCGCCGGCCACTCCGGGCACCGGCCGGCCGCCGCTGGATCCCGGTGACCGAATGACCATACCCGTCTTTCTCAACGACCGCTGCCTGATGGTGGCGCCGGGGACCACCGCGGTGGAGGCGGTCCGCCAGGAGGACGCGGCGCTCGCCGACGCCGTGGCGGCCGGAACGGCCAACCTCACCGACGGACGCGGGATCGCGCTCGCGCCCGAATCGCCGCTCGGCGCGGGAGCGATTCTCCGCGCGGCCCGGAGCGCCCGCCGCCCGGTTCGCGACCCGGACGCCGCCGCCGCCGAGGACGACGATGCCGAAGCCTGATCTCCTGGTCGCCGGGCGGCTCCACGAGCCATGCTGACCCGCGACCTGATCGCCCGGCTCCCGAAAGCCGAGTTGCATGTCCACCTGGACGGCTCGCTCCGGCCCGGGACGATGATCGAGCTGGCGGACGCGATCGGGTTCACCCTCCCGTCCACCGATCCGGATGAACTCCGCCGATACATGGTGGTGGACGACGCCACCGATCTCGAGGAATTCCTCAAGCGGTTCGACCTCACCATCCCGCTGCTCCAGACACCCGAGTCGATCGAGCGGGTGGCCTACGAGATGGTGGCGGACGCTGCCGCGGACAATCTCCGTTACCTCGAAGTGCGCTACTGTCCGAAGCTGAGCACCCGGGGCGGGCTCGAGCTCGACGAAGTGATCCGGGCCGAGCGGCGGGGCCTGCTCCGGGGAGAGCGGGAGTTCGGGGTCACGACGGGCATCATCAACTGTTCGCTCCGCCACTACGACCCGGCCGTCTCGCTGGTCCTGGCGGAGCACTCCGTGGCGATGCGGGCCGAGGGGGTGGTGGCCTTCGATCTCGCCGGCGGCGAGGCCGGCCGGATGCCGGGCCTCCACGGCGCCGCCTTCGACGTCGCCCGCGACGGCGGGCTCGGGATCACCGTGCACGCCGGAGAGGCGGCCGGGCCGCCGTCGATCGCGGAGGCCATCGACCGTTGCCACGCCGCCCGGCTCGGGCACGGGACCCGGCTCTTCGAAGACCCCGAGCTGGAGCAGCGGGTGAAGGACGCCGGCGTGGCGATCGAGATCAACCTCACCAGCAATCTGCAGACCCGGGTCGTCCGGACCGCCGCCGAGCACCCGGTCCGGCGCTATCTCGACCGGGGGCTCCCGGTCACGCTCTGCACCGATAGCTGGCTCATGTGCGGCGTGAGCCTCACCGACGAGTACTGGCTGGCGCATCAGGCGCTCGGGTTTACCCGGGCGGAAATCGACCGGATGATCCTGGCCGGCTTCGAGGCCGCGTTCCTGCCGCGGTCCGAGAAGGACGCGCTTCTCGCGCAGGTCACCAGCGAGCTTCGGGAGATCCGATGACGATGTTCCTGCTCCAGACGGCGGCCCAGCGGCTCGAGGCCGCGCGCGCCGGCCTCGACCTGACCCTCGGCGAGCGGCTGATCGGCCTCCTCGGCATGGCGGTGATGGTCGGGATCGCGGTGCTGCTGAGCTACGATCGGAAGCGGATCAACTGGCGGCTGGTCTTGAGCGGCTTCGGGCTCCAGGCGGTCTTCGGCCTCGTGGTCCTCAAGACCGGCGTCGGCCGGGCCGTGTTCGCGGCGGTGGGCCGGGCCATCACCGGGTTGCTCCAGTTCCAGGAGCAGGGTGCCCGATTCGTCTTCGGCAATCTGGTCCAGTCCACCGTCCCGGTCGGCCCCGCCGGCGCGGGCGGCGTCGTCGATACCTCCGCCGGGATGGTGGCCCAGACCGGGGCCTTCTTCGCCTTCAACGTGCTGCCCACGATCATCTTCTTCTCGGCGCTGATGTCGGTCCTCTACTACCTCGGCGTGATGCAGCTGATCGTGAAGGGGCTTGCCTGGGGGATGCAGCGGACCCTGGGCACGTCCGGCGCCGAGACGTTGTCGGCTTCGGGGAACATCTTCCTGGGCCAGACCGAGGCCCCGCTGCTGATCAAGCCGTTCGTGGGCCGGATGACGCAGTCCGAGCTCGTCACCGTCATGGTGGGCGGCTTCGCGACCGTGGCCGGTGGGGTGCTCGCGGCGTACGTCGGGATGCTCTCGGGGGTCTTTCCCAACATCGCCGGCCATCTGCTCGCGGCCAGCGTGATGAATGCGCCGGCGGGCCTCGCCCTCTCGAAGATTCTGTTTCCGGAAACCGGCGAGCCGGTGACCCGGAACTCGCTCGAGCTCCAGGTCGAGATAACGGATCAGAGCGTGATCGAGGCGGCCGCCATCGGGGCCGGGCAGGGGCTCCAGCTGGCGCTCTACGTCGGCGCGATGCTGTTGGCGTTCATCGCGCTGGTCGCGCTGCTCAACTTCCTGCTGGGCTGGGCCGGCGGATTCTTCGGGATGCCGGATCTGAGCCTCCAGCTGATCCTTGGCACCCTGCTGCGGCCGCTCGCCTGGGTCATGGGGGTGCCGTGGCAGGACACCGCCTACGTCGGTTCGCTCATCGGCCTCAAGGCTACCCTCAACGAGTTCGTGGCCTACGCTCAGTTCGCCGGCGATCTCGGCGGTCCGCTCGCGATTTCGCCGCGGAGTTCCCTCATTCTGACCTACGCGCTCCTGGGCTTCGCCAATCTCTCCTCGATCGCGATCCAGATTGGCGGCATCGGCGGGCTCGCGCCGGAGCGGCGGGCGGAGATCGCCCGGTTCGGGCTCAAGGCGATGATCGCGGGGAATCTCGCGGCGTTCATGTCGGCCTCGCTCGCGGGGATGCTTTCGTGACCGGGCCGGCGCGCCCCGACGTGGCGGCGGCCGCGGCCGCGGTGCGCGGGCGTCTGGCGGGGCGGACCCCGGAGATCGCCATCGTGCTCGGGAGCGGTCTCGGCGGCCTGGCCTCCCGGATCGCCGATCCGATCCGGATCGGCTACGGCGAGATCCCGGGCTTCCACGTCCCCACGGTGGAGGGACACCAGGGCGAGTTGGTCGTCGGCAGTCTGGGGGGCCGAACGGTCGTCGGTCAGAGCGGCCGCTTCCACATGTACGAAGGTTACTCCGCCGACGAAGCGGCACTCCCGGTTCGGGTCTTTGCGGCCCTCGGGGTGGGGACCCTGATCGTCACCAACGCGGCCGGCGGCGTGCGCCGGACGTTCCCGGCCGGCACGATCATGCTGATCAGCGATCACCTCAACCTGACCGGCCGCAACCCGCTTGCCGGCGCGGTCCGGCCCGGGGAAACGCGGTTTCCCGACATGACCGAGGCCTATGATGGCGCCTTGCGCCGGCTGGCGCACCAGACCGCCGGCCGGCTCGGTATCGCCGTGGCGGAGGGTGTCTACGCCGGGCTGCTCGGCCCCAACTATGAAACGCCGGCGGAGGTCAGGATGCTGGAACGGCTCGGCGCCGACGCGGTGGGGATGTCGACCGTCGCCGAAGTGATCGCGGCGCGGGCGCTCGGGATGCGCTGCCTGGGAATATCGACGATCACCAATCCCGGCGCCGGCCTCAACCTGGCGCCGCTGGCCCACGGCGAGGTGATGGCGATCGCCGGGCGCACGGGCGAGGCGGTCGGCCGGCTGATCGAGGGCATCGTCGCGGCTGCCTGAGCCGAGCCCCGCGTTGGCCTCTGTCTGAGCCGCGCCCTGCGTTGGCCTCGCCGAGACCGCCGCCGCCGGCCCGGCCGGCTACTCCGATCGCAGCGCCTCGACCGGATCGACCCGGACGGCGCGCCGGCCCGGAATCCACGCGGCCGCCACGCTCACCGCCAGCACCACCGCCGCCGCGCCGCCGAGAACGACCCCGTCCCGCGCGTTCGTCTTGAACAACAGGTCCTGGACCCTCGGCGCCGCGAGGACCGCGGCGACGATGCCAAGAGCCACTCCTGCGCCGGCCGTCATGAGGCCCGAGCGCATGACCGCCCCCACCAGCCGCCCGGGTGAGGCGCCTAACGCCGCCCGGAGCCCGAGTTCCCGGGTCCGGCGGGAGACGCCGAAGGCCACGACTCCGTAGAGGCCGATCGCCGCGATGGCGAGGCTCAGCCCGCCGAACACCGTGAGCAGCGAGGCGCCGAGCCGCCACTGGCGGGACTGGGCGCTGATGATGTCCTGATAGGACCGGATCCGGACGAAGGGTAGCTCGCCCCGCTCCGCCAGGAAGGCGGCCCGGATGCCGGCCTCGACGCCCGCCGCGCCGGGACGATGGCGTACGAGGAGGTAGTCCGGTTGGGTGGATTCCTCCTGCGAGATGAGGCTGAAGTACGCGAAGAAGGCCGGTTCGTCGAGCTCCTGGCGATGCATGTCGGCGAAGACGCCGACGATCTCGATGCAGGGCATCGAGTCGCTCCCCCGCTTGAAACAGCGGCCCACCGCCGACTCGCCGGGCCAGATGGTGCGGGCCATTGTCTGGGACACCAGCGCCACCGGGGGACCGTCCGGCCGGTCCCCGTCGGAGAAGTCCCTGCCCTCGAGGAGCCGGACGCCCAGGGCGGCCAGCGTGCCCGGCGTCACGGCGAAGTAGTACGGCCCGCCGCCGGGGGGGCGGGGGAGGCTGTCGCGGCCCGGGATCACGATCCGGCCGCCGCGGTTGTTGAGGAGCGGCGCACTCTGGCTCAGGCCGACGGCCGTCACCCCGGGGAGGGCCCGGATCCGTTCCGCCGCCCGCCGGTAGAGCGGAAACGACTCCGACTCGGCGTCACTGAGGCTGCTGGTATTGACGCTGGCGACGATGGCGTCGTTCGGCACGAATCCCAGGTCGATCGCCTTGATGGTACCGATGCTCCGGAGGAACAGCCCCGCCATCACCACCAGCGCCGTGGTCAGACTCGTTTGCGCGAGCAGGAGGAGGCCCCGGGCGCGGCCGCTCGAGCGGCTCTCGCCGCGCCCCTTGCCGTGCAGCTCGCGGGCGGGGTCGACCCGGGCGCTCCGGACCAGAGGCCAGAGGCTGGCGAGCAGGGCCGCGACGGCGCCGGTGGCCGCCGTTGCGGCCAGAACCCGGAGGTTGATCGTCTCACCCGCGAAGCTCGTTCCGTCGAGCAGGAACCGCCGCACCAGCCGGCCGCCCCACTGGGCCACGACCAGCCCCAGGCCGAGTCCGAGCGCCGTGACCAGCGCGGTTTCGGTCAGGAGCTGCCGCACCAGCCGGCGGCGGGGAATGCCTAACGCCTGGCGGACCGCCGTTTCGCTCCGACGGGCGAGCCCGCGGGCCAGCACCACGTTGGCGATGTTGGCGCAGGCGATCAGCAGGACGATCAGGGTCACGCCGTAGAGCCACCCCGCGATCCGTTCGCTGCCGGCGCCCTCGCTGTAGGCGGACAGGGGGCGGGCGCCGACTTTGGCTTCCGCTTCGAACTTCGCCCACCCGGCGTTGGCGCGCCGGTACTCGACCGTTGCCTCCGCGAGCGCCCGGTCGAGCGGTACCTCCGGGCGGCGCCGGGCCAGCGCGGTGAGCCATTGCATGCCCTTCTCGGTGCGCCAGGCGTTCGAGCCGTGCTGAACGACCACGGTCTCGTTCCCCATTGGGAGCCAGGCGTCGGTCGGACCCAGCTCGCTGCCGTTGAAGCCGGCGGGGGTCACGCCGACGATCTGGATCGGGTACCCGTTGAGCAGCATGGTCCGGCCGACCGCGGCCGGGTCGCCGCCGAAGCGCTCCTGCCAGAAGCGATACGACAGGACCGCCACCGGGGCCGCCGCCTCGTCGTCGGCGGGTCCGAACAACCGGCCGGCAATGGGACGGAGACCGACCAGGTCGAAGTACTGCCCGGTCGCGAACGTGGCCCGGAGCGGCCGGGCCTCGGCCCCGAGGCCGAAGGAGAGAATCTCCTCCGTGAACGCCGCGGCCTGGGAGAACCCCGCGGTCCGGGCCAGGCCCTCGAACGAGGGATAGGAGATCGAGCGCCAGGATTCGTAGTGGTCCTCGATCAGCCGGGCGGCCTCGATCCGGCTCACCAGCGCCGGCGCGACGAACCCCGCCGGCGGCTGCAGGAGGAGCCGGTCCACGATGCCGAACATCGTGGCGTTGGCGCCTAACGCCAGGCCCAGGGTGCCCACCACCACGCCGGTGTACCCCGGCGCCCGGCGGAGCCCGCGCGCCGCGAGCGCCAGATCCTGCGCCAGGCCGGCCAGCGCTTCCCCCAGCCGGCGGCGCCGCCCGGCGCTCCGGTCGATCGTCTCGATTTCCCGGCGGAAGCCGGCCACGTCGCCGAAACGACGACGGGCTTCCTCCCGCGCGGCCTCGGGGCTCAGGCCGCCGGCCACGAGGAGCTGGATCGTCTCGGCGAGGTGGGTCTCGATTTCGGTGTTGACGTCCTCGGGGATCGACGGCTCCCGGGACGCCAGCCGGAAAATCCGCCCGAAACGGGACCGGGCCATGTCAGCTGGCCTCCTCGAGCAGCGCGATCGCCTCGCGCTGGCTCTTGAGGACCCGGAACACCGCCACCGCGTAGGCCGTCCACTCGGCCGTGTCCCGGGCCAGCTCGCGGCGGCCCGCACCGGTCAGGGTGTAGTAGCGCGCCCGCCGGTTGTTCTCGGTGACGCCCCAGTCGCTCTTCAGGAAGCCGCGCCGCTCGAGTCGGTGGAGCGAGCTGTACATCGCCCCGTCCTCGATCCGGAGTTCGTCCCGGGTGACCTGGCGGATCCACTGGGTGATGCCGAACCCGTGGGAGGGGCCGGCGGCGACCGCGCGGAGCACGAGCAGATCGAGCGTGCCCCGGAGGAGACTGAAGTCGGCGCTGGCCATGACCCTGCCCTGACAGTGTTCCCCTTACGTTATCAGGGTAAGTCGACCCCGTCAACTCAGTGAATCGGCTGGTTCGCCTCGAAGTCGAACAGCGTGGCCCGCCGGAGGCGGTAGTAGGCCGTCCAGTAGCCGCGGATCGCCTGGACGAACTGGTTCAGCGCCTGATCCTTTTCGGACTGCGCCAGATAAAGGTTGTCGATGTTGATCCGGCCGATCACGTAGCGGTTGTACGCCACCTCGAACCGCTTCCCGGCCACGGTATCCGCCTTGGCGGAGAGCTCGAGCGTGCGGCGGGCCTGGGCCAGACCCAGGGCCGCAAAGTGGGCCTCCTGCGCGGCTTGTTCGAGCGCCCCGGCCGAGGTGGTGGCCACCCGGTCGCGATCGGCCTGGGCGGCCCGGACGGCTTCCTTGCGGGCACCCCAGCGGATCAGCGGCAGATCCACCCCCAGCGAGAACTGCCGCGCCTCCAGCAGGTTCTGATAGGCCAGTTGGCGGTCGGCACCGGTGGCGTTGAAGCCGTAGCTCGCCTGGACGGTGGCACCCCACCCGTTGGTCAGCTTCGCTTCAGTGACCCGGCGGTCGGCCTGGACCTCCTGCAACTGGGCGTCGGTCACGACCGACCGGTTGCGAAGCGCCTCGTTCACGGCGCGGGTCGTGTCGGCCTCGATCACCGGCACGTCGGCCGACACGACGATCTCCACCGGCGTGCCGGCCGGCAGGTTGAGCCCGAGCCGGAGCGCGGCCTGGGTCCGGTCGAACTCGAGGCGGGCGGCGTCGAGGGCGTTGCGGGAGCGGAGCAGGGCCAACTCGCTCTGGAGCAGATCGTTTTCGCCGATCTTGCCGACCTCGAACCGTCCCTTGTTCAGCGTGTAGAGGGTGTCGTTCACCGCGGCGTTGGTGGTGGCGTTGGCGAGGGCCGTCCGGGCGGCGTAATGATCGAAGAAGAGGCCGGTCGTGGTGAGGGCCACATCCTCGCGGGCCTCCCGATACTGGCGCTCGGCCAGGTCGAACCGGATCGGCTGCTCCCGCTTGTCCCACTCGAGGGTGTTCGGCCGGAAGATCGGCTGCCGCAGGCCGAACGACACCGGGGTCGAGGACCAGGTGGTGAGCGACTGTTGCCCCGTGACCGCCAGGCGGGCGAGGCTCGAGGTGACGAAGAAATCGCCCCCGACGACCGGCAGGCGCTGGGTGACGGTGGCCGTGAGCGCGGCGCTGGTCTGATCCTGGGGGCGGAACAGCGTACTGCCGTCCGGCTGGACCACCTGGATGATCGACCGGTTGTAGCTCGGGACCGTCCCGCCGAGTGACACCTGGGGCAGCAGCCGCGAGTAGAAGCCGCGGTCGCGGTACCGGGCGGCTTCGAGCGTGGCCCGGGCCCCCTGGGCCTGATGGCTCTGGTCCTGAGCCCGGCGGATCGCGTCCGCGAGCGTCATCGGCTGCTGCGCGGCCAGGGGAAGCGCCGGGAACAGCAGGGCCAGGGCGGCGGCGGCCGCCCGGAGTCGGTTGGGCATCTCGATCACTCGTAGCGGAGGCAGACGACCGGATCCTGACGGGCCGCGCGGTAGGCCGGCACGATCCCGAACGCGAGGCCCGTCATCAGCGAGACGCCGAACGCAATGGCCACCGACAGCGACGAGACGATCGTCTTGATCTCGGCGAAGCGTTCGATGCTGACGGCGAGGCCGAAGCCCACCGCGATGCCGGCCATCCCGCCCGCCACGCTGATGAGCACCGCTTCGGCCAGGAACTGGAAGAGGATTTCGTGCTGGGTGGCGCCGACGGCGCGGCGGACGCCGATCTCCCGGATCCGCTCGAGGATCGACGCCAGCATGATGTTCATGATCCCGATCCCGCCCACGACCAGCGAGATCGAGGCGATTGCGCCAAGCACGACGTTGAAGATCGTCTTGGTGCGTTGTTCCTGCCGAAGGAGGAGTTCCGGGACGGTGATCTCGAAGTCGACCACCGTGTTGTGCCGCCGGGAGAGCATCCGCTGCGCCACGTCGGCGACCGCGGCCACCTGCCGGGAGTCCGCCACCCGGATGATGATCCGGTCCAGCTGGTTCCGGTTGGTCCGTTCCTGCCGCTGGTCCTCGGATTCGGTCTCGCCCGCCTGGACGAAGTCGCCGGCGCGGGAGGCCCGTTCGATGTCGCGCTGGGTGAGCTGGGCCCGGTTCCGGAACCGGATCAGCATCGTCCGGACCGGGACGTAGACGTCCATGTTCACGTCGCGAATACCGAGCCGCGAGGCGGTGGCGTCGCTGAAATGGCGATCGCTCAGGACCCCGACCACGGTGAGCCAGGTGTCGCCCACCTTGAGCGGCTTGCCGATCGGATTCTCGGTGGTGAAGAACCGGGTCCGGACGCCGTTGCCGATGATGGCCACCGGGAGGCCCCGCTCGACCTGCAGCTGGGTGAACCAGCCGCCCCGGGCGAGCTCGAGATTGGTGAGCCGGAAGTACGAGGTGTCCACGCCCACCAGCTTGCCGGACCGGGAGCGCCCCTCGCGCGTCAGGGTGGAGTTGATCACGACTTCGGCACTGACGGCTTCGACCGCGGGGATGACCCGATGGAGGGCCTGAGCGTCGGCATAGGTGAGGCCGGGCGAGAACTTCTTCACCTGCTTCTGGGGCTCGTCCCGGACCAGTTCCTCCTTCTGTTCCACCAGCGGCCGGATCATCACGTTGTTGGAGCCGAGGAGCCGCATCTGCTCGAGGATCTCCTGCTCCGCACCCTTGCCGATCGCGAGCATGGCGATCACCGACGCCACGCCGAAGAGGATGCCGAGAGAGGTGAGGCCGGCGCGAAGCTTGTTGTGCCGGACCGCTTCGATCGCGGTCCGGGCGGCAAAGCCGAAATGCGCGGTGAAAGCCGCCCGCCAGCGGCTGCCGGGGCCCGGCGCCGACGTCATCAGGCGCCCTGCCGGCGCGCGGGCGCCGGCTTCGCGGAGTCCGGCTTGAGCGGCACGGCCGGCGCTACGGTATCGCCGCCCTCGGCCGGCGTGCCGGCCGTCGAGCCGGGGAGCCGTTCCCAGCGGAGCTTGTCGCGATCGGCCGGAGGCGAGAGCAGCACCTTGTCGCCCTCTTCGAGTCCCGCGGCGATGATGACCTCGTCGTCATTGATCGCGCCGGCGACGATCTCCTGCTTGATGACGCTGCGGCCCGCCTGCTTGAAGACGAAGGGCACGCCGCCCTCGCTCGTGACCGCTTCGAGCGGGACGAACAGCACGTCGTCCGCCGCCTGGGTCTCGATCGCATTGCCGGTGGTCATGCCCGGGCGGAGCGTCGTGTCCGCTTCGGCGACCTCGACCCGGACCTCGAACACCTTCGCATCCGTGTTGGGCCGCTGCTCGCCGACGTTGGCGACGCTGGTGACCTTGCCGGTGAGCTGCTTGGTCGGATCGGCGTCCAGGGAAATCGAGACGGGCTGGCCGACCGCGATCTTCCGGACGTCGATCTCGTTCACGTAGGTGATCGACTCCATCTTCTCGAGGTCCGGCAACGTGGCGACCGCCGGATCCCACGAAGACACCTGCGAGCCGGTCGTGCGCTTCTTGCCATTCCATTCCTTGACGTAGATGACCATGCCCGGTGCCGGGGCGGTGATCGTGAAGCCGGTCATCACCTCCCGCACGATGTTGAGCTTGTTCCGCTGCCGCTCCTGATCGGCCCCGACTTCGCGCATCTTGGCCTGGGCCTGTTCGGTCTTGGTCTTGTAGTCGATTCGGGCCTGGGCGAGGGCCCGGTCCGCCTTCTCGTAGTCGATTTCCGCCTGCCGCTTCACGGTGGGCGCCTCGTAGACCGCCTGCTCCTTGGCGAGCCGTTTCTCCTCCATGGCCAGCTCCATCGTCCGGATCTCTTCCCGGGCCTTGGAGAGGTTGAGGGTGGAGTCGAGTTGGGCCTGCTCGTAGACCGCCTCCGCCTTCTGCAGGGCCAGACTCACCTCCGCCATCTTGTTCGCCAGGGTCGACCGGTCCAGTTCGGCCACCACGTCCCCCGCCTTGACGACCGTCCCTTCGGGCACGATCGAGGCGATTTTCATCTGATAGGCCTCGGCCTGCTGCGAGTTCGGCGGGACGGTGATCTGGACGAATTTCAGCGCCCGCAGCTCGCCGGAGGTCTCGACCGACACCCGGAACGCCCCGCGTTTCACGGTGGCGATGACCGGGTTGTCGGCCGACTCGGGATCCCGGGCGAGGAGCCAGGCACCCGGGACGCCGACGACGAGGGCGGCGGCCGCGAGGAGGGTTCCGCGGGAGCGGGGCAGGCGCATGACGGAGTCCTTTCGGCGGACGAGAGCAGTGAACCGATCTAGGGTGAGACGCCGGGTGGGGTGATTCCGTTGCCTGGCCGGCGATCGGCCCCAACGGTACGGATGCCCGAGCCCCGGGTTTCGGGGGGCTTCAGCTTGAAACGTCAGCAGGTCGGTTCGTACAGCCGGTGGTTAGGGTCGGGCACTGCCGACCCTGGCCAGGATCGCGATCAGCTCTTTCGACGGGCCTTGAGGCGGGGGAGCGCCGTGGCCACGGCCAGGGCGCCAATGACGAGCGGGACCGGGGCGAACCCATACTCGCCGGCCTTGAGGTGGGTCGCCGCGGCCCCGACCATCAGAGCATCGACCAGGAGCGCTCCCCACAGTGCGGTCGAGGGAAGGAGGAGGAGGAGAACGCCGGCGATCTCACCGGCCGCGACCAGGTAGTGGAACCCCGACGGGTACCCCCACCGGGCGAAGTTGGCCAGCATCGTCGGGTCGTTGGTCAGCTTCGGGATGATCCCGATGACGAGCAGGGCGAGTGCGACCAAGCTGCGGAGAATCCAGTCTACCTTCGAGTTGGGCGTCATCAGGTCGGGCCTCGGTCAGGGGGCGAGCGGCGCGTCGATCGTCAGGGGGAGAACCATGGTTCCCCAATGAAGCCGCAGTACCGCGCTTTCCCGGGCCACCACGGGGAAATACCACGCGAGGGTCTCCATGTGGCTGCCCGGTTCGGGTCGGGCCTCGAACCGGAAGAGATCCTCCGGCTCGCCCGGATAGGGCGTGTGGAATACCCGGGCCGCCCGGCTCACGATCACGGTCCAGGGGCCGTCGGCATGCGGAATGAGCCAGAGGGAGTATTCCCCGGCGGGGAGCGGGTTGCCGCCCAGGCGCACGGGCCGCGAGACCGTGAGCCGGGTGGCCGAGTCGGCGCCGGGGTGCCAGATCCGGTCCCACTTCACCAACCCGTCCGGACCGAACAGGACCCGGCCGCGGGCCACCGGCCGGTTGTAGCTCAAGCTCACGTCGGTCAGGCCGATGCGCTGGCTCACCTCGCCGTGCTGACTGAACGGAATCGCCTGGCCGGCGAGGTGAGCCGGCACCGCGCCGAGCAGCGTCAGCACCAGGGAGCGATGGCAGGGCATGACCCAAGATACCCCGCCGGCCGGCCGATGGTTCCCAAACGAAGAGCGGGCCCGGCGGCGACCTGCCCGCCGGACCCGCTCGGTGGGTGGTGTGCCGCTACGGGCGGACCCTGATCACCCCTCGGGAGAGGCCGAGGGTCGGGTCGGCGTTGTCGCCGTCGGACGGCTGGGTGTCGACCAGGATGCCGCTCTCGTTCCAGATCTTCACCCGGATCTTCCCGCCGGACCGGCGGCCTTCGGCGACGGTCACCAGCCATTGGTACGTGCCCCGATGGCGGCCCACGCGGCCCTGGCCCCGCAGCAGAGCGGTGCCGTCAGCCAGCTGAGCGGTTTCGACCTTGCCGGCGAGGCGCAGGTTGGCCTCCGGCACGTTGAGCGCCATGAAGCCGCGGACCTTGCCGGTCTTCGAGACCCGAGCCCGCGTGTTGAACCAGAGGCTCGGCGCCCGCCGGCCCGAACTGCGGACCATGCTGCCCTCGAGCCGGGCGGTGCCGTAGCCGACGACCGAGCCGGGGGTGGCGGCGGGTGGCGTGGGCGGCGTGGGCGGCGCGGGCGGGGCGTCGACCACCTCGACCGTCACGGTGTCCGCGCCGGTACCGCCGAGATTGTCGATCACCGACACGACGACCTGGTAGGTCCCCACGGCCGGGAACGAGAAACTCCCCGCGCAGGTGCCGACGCCATCGGTTTCGGCGACCGTGCCGGCCGCCATGGCCACGGACCAGTCGAGGTTGCAGGTATGGAGATCGCCCGCGTCGGCGTCGGAGAAATCGGCCGACACGGTGAGCGCCGTGCCGAGGGGCACGGTGTCGCCGTCCGAGGGATCCGCGATCGACACCACCGGATCGGCATTGGTCCCCACCGGCGGCGGGCCGAGTTCGGGATGGCCGGCGTCGGCGGGTGCGGCCGGATTCGGGGCGACCGGGAGGTCGGTCGTGGCGCAGGCGGCCAGCAGCGCGGCGCCCAGGATCAACAGGCGTTTCATGTTCGGGTCCTCGTTTCGCGTCGGGGCGGACGGGTCGGGTTGCCGCCTAACGTTCGGACCCGGAGGGGGTTCGCGCAATTCGCAAGAATCGCGCAGGGGGGTGCGTCGACGCCTCGTTTTCGAGCGGTGCTCGAAACGCGGACACCCCCGCTGCAGCGCGATGCAGGCGGCGGGTGACGCGACGGTCAGCGCACTGCAAACCCTGGCCGGCCGGCGCCGTCGCCGGTGCAGAGTTCAGCGTCTACCCGGTCGGCGCCCAGTGATTCACCGGACCGTGGCCACCGCCCAGGCCCGGGGCGGACCGGATGGCGCGATCGAGATAGTCGAGCGACCGGGAGACGATGTGGCGGAGGGGCGGGTCGCCGCTGCCTCCGCCGGCGGCCCAGGCCGCGAGTCCGGCGGTGAGGGCCGCCGACAGGGTGCACCCGGTGCCGTGCGTGGACGTCGTGGGTACCCGGGGGCGTTCGAAGCGCTCGATGCCGGCGGCAGTCACGAGGACGTCGGTGAGCCGGTCGCCCGGCAGATGACCTCCCTTGACGAGCGCGGCGGCGGCGCCGAGGCCGAGCAGGGTCTCGCCGGCCCGAGCCATGTCATCAGGGGTCCGGACCGGCCGGCCGGTGAGAATGGCGGCCTCGTCGAGGTTGGGCGTCACCACCAGTGCCAGCGGCACCAGCCGGTCCGCGACCTCCCGCTCGGCCGCGACGTCGAGGAGCCGGTGGCCGCTGGTCGCCACCATCACCGGGTCGAGGACGTACCGGTGCCATGCATAACGCTCCAGGGCCGCCGCCACTTGACGGACCAAGGGGGCCGTGGCGAGCATCCCCGTCTTCACGGCGTCGGGGGGCAGGTCCGCGGCCAGCGCGGCGAGCTGCGCGTCGACCAGGTCGGCAGGCACCGGGTGGACCGCGGTCACGCCCAGGGTATTCTGCGCGGTCAGGGCGACGATCGCCGTGGTGCCGAAGACGCCGAACTGGTGGAAGGTCTTGAGGTCGGCCTGGATTCCGGCTCCGCCCCCGGAATCGGAGCCGGCGATCGTGAGCGCGACGGGGACCATGGGAAACGCCCTCCACACCCTGGTGAGAGACCTGCATCGCCGCCGCGGCCGCGAGCGGCGGGGCCTCGCGCTCGTCGAAGGGGTTCGGCTCGTCGAGGAAGCGGTGGCCGCCGGACTGGAGTTCCGGGCGGTGCTCGCGGCCCCGGCGCTGGAAGCTACCGAGCGCGGCCGGGCACTCAAAGCGGTGCTCGAGCGGCGACCGGAGTTCTCGGTGGTCCCCGACGCGGCACTCGAGGAACTGGCCGCCACCGAGCAGCCTCAGGGTGTCCTCGCGGTCGTCGTCCCTCGCCGGTTCGAACTCGACGACCTCGGGTCCGGTCCCGGGGCGGTGCTGCTGGTGCTCGACGCGATTCAGGACCCCGGGAACGTCGGCACCATCATCCGGACGGCGCTCGGGCTGGGCGGGTCCGGGGTGATCGCCTTGCCGGGCACGGCCGAGCTGACGAACCCGAAGACCCTCCGCGCCGCGATGGGCGCGGCATTCCGCTTGCCTGTCGTGGCGGTCGCCGAGGCGGCGGCGGCGGAGTGGCTGGGCCGGCACCGGTTCGTCATCGCGGCCACGGCTGCCGACGGCGAGCCGATCGACCGGGCGGCGCTGCCGGCACGGCTGGCGCTCGTCCTCGGGAACGAGGGGGCCGGGTTGACCAGCGGGCTCGGACTCGGGGCGCCGCTCCGGCTCGCGATCCCGCTGGCCCCGGGGGTCGAGTCGCTCAACGTCGCGGTGGCTGCCGGCATCATCCTTCATGGAGCCTGTCGTGAACGAACTCGGAATGGGTAGCGCAGCCGTGGCAGGTCTCGCCGCCCTGTTCGGGGCCGTCTTCGGCAGTTTCCTCAACGTCTGCATCGTCCGCTGGCCGGCCGAGCAGTCGGTGATCCGGCCCCGCTCCCGCTGTCCGGGGTGCGGCTACCAGATCACCTGGTACGACAACATCCCGGTGCTCTCGTGGCTCGCGCTCGGCGGCAAGTGCCGGTCCTGCCGGCGTCCGATCGGGGCGCTCTATCCGCTGGTCGAACTGGCCACGGCCGGCATCTGGGCCGCGATCGCCTGGCGGCACGGTCTTTCGCTCGAAACGCTCCGGGGCGGGCTCTTTCTCACCATTCTCCTGGGTATCGCGATGACGGATGCCCGGGAGTATCTGATTCCGGACGAGTTCACCATCGGCGGGACGGTTCTCGGCCTGCTGTTCGCCGCCATCGGCGGCCTCGGGCCGTTCCTTACCGGCCTGATCGGTGCAGCGGTCGGATTCGGCCTCCTCTGGCTGGTCGGGTTCCTCGGGACCTGGGCCTTCAAGGAGGAGGCCATGGGCGGCGGAGACATCAAGATGATGGCGATGGTCGGTGCGTTCGTCGGCTGGCAGGGCGTGCTGCTCACGATCTTTCTCGGGGCGCTGTCGGGAACCCTCATCTTCCTCCCGTTGCACCTCGCCGGCAAGAAGAAGCTCGTGCCCTTCGGCATCTTTCTGGCGATGGGCGCGGCGCTCACCTACCTCGTCGGTCCGGCGGTGATCGACTGGTACAAGTCCTTCATCGGAGTCGCGTGATGGCTCGTCGGTACGTCGTCGGAACGCTGGCCCTCGCCCTCGCCGCCGCCTGCCGGGGCAAGCCCCGGGATGCCGCGCCCGATGCCGCCGAGCTCACCGCCGTGGTGGATTCGCTGGTGCCGCTCGTGGAGAACGCGGTCGGCCTGGCGTTCCGGAGCCCGCCCCGGTTTGCCCTGCGGACCCGCGACCAGGTGAGGGGCTATCTCCTTGCCAAGCTCGATCAGGAATTTCCGGCCGCCCGCCTCGAGGGTATCCAGGCGGCCTATCAGCTCCTCGGGCTGATCCCCGATACGCTCGACATCAAGTCGCTGCTGCTGCCGCTCTACGCGGAGCAGGTGGCGGGATACTACGATCCCGATTCGACCACGCTGTACGCCGTCGAAGGTGCCGACGCCGCCCAGCTCCGGCTGGTGCTCGCCCATGAACTGGTCCACGCCCTCCAGCACCAGCAGCTGCCGCTCGACCGGATGCTCAAGGACGTGACCAACGCCGACCGGCTGGCCGCGTCGCAGGCGATCCTCGAAGGGCACGCCACCGTCGCCATGCTGGGCGTGGTCCTCGGCGGCGATGCCGGCAGCTCGATGCTGGCCAATCCCGGCTTCTGGCAGCAGTACCGCGAGCAGGTCAAGGAGGCCCAGACCTCGATGCCGGTGTTCCGGTCGGCGCCGCTGATTCTCCGGGAGGGCCTGATCTTCCCCTACCTCGCCGGGGCCGAGTTCATCCGGTGGTGGGACAGCGTCCCGGGCCACCCGCCGCTGCCCGAGGCCGGGGACCTGCCGCGCTCCACGGAGCAGATCCTCCATCCGGATCGCTATCAGCGCGGCGATGAGCCGGTCGGCATCCGGTTCGCGGATTCGTCCGGCGGCGACGTCCTCCACGAGGACACCATGGGCGAACTCGAGCTGCAGATCTGGGCGACGGTGCTCCGGGGCGGCGGCGAGGTGCTCGATCGGGAGCCGTTAGGCTGGGCGGGCGATCGTTATCGCGTCTTCCGGACGGCGTCCGGCCCCGCGCTCACGCTGGTCACCGTGTGGGACGACTCGACGGCCGGGCGGCGGTTCGCGGCGCTCTCGGGCGCCCGGTTCGCGAAGCAGGCACTGGCGGGGTACCGCACCGAGGCGGTGCCGTTCGCGCTGGCCGGCCGGCCGGCGCTCCGGATCACCCGGGCCCCGGAGGGCTGGGGCGGGTGGCGCACGCCGCCCGGGGTGGAACTCACCGCGCCGTAGCGCTCGGTCGCCGGCCGGAACGCCCCGCGCCGGCCGGGCAACCGACGCCGGACTAGCCGAAGGCGCGGTTGATCGCGAAGGTCAACAGTCCCACGAACGCGCCGAGGACCCAGCCCAGCTGCACGATCAACTTGAGTTCCCGCTCGATCACCCGCCGGATGATGTCCTCCATCACCGGCAGCGGGAACCCGATGATCTTCTGCTCCACCATCTCGGGGATACTGAGCCGGCTCACCACCATCGGCACCTGGCCCTGGACCCAGCCCCAGGAACTCTGCGTCAGGGTCGCCACCGCTCGGCCGGTGTCGTCGGTGCCGAGCCATGAGGCCGGTCGGCCGATCGGCCGGTCGAGGAGGCGGAGCCCGGCGTTGCGCAGGGCCTGCTCGATCCACGCCCGGCCCCGTTCCTTCCCGAGGATGGCCCGGACCAGCTCCGCCGCCTGTCGTCCCGAGAGCCCCCGAAGCAACCGGTCCCAGGTCAGATCCCCGGCCTGATCGAACGCCTTGACCAGCGCCCCCCGGAGCGAGGTGCGCATCGCCTCGCTTCGGGCGGCGTCCACCAGCCAGTCGCCCACGGTGCGCTCGAGCGCGTCGCGGCGACCCGGGCCGAGGCGTTCGAGTCGCGGGCCGAGGGGTTCGTCGAGGAATCCGCCGAGGGCGGACCGCACCGCCTGAGCGATCCGGTCCCGCATCGGCTCCGAGGTCACGGCGGCGGCGAGGCGGTCGAAGCCCTCGCCCTCGAAGCCGTCCACCAGCCGCGCGAGCGTCTTGTCGTTGACGACGAAACGAGCCACCAGCCGCTCGTGAAACAGCAGTTTCTGCCCGGCGGTGTCGAACGCTTCGCGGAGCGCCTGCCGTACCGCACCCTTGACCTCGGGGTCCGCCAGCAGATCGCCCAGGCGGTCGAGCGCTCCCGGGAGCGAGTCGGTGATGACCTGCTCGACCGGGCCGAGGAGCCCCGGCGGGAGCCGCTCGCCGAGGGTCCGCGGGTCCGCCTCGAGCCGGGAGAGCTGGTTGGCGAGCCAATCGCGGATCGTGCGTTCCAGCCCTTCGCTCTCCGCGATGGCGCCAACCCACCGATCGACCTGGTCGAGCAGGGCCTCGCGCCGCGCCGGCGTGAGCAGTTCGCCGACGGGGCGGCTGCCGATCTCGGCCCGCAGCGACTCGAGCCACTGGTCGACGAGGGTCTCGAACTCCTCTTTGCCCACGAATTCGAGGATCCGGTCGGCGATCCGCGAGGCCACCTGGCCGATCGCGCTTTCGGCGGCGGCGACCGCGTCGGGACCGAGGTGCGCACGCAAGGACCCGAACTCCCGCTCGAGCAGCTCGCCGGCGGCCCGGCCGACCGCGTCGTCGAACGCGTTCCGGACCGCCGGGGCGGAGAGCCGGTCGGTGAGATCCTCGGGCGTCAGGAGCTTCTCGCCCACCGTGCGCCCGATACTCTTGGCGAGGCGAGCCTTGTTTTTCGGAATCGCGCCCTGGAGTTGGAGCGGGCCGATGCCGCGCCGTTCGTGCGGGCGGAACAGCATCCAGATGGCGATCGCGTTGGTGATGCCGCCGGCGAACGCGCCGCCGACCACCGTAACGGCCGCCGCCTTCAGGAACGCTGGGTCCATGGGGGAGGGAATCAGTGACCGGACTGCGAAAAAGACAAGCCGACCGCGTTGGCGCCGTCCCGCATCGGCGATTCCTGGCTATCTTCCCGGCATCCGCCCAAGCCGCCTTGCCGGCCCCGGCCGGGGCCGGCTCCCGATCCCGAGGTGCCCATGATGCTCCGTTCCACTGCGGTGGTCCTCCTGGCGCTCGTGCCGCTGTCCGCGGCGGCGCAGCCACAACGGCTCGAGCCGGCCGACTTGTTTCAACTCGAATACCCCGCCGATCCGGCCATCTCCCCGGACGGCCAGTGGGTCGTCTATTCCCGGCGCTGGTCGGACGTGATGACCGACCGCCGGTTCACCAATCTCTGGATCGTGCGGACCGACGGCGCCGACCACCGCCCGCTTACCACCGGCAAGTTCGCCGAAGGCGGCGCGCGGTGGTCCCCGGACGGCAAGCGGATCGCCTTCGTATCGAATCGGGACGGGGCCCCGCAGATCTATGTCCGATGGATGGACACCGGGCTGATTCAGCAGGTCACTCGCTCACCGACGCCGCCCGCGGCGCCGACCTGGTCACCGGACGGCAACTGGCTGGCGTACGTGGCGCTCGTGCCGAAGGCGCCGCTCGTGGTGGGCCAGCCGCTGGTGCCGCCGGCCGGCGCCACCTGGGCGCCCCCGCCGAAATACGACGACCGGCTGGTGTTCCGGTTCGACGGCGCCGGCGAAGTACCGACCGGGTTCATGCACGCTTTCGTCGTCCCCGCCGCCGGCGGCACCTCGCGCCAGATCACCAGCGGCGATTTCCATCACGGCGGCAATCCCTGGGGCGGGGCCGAGGTCGCCTGGACGCCAGACGGTCGGGAACTGGTCCTGGCCGCCCGCCGCGGCGAGCGGCCGGAGTGGAACGCCCGCGAAACGGAATTGTACGCCGCGCCGGTGGCCGGCGGCGACCTTCGTCAACTGACCCATCGGTTCGGGCCCGATGGCGGAGCGACCGTCTCACCCGACGGGCGCCTCATCGCCTATGTCGGGTTCGACGATCGGAAGCAGGGCTACCAGAACACGGTGCTCTCCGTCATGAATCGCGACGGGAGCGGCGCCCGCGTCGTCTCGGGCAAGCTCGACCAGAGTGTGGCGGACCCCGTCTGGGCTGCCGACGGGAAGGGGATCTACGTCTCGTTCGATGAGGAGGGCACCACCAAGGTCGCCCTGTTCTCGCTCGACGGCGCCTATCGCGTCGTGGCCGCCAACCTGGGTGCCAACGGATCGGCGTACAGCGGCGGCACCTTCTCCGTCGCGGCCGACGGATCCGTGGCGTACACGATGAGCACCCCGGACAACCCGGCGGAGGTGGCGGTCGCCAAGGGCGCCGGGCCCGGCCGGCAGATCACCGATCTCAACTCCGACCTCCTCGCCACCAGGACCCTCGGCGCGGTCGAGGAGATCTGGTATCCGTCTTCGAAAGACGGCCGCCGGATCCAGGGATGGATCATCAAGCCGCCGGGTTTCGATCCCTCCCGGAAGTACCCGCTGGTGCTGGAGATTCACGGGGGTCCGTTCGCCAACTACGGCAGCCGGTTCGACGAAGAGAAACAACTGCTGGCCGCCGCCGGCAACGTGGTGCTGTACGTCAACCCCCGCGGCAGCACGAGCTACGGCGAGGCGTTCGGCAACCTGATCCACCACGCCTATCCGGGCGACGATTTCTACGATCTCAACTCGGGCGTCGATGCCGTGCTGGCCAAGGGCTACGTCGACCCGGGGCAGTTGTACGTGACCGGCGGCAGCGGCGGCGGGGTGCTCACCGCCTGGATGATCGGCCATACCGACCGGTTCCGCGCGGCGGTGGCGTTCTACCCGGTCATCAACTGGGAGAGCTTCTCCCTCACCGCGGACATGGCGCCGATGTCGGTGAACAACTGGTTTCCCGGGTTTCCCTGGGACCACCCCGAAAACTACGCCAAACGCTCGTTGCTCTCGGTGGTGAAGAACGTGAAGACGCCGACCCTCATCATGACCGGCGAAGAGGACTATCGGACCCCGATGTCGGAATCGGAGCAGTACTACAAGGCGCTCAAGATGCGGGGCGTCGACGCCGTGCTGGTGCGGGTGCCCGAGGAGTCGCACGGCATCCGCCGACGGCCGAGCCACGAGGCGGCCAAGGTCACCACGACGCTCGGTTGGTTTACCCGCTACCGGGGGCAAACGCCGTGACGGGTCGGCTCGTCACCTGCCTGCTGGCGTCGGCGGCGCTGCCGGCCGTGGCCGCGGCCCAGCCGGCCGAACGGGCCGCTGCCGTGTCGGTCAGCGGGGTGGTCTACCACGACCGCAACGAGAACGGGCGCCGCGATGCCGGGGAGCCGGGACTGGCCGGGGTGGCCGTCACGGACCAGGTCGCGGTCGTCCGCACCGACGCCGAGGGCCGGTTCGCGTTCCCGGCGGCCGGCTACGGATACGTCGCCGTGACCCCGCCCTCGGAGTTTGCCGCCCGGCGCGGGTGGTACCGGCCGGCGGGGACCGAGCCCATCGAGGTGCCCCTGGTCGCCCGGCCGACCACCGGCAACTTCACGTTCATTCACGCCTCCGACACCCACATCAGCCCGGCCACCGTCGACCGGATCCGCCGGCTGCGCACGCTGGTGGACAGTCTGCAGCCGGCCTTCGTCATCCTGAGCGGCGACCTGGTCCGCGATGCCCTCCGGGTGCCGGAGGCCGAGGCGCGCGGGTACTACGACCTCCTGGTGGCGGAGCTGGCGCGCTTCTCGGTGCCCGTCTTCACGGTGCCGGGGAACCATGAGAACTTCGGGATCGAGCGTCACAGGTCGCTCGTGAGTCCCGACCACCCGCTGTACGGGAAGAAGATGTACCGCGCCTACTTCGGGCCGAACTTCTATTCGTTCGACTGGGGCGGGATCCACTTCGTCGGGCTCGACACCGTCGACTACTTCGACATCTCGTATTACGGTCACGTGGACGCCGTGCAGCTCGCCTGGCTCGACGCGGACCTGGCGGCGGCGGCCGACCGGCCGGTGGTGACCTTCAACCACATCCCGTTGCTGACCGGGGCGCTCACCATCGACGGCTACGACGATGAGAGTGTCGCCCCGACCTTGTTCAAGGTCGCCGGCAAGACCGCGTTCCGGCACACGGTCCGCAACGCGGATTCGGTCCTGTCGCGCATCGGGTCCCGGCTCGAGATCGCCCTCGGTGGGCACCTCCACCGCTTCGAATTCATTCGCTACCAGACCGCCCACGGCTTCCGCCGGTTCGCGCTCGCGCCCGCGATCGTCGGCCCGCCGCGGGGCGCGGGGGAACTGGGGATCCGCTCCGGCCTCACCCTCTACCGGGTGACCGACCGGCGGGTCGACGACGGGACCTTCATTCCCCTCGAGCCATGAACGATCCGCACGACGACGAGTCCGGACGCCCGACCGGCTTCCGGCGGAACCTCATTCGGGTGCTGACCGTCCAGGTCGTCACCCTGGTCCTGCTCTGGCTCCTCCAGGAACGGTTCGGCCGCTGATGCACTGGCTCAACTGGGTCATTGTGGTCGGCTACCTGACCTACGTGGTGGTCGACGGCCTGCGCCGCTCCCGGGGTACCCGGGAGATCGAGGGCTACTTCCTGGCCAACCGAAGCCTTCCCTGGTGGGCCGTGGGGCTGTCCGTCATGGCCACCCAGTTGTCTGCCGTCACGATGATCGGCACGACGGGGCAGGGCGCTACGGACGGCCTCCGGTTCGTGCAGTTCTACTTCGGGCTCCCGATCGCGATGGTAATCCTCGGCGTGACGCTGGTGCCGTTCCTCCACCGGTCCCGGGTGTTCACGGCGTACGAGTACCTCGAGCGGCGTTTCGACGCCCGGACCCGGTCGCTCACGGCGTTGCTCTTCCTGCTGTCGCGAGGCATGTCCGCGGGCACCATCATCGCGGCGCCGGCCGTGGTCTTCTCGGCGATCTTCGGCTGGGATCTCGGCTGGTCGGTGGCCCTGATCGGCGTGCCCACGATCATCTACACGATGATCGGCGGGGTTCAAGCGGTGACCTGGGCCGACGTCAAGCAGATGGTGCTGATCGTCGGAGCCCTGGTGGCGATCGTCGTGGTCCTGCTGATGAAGATCCCGGTGGCGCCGGACGCCGCGCTCGAGGTGGCGGGAGCGGCCGGCCGGCTCAAGGTATTCGACTTCTCGTTCACGCTGAACGAGACCTACACCTTCTGGTCCGGTATGCTCGGCGGCACCTTCCTGATGCTGAGTTACTTCGGCACCGACCAGAGTCAGGTCCAGCGCTACCTCACGGCCAAGTCGGTGGACGAGGCCCGGAGTTCGCTCCTGATGAGCGCCTACTGGAAGATCCCGCTCCAGGCGCTGGTGCTCCTGATCGGCGTACTCGTGTTCGTCTTCTATCTGTTCCGGCCCCAGCCGCTGCTCTTCAACCCCGCGCACGAGGCCCGGGTCCGGGCCGCCGAACCGGCGGTCATGGCCGAACTCGAGGGCCGGATGGCGGCGGCGGTCGGGGCGCGCCAGACCGCCGCGGAGGCGGTTGGCGCGGACCCGAAATCCGAGACCGCCCGGAGCGAGTTCCGGGTCCGGAATGACGACGTGAACGCCATCCGGACCGAGGCCCTCGCCCTGGCCGAGCGGGTCACGGGCGAATCCTCCCGGGACGTCAACTACATCATTCCCCGGTTCGTGCTCCAGGAGCTTCCCCTGGGCCTGGCCGGAATCTTCCTCGCCGCCATTCTCGCGGCGGCGATGTCGAGCATCGCGGCCGAGCTCAATTCGCTCTCCACGGCCACGGTCATCGATTTCTACCGTCGCTGGATCCGGCCTGAAGCAAGCGACGCCCACTTCCTGACCGTGAGCAAGCTCGCGACGGGCTTCTGGGGCGTGTTCGCCTGCATCGTGGCCACGTTCGCGGCCAACCTCGGCTCCCTGATCGAGGTGGTCAACCGGTTCGGTTCGTTCTTCTACGGGTCCATTCTTGGCGTGTTCCTCCTGGCGATGATTCCGGGCGCCCGGGGGATCGGGGCCTTCGGCGGGCTGCTCGCCGGGATGGGTGCCGTCGCCGCGGTGACGTTCGGAGCACCGCAGGTATCGTTTCTCTGGCACAACGTCATCGGCGCAGTGGTGGTGGTCGTCGTGGGCGTGGCCCTGAGTGTCGGCGGCCGTCGGGAGGAGGCGTGAAATGGAGGAGTTGACCCGTCGGTACACCGACCAGGAAGTGGCCCGGATTCTCCAGCGGGCGACCGAGATCGAGGAGCAGCGGCCGCCCGAGGTCGCCGCCGCGCAGGGACTGACCGTGGCCCAGCTGCACGAGATCGGTCGCGACGTGGGGCTCACGCCGGAACTGATCGATGCGGCCGTTCGGTCGGTGGGGACCAGGGGCCGTCCGAGTCTCCGGTCGTCCCTCGTCTCGCCGCTGTCAGCCAAACTGGCGTGGCAGGTGTCGCAGCCGATGAGCCGCACGGGCCTCGATCAGCTGCTCCGCGCCGTCGAGGATCAGACCGATCTCACCGGCACCGTCACCGAGGCGCTCGGCACCGTGCGTTGGACCAGCGTGCCGCGCGGTCACAAATTCGAACGAACCGTGCAGGTCACGGTCACCCCGACCGACACCGACACCCGGCTGCAGGTCGTCTCCCGGTACCCCGGCGGCCTCCGGGCCATCCTCCATCTCCTCCCCGGCATGTGGGGCGGCATGGCTGGGGGCGTGGCGGCGGCCTCGGCGGCGCTGGGCGTGGCCGCCGGTCTCGGGGTCGTAGTCGGCTCGATCGGGCTGGGCATGGGCATCGGCCGTTCGATCTGGCAGTTCCTCGCCCGGCGGAACCGGAAGCAGGTCGAACGACTCGCCCGCGACCTCACCGAGGAGGCCCACCGAATCGGAGACGGGGGCTGACCGCGATGCGTCCGGCGGGCCGCCGGGTCGGGCCCGCGCCGGTCGCCCACTGGCCCGGCGGCGCCGGGCGCCCCTATTCGATCGTCTTGTGGAATCGCCGGACGGCCAGCGCTACCAGGACGACGGCGAAGGCCGTCAGGGCCAGCAGCTCGGGCCACAGGGCGGCCAGCCCGGCGCCCTTGAGCAGGATCCCCCGCAGCATGGTGAGGTAGTAGGTCAGCGGCAGCGCGGCCCCGATCCACTGCGCCGGCTCCGGCATCGCTTCCCGGGGAAACATGAAGCCCGACAGGAGGATGTTGGGCAGCAGGTAGAAGAAGCCGAGTTGCATGGCCTGCGCCTGGCGCTGCACGGCGGCCGAGACGATGAGACCGACGCCGAGGCTCGCCACGATGAAGGGCAGCGACGCGAGGTAGAGCGTCGAGAGGTTGCCGAGAATCGGCACCTTGAACACCAGGCGCCCGACCAGCAGGATCACGGTGACCTGGATGTAGCCGATCAACAGGAACGGCACGATCTTGCCCAGCATCAGGCTGGTCTTGCCGATCGGCGTGACGATGAGCTGCTCGAGCGTGCCCCGCTCCCGCTCCCGCACGACCGCCACGCTTGCGATGATCACCATCGTCATCGAGAGCAGGACGCCGATGATGCCCGGCACGATGTAGACCGCGCTGCGGAGGCCCGGGTTGAACCAGGGACGGACCCGGACGTCGATGGTCGGCACCGCGCCGGGCGTCGCGGCGAGGAGCCGCTGCACCTGAATGGCGCCGATCTGCGAGCCCGCCGAGATCGCGGCGGTGGCGCTGAGCGGATCCGCGGCATCCACGATCACCTGGGCCGATGCCGGCCGCCGCCGTTTGAGGTCGCGGGCAAAGTCCGGCGGGATCACGATCGCCGCCTTGGCGCGGCCCGCCTCGATCGCCCGGCGGATCGCATCCCGGTCCGCCACTTCGTCCACCACATCGAAATTGCCGGTGTTGGCGAGCGCCGTGACGAGGTCCCGGCTTTCCTGCGAGTGGCTCTCGTCGAGGACGATGGTCGGCAGATGACGGACTTCGGTCTGGATGGCGTACCCGAAGAGGAGGATCTGCGCCATCGGAATCCCGATCATCATCGCCAGCGTGAACCGGTCCCGCCGGAGCTGGACGAACTCCTTCCACAGCATCGACCAGAAGGGCCACCGGGCGATCCGGCGCACCCGCCCGGCGATCATACCGCCACCCCCTCGTCGCGCCGCTGCAGTTCGATGAACACGTCCTCGACCGTCGCGACGCCGAAGCGGGCGGTGATCTCGGCGGGCGTTCCCACCCCGATCAGATGGCCCCGGGACAGAAAGGCGAGCCGCCCGCAGCGTTCGGCCTCGTCCATGTAGTGGGTCGTGACCACGATGGTCATGCCGCCGGCGGCCTGCTCGCCGATCAATTGCCAGAAGAGCCGTCGCGACGCCGGATCGACCCCCGCCGTCGGCTCGTCGAGGAACACCAGGTCGGGCCGGTGCATCGTGGCGGACGCGAGGGCAAGCCGTTGCTTCCAGCCGCCGGACAGGGTGCCGGCCAACTGGCGGGCCCGCTCACCGAGACGGTACGTGGCGAACTGCTCCTCGATTCGCTGCCGCCGCTCCCGGCCGACCAACCCGTACACGCCCCCGTAGAACCGCAGATTCTCGGCGACGGTCAGGTCGTCATAGAGTCCGAATCGCTGCGACATGTAGCCGATTCGGCGGCGAACCTCCTCGGGCCGGGCCACCACGTCGATGCCGACCACCGTGGCCGATCCGGACGTCGGTTCCATCAGGCCGGTCAGCATCCGGATGGTCGTCGTCTTGCCGGAGCCGTTCGGGCCGAGGAGCCCGAACACCTCGCCGCGCCGGACCTCGAGGTCGAGCTCCGCCACGGCCACCAGCTCCCCGAACGTCTTCGTCAGCGCCGTCGTCCGGATGCCGGCGGCGTCGTCCGGCGTCGTCACCGGGACCCCGCCTCCGCCGGTGCGAACCGGACCGACACCCACAGCCCGGCGTGGCTCCGGTCATCCGGCGCGACGAGATCGAGCTTGACCGCGAACATCAGGTCCGCCCGCTCGGCTTCCGTGAGCGCCACCCGCGGGGTGAATTCCGCCTTCGTGCCGATCGAGACGATCCGGGCCTGGCCCAGGGCCTGGCCGGTGCCGTCCACCGTGACGTCCGCCAGGTCGCCGACCTTGAGGGCGGCGAGCCTCGCGGCGGGAACAAAGGTCCGGACGTACGGGCGGCCGGTCTCGCCTAACGTCACGACCGGAATGCCGGGCCCGAGAAACTCGCCCGGCTCCGCCGGCCGGGTGACGATCCGGCCCGCCACCGGGGCCGTGAGTACCAGGTCGCTCGCCCGGGCCTCGACGGAGGCCAGGGCGGCCCGGGCATTGGCGAGCTCCGCCTGCGCGACGGTGATCCGGTCGCGCCGGGTCCCGGCGCGGAGCAGCGCCAGCGCTTCGTCGGCAGCCTGTTTCCGTTCCGCCGCCACCCGGGCCGCCGTGGTCGCGTTGTCGAGCTGCTGCCGGGAGATCACCTGGTTGCGGAAGAGGCCCTCGAACCGGGTCAGCTCGGTGGCCGTGCGCTCCGCCTCCGCCGCGGCCGCCGAGGCTTCCGCGCCGGCCCGGTTGATTTCCTCCGGCCGGGCCCCGCGCTCGAGGTCGCGGACCGCCGCCGCGGCCTCCGCCACCCGGGCTCGGTAGGCCTCCAGGGTGCCGGGCAATTCCGCCTGGCTGAGCAGCGCCACCGTGTCGCCGGGGGCAACCGTCGCCCCTTCCTCGACTGCGATGCGGACCACCCGGGCGCCCACCGATGGCGCCAGGTCGATTTCGGGCACCTCGATCGTGCCGCGGCCGACCAGCGCGCCGTCGTCGCGGGTAGCACAGGCGGCCAGAGCCGCGGCAAGGGCGAGCACCAGGCGGCGGTCGGCTCGGGGCGAAGGCGGGAACGGGTTCATGCGGCACGACCGGGTGAAGGAGGAGACAGGGCGGCCGTCGCGAAAGCGATGGCATGTTCCGCGAAAGCCTCGGCATCCGCGCGGGAGGGGAAGCCCGCGGGCTTGTCGAGGAACGCGCGCACGGCGGGCCGGGCGATGACGAAGTAGATCACCTGGGAAATCGTGGAGAGAACGCAGAACCGCGGGTCGAGGTCCCGGCGGATGGTGCCTGCCCGCTGAGCGGCCTCCACGGCCTCGAACGCCGGCTGGAACAACTCGGCGGCCAGGCGGCGAATCATCTCCGACCCGTGAAGTCCGCCGCTGTCGACCATCTCCCGAACCAGGATGGCCGCGGCCTTCGGGTGGCGGCTCAGCATGCCGGCCTGCGCGGCGATGATGCCGCGCACCAGCGCCTCCGGACTCCGCGCTTCCCGCACCGCGGGGACGGCCCGATCGCGGACCGCGTTGCCGATCCGGTCGAGGACCGCGCGGTAGAGCCCGGCCTTGTCGCCGAAGTAGTAGTAGATCAACGCCGGGTTGGCGTCGGCGTCCCGGCCGATGTCCTTGATCGTGGTGCGTTCGAAGCCCTTGGCGGCAATCAGTTCCTCAGCGGCGTCGAGGATGGCTTCGGCGGTGGCCGGCGGCGCGTCGCGCGCGGGGGTTGCCCGGGGCATGCCCTTAATTAATCAATCAATTAATGCGGCGCAAGGCACCGGGCGCCGCCTGCGGTGAAACCGGCCCGGCCCGGGAGCCGCTATGGTTAGGAGTTCACCTGAGGATCGCCGATGCGGGTACCGACGCCGATGAGAGCCGGACTGCTGTGGGTCGCGGTCGCCGGGGTGGGGTGCGGCACGAGTGCCGGCCCGCCCCCGGACGGGTCCTCGCCGCGGTTCACGACCCCCATCACGGGGGCGCCGTACGAAACCGTCTTCTACGGTGCGTACGTCGATCACGGCGGCGCCGAGCCGACGGATTATCGGTGCGGGTTCAAGGCGTACCCGGGACACCGGGGCGTGGATATCCTCCTCCGCAATTTCCTCGTCCAGGACTCAGGGGTGACGGTCATCGCGGCCGCCGCCGGCCAGGTCGCCTCCACCGCCGACGGCAATCCCGATCGCAGCACCACGCGGGGCAGCGGGGGGCTCGGCAATCATGTCGTGCTCGACCACGGGGGCGGCTACCGCACCTACTACGGGCACCTCCGCCGCGGCTCGGTCCAGGTGGCCGTGGGAGCGAATGTCGCGGCCGGGGCGCCACTGGGCCTGGTGGGCAGCTCCGGTGACTCCAACTGGCCCCACCTTCATTTCGCGGTGACGTGGGATCTCGTGTGGGTCGATCCGTTCGCCGGGGCCTGCAATCAGGGCGCGGCCGGTCTCTGGGCCAGCCAGCTCGAATACCAGGATCGTTTCATGGTGATGGACGCCGGGGTGGCGATCTCCGGCGCCACGACGCTGGCGCAAATCCTGGAACGACCGCCGACCGTGGGCTCGGTCCCGGCCACGACGCCGTCGGTCGTGTTCTGGGCCGAGGCCCTCAACATTCGCGCGGATTCGTTTCGGGTGGATGTCCGCCGGGTTGGCGGCGAGGTGGCCGTGCGTCTCGAGCGGGGCCGCACCACGACGTTCAGTACCATCGTCCTCGGCCTCCTCGTCCCGGTCGCGGGGAGCCTCGAACCGGGCGACTGGGAGATGGAACTCTGGGTGAAGCCGTTCGGCGAGAACTACCGGCGCGAGTACCGCCAGCCGATCACGGTGACCGGAACGTCCGCGGCCCTGGTCGGGGCGCCCCGGGCGCCGGCAGCGGTGCTGTGGCTGGACGGAGAGCCGGCCGCCGGCTACCGGCTCGCACTGCCGAGGGCGGCCGCCTCGGCCGCCGACAGCGCCCGGGAGTAGACCCGCAGTTCGTCGATCGCACCGACGAACGGCATCGACTGGTGAACCGCGTTGCCCTGATGGGATTCGAAGCCGACGTAGCAGGCGTCGCTCGGATGCAACTCGCCGGGCGACCAGGTCGCGGCGGTCTGCGCCGCCGCGGTGCGGAGATGGCTTGATGCCGTGGCGGGGACGCCGTCGACGTAGATGGTGAGGTGTCCGGTGTCGATCGAGTCGCCCGTCGTCCCGCGCCACACCGCAACCACGGAGGTCCACCGGCCTTTCGGCACCGAACCGGGCTCGGTCGAGACGCCGCCGCCCTTGGTATCGGCCAGGCGAAACCGATTGTCCGGCGTGATCCAGAAGGCCCACTTGTCGTCGCACGCGATGACGTGCTGGTGGAGGCCGAGGGAGTCGACCCGCAGGGTCGCGGCCACGGTGAGCGGTCCGTCGAGGGCGAAATCGGGATGTTCGGCAAAGTGGATCCGGTCGGCGACGGTGCGGAACAGGCGGGCCGCCCCCGTCGGACCGGGGATGGTGGTGCCCGCGGTCGCGCTGCCGTCATGCCCGTGACCGCTTCGGTCGAGGACCCTGGTCGGATCGGTTCCCTCGAAGTCGTAGTGGAGGACCAGGCCGGGTTCGGCGGCGCCGGTCGGCAGCAGGACGGCCAGCAGGCCGGCGAGGGCGAGGTGCTTCATCGGATGTCGGGGTCGAGGCTCTGCGAAGGTGCCACCGAGAGAGGGAATGGGCAACGTCCAATGACCCGTCGGCTTCTGTTCAACCTGTCGCTCGTTCCGGTGATCGGGGCGATGGCCTGTCACACGCATGGGTCCGTGCTGGACGCCGGGCCGCAGGTGGCCGGGTGTGGCGAGCCCGAGTCCGGCTCCGGCTCTCCCGCGGCGATCCGATGGTTCGGTCCGGGTCAGGCCGATGAGGCGCGGCGGCATGCGCGCTGGTGCCGGGCCGTCGGTATGCCGGTACTCGCGGCGCCCGCTCCGGATTCGCAGTGGGACCGCCCTTCGGCTGCGTCTCGCGACAGCATTCTGGTCGTCTCGTACAACGCGGCGCTCGGGTCCGGCCGTCTTGATCTGCTCGTCGACCGGATCCGAAGCGGAGCGCTGACGGGTGGTCCTCCGGTCGGGGATTTCGTGATTCTGGTGCAGGAAACCGTCCGGATGGGCTCCACGGTGCCCGAGGTACTGCCGGCCGCGGCGGCCGGCGGGCGGGCGATGTTTCCCGAGCCGGATAGCGGCGACCGCCTCGACGTGATCCGGCTCGCGGGTGCCCGGGGTCTCCACGTGTTCTACGTTCCGGCCATGCGAAGCGGGCGGGCGCTCAACCCGGCAGGCCTGCCGGAAGATCGGGGGAACGCGATTCTCTCGACCCGGCCGCTCGAAGCTCTGTCGGCGGTCGAACTCCCGTTTGGCGGGGCCCGCCGGGTGGCGAACGGGGCCGTGCTGCGGGGCCGGGGCTGGCAGCTGGGGCTCGTGAATCTTCATCTCGACGTCGGCCCATTCGGTCCCTCCGCGCTGTCGGCGATCCGGGCCCGCCAGGCCCGGGCGGTGGCGCAGGCGTACGATCTGGCGGCGCCCTGGGGGCGGGCCCTGCCGCCGGCGGTCGTGGTGGGTGGGGATCTCAACTCGTTCTCGCTGACCGGCACCGCCGAATCGGTTCGAGTACTTCGGGAAGCCTTTCCCGACGGCCACGGCCCCGGCCGCCCGACGCGTGGCTGGCAGCGGCTCGACCACCTCTTCTTTCGGGCCGGCGGTGGCCTGGGTCTGGGCCGGGTCGGGATGGGCCCCGACACCTTTGGGTCGGACCACCACCCGATCTTCGCGTGGGTTGGTCCCGCCGACCCCACGGGTTCGTTCAACTCCCAAGCCGACAACGATTTGCGATAGCCGGCCGGCGCCAGCCCGAGGCTGGTCGGCCGAGAGGCGGGGCCCAGGTGATCCCCTTGAGGCAAGCCCGTAAGTTCGCTATCTTTCAAGGCTTATGTTTGATGACCTGTCATCGAAACTGACCGACGCACTCAAGCGGCTTGCCGGCAAGGGCGTTCTCAGTGAAGAGGCGGTCAAAGAGGGGCTGCGGGAAATTCGGCGGATCCTGCTCGAAGCGGACGTAAGCTTCGAACTCACTCGCCAGTTTCTCGAGCGGGTGCAGGAAAAGGCCGTCGGTATCGCGCAGTTGAAGGGCGTGAAGCCGGGGCAACAGCTGGTCAAGGTCGTGTATGACGAGCTCGTGGCGATGCTCGGCGAGAAGCAGGCGCCGATCGCCTTCGCCTCGGTGCCGCCGACGGTGGTCATGCTGGTGGGCCTGCAGGGCTCGGGCAAGACGACGACGGCCGGCAAGCTGGCCAAGCGGCTGAAGCTCGAGCAGAAGGCGCCGTTCCTCGTGGCGGCGGACGTCTATCGTCCGGCCGCGGTGGAGCAGCTCAAGACGTTGGCCGGGCAGGTGGACGTCGGGTTCCACGGCGAGCCGGGCCGGACCGACGTCGCGGGTATCGTGCGGCGCGGCATCGAGGCGGCGGGCAGGGCCCGGGCGCGCTCGGTCATCATCGACACCGCCGGTCGGTTGCAGATCGACGACGAGATGATGAACGAACTCAAGGACCTCAAGGCGGCGATCAAGCCGCACGAGATCCTGTTCGTCGCCGACGGCATGACGGGTCAGGACGCGGTCCGGATCGCCCAGGGGTTTCATGACGCCCTCGGCGTCACCGGCGTCGTCCTCACCAAGATGGACGGCGATGCCCGCGGCGGTGCCGCCCTGTCGGTGTACGGAGTGACCGGCGCGCCGATCAAGTACGTCGGCGTGGGCGAGGGGCTCGATGCCCTCGAGCCGTTCCGGCCGGATCGGATGGCGGGCCGGATCCTCCAGCAGGGCGACGTGCTGAGTCTCGTCGAGAAGGCCCAGGGGGCCATCGACGAGAAGGAAGCCGAGAAGCTGGCCAAGAAGGCGCTGTCGAAGAAGGGCCTGGACCTCCAGGACTTCCTGACCGCCATGAAGCAGATGCAGAAGATGGGGCCGCTCAAGAACGTGCTGGGGATGCTGCCGGGCGTGAATCCCCAGATGCTCAAGTCGGCCAACGTGGACGACAAGCGGGTCAAGCACCTCGAGGCGATCGTCCTGTCGATGACGCCGGACGAGCGCAAGGACCCGGATGTGATGAACGGCTCGCGCCGGCTGAGGATCGCCAAGGGCTCGGGCCGCACGGTGCAGGAAGTCAATCAGCTGCTGAATCAGTTCAAGCAGATGCAAAAGCTGATGAAGGGTGCGGGCAAGGGGGGCATGCGGCTGCCGTTCGGGCGGGGCGGCTTCCCCGGAATGAACTAACTGACAGGAACACTCGGTATGGCAACTCGTATTCGTCTCCGCCGCGTCGGCCGGAAGAAGCTCCCGGTCTACCGGATCGTCGTCGCGGAAGGGGAGAAGGCCCGCGACGGCCGGTTCATCGCGATTCTCGGCACCTACGATCCGCGGGCCGAAGCGTCGAAGCAGGTGACGCTCGACGTTGACGCCGCCAAGGCCTGGGTCGCGAAGGGCGCCACGCCGTCGGACACCGTGGGAGCCATCCTGAAGAAGGCTGGCATCGGCGCGTGACCGAGGACTCCCCCCGCCGGCTGGTGGTGGGGCGCTTGCGGAAGCCGCACGGTCTCAAGGGAGAGTGTACGGTCTTTCCGCTGACCAACGACCCCGATCTGGTCTTTGCCAAGGGGCGTTCGGTGTGGCTGGTGGATCTGAACGGTGAGGTCGTGAAGGGGCCGCTGGTCGTGGACCGGAGCCGGGCCTATCACCGGGAATGGCTGGTGGCGTTCGAGGGGTGTCCGGATCGGAACGCGATCGAGGGCTGGCGGGACCTGCTCCTCGCTGCGCCGGCGGACACCCTGCGGCCGCCCGACGAGGATGAGGTCTACCTCCACGAGCTCACGGGCTTCGCGGTGGTTGACGGCAGCGGTGAAGGCCTCGGCGTGGTAACCCGGATCGACGAACTGCCGACCGGGCTCCTGCTGGAAGTGCAGGGCAAGAAACGCGAATTCCTGCTGCCGTTCCGGAAGGAGTTCGTGACCAGGGTGGACCGGGCCGGCCGGCAGTTGGTGGTCGACCTTCCGGAGGGGCTGGTCGAGTGAGCGGGATGGTGATCAACGTGATCACCCTGTTTCCCGACGTGATCGCCCCGGGCCTCGCGGCGAGCATTCCGGGACGGGCCGCCGCCAAAGGGCTGGTGTCGTTCCGGCTGGTCCAGCTTCGGGATTTCGCCACCGACCGCCACCGGACGGTGGATGACACCCCTTACGGGGGCGGCGCCGGGATGGTGCTCAAGCCCGAGCCGGTGTTCGCGGCGATGGAATCGCTGCCGGAGCGGGGCAAGGTCGTGGTGATGTCGGCCCGTGGGCGGCCGCTCGACCACGCCACGGTGGTGCGGCTCTCCCTCGAGCCGGTCCTGACAGTGCTCTGCGGGCACTACAAGGACTTCGATCAGCGGGTGGTCGACGGGTTGGGGGCGGAGGAGGTCTCGATCGGAGACTTCGTGCTGAGCGGCGGCGAGCCGGCCGCCCTCTGTCTGGTGGATGCCGTGGTTCGGCTGCTACCGGGCGCATTGGGAGACCACGAGTCGGCCAGTTCCGATTCGTTTTACGACGGGCTGTTGAGCCCGCCGAGCTACACCAGGCCGCCCGAGTTTCGCGGCCTTGCGGTCCCGGAGGTGCTGCGCTCCGGAAACCACGCCGAGATCGCGGCGTGGCGGCAGGCGGAAGCCGAACGGCTGACCGCCGAGCGGCGGCCGGACCTCTGGGCCCGGCACCTGGAAACGCATAACGACGAGTGAAGCGGGCGCTTCACCAGCACGAGGAGGACATCATGGCCGATTTGTCGACGCTCACCCGCGAAGGTCTCAAGACCGGGATTCCCAACTTTGCCCCCGGCGACACCGTGAAGGTGATGGTCCGGGTTCGCGAGGGTGACAAGGAGCGTCTCCAGGCGTTCGAAGGCGTCTGCCTCGGTCGGAAGGGCGGCGGGATCGACGAGACCTTCACCGTCCGGAAGATCAGCGCGTCGGTGGGCGTCGAGCGGATCTTCCCCCTCCACAGTCCGTCGATCGCGTCGATCGAGCTGGTTCGCCGCGGCCGGGTCCGCCGGGCCAAGTTGTACTATCTCCGGAAGCTCTCGGGCAAGAGCGCCCGGATCCGCGAGAAGCGCGACACCACCACGACGCAGGAGTAGGTCGCCGGCCGGTTATACTACCGGCCATGCCGAGCCTCGAACGCGAGCAGCGCGCCTGGCAGTGCGGACGGTTGCTGCTGGGCGTCGATGAAGCCGGCCGCGGCCCCCTGGCCGGGCCGGTCGTGGCGGCCGCGGTCATCTTTCCTCAGGGCGTCAAACGGTTCCGCCGCATCAAGGACAGCAAGACCCTCCCGGAAGCCAAGCGCGATGTTGCGGCGCGGCTGATCCGGGAGGAAGCGCTGGCCGTTGGGGTCGGAGCGGCCTCGGTCCGGGAGATCGACCGGCTCAACATCCGGCGGGCTACGGTACTCGCCATGCGCCGCGCCATCCGGCGCTGCCTTCCCCCCGGTGCCGGGCCTGGCATCCCGCTGGACCTCCACGGCATCCGGTGCGAGGCGGTGGAGATCGTGCTCGACGGGCTCGCCATGCCCGACCTGGGCTTCGACCACGACGCGATCGTCGACGGCGACGCGCTCTGCCTTTCGATCTCCGCGGCCGGCATCATCGCCAAGACCGTGCGGGATCGGCTCATGGTCGCGTTGGCCGAACGGCATCCCGGCTACGAGTGGGTCACCAACCGGGGCTACGGAACCGAGGCCCACCGGCGCGCCATCGACGAACATGGCCCGACCCGCCACCATCGCCGCAGTTTCATGCCCGTCATGCAGCTCGGGTTGGGGATCTAGCTGGAGCGGGTCATCACCGAAGAAGGGTTTTCGTTGAGCCTGACAGCCTGCCTGCCTGCCTGCCTCTAGTTGCCCGCCCGGAACCGCAGCTGGAATCCCGCGTTGAGTGAGATCGTCGAGAACTGAAGCGAGCGCGGCAGCTCGGCGGGAACCTGGATCGTGCCCGGCGTGTTGGACCACTCGACGGACGCGAACCGGCGGCTGGTGAGATCGACGTCCGCGAAGACCGAAAAGGCATCGTTTCCGACCGCCACGCCGCCGAGGATTCCAAGCTGGAAACTCGTCGGTGCGGCCGAGTGGGTGTTGCCGTTGGCGGTCACGGTGCCGCGGAGGCCCGCGAGGCGCACGACGCCGGTGCGGAATCCGGTGTAGCCGGAGATCCGCCCGGTCGGGTGGTAGGCGAAATAGGCCGCGATCGAGGGCAGCTCCTCGAGGTAGCCCTGAATCGCGACATCGTCGCGGCGCGACGAGAAGCCGTTGACCTGCCGGTATCCCAGGCCGAGTTCCACGCCCCAGGCCGGCCCGACGGACTCCGGGAACGCTTCAATCGAAAAGTCCGGTTCCTCGCATTTGGCGGCGTACTCGGCCAGGAGCCCGTTGCGCCGGCACTCGGCCAGCCGCCGCTCGGCGGCGTCACGGCGCGCGGCGAGCAGCCCGCAGACGTCCTCGTCGGTGTAGTTGACGCAGCCGACCCGCCCCACGCCGAAGGTGACTTCCGCGGCGAAGCCGGTGAGCCCGCCCTTGAGCCAGTCGTTTCCGAGCAGGCGGCCGGCCGACCCGAAGGCATTGATGTCCTCGACGTTGGCGAAGACCTTGTCGAGAAAGCCGAGCTGGGCTTCCGCCGGGCGGGCCGCCAGAAGTGCCGCGGCGCTGAGCAGCGCCGGCAGCCGGAAAGTACGGGACATGGCTGAATCGGGAGGCGTGGTGACGGTCAACGCACGGGGGACGCGGACAACCTAACCGGACCGCGGCCCGCCCGGGATCGGCGGGTGGGTGCGCCTAGGCCGCCACGGTGGCGGCCTCGGATTCGGTCTTCGCGTCCTGGCTCAGGTCCTGGCGCCCGAAGGAGATGCCGACGGATTCGAGGAACGCCTTGGGCGGCGTGCCCCCGGCAAAGACCCAGACATAGTCGATGGGGACCTCGCGCTTCTCTCCGGTGCCGATTTCGAGCACGACGGTCTTGGCCCGGATCTCGACCGGCTGCGACTCGAAAATGACTTCGAGCTTCTTTCGGGCGACCATCTCCGCGACCCGCCGTTCGTTGCGGTCCTTGAGGCGGCTGAAGCCGGCTCGCCGGTAGGAGAGGATCACCCGGTTGCCCTCCTGATGGGCCAGGCCCATGGCAGCCTCGACCGCGCTGTCGCCACCGCCGACCACGAGGATCTTCTTGCCTTCGTAGGCCTCGGCGTCGATCAGGCTGTACATGACGTGCGGCTGTTCCTCCCCCGGCACGCCGAGTTTCCTCGGGGTGCCCCGGCGGCCGATCGCCATCACCACGGCGTGGGCGCGGTATTCACCCTTGGCCGTCTTGATCGTGAAGACGCCCGCGGCGTCGCGGGTGATCTGATCGACGCGCTCGTGGGTGCGGACCTGGAGCCGGGCCTTCTGGGCGGCGCTCTTCCAGATCTCGAGGAGATCTTCCTTGGTGATCTCAAGCTTCTTGAATTTGCCGTAGGTCGGAAACTCGACCGGGCTCGTCATCACCAGTTTCTGCCGCGGGTACTTGGCCACGGTGCCGCCGAAGTCCTCGGCCTCGAGCACGACGTGGCTCAAGCCGATCTCGCGGGCCCGAAGCGCCGCGGAGAGGCCGGCTGGCCCGGCTCCGATCACGGCCACGTCGACCGGGGCCTCCCCCACGGACGGGCGCCGCCGCAACTCCTCGATCCGGCGCTTGATGTGATCGACCGTATCCCGGCCCTGATTGACCGCATTCTTGATCAGCGCGAGCCCGCCGAGTTCGCCCGCGATGAAGAGATTGGCAACGCTGGTTTCGAACTCGGTGGTGAGCGCCGGCAGGTCGGCCGTCATCGAGGGCGCGGCCATCACGATCTCGATCGCGCCGACCGGACAGGCTTCGGCGCAGAGGCCGTGACCGATGCACTTCGGGCCGTTGACCAGCGCCGCCTTCCCGCCGATGACCTGGAGCACGTCGTTCTCCGGGCAGGCGGTGACGCAGGCCCCGCACCCGATACACCAGTCGATGTCGATGTGGGGATGCTGGGCCCGGGGGCCGTCGGTCGAGAGACCGGCCCGCTTCGCCGCATCGAGGGCCGCCGCCTCCCGACGGCGGTGGCCTCGCATGTGGATGAAGGTGGCGACCCCAAGGATGAGGCCGAACCCCAGGTAGATCAGCGTTTCCAAGAGACGGTCAGACCCCCGCTGTCATGCGGTGTTGCAGGTGTATGGAACCGTTGCAGTTCGGATGAACACGCTGTCAGGTTCCTTTAATGTATCCCGTTTTCCTACAATAGTTTACGAACTTCATATTGGGGACGAGTGCCACCAAAATTCTTCGCACAGTTTGTGCCTTTCGGACCCTGCCTGAACGTCCAATGAAGGCGAGCACGAACCGATGCCGACGACCCCATCAACGCCCCCCCGAACCGAGCCCGCCGGGCGCCCGGTCGCCCCGCTCCCGCCGAGCGGGGCCCGGCAGCTGCGCCCGGTGGTGGGTCGGCCCGTTTCAGGCGCTTCAGCCGCGCCGGAGGGCCCTGCCGCCGCGCCGGCGACCGCCAAGGCTGCCAGACAGCCAGCGCGCCGGACCGGCCCGCGGCTCTGGCCGGTCGTGCTGGTCGTGGCAGGCCTGCTCGGCGTGAGCGTTTTCTGGTCGGCCTATTACTTGGCCGACTCGGCGGTCCGCGTCCGCCACCCCATGCACCTCTGGCTCAGGCCCTCCGGGTACCTGGGGCAAACTGCCGGGATCGTTGCGCTTCTCATCTTCATCTTTCTGTGGCTCTACCCCCTCCGGAAAAACGTCCGTTGGCTTCGCTGGACCGGGGCCATGGCCAAATGGCTCGACGTCCACGTGATGGCCGCCCTGATGATTCCGGCCCTGGTCGCGGTCCATGCGAGTTGGCGGTTCGAAGGCCTCATCGGCCTCGGCTTCTGGTCGATGATGGTCGTCTGCGCCAGCGGTGTCATGGGGCGCTACCTCTACGTGCACATCCCCCGCAAGGCGGACGGCCTCGAGTTGTCGGCGGAGGAAATCGCCGAGCAGCGCTCGGCGCTGCTCGAGGAGGTGACCCGGAGTTCGGGCCTGCCGTCCGCCCAGGTGGAGGCGTTGCTTCGACTCGACCCCACGCCGTGCGACGGCCTGGGTGTCGGCGGGACGGTGGTCCAGATGATCAAGGACGAGCGGAGCCGGTGGCGGGCGGCGCGGGCCCTTCGGCGGATCACCGCCGATCGTCCGGGCAGCAAGCTCGACCGCGCTGCCCTGCGCCGCGTGGTTCGCCTCGCCAGCCGCGAGATGGCGCTCACCCAGCAGGCCCGGATGCTCGCCGCCACCAGGCGGCTGTTCCGGCTGTGGCACATTGCCCACCGGCCCTTCGCCGTGGCGGCCCTGGTGGCGGTGGTGGTTCACGTCGGGGTGGTCGTCGCGATGGGAATGACCTGGCTCTGGTGATCCGGCGCGGCTGGGTTGCGGCGATCGCCCTCGCCCTGGTGGCGGCCGCGGTCGCACCGGCGGGCGCCCAAGTGTCGCCGGGACCGTTGGCGCGGGCGCACCAGGATCTGGAAGGCGCCCTCAAGTGCACCCGCTGCCACGGCGGCGGGGCCAACGCCATGACCGAGAAGTGCCAGGCCTGTCATCGGGACGTGGCCTGGGTCGGCGAGCGGGATCGCGGCTTTCATGGCAGCGCGAGAGTGAAGGGAACGCCCTGTGCCTCCTGTCATCCCGATCATGCCGGCGCCGACTTTGCCCTGATCAAGTGGCCCGACGGATCGGCGGAGCGATTCGATCACCGCCGGGCCGGCTGGGCCCTCGAGCAGTCTCACCGCGAGGCGAAGTGCGAGGACTGCCACAAGCCGGCCAACCGGGCCTCCCCCTCGGCCAAGCTCGCGGCGGGCAAGAGCCCCCGCTACACCGGACTCGAAACCACCTGCGCGAGTTGCCACGAGGACGTCCATCGAGGCGCCCTCGGGGCCCGCTGCCAGCAGTGTCACGATGCGGGCAAGTGGACCACGACGCCCGGGTTCGACCACGACACGACGGACTACGCCCTCACCGGCCGCCACCGGAATCTCAAGTGCGACGACTGTCACCTGTCCTCCCGGTTGCCGCTCAAACGCGATCCGGGGGGACGGCCGGTGCCGGTCTACGAACCGGTGCCGCACCAGACTTGCTCGAGTTGCCACGACGACGTACACCAGGGACAGTTCGGCGCCAACTGCGCGACCTGCCACACGACCGCCGGGTTCGACCGGATCAGCGGGTCGGGCTTCGATCACGGCCGCACCGCGTTCCCCCTGGTCGGCAAGCACGTGGCGGTGAAGTGCGGCGACTGTCACGCCGACTTCACCACGGCGCGGGGCCGGAAGCCGCCCTCGGCAAGCTGCACTGCCTGCCATGCGCCGGATCCACACGCCGGGACCGCGACGCTTGCCGGGAAGCCGGCTGACTGCGCGGCCTGCCACAACGAGCGGGGCTTCACGCCGTCGACGTTGCCGCGGGAGCGCCATCAGGCGACCAAGTACCCCCTCGAGGGGAAGCACCTCACCGTGGCCTGCGCCGCCTGTCATCGGAAGGAAACCCAGGCCACGGACCTCGGGTCTGCGAAGGTCCGGCTCCGTCCGGCGTCGACCGGCTGCGCCAGCTGCCATGCGGACGAGCACGGAGGCCAGCTCGCCTCGCGGCAGGATCGGGGCGAATGCGCGGCCTGTCACCGGGTAGCCGGCTGGACGCCGAGTGCCTTCGGGGTCGCCGAGCACGCCGGGCTCAGCCTGCCGCTCGAGGGACGCCACGCGGAGGCGGCGTGCGCGGCATGCCACTCGACGAAACGGAACGGGCTCAAGCCGCTTCGGTCCGACGGGGGCAAGGCGGGCTTCGTGTTTCGGGGCGTCGAATCAGGGTGCGCCGAATGCCATCTGGATCCGCACGACGGCCGGTTCGAAACGGGCGGGGTCCGGGCCACGGCCGGCGGCTGCCGGGCCTGCCATGATGCCAAGGCCTTCCGGCCCGCGGCGGTCGGCCTCGAGGCGCACGCGAAGTTCCGGTTTGCGCTCCGGGGGGCCCACCGGGCCACGCCCTGCGCCGGGTGCCACAAGGAACTCGCCGTCGCCGGAACCGAAGGGCCGGCCTTGATCGCTTCGGGCGCCAGGGTCCGGCCCGCCGCCTTCCAGGCCGATACCAGCTGTGCGTCCTGCCATCGGTCGGTCCACGGTGACCAGTTCAGCCAGCGGCGGGACGGGGGGCGCTGCGACGGGTGCCACGGCGACGACCGCTTCAGCCCCGCCGCCGGTTTCGACCACGATCGCGACGCGTCGTTTGCCCTCGGCGCCGGGCATCGGGCGGTGCCGTGCGCCTCGTGCCATACCGCGACGCAGCTCGTCGACGGCGTGGCCCGGCCGGTCTATCGGCCGCTGTCCGGCAAGTGCGAAAGCTGCCACGCCGCCAAGCCGCCGGGCGCCGCGCCGGCTACTCGGCGCGGAGCGACTCGATCGGACTGACGCGAGAGGCGCGGAACGCCGGCATCAGGGCCGCCGCTGTCCCCGCGAACAGCAGTGCCAGCGCCGCGCCGCCGGCGCTGACCGGATCGAACGGCGAGACCTGGTAGAGGAACCGGCTGGCCCCTCGCGCCAGTACCAGGGCCGCCCCGAGTCCGACCACGGTGCCGGCCAGCACCGGCGTGATCCCCTCGACGATCACTTGCCGGAGGACCTGGCCCGGGGCGGCTCCGAGGGCCATCCGCAGTCCCAGTTCGGTCTGCCGGCGGGCCACCGAATAGGAGGCCACCGAGTAGATCCCCACCATGCCGAGGACCAGCGCCAGTGCGGCGAAGAGCCCGAGGAAGAACCGGAGCTGCATCGGTTCCGCCAGGGCCTGCCGCACCACGTCGTTCATCGTGCCCGGCCGGGTCACGGCCAGGCGCGGATCGGTTTCTCCCACGATCCGCCGGACCGCGGCGATCAGGGTCGCGGGCGGCGCCGCAGAGCGGAGCGAGAGGATCCGGAAGTCGATGCCCGGGCGCTGGGCGATCGGGATGTACAGCACCGGTTCGTTGGCTCCGGTGATCGAGGTGGAGCGGACGTCGGCGACGACGCCCACCACCATCGCCGTGTCCCGACCGATGACCCGCGGGACCACCCGCCGGCCGATCGGATCCTCCCCGGGCCAGGCCCGCTCGGCGAACGCCCGGCTGACCAATGCGACGAGCGGCGTGCCGGGCCGGTCGGCTGCCGTGAACCCGCGGCCGGCCACGATTCGGATCCGGAAGGAGTCGAAATACCCGGGCGAGACCGCCCGGAAGAGGGCGTTAGGCGCGTTGGCCCCGTCGAGTTCCGGACGGCCGACGACGCCGACGATGCCTTGCCAGCCGCCGTCCCGGACGAGCAGCCGGTTGTTCCAGGCGGCGGCGGTGACCCCGGGGAGGGCCTGGGCGCGTTCGAGGATGGCGTCGTACGCGGTCACCCGGCTCCCGTCGTCGATGTCGCGGTCCACGGAGGCCACGTCGACCGTGACGACCTGGTCGGGATCGAAACCGAGATCGACGGCGAGCAGACTGGAGACGGTGCGCACGAGCAGGAGCGCGCCGACGACGAGGGCGGCGGCCACCGCCGCCTCGACACCGACCAGCCCGCGGTGCACCTGGCCGGCCCCGTGGGCGGCGGCGGCCGCGCCGCGAACGCCGGAGATGCCGCGCAGCCGGCCCCGGAGGATCTCCCGCACCGGGGCGAGGGCGACCGCGAGCCCCACCAGGGCCGCCAACGCGAATGCGGCGGCGAGGGCGGTCCAGTCGAGCGTCACCTCGGAGGCGAGGTCGCCCGCCAGCGGCAGCCGCGAGACAAGCAGACCGAAGCCGAGAAACGCGACCCCGCCGCCGACGGCCCCGGCCAGGATCGAGAAGGTGAGGGACTCCGCGACGATCTGGCGCACCAGCCGGCCCCGGCCGGCGCCGATGGCCGCGCGGAGGGCGATTTCCTGGCCGCGGTCGGTGGTCCGGGCAAGGATCAGCGCCGCCACGTTGGCGCAGGCCATCAAGAGCAGCATTGCGCCGGCGCCGAGGAGCAGCAGGAGGGCGGGGCGCACGTTGCCGACCAGGTAGTCGCGCGCGGACCGGCTCGACGGGTCCTGGGTCTTGTCCCACGCGGCCGGGTAGTCGAAGCGTTCGCCCAGGGCGCGGGCGATGTTGCGAAGATCATCCGCGACGCGCGCCGGACCGAGCCCGGCCTTGACCCGGCCGAAGAGGACCAGCCAGCCGTTGTTCTGGTACTGGTCTGAGGCCGGGTCGAGCACGAGCGGCCGCCAGATCCGGTGTTCGGGCGTCGGGAAGTAGAAGCCCCGCGGCATGACGCCGATCACCGTCACCGGGGAGCCGCTCACGACGACCCGGCGGTCGACGATGTCGGGATCGCCGCCGAACTCCCGCTGCCACGTCTGGTAACTCAGGACCACCACCGGCTCGGCACCGGGCCGATCCTCCCCGGCCCGGAAGGTCCGGCCCAGCAGCGGCCGGGCGCCGAGGACGTCGAAGAACTCCGCGGAGGTGACCGCGGCGAGGACGATGGAGCTGCCCCTTTCGGTTCGAAAGGTGGCACCGTCGCTCGAGAACGTGGCCAGGCCGCTGAAGGCCTCGGCGTGTTCCTTGACGAAATCGAACTCGACCCCGCGCCAGTTGTAGTCGCTCCAGAAGATCCGGACCGCCCCCTCGTCGGCGATCGGCAGGGGGCGCAGCAGCACGGCCCGGACGACGCCGAACAGGCCGATCGTGGCCCCGAGCCCGAGGCCCAGGGTGCCGATCCCGAGCAGCGAGAAACCGGGCCGCCGCCGGAACTGGCGGAGGGCATGGCGGACGTCCGTCGCGGCGTCCCGGAGGAGGCCGAGACCCCAGGAGTCGCGCACTTCCTGGCGGGGGCGCACCGGACCGCCAAGGCGGCGGAGCGCCTCCCGCCGCGCCGCCTCCGGCTCGAGGCCCTGGCGGATCAGCTTGTCGCGTTCCATATCGAGGTGGAAGGCGAACTCCTCATCGAGTTCGCGCTCCATTCGGTTCGGGCGGAAGGCCGCGCGGAACCGGAACCACCAATCGGCGAGTCGGGGCATCAGGTCCTCCCGTCAGGCGTCGAACGCCAGAACCCTGGCGACGCCGGCGGACAGGCGCTGCCAGTGGTCGGTTTCGACGGCCAACTGGCGCTCCCCGGCCCGGGTGAGTTCGTAGTAGCGGGCCCGGCGGTTGTTCTCGGTTTCGGCCCAGTAGGAGCGGATCCAGCCTTCCCGGGTCAGGCGGTGGAGGGAGGCGTACAGGGATCCCTGCTGGACCGTGAGGGCCTCGGCGGACCAGGTCTGGATCAGGTCGCAGATGCCCCAGCCGTGCATCGGCCCGGCCCGGAGGACCCGGAGGATGAGGAGGTCGAGCGTGCCGCGGATGACGGAATTGTCGGTACCCATGTCTTCTCCCGGTTACCGAGAGATAGACGGGGCCAGCCTGCAAAAGGTTGCAAACCGGGCCGGGCGGGAGGCCTCGGCCCGCCGATTTCAGGCCGTTGGGGCTTCGCCCTTGGCGGCCTTGAGGGTCTTCTCGATGGTTTCCTTGTGCTCGACGTATTCGGGCCGGTTCTTGGCCATCTCGGCGTCGTAGTGCTTGAGGAAGCCTTCGTAGTTCGCCTTGAGGGCGGCCTGGTCCTTGGTCCACTGTGCCACGGCGCCCCCGATGACGTAGCCGAGGAGGTGGTTGGCGTCGCCCAGTTTGACGGAGTCCGCCTGGGCCTGGGCCGCCGCCAGGTCGCCGATGTGGAGTTCGATCATGGCGAGGTGGTAGCGGGCGTCCGCCGTGGCGGAGTCGAGCATCCCGAACGCGGCGATGGCCATCGGGGTGAACTGCTCGACGGTGGCCTGGTCGCCGGTCTGCGCAGCGGTGATGACCCGGCTGTAAAGCCGGTCGAACCGTTCCCGGGGGGTCATGTTGGTCAGATCCGGCGGCGCGCCGCCGCCGCCGGCGGGGGCCACCGCGGCCGCCGGGGCGGCGGGCGCTTGGGTTCCGGGCTTGAAGACCAGGGCCACGAGGGCCAGCACCAGCGCACTCCCGAGAATCCACGGCAGCGCCTTGGTGGCCGGTCCCCGCGCGGCCGCGCCGCCGCCGGAGAGCGATCCGCCGCAGGCGGGGCAGAAACGGCTCCCGGCCGGGGCCGGCTGGCGGCAACGGGGACAGGCCACCAAGGGTGACCCGGATTGAGGCGCGGTCATGTCGGCTCCGTGATCAGAAGCGATAGCTGAGGCCAGCGTAGAGCAGGTCGGTGGTGGGCGTCAGCCCGTTCCGGCCCCACTCCCGGGTGAATGTAGCGAGGACGAACCAGGAACGGTGGATGAAGAGATCCGCTTCGGCGCCGGCCCAGAACCGGTCGGCGTCGGGGTTGCCGCTTTCCTTGCGCGAGCCCGCGTTGAATTCGAGGGCGCCGGTGTTGGCCGGGGCAATGCGGAAGGCGCCGACGAGCAGGGTGCCGTTGCCGCGGTCCGGGGTGTCGTACCAGGTGCCGCGGAAGCGGAGTCCGAGGCCGGCCGGCGTGATCCGGTCGAGGTTCGCGGTAGCCGAGTACGCCGTGGTGGCCAGGGAGTCGAGTCCTTCCACCGTCCGCGTTCTGACATCGCCGCCCACGCGGAGCTTGCCTCCGAGGCTGAGATTGGCGCCGCCCCAGTAGCCGCGCCGGAAGCGGTCGTCAAAGACGGTTTCCGGCGTGGTCAGGTCCCGGTAGAGGCGAACGTTGCGGCGGCTGTCGAATCCTCCGGTCAGCGAGAACCCGCGCACCGGGGTCAGGTACCCGGAGACGTAGGCGCTCGTCATCGAGACCCGCGGCTCGCCCGCGGCGACTTTCCAGCCGCGATTGTAGTCGATTTCCTGGAGCGCGAAGACGTTGAACACGGGCGAGCTGAGATTGGCCTGGACGAAGGCGAATTCCCGGTTCACCTCGGTGTTGACGTACGATCCCATCCCGCCAACCGAGATGTTCCACCGGACCGGCGACTGGAGGGCGCTCCGGCCCTGGAAGTAGACCCCGAGCTGGCGGATCTCGGAGGACACCGCGAGGGTGCCGAGTTCCGGCGCGAGGCCGGCCATGACGCCGGTGCCCCAGCGGGCCTTCTGGAAATCGAGCAGCAGGCCGTCGAACAGTCCTACCCCGGCCAGGGTCGGCGCGTACTGCCGGCCGAGCACGGCCCGGAACGGTCCCTTGGGTGATTGGATCCGAACGGCGGCCTGGTAGACGCCCATCACGCCCTGAGTGGCCGTCTCGGCGTCGGGGCGGTAGGTCGAGGTTCGGCGGGACCGGACGTCCACGTTGAGGCCCACCGGGGCGCCGGGTGCCACCGGGCCGTCGAGCAGCACCTCGAGGCCGGGCTGCTTGAGCGTGACCTCGTTGCCGCGATCCCACGAGCCCAGGTACCGGAGGCCGATCCGGCCGCGGAGCCGGGGCCCGGCGCGGCGGGTCGAGCCGCTGCGGCTCCGATCCTGGGCGCCGGTCTCGGCCGCGACGTCCTTGACCGGTTCGAACACAGCGGTGTCGCCGATCGCGGGCTGCGGGGCGAGCGAGTCACCCCGTGCAGCCGCCGATTTCGACGAGAGGAACGCCACCCGGTACACCGCCTGGGGTCCGAGTTTGGGAATGGTGACGACCGTTCCCTCCCGAACGCCGTCCGTCCGACCCGCGCCGAGATAGATCAGGCCCATCGTGACGGACGTCACGACGGTCCGGCCCGGCACCGCTGCCGGCGGGGCCGGTTTCGGCGCGGGCGCGGCGGCAACCGGTGTCGCGGCTTTGGGCTTGGGAACCGCGACCCGCAGCGTGTCCTTCCCTTGCGCCGCCACCGCCGACGCCGCGAGCGAGAGGCCGAGCGCCAGGAGCGCAGCGCGCGTCAGACCCGCGGGTGGCACGAGAGACAGGCCGTACTGGTGTAGGAATAGCCGCTGCGTCCTCGGTGCTCGTCGTCCATCTTCGTCTTGTTGTGCTCGTGGCACGTCAGGCAGGTGAACTCGCCGAACGAGGCCGGGTTGGTGTGACAGGTCGAGCAGGTCGACCACCGGCTCCGGTGCTTGCCGGAGTAGATCCGGAAGTAGCGGGAATCGTGGTCGAACGTAGCGCCCGTCCACCGGGTCGTCGTGTGGCAGTCCGTGCAGCTCGTCGGGAAGCCGGCGGTCTTGTGGTTCGGATCGGTCACGCCGTCGTAATCGGTCCGGTGGCACGAGACACAGGTCGTCGGCTTGCCGGCGTAGACGCCGTCACCGTGGCACGACTGGCAGGTGGCGGCCACGTGCGCCCCGGTCAGCGGAAACTTGGTGGTACTGTGGTTGAACGTCGCCCCGAGCCACGCGGTGGTCGTATGGCAGGTGGTGCAGGTCGTCGGGAACCCGGCGCTCAGGTGCGGCGGATTCGTGGTGCCGGCGTAGTCGGTCTGGTGACACGAGACGCAGGTCGTCGGTTTGCCGTCATAGACGCCGTCGCTGTGACACTGGGCACAGGTGACCGCCTGATGCGCCCCGGTCAGCGGGAACGACGTCGTGGCGTGATTGAAGGTGGACGGCTTCCACGCGGCGTTGCCATGACAATCCGCGCAGGTGGTCGGGAACTTCGCCGCCACGTGGTTGGGTGTCACGACCCCGTCGTAGTCGGTCCGGTGGCACGAGACGCAGGTGGTCGGCTTGCCGGCGTAGACGCCGTCGGCGTGACAGGCCTGGCAGGTAGCGGCCACGTGGGCCCCGAGCAGCGGGAAGGCCGTCTTGCCGTGGTCGAAGGTGGCGCCGGCCCACCGGGTCGTCGTGTGACACGTGGTGCAGGTCGTCGAGAACCCCGCCTGCTGGTGGTTCGGGTTGGTCGTCCGGCTGTAGTCCGTCTGGTGACACGAGACGCACGTAGTCGGCTTGCCGCGGTAGACGCCGTCGCCATGGCAGGCCTGACAGCTCGCGGCCACGTGGGCGCCGGTGAGCGGGAAGGACGTCGTCGAGTGATTGAAGGTCGACGGCTTCCAGGCCACGTTGGTGTGGCAGTCGGTACAGGTCGTCGGGAACTTGGCCGCCGTGTGACTCGGCGTCACCACGGCGTTGTAGTCGGTCTGATGACACGAGACGCAGGTGGTCGGCTTTCCGCCGTAGACGCCGTCGCCGTGGCAGGCGTTGCAGACCACCGCCGAATGGGCCCCGGTGAGCGGGAACCGGGTGTTGGCGTGATTGAAGACCGCACCGGCCCACCGGGTGGTCGTGTGACAGGTGGAACAGGTCGTCGAGAAGCCGGCACTGGAGTGCTTCGGCGTCGTGGTGCCGTCGTAATCGGTCCGGTGGCACGAGACGCAGGTGGTCGGCTTGCCGGCGTAGACGCCGTCGGCGTGGCAGGCCTGGCAGGTGGCCGCCACGTGGGCGCCGGTCAGCGCGAAGTCGGTGTTCCCGTGGTTGAACGTCGAGGGCTTCCAGACGTTCTCGCTGTGGCAGTCCGCGCAGGTGGTCGGGAACCGGGCCGTCTGGTGGTTCGGGCTCGTGACGCGGTTGTAGTCGGTCTGGTGGCACGAGACGCAGGTCGTCGGCTTCCCGGCGTAGACCCCATCGCCGTGGCAGGCCTGGCAGGTGACGGCGGCATGCGCTCCCCGGAGGGGGAAGCGAGTCGTGCCGTGGTTGAAGGTGGCGCCGGTCCACGTCGCCGTGTTGTGGCACGTGGTGCAGGTGGTGGAGAACCGGGCCGCCTGGTGGTTCGGGTCCTTCGTGGCGTTGTAGTCGGTCTGGTGGCACGACGCGCAGGTCGTGGGCTTCCCGTCGTAGACACCGTCGGCGTGGCACGACTGGCAGGTCGCGGCCACGTGGGCGCCGGTCAGCGGGAAGTCCGTGGTCGCATGATTGAAGGGCGACGGCCGCCAGGCGGCCTGCGAGTGGCAGAGCACGCAATCGGTCGGGAACTGGGCCGCCCGGTGATCCGGGTTCGTGGTCCCGTCGAAGCTCGCCCGGTGGCACGAGACGCAGGTGGTCGGCTTGCCCGCGTAGATCCCGTCGCCGTGACAGGACTGACAGGTGGCCGCCGCATGGGCGCCCGCGAGCGGGAACCGCGTGTTCGAGTGGTTGAATACGGCGCCCGGCCAGGCGTTGGTGGTGTGACACGACGCGCAGTTGGTCGAGAAGCCGGCCTCGCGGTGCTTCGGGTTCGTGGTCCCGTCGTAGCTCGGCTGATGGCAGGCCACGCAGGCGGTCGGTTTGCCGCGGTAGACGCCGTCGCCATGACACGACTGGCAGTTGGCCGCCGTGTGGGCGCCGGTCAGCGGGAATTGCGTGGCCGAGTGGTTGAACGGCGACGGTTCCCACGCGGCCGTCGTGTGGCAAAGCGCACAGTCCGCCGGGAACTGGGCCGCCCGGTGGTCCGGATCGCGGGTCCCATCGAACCGGGCCTGGTGACACGACACGCAGGTGGTCGGCTTCCCGTCATAGACGCCGTCGGCGTGGCAGGTCTGGCAGGTGGCCGCCCGATGCGCGCCGGTGAGCGGGAACTGGGTCTGGTTGTGGTCGAAGACCGCTCCAGCCCAGGTGTTCACGTTGTGGCAGCTCGAACAGTTCGTCGAGAAGCCGGCCGTCCGGTGCACCGGATTCGAGGTCCGGTCATAGGTCGGCTGGTGGCACGACACGCACGTCGTCGGCCGGCCGGCATAGACGCCGTCGGCATGGCAGTTCTGGCAGGTTGCCGCCTGGTGGGCGCCGGTCAGCGGGAACTGGGTCTTGCTGTGATCGAACGGCGCGCCGACCCAGTTCGTCGTCGTGTGGCACGTCGCGCAGTCGGTCGGGAAGCCGGATGCCTGGTGCGGCGGATTCGTGGTCCGGCCGTAGTTGTCCTGGTGACAGGCCACGCAGGCGGTCGGCTTGCCCGAAAACACGCCGTCGCCGTGACACGACGCGCAGGCCACGGCGGCGTGCCCGCCGGTGAGCGCGAAGCGGGTGGTATTGTGATCGAACCGCGCGCCCGTCCACGTCACCGTCGTGTGGCAGGTGGTGCACTCGGTCGGGAACCCGGTGGCCTGGTGGTTCGGCGTCGTCGTGGCGTTGTAGTCGGACTGATGGCACGACACACAGGTCGTGGATTTGCCGACGTAGACGCCGTCGACGTGGCAGTCCTGGCACCGGGCGGCCTGGTGGGCCCCCGAGAGCGGGAACTTGGTGGTGTTGTGGTCGAACGCCGCGCCGGCCCAGGCCGACGTGGTATGGCAACTGGTGCAATCGGTCGGGAAGCCCGCGTCATGGTGCGGCGGCGTCTTCGTCTGGTCGAAGCTCGCCTGGTGGCAGGCGAGGCACGCGGTCGGCTTGCCGACGTACTGCCCGTCGCCGTGACACTCCTGGCAGGTGACCGCCTGGTGCGCGCCGTCGAGCGGGAACCGCGTGGTAGTGTGGTCGAACGGCGCGCCCTGCCAGGTTGCGGTGGTGTGACAGGTGGCGCATTCCGTCGGGAAGTGCGCCGCCACATGGGGCGGGGTCGTCGTCTGGTCGAAATTCGGCTGGTGACAGGCCACGCAGTCCGTGGACAGCGACTGAAAGACGCCGTTCTGGTGGCAGGACTCGCAACGCACCGACTGATGGGCGCCGGTCAGCGCGAACTTCGTCAGGTTGTGATCGAAGGTGGCCGTCTGCCAGCTGACGTTGGTGTGGCAGCTGGTGCAGTCGGTCGGGAACCCGGCAGCCGGGTGGTTCGGATTGGTGGTCCGCTCGAAGCTGTCCCGGTGGCACGCCACGCAGTCGGTCGGCGCGCCGCGGAAGACCAGCGATCCGGAGCCATTCCGGGTCGTGTGACAGCTGGCGCAGTCGACCGTCCGGTGGGCCCCATCGAGCGGGAACCGGGTCAGCGAGTGCGACTGGACCTGGGTGGCCCGATCGCCGAAGGCGCGCGTGTTGTGGCACTGGGCGCAGTCGAGGCCGAGTTCACCCTGGTGCACGTCCTTGTGGCACGAGGCGCAGGTGGCGGCCACCTTCGAGAACTCGAGCGATGTGTGGCAGGTCCGGCACGCCACGGCGCCGTGGCCGTCGGCCAGCACGAAGCCGAACGACGAGTGGTTGAACGACCGGTCGATCTTCGCCGGAGTCCAGCCATCGGACGAGTGGCAGGTGGCGCAGGGCAGGTCGAGCTTGCCGTGCGGATTGTCCGCCGGCGCCTGCGCCGTGGCCGGCCGGGTGCCGAACCCGAGAACCAGTACGGACGCCAAAACGGCGAGCCCCGGGATACGCCGGGCTCGGCTGCAAACGCCGGAGGTCGAGGCTGCCTCGAACCAGGTCATTGCTGCTCGTCCGTGAGAGTTGCTGATCACCGTGGAATTACGGTAGCAAGTCCTGGGCTAATGACGTCCGATTTCCAACATCTTGCACTGCCTAACCGGCGTTCATCTCATTGCAATGAAAGGATTAACGAAACGGGCCCAGCTGTAACGATTCGATGCACCTGCGCCGGGTGATCTGACCGGGATGCAGCCTGGCAATGACCGTTCGATGAATCAGTTGTTCAGGTTCGCTGTCCCTCGGCCGCAAATTTCTGCGGGTCGGCGAGGAGGGGCATTCCCGTCCAACGGGCCGCGAGAGCCCATCGGTCTCGCATTGCGAGAGTCCCGCGGCGGGTTCACCGGCGGATTTTGACCTCCCTTCCGCCCGGCGCTACGATCCATCGCCCTTTCATCATTCCCGAATGACTCCAGCGTTCTCCGACGGATTCGCGCGCCGAGCCGAGTTTCCCATTCTGGCCACCCATGCGTACCTGGCGAATTGTTCCCAGGGACCGCAATCGGTCCGGACCCGCGCGGCCGCGGACGCGTTCCTCGATGGCTGGCGGGATCGCGGGATGGACTGGCCGGGCTGGATCGACGAGGTCAATGCGGCCCGGGCGGCCTTCGCGCGGCTGATCGGGGCGCCGCCCGCCACGATCGCCGTGGCGTCCTCGGTGAGCGATGCCGTGAGCGCCTTGGCCGGCGCCCTCGACTACCGGCCGGAACGCAACCGGGTGCTCGTCGGCACCGCGGAGTTTCCGACCGTGGCGCACGCCTGGCAGGCACAACACCGCCGGGGCGCCGAGGTGGTGTGGACCGATCCGGCCGACGTCGAGCGCCATCTGGGCGCGGACACGGTCGTGGCGTCGATCGCGCATGGGTCCTATCGCGACGGGGCCCTCACCGACCCGGCCCGGATCGCGGCGACCGCCCACCGGCACGGCGCCCACGTGTTCGTCGATGCCTACCAGACGGCCGGCGTCGTCCCGATCGATGCCGTGCGTTGGGGCGTGGATTTCCTCGCGGCCGGCTGTCTCAAGTACCTCCTGGGCACGGCCGGCATCGCGTTCCTCTACGTCCGGGAAGACCTGATCCCGAGGCTCGAGCCGCTGACCACGGGGTGGTTCGGCCGGCAGCAGCCGTTCGCCTTCGACCCGGCCACGCTCGACTGGGCTGCGTCGGCAAGCCGCTTCGATACCGGCACGCCGCCGCTGATCAACGCCGCCATTGCCCGGGCGGGAATCGCCCTGATCGCCGACGTGGGCGTGGGGCCGATTCGCGACCGGATCCTGACCCTCTCCGCGCACGCCTCCGAACGGGCCCGGACGGCCGGTCTGGCCGTGGTCTCGCCGCCGCCGGAGCGGCGGAGTGCAACCACCGCTATCGACGTCGGCGAACGGGCGGCCGACCTGGAGGCCCGCCTCCGCGCCGAGCGGATCATCGTGTCGGCGCGCGGGAACGTGGTCCGGGTGGCGCCGCACTTCTTCACCACCGAGGCCGAGGTGGACGCGGCCATCGACGCCCTCGCCGCGGGCCTCCGCCGATGACCCGGGAGACGTTCGGTTCGCGGGTCGGCGTCGTGCTCACGATGGTCGGCGTGGCCGTCGGCCTCGGCAACGTCTGGCGGTTCCCCTATATGGTGGGGAAGTTCGGCGGCGCGGCGTTCGTGATCGTCTACCTCGCCCTGGTGCTGCTGCTCGGGGTACCGGCGTTGATGGCCGAATGGGCCCTCGGGCGTTCGACCGGCCGGGGGACGGTGGGCGCGTTCGAGCGCGGCGGGCTTCCCGGCGGCCGCTGGGTGGGTTGGTTCCTCTTCGTCGTCGTGATCGCGGCCACGGGCTACTACACCAACGTGCTCGGCTGGGTGCTCTACCACGCGGTGGGACAGCTGGCCGGGTCGGCCGGCCTCCCGTTCGACGCGGCCGCCGTGCTGCCGCCGGACACCGGGTTCGCCCCGCGCTCCTTCCTCCTGCAGTTGATCCTGACGGGCCTGGTGGCCGGGCTCTGCGGGCTGGTGCTCGTTCGGGGCCTGCGGCGCGGAATCGAACGGCTGAGCCGCTGGCTGATGCCGTTGCTCCTCGGCGGGCTGGTCGTGGTCGCCGTCCGGTCGATCACGCTGCCGGGCGCCGGGGCCGGGCTCCACTGGCTGTTGTTCCGGTTCTCCCCGGAGGAGCTCGATGCCCGCGTCGTCATCGCCGCCATGGGCCAGGCGATCTTCTCGCTCTCCCTGGGCGGCACCTTCATGGTCGTCTACGGGTCCTACCTTCCGCCCGGCGAGCGCCTCGCGCCGGGCGCGGCGGCTACGGCGTTAGGCGACACGGCGGCCGGCCTGCTGGCGGGGCTCGCCATCTTTCCCGCCGTCTTCGCTCTGGGGCTCGAGCCCGCGCAGGGCCCCGGGCTCCTGTTCGGGACGCTGCCGGAGTCCTTTGCCCGGATGCCGGCCGGCGGGCTCTTCGGGGCGGTGTTTTTCCTGGCCCTGTTCGGCGCGGCCTACCTGTCCGACGTCGCAGCCTTCGAGGTCCTCGTCGCCGGGCTGGCCGACAATACCCGGCTGTCCCGGCGGCAGGCGGTCGGGCTCGTCGTCGCGGCCGTGTGGCTCGCCGCGATTCCCCCGATGATCAATCTGGAGATTTTCGTGCCCTGGGACCTGACGTTCGGCTCGGGGATGCAGACGGTGGGGGCGCTGCTGTCGGTCCTGACCCTCGGCTGGTGCGCCGACCGCTCGGCCGCGTTGCGGGAACTGGGGGGATCGGGGGCCGGGGTGCTCTATTTCTGGATCAGGTTCGTGATTCCCGGCGCCATCCTGGCGGTTGGGGGCTGGTGGCTGGCGACGGAGGTCTTCGGTCTCGCCGCCGGCGTCTAGGCATTATCTTGCGCCGCGACCGGGGCGGTAGCTCAGCCGGTAGAGCAAGTGGCTTTTAACCACTAGGTCGTGGGTTCGAGCCCCACCCGCCTCACTCGCCGGTCCCGCCGCGGCCGGTCAGAACTCCCGCTTCTTCATCTCCTTGAAGATCTCCCGGGCCCCCTGATCCTCTTCGCTTTTCCGGATCCGGAGGGTGTCGTCGTACTGGGTGGAGCGGTCCTTCGGGGGGGCCACCTTCGAGGTGGCCTTCTTGATCAGCTTCGCGATGCGGGCGTCGTCCTGCTTCGACATGGGGTTCCTCCCGGGATGCGGGATCGTAACCGGGCCCCCGCCCGCGGGCAAACGCACCCGGAGGCCCGCTCAGCGGGGCCGGGTTCCGGGGGCGACGCGCCAACTCCGGGTCCACCGGAGGTAGTCGTGCAGGGCCAGGAACTTCTCGTAGACCGCCACCCCCTTCCGCTTCGCGGCGAGCTCGGCGAACAGCTCGCGGAGCCGGCCTCGCCGGGTCACGTAGTAGCGGAAGGTCTCCGCGAAATCCTCCTCGGGGTGGCGCGCGGCGTATCCGCTCACGTGGTCGACCGGGTTGCGGGCCACCCGCCGCCGCTGGAAGTCCACCCAGGCGTCGTCGTTGATCCGGTAGGCCTTGCTGACCTCGCCGAAGGTGGCGCGGAACGCCTTCGACCGGGCCCAGTGCCAATTGTGATACAGGAAACTGTGGCCCAGCTCGTGGCTGATCAGGCCCACGAGCATCGGCCAGGAGATCTCGCCCCGGCGGCGGACGCCGGTGACGTACTTCCGTTCGATCTCGACGATCTTGGGATAGTCGCCGTCGACGCCCGAGACCCCCGGGCGGAGCAGGATCCGGTAGCCCCAGTCGGGCACCCCGCTCGTCCGGAGCAGCCGGGCCACCGTGGTGAGCGCCCGGGGGATCAGGTCGCGGCCGGTCGCGTCGCCGCCGCACCAGGGACAGTGGTCCATCCAGTCGTTGACGCCGCGACTGCAGTGCGGACACTCTCCTTCGAGGCCCGCATCCTCCCACTGCTGGCGGCGCCCGCACCAGGGGCAGAACGCCATCGGATACTGGACGCCGCCGCCGCACCCCCAGTCGCACCGGGCGTCCATCCGGAAGCCCTTGGGGGCGCGCATCGGGCGGGCGGCCGAGGTTTTCTCGTCGTACACCATGGCGCGACACCAGGGGCAGCGGAGGAACCGGGGGGAGATTTCCCAGCCGCACTGGTGGCAGCTGTCGCCGGTGAGCACCGCCTGATCCTGCCACTGCTGGGGCCGGGCGCAGTTCGGGCAATACCGCCAATACCGCTGGAGCGGGTACCCGCACTGGCACCGAGGATCATCCGATGGTCCGCCCCGTCCCGCCATGCCTGGACACCTCCGTCGCGCTGGGGAAGCTAATCCCGGCGGCGGGCCCCGGATGGCTCCGGTCGCCGCCGGGCGGTACGTTCTGTCCTCGAACCGATCCCGGAGGAACCGGTGAGAGTTGCGGTGCTGATGCTGGCGGCGGCCACCGTGGGCGCGGCCCCGGTGAGGGCGCAGAACCCCAAGGAGGCGGTCCTCGCGGCCGCGCAGGGCGTCTTCGACGCCATGGCGCGGAAGGACACCGTGGCGCTCCGCCGGCTGATGCACCCGCTGGCCACCCTGATCGCCACCGTCGAGACTGGCGACTCGGTCCGGGTCAACGGCTCCCGGCTCGATCAGTTCCTCAGCCAGATCGCCGGCTTCCCGACCACCCCGATCGAGCGGATGTGGAACGCCGAGGTCCGGGTCAGCGGGGCGATCGCCACCGTCTGGACCCAGTACGACTTCCACCGCGATCGCGAGTTCAGCCATTGCGGGATCGACGCCTTCCAGCTGGTCCGCACCGACGACGGCTGGAAGGTGTCCTCGATCATCTACACGGTGGTTCGGCCGGCGGCCCGCTGCCAGCCGAACCCGATCGGCCCGCCCCGGTAGCGGTTCGGAGGGTTGCGAAACCCGGGGCCGGGACCGAACGTATTGGCATCCTCTTTTGTATACAAAACCGAGTCCCGAGACCCGGAGGTCCCGTGCGTCCCCTCGTTCCCGTCGTCCTGTCCCTTGTCGGTATGGCTGCGGCGGCCACCCTCGCCGCCCAGGCGCCGGCCACGCCGGCCGCGGCTCCGACCCGCGGCGTCCATGACCGGGCCGAACTCGAAGGCTTCATCGACGGTCTCATCACGGCAGCCCGGGCCGATAAGCACATCGCGGGGGTGACGGTCTCGGTGGTGAAGGACGGCCAGCTGTTCTTCGCCAAGGGTTACGGCTGGGCCGACGTCGACCGGCGCATCCCGGTCGATCCCGCCCGGACGCTGTTCCGGATCGGGTCGATCTCCAAGCTGTTCACCTGGACTGCGGTGATGCAGCTGGTGGAGCAGGGGAAACTCGACCTCGATCGCGACATCAACGAGTACCTGGACTTCAAGATTCCGGCGACCTATCCGGAGCCGATCACGCTCCGGCACGTGCTGTCGCACACGCCGGGACTCGAAGAGGATCCGCGCGAGCTGATCAACGACAGCACCAACACGAAGCCGATGAGCGAGTGGCTGCCGGCCCACATTCCGGCCCGCGTTCGGCCGCCGGGCACCTTTTCCTCGTACTCCAACTGGGCCACCGCCGCGGCCGGGTACATCGTGCAGCGGGTTTCGGGCCTGAGCTTCGACGACTACGTCGAGCAGCACATCCTCACGCCGCTCGGCATGACCCAGACCACGACGCGCCAGCCGCTGCCGGACCGGCTCCGGGCCGACATGTCGGCGGGATACCAGTGGAAGGCCGGACGCTACGATTCCAAGCCGTTCGAATACATCGTCGGCGCGGCCCCCGCCGGCTCGATCAGTTCGAGCGCGGTCGACATGACGCGGTTCATGCTGGCCCACCTCGGCCGCGGCGCCGTGGGCGACGTCCGGATCCTCTCCGAAGCCACCGCCGACTCGATGTACACCAGAATCTTCACCCACGACGAGCGGTTGCCCGGCTTTCTTCACGGCTTCTACGAGCAGTCGAGTCACGGGCTCCGGATCTTCGGGCATGGCGGCGACTCGCAGTGGTTCCACTCCGATCTCGCGTTGCTCCCCTCGGAGAACCTCGGGGTGTTCATCTCGACCAACACGGACAAGGGGAGCGAGATCAGCTTCTTCCCCTTCCTGAACGACTTTCTGGATCACTACTACCCGGATGTCCGTCCCGTCGTGGCGCCGACCGAGGGGGCCAAGGCGGGCGCCCGCCGGTATGCGGGCGACTACCTCTTCAACCGGATGAACTTCTCCACCTGGATGAAGGCGTTGAGCCTCGCCCAGGCGCTGCCGGTCGCGGCCACCGACGACGGCGCGCTCCTGCTCAAGACGCCGTTCGGCGAAGCCCGGATGGTGAGCGTGGACTCGATGCTCTTCCGGGACGCGGAGAGCGGGATGGAACTGGCCTTCCGCGCGGATGACCAGGGCCGGATCACCCACGGCTTTCTCTCCATCGCGCCGATGATGGTGATGGACCGCTACGACGGTCTCGCCCGGCCGACCTTCCATCGGAACCTCCTCGGATTCGTGCTCGTCGTCTTCCTCGCCGTCCTGGTCGCGGCGGTGATCCGGTTCTTCACCCGCAACAGCCGGGAGCTGCCCGGCGCCGACTCGCTCCGGCTTGGCCGGCGGCTGATGGTCGTCGTGGCGTTGCTCCAGCTCGTCTTCGTCGGGATCATGGCCGGCCTCCTGTCCAATCCCGAGCAGGTGCTCAACGGCGCCCCGGGATCGCTCAAGGTCGCGATGGCGCTTCCGGTGATCGGCCTGTTGCTCACGGTCGGCGCGTTGGTCGTCGGAATCAACCAATGGCGAACCGGCTCCGGGACCTTTGGCGCGCGGATCCGCCACGGGCTCGTCGTGCTGCTCGCCCTCGCGTTCTTCTGGTCCCTCAACACCTGGAACCTGCTCGGCTGGAAGCTCTGATTCGAGGCGGTCGCGCCGGGGGGGGAACGTCCCCACCCCCGGCGCTTCGTGCCGCCCGCCGGAAAGGCGCACCGGGCGAGCGCCGCCCGGCGAGAGTCGGGGTGCGATGGCGGCGACGCGGTTCCGGCGCGCCGACCGG
>JBFXAY010000016.1:0-78650 GCA_050183815.1 Gemmatimonadales bacterium | reverse complement strand
GCGCGGGCCGGGTCGCGCGGCTTCAAACCGGCCACATACGCGCGCCCGGCGGATTTTGCAGTAGGCTTCGTGGATGCGACCGCTCGATCTTCTGCTGGTTGCCGGCCTTGTAGTGCCGGCCTGCGCTCACCCCGCCGAGCCCGCGCCCCCGGCGTCGACCTATCAGGAGGCGCTCGACCGATGGGCCGCCGTCACGGGCCACTATGGCGTCAGCGCCTCCGTGATCCTGGCGGACGGCCGGCAGTGGTCGGGCACGGCCGGGAAGGCCGGCGCGGTCTCGCTCCGGCCGGAACACCTCATTTCGATCGCGAGCATCACCAAGACGATGACCGGGGCGGTGATCCTCCGGCTGGCGGAGGCGGGCAAGCTCTCGCTCGACGATCCGATTTCCCGGTGGTTTCAGCCGATTGCCAACGTCGATCCCGCGATCACCGTCCGGCAGTTACTCAACCACACGAGCGGCGTGGCCAACTACACGGCAGACCCCGGCTTCTCGGCCGCGATTGCCGCTGATCCGGGGCACCGGTTCACCCGCGAGGAACTGCTTCAGTTCATCGGGCCGCCGGCCTTCGCGCCCGGCACCCGGACGCAGTACACCAACACCGCGTTCATTCTCCTCGGGATGGTCGCCGAGCGAGCCGGCGGCCAGCCGATCGAGACGCGGTACGCCGAGTTGTGGGATGCGATCGGGGAGCACGAGATCTGGTTTCCCGGGCCCACAGCGCCGCCCGGCCCGGTGGCCACGGCGCGGACAAATCAGGGCGAGGCGGAGCCCCTCGACCGCATGGCGTTCTTCACCGGGGCAAACACCGCCTTCGGGATGCTCGCCACCGCGCGGGCGGTAGCCCATTGGGGCCGGGAACTGTTTACCGGAACGATTCTCACGGCGGGCTCGCAGGCCGCGATGCGGACGCTGGTGCCGGCGGCGGGGAATATTCCCGGCGAATCCGGGGCGGGGCTCGGGATCCGGAGCTATGGGTATCTCGGCCGGACGCAGTTCGGCCACAGCGGCGGATCGCCATACGGCAACAGCCTCCTGCTGTTCGATCCGGCCACCGGCATCACGGTGATGGTCGTGATGAACCAGGGTGCGGGCGCCGATCACTTCCTGCTGGCTCCGGAACTGCTCCGGATTGCCGAGACGCAGTAACGACGGTCGAGCCGTTGGCGGCGGGGGCCGCGTCGTCGAGGTCACTCCGGGCCGCGGCCCAGCGGTATCCCGCCTTGCGAACCGTTTCGATCAGTCGCGGGTCGGACGCCGAGTCGCCGAGTTTCCGGCGCAGTTCCGCCACGTGCCAGTCGACCGTCCGGGTCTCGACGTCGGGCTCGTACGCCCAGACATGCGACAGGAGAAACTGCCGGGAGACGACCTCGTTCGGCCGGGTGACCAGGGCCAGGAGCAGGTCGAGTTCCTTGGGCCGCAGGGCGAGCACGGCGCCATGGAGCGTGACCCGGCGGCTCGAGGGCCGGACGCAGAGGGGGCCGAACCGTAGTTCGGACCGGGCGCCCCGCGGGGGCTGGGCGGAGCGGCGCGCCAGGGCCTCGACGCGGGCCGCCAGTTCCCGGATGCTGAACGGCTTGGTGACGTAGTCATCGGCCCCGACCCGGAAGCCGCGCACCTTCTCCATCTCATCGGACCGCGCCGAGAGAATCAGCACGGCGGTGTCGTCCCCGGCCTCGCGCATTCGCTGCAGCACGTCGTACCCGCTGATGTCCGGAAGCATCAGATCGAGGATTACGACGTCCGGCAACCAGGCCGCCGCGGCCGCGGCGCCCTCGCGACCCATCCCCTCGATCCGGACCTCGCAACCGGTCTGGTCGAGGTAGTCGCGAATGCCCGTGGCAATGTCTTCGGTATCCTCGATGACCAGCACTCTCGTCATGAAATCGCCTCCGCCTTCGGTGCGGTCGCCCGGGGGAGCCGGACGACGATGCGAGCGCCGCGGGGGACGGCCGCTTCGACGCGGACCGTACCGCCCATGGCGACGGTGAGTTGATGAACCAGCGCCAGGCCGATTCCGGCGCCCTGGCCCCCGGCCCCGGCGGACCGCTCGAAGGGGAGCAGGACCCGCGTCCGGTCGGCGGCCGGAACGCCGGGACCTTCGTCTTCGACGGCGAGCTCGACCGTCTCGCCGTTCTTCGTGAGCGAGACCCGCAGCCATTGGCCGCGGGGTCCATAGCGCAGCGCATTGTCGATCAGGTTGCCGAGGACCTGCCGAAGGGCGGCGCCGTCGACCACCGCGGCAGCGTCGGGATCGAGCAGCGCTTCGAGCCGGACGGCCTGCCGGTCGAGGAGCGGCGTCAGGTCGTCGAGTGCGCCCTGGATGAGCGGCTCGAGCCGTTCCACCCGGCGGTTGAGGGGCAGGTGGGCCCGGGAGCCTCGGGCGAAGAGCAGCACGTTCTCCACCAGGTGGATCAGCCGGCGGGTTTCCCGGATGATGACCCCGGTGGCCCGGCGCCGGCGCTCCGGTTCGGTGGCTCCCTCGTGAAGGGTCTCGGCGTAGAGGAGAATCTGGGTCAGCGGAGTCCGCAGCTCATGGCTCACCCCGCTCAGGAAGAGAGTCCGGGAGGTCATCAGCTGGCGGGCCCGCTGCAGCGCCAGCAACGCGGCGCCGACGACCATCAGCAGGACCGCCCCGAGTGCCAGCAGCAGCCGGTCCGGCGATTCGGGAAGGCCGCCAAGGACGGCGTACTGGACCATCGAGGGATTGAGCGTGACGGTGCCGCTGAACAACACTCCGGTCGGCCCGGCGGGCGACGACGCCGAGGCGCCGATTCCGGTGCCCTGCCAGGGGGAGCGATAAACCACGTGGCCCCCGGGAATGCTGGCTTCGAGTGCCACCATCGAGTCGCGTCCGGGGACCGCGGCGAATCGGCCGGCGAGGACGTCATGCAGGGCCGGAGCCAGCGCTTTCGGACCGAACTCCGAGGCGGGAATCACGATCGCCGCTGCGAGCCGGCGCGTTTCGCCGCTTTCGAAGACCCGGGCCAGGAGCAACATCGGCTCGCCCGCGTCGCCGGCGACGAGGATCCGGAACTGCCGGAGATTCGGCGCGGCGGTGTCCGCGAGCACGGTCAGCATGCGCCGTTCGTCCGGTGCGAGGGGGCGCCGACCGGGGCCGGGCGCTTCGACGATCGTGCCGGTGGCGGCGTCGAGGAGGGCCACGACGGCGGGGTCGATCGCGCGGCAGCCGCAGACGTGGTCATGCCGGCGGGCCCGGGCATCCATCGCCGCCACGGCGGTGCCGAGATCGGCGTGGCGGGCACTCATCGCCGGCACGAACGTTTCGAGCGCGATGCCGAGCCCGCTCACCATCGCCACGTTGAGCACTTCTTCCGCGAGCTGCCCCGCCACCACTCCGGCGCTCCGTTCGGCCTGCGCCCGGCTGACGCGCACGGCGGCAGAGTAGCGCCAGCCGACGCCGAAGAGTGCGATACTCAGCACGACGAGGAGGACGCCGGCAAGCGCCGTGAGGCGCTCGGGGCCCCGGAAAAAAGAAAGCAGGCTATCTCTCACGCAGTGATGCCGGCGCCGCCGGCTGGTGCTCGGCTCGTGGCACCCGCTTTGCCGACTCTCGGCCTACCAGTCTCATCCAGGTACGAGGCGTGCCGTGCGGCTGCCTGTTCGCTGGTCCTTCCAGCCGGACGGCACCGGCCGGAGCCGGGTTTCAGGGGTGCGGTGCCGAATCTCGCACCGCCCGCCACATCAGCTCCGCGCCGCGGCGGACCTCGAAAGCGTCGCGGGTCATCGTGAACTCGACCTCCATCGTGACGCCGCCGGTTCGCAGCAGGAACCGGTTGGGCCCGGCCGGGACGAGCGGGAACGGGTCGGCTCCCTGTTCCCCGACGGACAAGCGGCCTTCGTCGAGCCGCACTTCGAGCTCGAGCGATGGTGCCACCGACCGGAAACGGCCGACGAACGCCTGCAGGTCCGCCGGGATCGGCTCGACCGCGGGAGGCGGATCGGCCGGCCGGGCTTGGCCGGCGGCGGCGACCACCCCGGCCTGGAGCGAGTCGAGCCCGGCGCGATCGAACCAGCGGCCCCGGAGGAGAACGCCGGCCGGCTGGCAGAGCCCGGCCGGATCGGCAAGCGGATCGTTAGGCAGGAGAACCAGATCGGCCCGGTATCCCGGCCGGATCCGGCCGAAGCGGGTCGGGCCGGGGAGCATTCTCGCGGCGAACCGTCCAGGAGCGGCGGTTGCCGCGCGGAGGACCTGCCACCGCGGCACCCCGGCGCGTTCCAGAGCCGTCATTTCCTGCCGAACCGCGAGGCCGGGCAGCATGAGCGGCGACGGCGCGTCCGTTCCGACCAGCAGCTCGACACCCTCGGCGGCCGCGAGGCGGGTCAGTGCGGTGGCCAGCCGGAGCGAGGACGCCGGCGGCGATCCGGTGCGGGCGGCGTAGCGGTTGTCCGTGGTCCAGGCCTGTCGGAGTGCCGGGGTCAGTATCGCCGCTTCCGGCGTCGTCGCGGCGGAGTCCCCTGGGGCGTGCGTGCCCCACTGCGCCACGACCCCTTCGAACATCGCGAGGGTGGGGGAGAGGCTGACCCGCCGCTCCGCGAGTTGCCGAACCCGGGCATACGGTGGGAGTGTGTCGGTCGGGCCAAGGCCGCCCTTGGGGAGTTCCTCCGCGTGCGCGACGAGATCGAGGCCGGCGACCGCCGCGTCGAACCCGAGGTCCGGTGCGACATGGCCGGCCAGCGGAAGGTGCGCGGCTCGGGCCGCCGCCGTCAGGCGCGCGAACGCCTCGGGCGTCAGCGGCTCGTATACCTTGATGAAGTCGTATCCGCGGCGCCGGTACTCCGCCACCAGCGAGTCCGCGTCGGCCGGGGTGACTACGGCCGGCTGTCGGGCCAGCGGGCCAGCGGTGAGGATCGAGGGCCAGGCCCGGTTCGGCGCGCTGTCGCGAAGGGCCAGGGTGGCCGTCGTCCCGTCCATGCTGAAGACCTGGGTCACGCCGGCCGCCACGAGGGCCGGCAGCCAGTCCGCCGCGTCATCGGTGAGATGCAGGTGCGCGTCGGTCAGGCCGGGCACCGCGGTCAGGCCACGGCCGTCGATCCGAGCGATCCCGCGCGGAACGGCGACGCGATCCGCCGGTCCGAGCGCCTCGAACCGGCCGTCCCGCACCAGGATGGTCTGGTCGGCGAGCAGCGTGGTGTCGCCGTCGGGACGCACGGCCACGTGGGTGATGGCCACCCGATGGTCGCCGGCCGCCGGGGAACACCCGACGGCCGGCGCCGTAGTGACCGCCACGACGAGGAACCAACGGAGCGGGCTCATGCGGAGGACGACGGCAATGCCGGGAAGCGGGTTTCGCGCCAGGACCAGACGAGCAGGCGCGGCCGGGGCGGGCGCGGTGATCTTACCCGTCGCACACGTTCGGGTGTCTTCCCGCCGGGTTTGGATCCTCGGGCAGGCGGTGGCCCTGATGCTTTCGAGCGGGATCGCCGACGCCCAATCCGGCGCGCGGCTTGGGGTCAACCATGTCTACGGGTATCTCGACTCGACGAGCTACGACGCGCTCGCCGCGTCGGCGTTCGTTCGCGACACCCTCGGCACTGTCCGCCAGGCTACCGTGTCCGATGCGCGGTCGTCCTGGTCGGGTCTCTATCTCTTCGGGCGGACCACCTATCTCGAGTTCTACCGCGCCGGACCGGCCACGCCGCCGCCAGGCACCTTCGCCATCGCGTTCGGCGGCGACGAGCCGGGAGCGCTGGACGCCGCGAGAGCGCGACTCGCAGGGCGCGGCGTCGCGGCAGCCATCACGTCACGGCGGCGGCCGGTCGGAGCCGACACGATTCCGTGGTTCAGACAGCTGTCGCCCGGTTCGGCGGATTCGGCGGCGATCGCGCCGGCGGCCCGATGGTGGGTGATGGAGTACGACGAGGGCTACCTGGCGCGCCGGCCCCCTGGGGATCCGACGCTCGAGGGACGGGTCGACCGCGAGACCTACAACCGGCCGCTCTATCGTCCCGAGCTGTGGTTGCGGGACGTGGCCGGCCTGACGCTCAGGCTCGCTCCGGGGCCCCGGGCGGCGCTGCTGCGGCAACTCGAGGCGTTGGGGTTCGAACGTGACCGGTCCGGCGGCGCGGCACGATTCCGCACGGCCGATATCGAGATCGCCCTGGAGGATGCCGGAACCGAACGCGCCGGCCTGGCCGAGGTCCGATTGGCGGTGGCGGCAGCGGCACCACCGATTCGTCGCCAGCTCGGCGGTGTCCGTTTCGCGAGTGCCGGCGGCGTGGCCTACCTCAGGCTACCGTAGCAGGGCGCACCGGCGAACGACGGGAACGTCTTCGGTGACTTGCCCCCGCGTTGCACCCCGAATAGCCTCCTTCCCGACCAGCCCGACTCGGCGGAGTGACCCGATGCAGCCGTTGCCGTTCCGACTTGCGGTTCCCGGAATCGACGATGTCGAAGGGCTCGGCGCCCGGTCTGTTGCCATCAAGGTGGAGGGCCTCGCGCATTCGGACGGCGAGCAGCTGACGCTCGAGTGGGTCGAGACCCACCACATCGACGAAGTGTCGATCCAGCGGGTCAGGTCGGAAGTCGTCGCTCAACCGGGGCTGATTCTCGACGTGCCGACGGACGTCCTCGCCTCGGCGGCATGTCTGGGCGGCTGGTGGCGGCCGCGGGTCGAAATCCGGGCGCGCTATCTCAGCGCCTTCGCCAACGTGCCGGGGGCGAAGCCGGGCCGGCTCGATCTCCTCATCGCGCGCCGCCACCGGCGGCAGGCACGGGAGCTGGTCGCCCTGGTGAGTGCCGCCATCGCGCAGGCGCCTGAGTTGCCACCGGCCTCCGCGCCCGCGGCGCTCGAGCCGATCACCACGGATCCGGCGATCGGCGGGTAGTCATCAGGCCGGCCGCGATCCGAGCCGGCCCAGGGTCCGGATTTCCGGCCACACCGTCGCCACGATGCCCACCACGCCGGCCACCGCCACGCCGCCGGCCACGACCGCCGCCACCGGCCCGATCAGCGAGGCGAGGAACCCCGATTCGAACTCGCCCAGTTCATTCGACATGCCGATGAACAGGCCGTTGACCGCCGAGACCCGCCCGCGGAGCTCGTCGGGCGTCTCGAGCTGCGCGAGCGCCAGCCGGATCACCACGCTCACCGCGTCCGCCGCTCCGGCGAGGACCAGGGCCGCGAGCGACAGGGCGAACGTGCGCGACAGGCCGAAGATCACGATGGCGGTCCCGAAGGTGAGGACCGAGATCAGGAGCGACCGCCCGGCCCGCTCGAGCGGCGGCCGGTGCGCCAGCATCACCGACATCGACACGGCGCCGAACGACTGCGCGGCCCGAAGCCAGCCCAGGCCGACCGGGCCGACGTGGAGGATGTCCTTCGCGAAGACCGGCAAAAGCGCCACGACGCCGCCCAGGAGCACGGCAAAGAGATCCAGCGACATCGCGGCGAGGAGAATCGGCGAGCCGCGAACGAAGCGGGCTCCTTCGAGGAGCCCGTGCCAGGACAGCCGCCGCGGGGCCCGCGGCGCGCCGACGGTGCGAACGCCGACGAGCAGCAGCGCGAAGACAAAGGCGGCCGCCGCGGTGAAGCCGTACACGGCCGCTGCGCCACCGGTGTGCGCGATGATCAGGCCGCCCAGCGCCGGGCCGACCACGTCGGCGCCCTGCCAGCCGCCGCTGTTCCACGCGACGGCGTTTTCGAACGAGGTCATCGGGACGATGTTGGGCAGGAGCGATTGCTTGGCCGGGAGCTGGAAGGTCCGTCCCGCGCCGTATCCGGCGAGCAGGAGGTAGTACACCCAGAGCGGCGCAGTCGTCATCGAGGCGAGCAGGAGTCCCACCGCCGCGATCCCGATCGTGGCCTCCGCCCCCATGAGGACCCGGCGGCGGTCGAAGTTGTCGGAGACGTGACCGGCCGGCAGAATGAGCAACGCCAGCGGGATTACCTGCACCAATCCCACCAGACCGAGGACCAGCGTCGAGCGGGTCCGTTCGTAAAGCTCCCAGCCGACCGCCACCATCAGCATGCCCTGGCCGAGGACGGCGAGGACGTGGCCGGTCAGGTAGCGACGGAAGGCGGGATTGCGAAGCGCGAGATACGGGTCGTGGCTCACTGAGCCGCCGGGCGGTAGAGGGCGAGGTACATCGCGTAGTTGCGCAGTACCTTGCGGACGTAGTCGCGGGTTTCGGCGAAGGGGATCCGTTCGACGAACACCTCGGGGTCTTCGCCGACGCCGCGAATCGCCTGCCACCGTTCCACCGGATCGGCACCGGCGTTGTACGCCGCGAGCGCTCGCTCGGTCCAGCCGAGGCGGGCCACGTCGTCGGCCAGGTGTTCGATCCCGAAGTCGAGATTCACGTCGGGCTGGTAAAGCAGGACGGGGTCCCATTCGGGGAGCCGGGCCCGGCGGGCCAGACTGATCCCGACCGAAGGAAGGACCTGCATCAGGCCGCGGGCATCGGCCACGCTCCGGGCATTCGGGTCGTAGGCCGACTCCTGGCGGATCACTCCGGCCACGAGCATCGGATCGATGCCCGCGTCGGCCGCCTCCGCCGTGAGGACGTCCCGGTATGGCAGCGGATAGAGCAGTTCGGCCAGCGTGCGATCGAACGGCGCGCCGCGCTCGGCCGCTCGTTGGGCGACCCGGAGCGCCCGGGTGTGCCAGTCGTGGTCCCGCAGTGCCGCCGCGATGCCGAGTCCCCGGTCCGGGGCCGATTGCGCGGCCTGGACCAGGGCGTCGAGTTCGAACCGGGCCTCGATACCAAGCCCGAGGGCCACCAGCCGCCTCACCCGGTCGAGCGCGGGTTCGGTCCGGCTGCCGACGCCTTCGGCGTCACTGAAGCGCCAGTAGGGCACGCCGAGCCGGTTGGCGGCGAGCCACGCGTAGTAGGACTCAGGGGTCCGGTTCCGGAGTTCCCGCCAGCGGGCAGCCGCCCCCGCCGAGTCGCCGCGGGCCAGGAGCACCCGTCCGGCCCAATAGCGAGCCCCGGCGGCGTCCTCGCCGACGGCCACGGCGGCGAGGCGGTCGAACTCGGTGAGGGCGACGTCGAAGTCCCGGTCGACGAATGCGATGATGGCGGCCTGGAACCCTGCCCGGCGGCCGAATGGGGTCGTCGGATATCGGTGGAAGCTTTCGAGGAAGAGCCCCCGGGCCGAGTCGTCGACCCCGCGGTCGGCCAGCAGATCGCCGAGGAGGAACAGCGCGGTGCCGGCCGGAACCGAATCACTCGGGAAGTCCCGCGGGATGGATCGGAGCGCCCGCTGGACGCCACCGGGCTGGCCGGACCGGACCAGCAGGCGGGCCCGCTGATACGCCGCGTCGGCGCGAAGGGACGGTGTCTTGACCGCATCGTAGACGGCCAGGGCCTCCGGGACCCGGCCGACCCGCGCGAGCGCCGCGGCGTAGTTCAGCCGATCGCGGTCGGTCAGTACGCTCCCGGCGGCGGTATAGGCCCGGACCGCGCGCTCGAACAGGTTCACGCTGGTGGCCCGGCGGGCGAGGCTCAGGTGCTCGGCGCCGGTCGGCTTGGGGTAGTACCGGTCGAACAGCCGGATTGCATCGGCGATCTCCTCGGCGGGGAGGCCGGCGGCGAGGAGCCGAGCGAGGTCGTTTCGGGTGGCCCGCCGAATCGCGGAGTCCCCGTTGGCAAGCCGGAGCCGAATGGCCGCCATCCGGGCGCCGAGGCCGGCGTAGCGGTCGGCGGCTCGGCGCCAGTCGCCGGCCCGGTCGAGGGCCAGGGCCTCGGTCCAGCCGATCCGGCCTCGGGCTGCGGGAGACGCGAGATCGCGGTAAAGGGCCGCCCGGGTGGCCGAGTCTCCGGTGACGCCGGCCGCCCGGAGTCGGAGCCACTCGACGATCTCGGGCAGGTCAGCGGCCGCCGCACCATACGCCGCTGCCGCGGAGTCCAGCTGGCCCAGCCGGTCGAGCGCCCGGGCGACGACGACCAGGCGGGTGCCTCGGCTCTCCGAGTCTCCGGCCACGGCGACGGCCCGCCGGCCGTGGCGGAGGGCTTCGCCCGCCTGGCCGCGCTCGAGGTAGGCCCGGGCCAGCAGGGCCCGGCCGTCGCCGCCGGTGGCGGAGTCAAGCCACCGTTCACCCTGGAGCAGGCGGATGACGGTGGTCCAGCCTTCCCACTCGGCGGCGGCGCGGGCCGCCGTCAGGGCGAGGGCCGGGTTGTCCGGGGCCGCGGCCGAGTAGCGCGCCAGCAGCCGGGTGGCCTGCCAGGGACGTCCCTCGTCGATGGCCCGGGAGGCGAGCGCCACGGCGGAGTCGGCGGCGTCCGCCGGTCCGGGGCGCTGCCGCGCCGCGGCCGGGGCGGCGTTCAGGGCGAACAGCAGGCAAAACCCGATACAGCGCGCGGTGATCACGCCGGGAATCTAGAAGAACCTCGAATTTGATGGGGGGCGCCGCCGGGCCGACCGGACCCGGCGGAGGGCGGTGTTGTTAGGCGGCGCGTGGCGTGCGGGGACGGGGACTGGGCTGGCGCCGGAGATACACGGTGCCCTTGGTCGAGCCGGTGAACTGGCGCCGGCGGGGGAGCACGACCCGCCCGACCGACATGCCGTGCTCGTCGTAGACCTCGTAACTCTCGAACTGCGGGTGTGGCGGCTGCTTGGCCATCGGGCGTCGTCTCGGCTGCGTTCACATCATCTGATGCCACGATCCGGGAAAGGGTTGCAACCGGGCGGATACGCGACGCCCCGCCGGGGGGCGGGGCGTCCGGGTTACCGCGGGGGATGACCGCTCAGTTGCGCGGGCCGCGGCAATCGCCCACGTCGACCTGGCCGACCTCGGGGAGCAGGTCGCCGCGCGGCACGACCAGCCAGCGGCCGCGGACCGACGTCAGCTGCAGCACGTTGAGATCCCCGCCGACCCAGGCGGGTGGAGCGGTCTCGCCGGGCCACTCCTCGCGGAAGACGGCGTAGGCGTTGGCGTCGCCCTCGGTGATCACGCCAATGAGCCGCCGGGTGCTCCGATCGATGTCGTTGACGTCGTCCGGAACCCGGCAGCCCGCCTGCTGGAACTGCATCGTGACCTGCCAGCGCGGATCGCGGCTTTCGAGCCACGCGGCCGCGGCATCGCCAACGGGCAGGGTCTTGAGCGCCGCCGTGCTGCGGACCCGGGCGAACTCGAAGGGCGTCGGGTCGGCGTAGCGGGAGCGCTGCTGCTCCATCATCCGGACCTGGTATTCGGCGACTTCCCGCGGCATCGACGGGTCCCGCCGGCGGAGGTCGTCCACCGTCATGCGGGGAGCCTCGTCCTGGCGGCCCGCCCGCTCGACGAAGTCTCTCCGGAACCGGTCGAACTGATCGAGATCGAGCAGCCGGGCGGCATCCAGCCAGCGCTGGGCGTTCCAGGCGTCGAGGAATGCGGCGGCAGTCTGGCGGGGGGAATCCTGCGCGTCCAGGCGGGGCGAACCGATCAGCGCGGCCGCCGTGAGCACCGCTCCGATGGTACGAAACATCGAGTACTCCTTTCCTGCCCAGCGTACTCCGACACCGGGAAAGATAGCGAACCCCGGGCCGTTTCGCCGCAACGTTGCGGCCACCCCAACCTTCCGGTACACTCAGCCGTATCCCGAGGGACCATCAGAACAGAGGAGGTACCGTGTCGTTTCGTTCCGTGGCCGGAGCGGCCGTCCTGAGCCTGGCGCTGGCCGTGCCGGCGCTGGCCCAGAGCCGGGACCGGCTCCAGCTCAAGGATTACCTCGAATTCGAGGATGCGCAGGACCCGCAACTGTCTCCCGACGGCAAGCGGATCATCTTCACCCGCCGGACGATCGACAAGATCAACGACCGGTGGGACAACAACCTCTGGATGATGAGCGCCGACGGTTCCCGGCAGCGCTTTCTCGTCAAGGGCGGTGGGGCCCGGTGGTCGCCGGACGGGACCCGGATCGCGTTCGTGACCGAGGGCGAGCCCCGCGGCGCGCAGATCTTCGTCCGCTGGATGGACGACGAGGGTGCCGTCTCGCAGGTTACCCACCTGTCCGGCAGCCCCGGGAGTCTCGAGTGGGCACCCGACGGAAAGAGCATCGCCTTCCGGATGATGGTCCCGATGAAGGAGCAGTGGCGGGTGGCCGAGATGCCTGCCGCGCCGCCCGGGGCGAAGTGGACCGAAGCGCCCTACATCGTCGAGAAACTCAACTACCGGCGGGACCGCGAGGGCTTTACCGACCAGGGCTTCCAGCAGCTGTTCGTGGTCGACGCGAACGGCGGGACTCCCCGCCAGATCACCGACGGGCCCTACAACCACGGGACCGCGGAATGGACGCCGGACGGGAAGTCGCTTGTTTTCTCGGGCTTGCGGGCCGATGACGCGGATTGGCAGTGGCGCGAGAGCGAGATCTACCGGATCGACGTCGCCACCGGCGCGGTGACGCAGCTCACCCACCGGGCCGGCCCCGACGGCCAGCCCACGGTGTCGCCCGACGGCAAGCTGATCGCGTACACGGGCTACGACATGACCACCGACACCTGGGTCGATTCGAAGCTCTATCTGATGAACGCGGACGGCTCGAATCCGCGGCTGCTGACACCGAGCCTGGACCGTTCGCCCCAGCAGCTGCAGTGGGCGGCTGACGGCAGCGGCATCTACTTCTCGACCGAGAGCGAAGGGAGCCGCAACCTCAACTTCGTACCGGTCGGCGGCGGCACCGTCCGCCAGATCACCAAGGGCACCCACCTGCTTTCCGTCTCGCGGGTGGACCGGACCGGCTTCGCGGTCGGCGTCCGAAGCGCCTGGGACCGGCCGAACGACATCGTCTCGTTCACGCTGGCCCGGCCGGACCAGATCAACCAGCTCACGGCGGTGAACGAGGATCTGCTTGGCAACAAGGACCTCGCCACCCTCGAGGAGATCTGGTATCCGTCGGTGGACGGGTTCCGGATCCAGGGCTGGATCGTGAAGCCCCCGGGCTTCGATCCGAACCGGAAGTACCCGATGATGCTGTCGATTCACGGCGGTCCGCATTCGATGTACGGCGTCGGGTTCAACTTCGGCTGGCAGGAGCACGCGGCGCACGGCTACGTGATCCTGTTCACCAACCCGCGCGGCTCGACCGGCTACGGGAGCGCCTTCGGCAACGCGATCAAGAACGCCTACCCGGGCAAGGATTTCGACGACCTGATGGCGGGGGTCGATTCGGTGGTCGGCCGGGGGTACGTCGATTCCCGCAACATGTTCGTCTACGGCTGCAGCGGCGGCGGGGTGCTCACGTCGTGGATCGTCGGCCACACCGACCGGTTCGCGGCCGCCTCGGCCAACTGCCCGGTGACCAACTGGCTCTCCTTCGTGGGCACCACGGACGGGGCGTCGTGGTACCGGAACTTCGCCAAGATGCCGTGGGAGGATCCGAGCGAGCATCTCCGGCGGTCGTCGCTCATGTACGTCGGCAACGTGAAGACGCCGACGATGCTGATGACCGGGGTTCGGGATCTCCGGACGCCCATGCCGCAGACCGAGGAGTTCTACTCGGCGCTCAAGATCCGGAAGGTGCCGACCGCCATGGTCCGGTTCAACGAGGAGTGGCACGGCACCAGTTCGAAGCCGTCGAACTTCCTCCGGACCCAGTCGTATCTGCGGTTCTGGTTCAACCGGTACGCCAACAAGGCGTCGGCGACGGACCGATAGCCGTCGCGAACCTGAAAACGGAAAGGGCCCCGGGAACTCCGGGGCCCTTTCTTCTTCGTGGCATGCCGCCCGACTAAGGCCGGACCTCGACCCCGAACATCACCGACCGGCCGGCCGGCGGGTTGCCGTTGTGCTGTTCGTACTCGGACCGGTTGGCGAGGTTGTCGATCACCAGATACGGGGTGAACTGACGGGCCACCACGACCGAGACGCTGAAATACGGCTTGAAGACGCCGGGGTAGGTAATCAGATAGTCCCGAACGCTCGGCTTGGCGGGCTTGAGGCCGGCGTCCACTTCCGCGATTTCGGTCCAGTCGTAACCGGTCCACGAGCCGAGGAACGACGCTCCGGCGGCGAACTGCACGCCCGGAAGCGTGTAACTCACCCGACCGGCACCGGAGTACGACGGGATTTCCGGCAGCCGGTCGCCGGGGCGGAGCCAGCCCGAGTAGTTGCGGGCGATCCGTTCGATCTTGCTCGTGGTCGAATAGAACTGCCCGTCGAAGCCGATGTTGCGGAAGCGAAGGCCGCCTTCGAGCTCGAGGCCGCGGTTCCGGATGGCCCCGACGTTCTGGAACTGAAAGCTTCGCAGCGAGCCCACCTGACCGGGCTGGAGGACCGACTGGATCAGGTCGCTGGCGCGCTGGTCGAAGACGGTGGCGCGGAGATAGCCGGTGGTGCCGGCATACAGGTCGGCGCCGACTTCGAGGCCGCTCTGCGACTCGGGGGCCAGGTTGGTGTTGATGATCTGCTGGATGGTGGCCGTGGCCATGCCTCGGCTCATCCCCGGCTCGGGCGGCCGGATGCCGCGGCCCCAGCCGCCCCGGAGCCGGAGCGCCAGGTCGCCGTTAAGGGGCCGGTTCCAGGCGACGCCGACACTCGGCGCCCACGCGGTGCCGTAGTTCGCGCCGAACGCCGAACTCCACTCCGCCCGGGCCCCCGCATTGAGAACGAAGGCGCCGGCCTTGAGCTTGCCCTGCACGAACGCGCCGGTGTTGTTCACGACATCGTCGTAGAGCCGGACGTAGCGGCCGGCCAGACTGGCGTTCCAGGAGCCCCGGCTGCGCTCGAGGTGGCTGTACTCCGCGCCGGCCGTGGTGGTGAGCACGAGGCTCTGACCCCAGTTGGTCGTGAAGGCGGAGCTGTACCGGAGCGAGGACTTGCGGGCGTTCTCGTGGGTGGCGCCGAGTGGCTCGCGGGCGGTGGTCAGGTAGTCGCGCTGGGAGCCGAGGGCGCCCTGGGCCTGGTCGTAGCCGGCCACGAGCGTCTGGACCCACCAGTCCCGCACCTGATGAATGGCCGTGACGCCGACCGTGGCGACGTCCACGGTGGCCGCGGTGGAGGCCGCCGGCGCCGTGGAGATCGCCACCGCGCGGTAGGCGTCCTCGGTGAAGTCGAACTGCCCGCCCCGGGCGCTGCCCGAGAGGAGGAACGACCCCATCGCGATCTGGGCGCCGGCCTGAGCGTTCCAGGAGCGCGTGTTGGGCGTCGATTCCGCGTTGCCCACCCGGCCGAGACTGCCGCCCGCGGCGATCGAGGCCCGGGACCCGCCCCAGGACATGCCGCCGGCGTAGTCCTGCCGAAGCAGGGTCGAGATCTCCTCGCGGTCGAACGGGCCGGCGGCGATCGCCGCGGAGCCCTGAACCTTGGGAGATTCCCCGAGGGTGCCTTTGCGGGTGACCACCTGGATCACCCCGTTGATGGCGTCGGAGCCGTACAGGGCCGCGCCCTGGGGACCGCGGATCACCTCGATCCGTTCGATGCTTCGGGGATCGATGAGCGACACGAGCGTCGGCGAGGCGACCTCGACGCCGTCGATATAGGTCTTGAGTCCGCGGGCGGTGAAGGAACTGGCTCCGCGCACCGCCGCCACCTCGGCTGGCGGTCCGCTCGGTCCCTGGTCCCAGAGGACCACGCCGGGCAAGGCCGCGCGGAAGAGATCGGCCGTTCGGGTGAAATGGAAATCGCGAATGAGCTGCTCGCCGTGCACGACCGACACGGCGTTGGTCTGGTCCTTCTCCGGCGCGCCCGACACCGGCGTTCCCATTACCACGATCTGGTCGAGTTCCCGGATCCCGGTGGCGATCTCGGGGACCGGCGAGCGGCCGCCGGTCCCCGAACCGAACTCCGGCCGCCGCGCGATCACCAGAGCGCCGCCCTCGAGCGGAATGACCCGGAGGCCGGTGCCGGCCAGCATGGTGGTCAGGACGTCGGAGACCGGTTCCTGGATGGCGATGAGGCTGACGCTGCGGTTGTCGGGGATCGCGTCGGAGCTGAAGGCGAGCGGGACGTGGAAGACCGTCCGCAGGCGGGTGAGCGCCGTGGCGAGGTCGATTCCTTCGAAGGAAACGGAAATCCGGCGTTCGAGTTGGCTGGCGGCCGTGGCTTGGGCCGCTGCCGGCCGGGAGGCGGCAGCCGTCGCGAGGAGCACCCCCGCGAGGAGGAGCCGCCGGCCGATCATGGCGCCCGCGGGCCGATCGTGACCGTCCGGCCGGTTCGAGCCAGCCGGAGTTCTCCGAAGGCGGTTTCGATCGTCGTCAGGGCCTGGGTCAGATCGTCGGTGGGGATCGGCCCGTTGAACGGCTTGGTGCCGATTCCGGGTTCGATCACGACCTGGATGTCGTACCACCGCTCCAACTCGGCGGCCACTTCGTCGAGCGGCCGGTCGATGAAGTCGAGGGTGCCGGCCCGCCAGCTGGTCATCCGGTCGATGGGCATCTCGTGGGAGACGTGGGCCTCGCCCCCGTTCGCCACAGTGGCCAGGTCGCCGGCCGCGAGCCGAACGGTTTCCGCCCCCGTCCGGTGGACGGCCACGGCGCCGGAGGCGACCGCGACCTTCATGGCCGGACCGGTGGCATCCACCTCGAACTCGGTGCCCAGGTCCTCGACCATGGCGGCGGTGGTGGTGACCCGGAACGGCTTCGCCTCGTCGTGGGTGACGACGAACCAGGCCCGTCCGGTCAGTTCGACATCGCGCACCGGGCGCCCGTAGCTGCCGGCGACGACCAGGCGGGACGCCGGGGCCATCACGACAGTCGAGCCGTCGGCCAGGGTGATCTGCCGCTGCTCGCCGATGGCCGTGTGGTATTCGGTCGACTGGTTGCGGCCGGCCGTCCAGATGGCGCCGGCGGTGACGACGACGACGGCCGCCGCGGCAATCCAGCCGAGGGGCAGTCCGCGCCGGATCGGGATGACTTCGACCGGTGCCGGCCGGTCGAGCCGGGCGGCCACCGCCGCCCAGGCCTGGTCGACGTTCCAGTCCCCGACGGGCGGCCGGTCCGCCCAGGCAGCGGCCAGCCGATCGAGTTCCCGCCGGTTGGCGGGGTCCTCGGCCAGCCATCGTTCTACGTTGTTGCGTTCGGCCGCCGTGGCCTCACCGGCCAGGTACCGCGCCAGCTGCTCGGAGTCGTTCACCCGCCGCCTGCCATGGTTCTCGTGGTCGCTTGGGTGACACCGGGGCGCCCTGTTACCCTGACGGGATCCCCTTTGGCCCTACCATATTAGGTCACATGCCATGGCCCGTCCACGACCTGAACAATGACCGAAACCGGTAACGGCCTCCCCCGGGATATCGCCGACCGGATCCGGTCGGGCGACCGGGACGCCTTCGAACGGGTGTTCCGGGCCTACTACGCCAAGCTGGCGGACTACGCCAACGGTCTGGTCCGGACCCGGGACGGCGCCGAGGACGTCGTTCAGGAGGTGTTCGTCGCCCTGTGGACCCAGCGAGAGCGGCTGACCAACCCGGACAACCTCGTCGGCTATCTCTACCGGGCGGTCCGGAACCGGAGCCTGAACCAGCTCCGCCACAATCGGATGGTGACCGACTGGCAGGCCCGGCAGGCGGCCGAGGACTCGCCCCAGGCTCCCGCGGCGGACCGGGATACCGAGCGGGCCGAAATCGCCGCCGCCGTGAAGCGGGCGGTCGCCACGCTTTCCCCGCGGTGCCGCGAAGTCTTCGAATTGAGCCGCGACCGTGGCCTCACGTATCCCGAAATCGCGTCGACCCTCGGCATCTCGATCAAGACCGTGGAGACCCTGATGGGCCGAGCGCTCAAGGGTGTCCGGGAGCAGTTGGCCAACCTTCGCAGCTGACGGTTATCGCCGCGCCGCGTCAGGGCACGGCGCGCGAACCGGTGTCAGCCCGATGAGGCGATTGAGGCTCGCCTCGTTCGGCAATCACGCGAATGGAAGGAGCTGCATCATGTTGCATCGGTCCTGGAAGACCGCGGCATCGGTCGCGCTGATCGGGTTGGCGTTAGGCTGTGCCGACGGAATGACCTCCACCACCGCCGACCTGGATGAGGCCCTCGCGGCCGAATTCGACGGCATGACCGCCGAGGCGAACACCGCCGGCGATCCGGACGCGGGTGCCGCCTTCAGCGGTGCCGCGCTCGCCGCCCGGCTCGGGATCCGGCCCAGCGACATTCCGGTGAACGTCGGCGGCGAGGTCCGGCGGTATCTGGCGTTCGTTCACATGGTCACGACCAACCGGGACGGCACCGCGGTCACCAGGCGGACGATGGTGGCGTTCCGCCGCAACGACGCGGGCCGCCCGATCGAAGTGCTGTACGTCGTGCTGCCGGCCGACAGCGCCGACTTCGTCCATCCGGCCAGTGCCCAGCCGGCGCCGGGCGGACTGTCGGTCTGGAAGGATCTTGCCGCGAAGCAGTTCTACCTGGCGCTCCGCGGGTTCGGGGTGATCCGGCCGACGGCCCGCGCCGGGGATTGTCCGAAGGTGGCCGCCCGGAGTGCGGTGCAATGCACGGTGGCGACGTTCGCGGTCCGGCTCGACGGCGTCTACCATGCCCTGATCGACAACCAGCGCTACCGGATCGATCCCGACCGCAGGGTGGAAATCGCCAGTCGGGCGGAGGGCGTGAATGGGGCGGTGATCACCTTCCCGTGACCGGCCGCAGGCGAAGGTGAGGAACGGCGGGCGCCCCGGGCTCCCGCCGTTTTTCACGCCACCCCTGCGGCCCGGCGCCGGGCGGGATACCTTCCGCCGACTCCGCGATTCCTTCCTCCAACCGGCAGCCGCTCATGTCCGACGCCGTCATCGTCTCCACCGCCCGTACCGCCATCGGCAAGGCCTACACCGGTGCCTTCAACAACACCCACGGCGCTGAACTTGGCGGGGCCGTGATCCGCGCCGCCGTGGAGCGGGCGGGTCTCGAGCCGGGCGAAATCGAGGATGTGCTCCTCGGCTGTGCCATGCCGGAGGGGGCCACCGGGAACAACATCGCGCGCCAGGCCGCGATCCGGGCCGGCCTGCCGGTCACGGTGGCCGGCGCCACGGTGAACCGGTTCTGCTCGTCGGGCCTCCAGACGATCGCCATGGCGGCCCACCGGGTGGTGGCCGAAGGCGTCCCGGCGATGGTGGCCGGCGGCCTCGAGTCGATCAGTCTCGTCCAGAACGACCACGCCAACCGCTTCCGGGCGCACGACGCCTGGATTCTCGACCACAAGGCCGAACTCTATCTGCCGATGATCGACACGGCCGAGGTCGTCGCCCGGCGGTACGGGATCTCCCGCGAGGCCCAGGACGAGTACGGCCTCCAGAGCCAGCTTCGGAACGCGGCCGCCCAGCGGGAGGGCCGGTTCGACCGGGAAATTCTCCCGATGACCGTCACCAAGGTCCTCTTCGACAAGAAGACCCGGCAGGTGAGCGGCGAGGCGGAGGTGACGGTCGCGCAGGACGAGGGCGGGCGGCCGGACACGACGGCGGAGGGACTCGCCGCCCTGAAGCCGGTCCGGGGCGAGGACGCCTGCATCACCGCCGGGAACGCCAGCCAGCTCTCCGACGGGGCCTCGGCATGCGTCGTGATGGACGCCCGGATCGCCGAGCGCCGCGGACTCCAGCCGTTAGGCATCTTCCGGGGCTTTGCGGTGGCGGGATGCGAGCCGGACGAGATGGGGATCGGGCCGGTCTTCGCGGTGCCGCGGCTCCTGGAGCGGGCCGGCCTCCGCGCGGCGGACGTGGGCCTCTGGGAACTCAACGAGGCGTTCGCGGTGCAGGTCATCTACTGCCGGGACCGGCTCGGCATCCCGAACGACCGGCTCAACGTCGACGGCGGCGCCATCGCGATCGGTCATCCGTACGGAATGAGCGGCGCCCGGCTGGTGGGTCACGCGCTGATCGAGGGGAAGCGCCGGGGTGTCCGGTATGTGGTCGTGACGATGTGCGTCGGCGGCGGGATGGGTGCCGCCGGTTTGTTCGAAGTGGCGTAGTCCGGATCGGGGTGGCGGCCGGTGCCGCCACCCGCGCTTCCGGGACGGACCGGATCAGTTCGGGACGACGACGCCGTCGACGACGTGGACGATCCCGTTCGACCCGCGGATCGACGCGACGATCCGGGCTCCGCCGAGGAAGGTCTCGCCGTCCTTTTTCGAGATGGTCGCCGAGGTACCGTCGGCCATTCCCAGAACCTGTCCGTCGGCGAATTCGCCCGCCTCATAGACCGACGTCGTCACGTGATGGCGGAGGACCGCCTGGAGCCGGGCGAGGTTCGCCGGCTTGAGAAGGTCATCCACCGTCCCGGCCGGGAGCTTGTCGAAGGCGCCATTGGTCGGGGCGAAGACCGTGTACGGCCCCGAATTCGCCAGCACGTCCACGAGCCCGGCCGCCTTCACCGCGGCGACGAGGGTGGTGTGGTCCGGCGATCCTGCCGCGATCTTCACGACGTCCTTCTGCGATCCGTCGTCAACGACGCTGGCCATGCCGGCGGAACCGGCCGGCGGAGCCGGTGCGGCGCCTTCGTCGGCCGGCTTCGGAGAACAACCGGCCACGAAAAGAACCGTGGCCACGAGCGCGAGGGGGCGGGTATTCATGGTTGCCTCGGGTGGAAGGGGTGACGCTCTCTCGAAGCTACGTCCCGGGTCAAAGTGGCCAAGAGGACTTGCCCGAGAGTGAGCAAACCTTCACCCCAGCTTCAGCGTTTCTTCTTCGTACCTCCGGCTGCCGTCGCCGAGCCCGTTCCACGCGTCGGCGGCTCCGGGCGGTATCTTTCCGGCCGGACGCCACCGCCCTGGAGGAATCGATGCACCGCTCGGCCGTTGTCCTGCTCGGCCTGATTGCCGCCGTCCCGCTCGCGGCCCAGGATCACCGGCATCAGGCCGGGATGACTCACCCCGCGGCCGCCGCCGCCGCCGCAGCGCCCGCCGAGTCCGGCCAGTCGGCGTTTGCGGCGATCGCGGAGGTGGTTCGGCTCCTCGAAGCGGACAGCACGACCGACTGGTCCAGGGTCGATCTCGAAGCGTTGCGCCAGCACCTGATCGACATGGACGAGGTGACCCTGCGAGCCACCGTCACCCGAAGCGAGGTGCCCGGAGGGGCCGCCTATCTGGTGACCGGTCGCGGGCGGACCCTCGAGGCAATTCGCCGCATGGTGCCGGCCCACGCGCCAATGCTGGACGCCACGGCCGGGTACCGGGCCCGGACGGAACCGGCGCCGGACGGCGTCCGGTTGATCGTGACCGCCGAGGATCCGGCGGCGCCCGGCATGGTGGCGCGGATTCGCGGGCTCGGGTTCATCGGCGCGATGACCGTCGGCGCCCACCACGGTCCGCACCACCTGGCGATTGCGCGGGGTCTCGCGAACGCCCATTCCCACTAGGCCGGCCCGGTTCCCGGGAGGAGTTCGTATGCGGCGTCCACTTTCGTGGTTCGTGCTGTTCCTGGCCACGCTCCCGGGCATGGCGGGAGCGCAGTTGCGGCTGCCGCCGCTGGACATCCGGGTCCCGATCGCGCCGATCGGGGTGATGAACGGCGGCCGGACTCACCTCGTCTACGAACTCCGGGTCACCAACGTCGGGCGGCGGGCCATCGGGCTGATGCGGATCGAGGTGGCGGCCGGTGCCACGACGCTCGCCTCGTTCGACGGCGACGCTCTGCGGCAGATGATGGTCCGGGTCGCCGACTCCGGCGACGCCCGGGTCATCGAGCCGGGGCGCCAGTCGCTGATCTACCTGGCGGTGAGCGCGGCCACGGCGCCTGAGACGCTCAGCCACCGATTCCTGCTCGCCGCTCCCGACTCGCTGGCCGGGCCGGCGTCGGATACGGTGGCCGGCTTTCCGGTAGCAGTCGATTCGCGGCCGGCACCCGTGCTCGAGGCCCCGCTGGAGGACGGTCCGTGGCTCGCGGCCAACGGCCCGGGCAACCAGTCCGGTCACCGCCGAACCGTCATCCCGCTCGAAGGGAGGGCCCGGATACCCCAGCGCTTCGCGACAGACTGGGTCAAGTTCGGCCCGGACGGACGGCTCTGGCAGGGCGACAGCACCCGGAACGAGAACTGGTACGGCTACCGGGCTCCGCTGCGCGCGGTCGGGGCTGGAACGGTGGTGGCGATCAAGGACGGCATCCCCGAGAACGTGCCGCTCGCGCCGAACCGGGCGGTACCAATCACGCTCGAAACGGTGGGCGGCAACCACGTGATTCTCGATCTCGGTGGCGGCGTCTTCGCGTTCTACGCCCACCTGGTGCCGGGGTCGCTCCGGGTCCGGGTCGGCGACCGGGTACGGCCGGGCCAGATCGTCGGACTCCTCGGCAATTCCGGCAACTCCGACGCGCCCCATCTCCACTTCCATCTCGGCGACCGGGCGTCGCCGTTGGCCACCGAGGGGTTGCCGTTCGTCTTCGCGGACTACCAGCTCCTCGGCCGGGCACCGGGCTTTTCCCCGGAGCCCTGGCGGCCGACCGGCACGCCGGCGGCCCGGCGGCGCGAGCTGCCGTTCGAGGACGAGGTCGTCCGATTCCCGCGGCGCCGATGACCGGCGCGCGCCTCGATGCCTCGCTCGGCGATCCGACGGCCTACCGGTTCTGGACCCCGGTCCGGATCCGGTTCCAGGACCTCGATCTCCTCGGCCACGTCAACAACGTCGCGCTGGCCGCCTGGCTCGAGGACGGCCGCACCGACTTCGAGGTCCCGGTGCAGCCGCTGGTTCCCGACTACGGCGGGCCGGTGATCGTGCTGGCCGATCTCCGGATCCAGTACCTCGCCGAGGTGCAGTACGGCGATGCTGTCCGGGTCGGTACCCGGATCGAACGGCTGGGCCGGTCCTCGGTGGTGCTGGGTCAGGCCATCTTCGTCGGAGATCGGCCGGCCGTGGTGGCAACGGCGGTCGAAGTGTTGATCGGCGCGGCGTCGCGGCAACCGGAGCCGTGGCCGGAACCGTTCAGGGAGTATTTCGCCCGCTGGCTGCGGCCGGCCCCGCCGGCGGAGTGACGCGGCCGGCCTCAGGCCGGGACGGATAGGAGTCGCCGAGGCGGTTCCGAAGGGCCACGATGGCGGCGACGCAGGCGGCCGACGCCGCGTTGTACTGCGAGCCTGGCTGGAACAGCGAGTCGAGGCGTTGCCGGGGGCCTGCGGCGGCGGACCGGATCGTGCCGGCGGCCACCCGGTGGAAGCGGGCGTGCTGCTCCCGGAGGAAGTTGAACTCCGGCAGTTCGTGCAGGTCCGACGCCCGGGCCGCGATCCAGCGACCGAGGTCGCATTGGTCGTCCGGCTCGATCGACCGCCAGTCGAGCGGTGCGCCCGAGGCGAGGGACTCCCGGATCCGATCCTTCCAGAGCCGGTGACTCGCGATCACCGCGTCGAAATCAAGGGGCATTCCCGCTCCGTGGCCGAACCCGCAATGTTGGTAGTATCGGACCGTCCGGAAAAACATTGACCCGCCCCGGGGGGGGCCGATAGGAGAGGGCGTGCGAGGGTTTCTGAGGGCAGCGATGGTGGGGCTGGGCCTGGCGGCCTGCGGGGCCCGGCCCCTGGCCCAGTCCGGCGACGTGGCGATCGTCGACGGCTTCGCCTACCCGTCGATGGGCGGCGGCGCCTCGGCGTTCATCACGCTTCGCAACGAGGGGCCCGTCGAGGACACCGTCGTGTCCATCAGTTCACCGCGGGCCGGCATGGTCATGCCCCATGTCACCGAAACGATCGGGGATGCCGGGCGCATGGTGCCGGTCGAGACCCTCACCGTTCCTGCCGGCGGCACCCTACGCATGGCGTCGGGAGGCGTCCATCTGATGCTTCACGGCGTCGAACCCGCGCTGGCCGCCGGCGACAGCCTCGCGTTGCTGGTCTCGCTGTCGCGGGCCGGGCCAATCCGGGTGACCGTTCCCGTCGTCGGTTTTGCCGACCGCCAGTAGGCGGGATCGATTCAGCCGCTGGTCCGGGCGACCAGCCAGCCGATGCCGCAGAGCACCCCGACCGCAACCGCCTGGTCAGGCATGTTCCAGCCGAAGAACGACCGGCTCAGGAGTGCGATGCCGACGATCGTGAGAGCGAACTGCAGCATCACCTGCAGTTCGACCGCCCGCACCCCGGCCAGCTGAAGAAAACGGACCGCGAACCACTGCATGGCCAGGCCGAAGCCGAAGCCCAGCGCGGAACGGACCGCGGCGGCCGGGACGAGCCGGTCCTGGCTCCAGACCTGGGCGGCGTACACGAAGCCGTAGGCATCGCCGACGCCTGAGATCAGGGTCAGCAGGACCGCCACGACGACGGGTCGAAGGGAATCGGACCCGACGGCGGCGGGGACGACGGCTGGGTTCATCCGGAACGCTCCGGCAGCGGACCACAACACGGCGTCAATCGAGCTGGAATCTGGTCATTGCCCCGGCCTCGCCCCGGCCGGCTCTTCCCGCTGCGCCTCGTAGCGCTCGGCCTCGGCCTTTTTGCCGATTGCCCGGTAATACCGAGCGAGTTGCTCGATAGTGGTATTCCACTGGCGGTCCGTGTTCCGGCGCGGTTCGAGCATCCGGTATGCCTCGAGCAACAGCGGCTCGGCCTCGGTCCGGTCACCGAGGTCGAGCAGGCACTGAGCCAGCTTGTTGAGCGCGTTGGCGGTGAGGGGGTGGTTGGGCGGCAGGACCTTCCGCCGGATGGCGAGGGTCTCCCGATACGAGGACACGGCCTCGCGGTGCCGATCGAGGAGATGCTGCGAGACGCCGATGTTGTTGTAGATCGCCGCGGTGAGCGGGTGCTCCCGGTAGCCGGCCGAGTCCATGATCGCCATCGCCCGGTACTGGATCGGGAGCTCGGCCGCGCGCCCGTGCAGCCGGCCGACCACGGAGGCGAGGTTCGTGTAGGTGCTTGCGAGGCGGATCGGGGTATCGCCGTACCGTTCCCGGAGGGCCACCGACTCCTTGAGCAGAGTCTCCGCTTCGGCGTATTCCGCTTTCGCGTAGAGCGCGGTGGCCAGGTTGTTGATCGCGACCGGGAGCCGGGGGCTGCTCTCCGGGACCCGGGCCCGCATGATCGTGAGCGCCTCGCGATACAGTGCGATCGCCCCGTCGACCTGGCCTTCGTCGACCCGTGTGGCCGCGAGGCCGATGAGGGCGCCGGCGTACCGGGGATGTTCGCGACCGACCGCCCGAATCTGGATGTCGAGCGCCCGCGTCAGGAGGCTGTCGGATTCGGGCAGCCGAGCGAGGAGCCGGAGCACGACGCCGAGGTTGTTCAGGACGCCGGCCACCCGTTGGGGGTCCGGGTTCGGGAGGGCCTCGGTGATCGCGAGCGCCCGCCGGTAGGTGGACTCGGCGTCCACGAGCCGCCCTTGTTCATGGAGGGCGTTGCCGAGTGCGTCGACCACCTTCGACAGATCCTCCGTTGGCTTCGGCAACGCGGCCAGCGAGGACTCCGCCGCCCGCAGGATCGGCTCCGCCTTACGGGGTTCGCCGGCCTGCCAGAGTGCGAGGCCCAGGGCCAGTTCGGTGTTCGCCGTCTCGACGGCCCGCGGCCCGTTGGTGCGCTGGCGGATGGCGCGCGCCTCCTCGAGCAGAGGAACCGCCGCCACCGACTCGCCGATGTCGGTGTGAGCCCGGCCCAGCACCGTGAGGAGCCGGGCCTGGAGATCGGGGCGGTCGCCGAGATCCTGCCGCACCTTCGAGGCGGCTTCGGCGAGGAAGTCCCGCATCCGCATCGTGTCCCGCCGTTCGTTGCCGACCGCGAACGGATCCGGCGACTTGAACAACCCTTCGAGAAAGCCGGAGACCTGGAGTGCCACGTCGCGTTCGAGCGCGATTGCCCTGGTGGCATCCCGGCTCGCCAGGGCGAAACGGACCGAAACGATGGCCAGCGACACGAGGGCCACGACGAGCGCCGCGCCGGCCGCGACCGCGAACCGGTTCCGGCGGACGAAGCGGCCGGCTACGTAGCGGAGGGTTTCCGGGCGGGCGTGGACCGGGAAGCCGCGAAGGTGGCGGCGGACGTCGTCGGCCAGGTCGGCCACGGTCGCGAAGCGGCGGTCGGGCTCCTTGCGCATCGCTTTGAGGACGATGCTGTCGAGGTCTCCGGCAACGGCCCGGGGCGGGACCGGCGGCCGTTCCAGCCGGGCCAGGGCCAGCCGATCGGGATCGGCGGCCGCGACGCTCGGCCGGGGCGGATCCTTCTCGCAGACGGCGCGGTGCAGCTCCACGGCCGGCACGGACTGGTAGGGCCGGGTGCCGGAGAGGAGTTCGTAGAGCAGGACGCCGAGGGCATAGACGTCGGTGGCGGTGGTGATCGAGCCGCCGAGGAACTGTTCCGGGGCGGCGTGCTCGGGTGTGAGCAGGAGCAGGTCGCCCGTGGCCGTGACGGTCGAGTCGCTGTCGAGCAGCTTGGCGATGCCGAAGTCGAGGAGGCGGACTTCGCCGCCCGGGGTGACCAGGATGTTGCTCGGTTTGAGGTCCCGGTGGACGACGAGGTTGGCGTGGGCGAAGCGGACCGCCTCGCAGACCGAAAGGAAGAGGCCGAGGCGCGCGTCGAGGTCGAGCTCCCGCCGGCGGGCGTACTCGGTGATCGGCATCCCGTCGACGAACTGCATCACGAGAAACGGCCGGCCGGAGTCGAGCACGCCGCCGTCGAGCAGGGTGGCTATGCCGGGGTGCTGCAGGCGGGCGAGGATCTGCCGTTCGTTCCGGAACCGCCGCATCAGCTCTCCGGCGTCGCGGCCGCTTCGCATCACCTTCACCGCAACTTCCTGCTCGTACTGGGCGTCGGCCCGGCGGCCGCGGTAGACCTCGCCCATGCCGCCCTGGCCGATCAGCTCCTCGACGAGGTAGGCGCCGATGCGGGTGCCGGCCGGCAGGGTGGCGCCGGCCGACAGGGAGGACGGGGAGAGCAGCCGGTTGGTGTCGCTGGTTCCGCCCACGGAGAGGTGGGCGGCAACGATCGCGTGCAACTCCCGCTCCAGTGCCTCGTCTCCGCCACAGGAGCGCCGGATGAAGGCATCCCGCTCCGCTTCCGGCAGTTCGATCGCTTCGAAGAACAGGTTCTCGAGTCGACCCCAGGTGTCTCGTTCCACGACGTCACCTTGCCACTTTCCCGACGGTGAGGTACCAGTTGAGAGCGCTCACAGGTGACCAGCTCATGACCGCCGGCCCGATCACGACGAGTCTTGCCCGCCTTCGCGCGGGAGAGCCCGAGGCGTTGGACCAGCTCTTCCCTCTGATCTATGACGAACTGAAGATCGTCGCCAGAGCCCAACTCGCGAGCGAGGCGCCCGGCCACACGCTCGGTCCCACGGCGCTCGTTCATGAAGCGTACGTTCGCCTGAGCGAACGGGAACAGCTGCTGCCCGCCGACCGCCGACACTTCTTCGCCATTGCCGCGCAGGCCATGCGCCGGATCCTGATCGATCATGCCCGCGCCCGGAAGCGCCTCAAGCGCGGTTCGGGTCAGGTGGCGGTGCCGCTCGAAGAAATCCAGGCGCTGATGACCGAAAACGCGGCGGACGAGTTGGTGGCACTCGATGACGCGCTCCACCGGCTGGCCGAGATCAATCCCCGTGCGGCCGAGGTCGTCGAACGGCGGTTCTTCGCCGGGCTGACCCTCGAGGAGACGGCCGAGAGCCTCGACGTGTCGCTCAAGACGGTCCAGCGGGACTGGCTGCTGGCCCGGGCCTGGCTCCGCAAGGAGATCGACCAGGACCTGCCGTCGATCCAGACCCTGGGCCCCGACTGAGCCCGCGCCCCACCTGAAGCCGGCCCGATCGCGATCGGGCCGGCCCGCCCCTCGCAGCCGGGCCTTGCCCGAATCCGGCAACATGGCGTCGAACCGCCCGGAACCTGGACATTCCGGTTCCGGGAGGCGTCAGGAGGGAAGCGGCTGTTCGGCGGTGCGGGCTTCGGCGAGCTGTTCCCGGCGGACCTGGAGGAGGCCGTCCTGGATGAAGCTCAGAATGGCGGCCCAGGCCACGAAGCCGATCGCGAGGAACTTGAGGAAGAAGGGCAGCGCCACCGGGAGGTTGTTCACCATGTGGAGCACCGCCGCGATCGCGAGAACGCGGAGGAATCGGGGATCGCGGAGCATCGTCGGATCGAACGGGCGGTCGCCCCGGACGCGCCACAGGGCGGCGCCGACGAGCCCCGTCCACAGGGCGTGGTCGCCGAGGATATTGAGCCAGCCCCGGTAGGTGATGAGGTCGAGCATGGCCCCCTCGCCCGAGATCCGGAGCGTGTTGAGCGCGTATCCCATCGTCTCGAATACCGAGAACCCGGTGCCGACCGCTGCGCCGATCAGGAGGCCGTTGAGGGTCCACCGGTATCGGGGATTCCGGACGAAAAGCAGCAACGTCACCGCCTTGCCCGCCTCCTCCACGATGCCTGCGCTCATCGCGCCGAGCCAGTTCGACAGCCCGGTCCAGCGGAAGCCGAACAGCGACACGATCAGCGAGATGATCCCGCCGAAGACCATCATGCGGATGATCTGGTAGAGCGAGATGTTCCGCGGAACGTTCACTTCGAAAAAGAACATCAGGATCGCCAGCGGAATGGCGATCGAGCCGAGGACGATGATGCCCGGGATGAAGTAGGGGTTGGCGAACTCGCGGAAGCCGTAAACCAGCATTCCGTAGGCGAGGGCCGCGGCGCCGAGGGTCCGGGCAAAGGCCCAGGGCTTGGGCCAATCGGTTTCGACCTGCGCCAGCGTCGGCGTGGTGGTCTGCGTGCCGACGGTGAAGTACTCCTCGTTCTCGTCGGCAGTTCGGCGCCGGAACACCTCGGAGAACATCGCGGCGGGGCTGAAACCGTGAATCCGTTCCAGGCCCGCCGCGGAGCTGACCCGGGCCCCGAGGCGATCGATGAAGCCGGCGAACCCGGCCTCGCCGACGGCGGCCGAGTCCGGTTCGCCGAGGCGCCAGGTGGATCGGCCGAGCCGCACCTGCTGAGTAGCTGTGACCAACGTCGAGCCTTCGACCCGGTGACCGTCGAGGAACACGGGGTGTTCGCCCTCGGGTTCGATGGCAAGCCTGCCGGCCTCGACCAGGAGCACGCTGTGGTGAGCCGCCACCGCCGGGTCGTCGCTCAGGAGGTTGCAGTCCGTGGCCGAGCCGAACCTGAAGCGGCCCGGCGCCAGCGCCAACCGCTTGCCGCGATCGGGACCGGCCACGCAGCTGAAGAACAGCGTGGCCGAGTGAGCGCCACTCAGCCGGGGTCGGCTGGAGGAGTCCGGCGTGCCTGCGTCCATCGTCCCTCGTCAGAGACCTGAGTGGCCAATTTCCGGTCTCATTGAAGGGACGTCAAGCGAGTTCGCGCCTCCGTTACCGGGGGCGGGGGACGCTCGGGTGAGTCCGGCCCGGGTCGTAGCCCTCGACCGGGACGAATCGCAGCGGCGGCAGGGACGCGGTGGCGTCGTCCACCGAGGCGCCGGCCAGAAACCGGCGGGCGGCGGCAATGACGGCGGGGTGTGACATGATCTGCTCGTGTCCCGCGTTCCGCACGACGATGTGGCTCGAGTTCGGGAAGCCGAACCGGACTTCTTCCGCCTGGAACGGCGGGGCATTCCAGTCGAGGGTGCCCGAGAGGAAGAGCACCGGCACCGGGGAGACGACGGGCGACCGATAGTCCGGCTCGAGATCGGGAACGGCGAGACCGGTCTCGGCGGCCGTCCCCGGGAAGTTCGCGGCGTCGGCGAAGAGACTGACCGCCTGCTGGTCGGCGATCATTCGTTTCCGCGCCGGGGAGGCGCCGGAGGCGGCGTCCATCATCGCGGTCATCGAGCTCCAGCCGAGTCCGGAACGCTTGGTGACGAACCAGGTCAGCAGGGCCGGGTCCCCGCGGTCGATCGAGTAGAGGAGCCGGGGAAAGACGGGCAGGTCCGAGGCATCGCCGATGTCGGCCCGGAGGATCAACAGCAACCCGTGCGGGCCCACCGGGACCTGCAGGGGTTCCCGAGTGCGCGGATCGGTGAGGGTGACCACCATCGGTTCCCGCTCGAGCCGGGCCAGCACGCGGCGGAGCAGGGCGTCGAGGTCAGGGATCCGGGCCGCGATCGCGGAGTCGGCGGCGGCCATCAGGCAGAGCTTGCGCCACTGGGTGTCGAGATAGACCGGCAGTTTCTCGGTGTGGTCCGGCCCTTCGACGCCGGTGAGGACGGCCCGGTTGACCCGGCTCCCGTGCCGCCGGATGACGGCCAGCGCGAGGTGGGTTCCGTAGCTGAAACCGACCAGGTTCATCCGGTCGGCGCCAAGCGCGGCGCGGAGGTCGTCGACGTCGTCCGCGCTCTGTTCGGTCGTATATCCCGCCAGGTCGACGCCCTCGTCCCGGAAGTGCCGCGCCGCGTCGCCGGCGATTTGGCGGATGGCGGCGAGGGCGTGGTCGGCGTCGAGGAATCGCTGCAGCGGAAGCGGCCCGGTCCACCGATAGATCAAGTTGGGGCGGGAGCGGCCGGTGCCGCGTTGATCGAGCAGGATGACGTCGCCGACCGCGCGCTCCGGTGTCCAGCCGGCCAGCGCGCCCGGGTTTTCGGTGACGGCGGTGTTGCCCGGCCCGCCGGCCAGGTAGATCAGCGGCGGCCCCGAGGCTCCGCCGGTCGCGGGCAGGCGGAGAAACGCCACTTCGATCAGGCGACTCTTCGGATCGCGGCGGTTTTCCGGTACGGTGAGGAAGCCGATCGAATAGCGGAGCGAATCGCCGTTCGGCAGGCGGACGGCCTTGTTCTCGGTCCGGATGGAGCGAGTTGCCTGCTGGCGAGCCGCCGCCGGGACGGTGCCGACCAGCGGCAGCAGGAGGAAGGCGAAACGGACCGTCATCATCGTCGTGTTTCTCCGGGGTTCGACCGGATCTCGACTCTCGAGTCTTGAATGATCCGGCTGGTGATTCGGCGATTGATCAGCGCCACGCGAGCCACGCCGGCGCGCCGGTAGCCCATCGCGAAGTCGAGTTCGGGCAGACTGAACAGCGGGCTCTTTCCGGTGGTGCTCCGCACGTCCTGCCGATCGATGGAAAGGATCTCGTCGCCCGGCTGGAGGCCGGCCTCGTCGGCAACGCCTCCGGGGACGACGGTCGCCACGACAGGCCAGGTTGGAATGGCCCAGCGGTCACCCGATCCGACCGGACGACAGCCGGGACACCGCAGCGTGAGGCCGAGGGATGCGTCGGTACCGAGGAGTCCGTGGGAGAATGGTCTGGTGAAGTCGAGGACCAGGTTGGGGAGGTCGAGGACCAGCTCCGCCGAGGCAACGCCGGCCGCTCCGGCGGTGGCGCGGCCGTAGCGGACCCCGAGGCCGAACAGCGCGATGCCGGCCGCCAGTTGGAGCGACCAGCGGACCCACGGCCCCCGGACGCCCGGGAATGATCGGAACGGCGGGCGCCGGGTCGAAGCCTCCAGTTCGTCCCGGACCCGATCGGCGTCGAAGGTGGCCGGCGGAGACACGTCGCGAAGGAGACCCGCCAGGTCCCGGTCAGGCGTCGTCATGGCTTGCTCCGTCGGGGTCGGGGCCGAGGGCGGCCCGAAGCCGCTCGCGGCCGCGCGAGAGCCGCGCCCGCGAGGTGCCATCCGAAATCCCCAGCATCTCGGCGATTTCGGGGTGCGAATAGCCCTCGACCTCGTGCAACAGGACCACCGCCCGCTGGTCGGGGTCGAGCGCCGCAAGCGCCTCGGCAAGCGCCAGGCGGAGGCCGGGGTTGGTTCGGAACACGGGTTCGCCGGGGGGCGTTGCGAGGAGATGCCGCCGCCGCACCTGACGCCGCCGCAGCTCGTCGCGGGCAACGTTCCCCGCGATCCGGAAGATCCAGGCGGCCAGCGAACCTCGACCGTCGTACCGCCGCCGCGCGAGGTGGGCGCGGAGAAAGGTGTCGTGGGTCAGATCGTGAGCCAGGTCGGGGTCGTCGGTCATCCGGTGGAGCATCCGGAAGACCCGTTCGCCGAGGGCCTCGTAGAGCGCGCGCCAATCCGGGTAGCCGTCCGCCACCGGGTCGGTGGCATCGGGGATCGGTTCAGTCAGGGCGCTTCTCGGGGACGTCATCGGCCGGACATGGCTCCGTGGGTCGTGGGTCCCCGGTGGGGGGCCTGTTCCTCCCGCATGACGGGCGGGACCCCGAAAACGTTGCCGGCGGGCTCGACTTGGTGGGCTGGAGGTCCTTCGCGCCGATTCGAACACGCTCGGCGGGGACTTGAAACGAACCGGCCGCCCCGCCCGTTTTCTCAGGACATGCTTTGGTACCTCCTCCTCGCCGCGGCGCAGGTGGCCGGGTTCATCCTCATTCCGCTGGGTCTGCCCGGGTTGTGGCTGATGGTTGGTGCCGGTCTCGCCTATCGGCTCCTGGCTGGGACCGGCGGTCCGTCCTGGTTGGTCCTGGGTCTCGCCACCGGTCTCGGGATCGTGGCCGAGGTGCTCGAATTCACGCTGTCGGCGAAATACACGCGGAAGTACGGCGGGTCCTCGCGCGCCGGGTGGGGGGCACTACTTGGCGGCTTCGTCGGGGCGTTCATGGGCGTGCCGATTCCGATCGTCGGCTCGGTCATCGGCGCCTTCGCGGGTTCGTTTCTCGGCGCCCTCGTTGCGGAGTACTCGCTGACCCGTAACCATGCCGTGGCTGGCCGCTCCGCGTGGGGCGCCCTGATCGGCCGGGTGGCCGCCACCGCGGTGAAGACCGGTCTCGGCGCGGCGATTGCAGTGCTGGTGCTGACCTCGGGCTGGCCGCGGTAGCGCATCCCGGGGGAGCGAACCCCGGGGGGTACGATGCTCGACGACATTCTGGGCGAGGTCTTTGCCGAAGCCGTCTTCGGCCGCATCGGCCGGTCCCGCCGGGTTCAACTGGTCGCGCGGCTGCTGTTCGGCCTCCTCGGCGCCTGCCTCGGGCTGGCCGGGATCTGGCACTTCGCGGGGATCGACTCCACCAACCGGCCGCTCACGGCCAGCATGATCGGCCTCTTTGCCGGAATGGCCGCGTTCTTCCTCTTCAACGTGACGCTGGCCAGGCGGTGGCGGTGGCCGGCGTTGCTCTTCGCCGTGAGCTTCGGGGCCCTCTTCGTGGCCCGAATCGCCTTCGGACGATAGCAACTTCGGTCCGCCGTTGGCCCGGCCTGGTCGACCAACACCCGCCGCTCGGCGGGGCGCCGGCCGCTCGCGTTTGCCGACTTGCCGGGTTACCGGTAGAATCGCGCATGCCAAGTGACCAGCGTCCGCTCCGGCCGATCGGTCTGATCGGCTCGCTCGTGTGGTTCGGAATTCCCGCCGCCGTGTTCGCGGCGTTCATCCTCGGCCTCCTGCCATGGCTGATCCGCCGTGGCGTCGGGGCCTATCCGACCTTCATCGCGACGTTCGTCCTGCCGCTGGCGCTGATGCTCGGGGCGGTCTTCGTCGTCTACCGCCTCGAAGGTCGGCCGTTCACCTGGCCGGCCGTCCGCGACCGGCTCCGGCTTGGCCGGATGAACCGGGGCGACTGGCTCTGGACCCTCGGCCTGGTCGTCGGCACGTTCGCGCTCCAGTCCGCCATCGATCCCGTCCGGAACGCCCTGCAGGGCGTGGTGTTCTACGCCGCGCCGCCGGAGTTCGTCCAGTTCATGGGGACCTTGCAGCAGGGCAGCTTCGGGTTCGATCTGACCGGGCGGTGGGACGTCTTTCTCTTCGTCGCTCTCGGGATGGCCGTGTTCAACATCGGGGGCGAGGAACTCTGGTGGCGGGGCATCATCCTGCCGCGGCAGGAACTGGCGCTGGGCCGCTGGGCCTGGCTGGTGAACGGCTTCCTCTGGGATCTCTTCCACTTCTTCTATCACACGACGCTGGGAAGCGTCGTCGGCTACCTCCCGGCCACGCTGCCGCTCGCCTTCGTGGCGCAGCGACGGCGCAACACCTGGCCCGGGATCATCGCCCACTACATCGGCAACATCGCGCTGCCGATCGCGCTGCTCTATCGGGTGCTCGGTCGGCCGCTACCGTTCTGAGTCGGTGGCCAGGACCACCTTGCCGATCACCCGCCGGTCGTGGAGCCAACGGTGGGCCGCGATCGCGCCGTCCCGGTCGAACGGGAAGGTCCGGTCGAGCACCGGGGTGAGTTCGTCGGCCACCACCGCGGCGAAGATTTCCTCGAGCGCGGGCCGGAGCAGTCCCTCGCGGCTGCCGAGGTGCAGCAGGTGGATGCCGGAAACGCCGAGGTTCGGCTCGATCAGGTCAAGCGGGTGGAACCGGCCGGTCGCGAGCCAGGCGCGGATCATCGCGGGCCACTGCTTCCTCCCGCCCGGCAACGCGCCACTCATCCCATAGAAGACCAGTCGGCCGAGGGGCGCGAGCAGCCGGCGGCATTCGCCGGTCGCGCGGCCGCCGAGCGCGTCGAGGGCCACGTCGATCGCCCGAGGTCCGACCAGCTTCTCGACCGCCGGTGCCCAATCCGCGGCGGAATCGAAGCACGCCCGGGCGCCGAGCCGGTCGGTGACGAAGCGGCGCTTCGCCTCGGAGCCCGCCGTGCCGATGACCTCGAGGCCGCGCCACCGGGCCAGTTGCACCGCCGCGGTGCCGACACCGCCGGCCGCGTTGAGCACGAGTGCCCGCTCGCCGGCGCGGACCCGGGCCGATTCGAAGAGCGCCACCCAGGCGGTGAGGAACGCCACCGGCACCGCCGCGAGCGTGGCCGCCGACAGCGTCGCCGGTGAGCGAAAGAGGTTGGTCTCGGGGACGATGAGGTCGCGGGCATAGCCGCCGTGCCGGATCAGCGCGACGGCCGGATCCCCCGGACGCCAGTCGCGGACGCCGGGACCGATGTCGGCAACCGTGCCCGCGACCTCGAACCCGGGGCTGTACGGCATCGGGGGCACGGTGCCATAGAGGCCGGCCCGCATCAGCAGGTCCGCGAAGTTGACCCCGGCCGCCCGTACCGCGAGATGGACCTCGCCCCGGCCCGGGGTGCCTAACGGGATCTCCCGTTCGGCGAGTACCTCGGGTGGGCCGTGGCGCTCGATCCGGATGGCGCGGGTGGAGCGGGAGGCCACGCGCCGGCTCAGTTGAGCGGCGGGGTGGCCGCCGGCGGCCGGCGGTGCCGGGTGGTCTGCTCGTAATCGAAGGCGAGCCGGAACAGGGTGCGTTCGTCCCACGGCCGGCCGAAGAACTGGAGCCCGGCCGGGAGGAGGCCGCCGCGGGTGTAGCCCATCGGCAGGGTCACCGCCGGAAACCCGGTGCTGGGCGAGAACAGCTGGTTGTTGTCGCCGTGCGGGGTGGTGAGGTCGCCGATCTTGCGGGGCGGGTTGCTCCAGGTCGGATAGATCAGCGCGTCGTACCGGCCGCCGTCCATCAGGCCCAGGATGCCGGCGCGGAGCCGGGCCCGGAACTCGTCGCGGGTCCGGCAGCCCGGCTCGGCGGCGAGGTCGGTGGGTCCCTGCTGACTCGCGGTGAGCCGGGTTTCGATCGAGGGGTGGAATTTCCGGGAGCGGACGATCTCGTCGAGCGTCTTGACCGGCACCCGGTCGCCGTGGCTTGCGAGCCAGGCCTCGAGGTCGTGCTTGAACTGGTTGCAGCCACCGGTCTGGATGCGCCGCCACGCGCCCAGGCTGTCGAGCGTGACCGGTTCCACCGTGGCACCGGCCCGGCGCAGATCGGCGACGGCGCGCTCGAAGAGCGCTTCGATCTCGGGATCGGTGGTCTCGGACCGATACGCCTGGGTGAGAATCCCGAGGCGGGCACCGCGGAGACCGCCGGGGGTGAGGGCCGCGGCGTAGTCGGGCGTCGGGTGATCGCGGGCCGCCCGGGTGACGGCGTCAGCCGGGTCCTCGCCGACGATGACCTGGAAGACCGCGACGGCATCGGCCAGGGTGCGTGCCATCGGACCGGCGATGTCCGCCGCCAGGTTGAGCGGGACGACGCCGGCGCGGCTGGTGAGGCCCATCGTCGAACGAATCCCGACCAGGGCCTGATGCGACGACGGCCCGCGGATCGAGTTGCCGGTGTCGGTGCCGAGTCCGACGGCGCCGTAGCTTGCGGCCACGGCGGCGGCGGTCCCGCCGCTCGAACCCGCGGTGACGCGGTCGGTGGCGTACGGGTTCCGGCTGTATCCCGGCAGGATCGAACTCACCGTCTCGTAGGGACTGAAGGCGAACTCGGCCATGTTGGACTTGGCCAGCACGATCGCGCCGGCCGCCTTCATTCGCGCCACCAGAAACGCGTCGCGCTCCGAGACGAAGCCCGCGAGCGAGAGGGATCCGGCCGTGACCGGCAGTTCGGTCGTCTCGTAGTTGTCCTTGACGATCGTGGGAACGCAGTGGAGCGGCCCCACCGGCCCGCCGGCGGCGAGCCGGCGGTCGAGCGAGTCGGCGACCGCGAGGGCTCGCGGGTTGACCGCCACGATCGCGTTGAGCATCGGCCCGTTCTGGTCGAACGCGGCGATCCGCTCGAGGTAGCGCTCCACCAGCCAGCGGCAGGTGATGGTGCGGGCCCGGAATGCGGTCTCGATGTCGGCGATCGAAGCTTCGTGGACCTGGAAGGCTGGAGCCTGGGCCCGGGCCGGAGCGGCCAGCGTCAGGCCGGCCGCGAGCAGGAGCAAAGCGCGCGATGTGATCATGCCGGCAATTCTGGGGCGCGGCGCCGCCCGGCGCAATCCGGGCGGCGCCGGGAATTCAGTCTTCCCGGAGGACCTCGACCGGCGCGACGGCGGCGGCGCGGCGAGCCGGAATCCAGCTGGCGAGCAGGGCGGCGCCCACGAGCACGACCGTGATCGCGGCGTACGTCACCGGATCCGCGGGTGAGACGCCGAACAGCAGCGAGCCGAGGACCCGGGTAGCGAACAGCGCGAGCAGGGCACCGATGCCGAGCCCGGTGACCGCCAGCGTGGCGCCTTCCCGGACGATCATCCGGACCACCTCGCCGCCCGAGGCGCCGAGGGCGGTGCGGATGCCAAGTTCCCGATAGCGCTGGGTCACCCCGAACGAGATGACGCCATAGACGCCGAGGCCGGCGAGCAGCAGGGCGACCGCCGCGAAGAGGCCGAAGAGCGTGGCCCCGAATCGCGCCTGGGTCGTCGACCGGGCCACCCGGCTTTCGAACGTCCGGATGTCGTAGGTGGGCGCCGTCGGGGCCACCTCGCGCAGCGCGGCGACGACCGGCCGGGTCAGCGCCGCCGGGTCGGCCGTGGTGCGGACGAAGAGCATCGCCCGGCCGGAGAGGGATTGGCCGTAGGAGAGGTAGACGTCCGCCGCGGGCTCCTGGCCCAGGGTCTCGAAGCGCACGTCGCCCACCACGCCCACGACGTAGGCGGTGTCCTGCCAGAACCCGCCCTGGCCCACGCTGACCGGACGGCCGAGGGGGTCTTCGCCGGGCCACAGGGTGCGGGCCGCCGTTTCACTGACGAGCACCACTTTCCGGGTCCCGATCCGGTCGCCGCCGTCGAAGAGGCGGCCGGCCCGGAGCGGGACGCGGGCGACCGCTGGCCAGTTCGGGGAAATCCAGTGCACCCCGACCTCGGGCTGGTCGCCCGACGGGGCGGGCCGGTCGCGCAGCGCGATGACGGTCCCGTTGCAGCCGCCGTTGAGCGGCGGGCAGTCGATCAGAGCGGCGCCGTCCGTGCCCGGGACCGCTGCCACGCGGTCGAGGAGGGCGTCGTAGAAGGCCGGGAGCGAATCGCGGCCGACGGCGTCCCGCGGGTTGAGCCGGAGCGTGAGGGTCCGGGTGACGTCGAGCCCCGGATCGACGGCCAGCAGCTTGAGCAGACTCCGGATCATCAGACCCGATCCGACCAGGAGCACGACGGCGAGGGCCATCTCCCCGATGGCGAGGGCCGTGCCGGCGGGGAACCGCCGACCCGCACCGCGGCCGGTGGCGTTCTTGAGTTCCGCCGTGAGCGACGGACGGGTGGCCCGGATGGCCGGGACCAGACCGAACAGCAGGCCGGTGACGAGGACCAGGCCGGCCGCGAAGGCGAAGGCCGCACCGTCCACCGAGATCGTGGCGAAGCTGACGAGCCCGAGTCCGCCGAGCTGCTGAACGCGGAAGGCGTCCGCGGGGTTGAGGGCGGCGAGGGCCCGCACCCCCCACCACGCCACGGCCAGGCCGGCGACCCCGCCCATGCCCGCGAGCAGGAGACTTTCGGTGAGCAGCTGGCGGACCAGACGCCGGCGTCCGGCGCCGAGGGCCAGGCGGACGGCGATTTCGCGCTGGCGGCCGGCGGCGCGAACCAGGAAGAGATTGGCCACGTTGGCGCAGGCGATCAGCAGCACCAGGCCGACGGCCGCGAGCAGCACCAGGATCGACTGACGGATGCGCGGATCCACCCGGCTCGCGTCGAGGGGCCGGGCTGTGGCACCCCAGGCGCCGGCCGCCGCCAGCGCGGGCGGCGGAAAGCGGCGATTGACCTCGACGCCGCCCCGGACCGCGTCGGCGATGGCGCCGGCCACCGTGGCCTCCGGGGCCAGCCGGCCCACGGCCCGGTAGCTGTGGCTCCAGGCCTCCTCGGCGATGAACCCCGGCTCGGCGCCTAACGGCAGCCACAGCTCGGCGATGCCGGTCAACCCCGCGAAGCCGGGCGGCATGATCCCGATGATCTCCACCGGCGTGCCGCCGAGATCGAGGGTCCGGCCGACGGCGGCCGGATCGGCGCCGAGGATCCGTTCCCAGAGGCGGTGGCTCACCACGGCGACCTGCGTGCCGCTGCCGGGCCGGTTCTCGGCGTCGCTGAACGACCGGCCCCGGATCGGGTCGATGCCCAGGGTCCGCAAATACGAGGCGCCGACCGTTTCGACCGTGAGCCGTTCGGCGCCGTCGGTCCCGCGGAGGGTGACCTGGGATTCGGTGTAGAGCGCCAGGTCGGAGAAGCTTCGCTGGGTTTCCCGGAACGCCTCGAACTTCGGATAGGACCAGACGGCATGATCCGAGCCCGGGCGGCCGAACTGCGGCGGGCTGGTCATGCTCAACTCGAGCAGCCGGCCGGGTTCGCGGAGCGGGAGCGGCCGCATGAGGAGGGCGTTGGCGGCGCTGAAGATGGCGGTGTTGCCGCCGATGCCGACCGCCAGCGTCAGGACGGCGATCAGCGTAAATGACGGGGTCCTGGCGAAGCTCCGGAGCGCGAATCGGAGGTCCTGGGCAAAACGTTCGAGACTAGTGCGGCCGGACACGGCGCGGGCCTCCTCCAGATGAACGGTGACGTTGCCGAAGCGGCGGCGGGCGGCGTGGGCGGCATCCCGGGTCGACGCCGCCCGGGCCGCCTGGCGTTCCGACTCGAGGGCGAGGTGAAAGCGGACCTCGTCCTCGCGCTCGCGATCGACCGCGCCCGGCGTGAGCCAGGCGCGGAGGCGGTAGCGGAGGCCGTCGATGAGGGACATGGGCGTCAGGCGCGGCGGAGCACCCGGTTGATGGCCAGCATCATCCGGTCGAGGCTGTCGATCGCGTCGCCCAGCTGGGTGCGGCCGCTGGCGGTGATGGTGTAATAGCGGGCCCGTCGCCCGGTGGGCGTGATGCCCCACTTCGACCGGACCCAGCCCTTTTTCTGGAGCCGTTCGAGCGCCGGGTAGAGCGAGCCCTGCTCGGCGGAGAGGACACTGTCGGAGAGCTGCTCGATCTGCTGGCCGATCGCGTAGCCGTGCAGGGGGCCCCGGGTCAGCGTCTGGAGCACCAGCAGGTCGAGGGTGCCCTTGAGGAGTTCCTCCCGTTCGGCGCGTTGGCGCGGGGTCATCGGCGGCTCCGGCGGGACGGTGTGGGCCCGAAAGCACTAGAGGTTCGACATATGTCGAACCTCTACATGTTATCGACCGGATCCGGTCCTGTCAAACAGCGCCCGGTGCCGCGGGGCCGGTTACCACGCCACGGCGTACCGGGAGAAGTGCTGGAGGTAGGACTGGACCTCCTTGTTCTTCGGATCGAGGAAGAGGGTGCTGAGCCACGCGAGGATCGACCCGGCGTCGTCGACATACACGACCGAGGGCGCCGTACCGGTATCGCACCCCGAGTAGCTCAAGGTCAGGACCGGCAGAGCCAGCCAGTTGAACTGGAGGCCTTCGGGGTAGAACCGGACGCTGGCCGTGGAATCGCCGGGGATGACCATCGAGATCGTGACGGTGTCGGCGAGCGCCCGGGCCGGGATGACGAACTTGTGCTTGCCGACGGCGAGGGTCCCGCCTTTGGGCCCCACGACGGCCGCGGTGCTGTCGTACCGGGCGCGCGGGCAGACCGCGAGGGAGCCCAACGAGGTCGGGAGGCTCGCGTCGAGGGTTGGGTCGCTCGAGGTCAGCTTCGAGGTGCTGCTGCGCCTGAAAGTGGCCGGGCTGGTGTCATCGACGCCCAGTGGGGCGGCACAGGCGGTCATCGCCAGAACGGCGAGGCAGACGAGTTTCCTGCGGTTCATGGTCTTCTCCATCGGTCGAAACCGGGCCCGGTTCCCTGGGCCAACGTACAACGCGGACGCCACTGCTGGTGCCCGAGTGAGTCCGCGCCGTCGCTGTGGTTTCTTCCACCTTCGGCACCTAGCCATCTCCGCCCCGGCCGGGCGGCGGAGACCTTCGGTTTTGCGGCCCCGGATCACTCCGGGTGTGCTCTGTCGGGCGGATCGGGGAGTTGCCCCGTTCCGCGAACCCTGCTTGGCAAACGGCGCGCCATCTGGAGCCGTTCGGCCCTGGTGCCGAGTCTTGCGGAAAACGGCTTCAGGGGTGTCGAATCCTGGTACGGTCTGTCAACGGGTTGGCCGGTTGGCTCGGCCACGGCCCGCCGAGACGCCGCGGTGGGGCCGCCGCAGCGTGGCGCCCAGGCCGCATCGGTCGGACCAGCCTTCATCGTGGCTTCACAACGACTTGCGCGGGACCCCGAAGCGAGGCAACATCCACCGGCAGACCTCCACACCGACTCTCCAGCACCTATCTGAAGGAACGAACATGGTTCGCGAAACGATCCTGGCCGTTCTGGCCATGGCGGCCGGCGCCCCGGCGCTTGAGGCCCAGACGGTCGACACCACCGCTTTCGGCGCCCTGACCTGGCGCAACATCGGACCCCAGCGAGGTGGCCGGTCGGTTGCGGCGGCCGGGTCTTCGTCGCGGCCGCAGGAGTACTGGATGGGGACCACCGGCGGGGGGGTCTTCAAGACCACCGACGGCGGCGATACCTGGCAGCCGATGAGCGACCGCTACTTCGGCGGGACCATCGGGGCCATCGCGGTGGCGGAGTCGAACCCCGACATTGTGTACGTTGGCGGCGGCGAGTTCCCGATTCGGGGCAACACCTCCCACGGCGACGGCGTCTACAAGACCACCGACGGCGGCCGCACCTGGCGGTACGTCGGCCTCGTCGAGACGCGGCACATCTCCAAGATCCGGATCCATCCGAAGAACCCGAACATCGTGTACGTCGGCGCCCTCGGTCCGGTCTTCGGGCAGAGCCCGAACCGCGGGGTCTACAAGTCCGAGGACGGCGGGACCACGTGGAAGAAGATCCTGAACCGCCCCGGCAACGACTCGACCGGCGTCGTGGATCTGGTGATGGACCCGAACGATCCCAACACGCTCTACGCCGGCCTCTGGGAGGCCTACCGGAAGCCGTGGCTGCTGGTGAGCGGCGGCCCGGGCTCCGGCATCTTCAAGACGACGGACGGCGGCAAGACGTGGAAGGAACTGACCCGCAATCCCGGGCTGCCCAAGGGTGTCATCGGCAACATCGGGATCACGGTGTCGCCCGCCAATTCCAAGCGGGTCTGGGCGCAGGTCGAAGCCGATGAAGGCGGCCTCTTCCGATCCGACGACGCGGGCGACACCTGGGAGCGGGTCAACGACGAGCGGAAGCTCCGGCAGCGGGCCTGGTACTACTCCCGGATCTTCGCGGACCCGAAGAACGAGGACGTGATCTACGCCCTCAACGTCTCGTGGTTCCGGTCGACCGACGGGGGCCGGACCTTTCCCCAGTCGTTCCGGACCCACCACGGCGACAACCATGATCTCTGGATCGCGCCGAACGACCCGAACCGGATGATCCTGGCCAACGACGGCGGCGCGGAGGTGTCGTTCAACGGCGGGCGGAGCTGGTCGGACGTGGACTACCCGACGGCGCAGTTCTATCACGTCACCACCACCAATCACTTCCCCTACCGGGTTTGCGGGGCCCAGCAGGACAACAGCACGCTCTGCGGCTCGAGCCAGCCCAATTTCGGTACCCAGTACGCGGACTTCTACGACGTTGGCGGCGGCGAATCCGGCTACATCGCGGTGAACCCGGACAACCCGGACATCGTCTTCGCCGGCAGCTACGGCGGGCTCCTGACCCGGAAGGACGTCCGGAGCGGATTCGAGCGGAACGTCAATCCGTGGCCGCTCAACCCGATGGGCCACGACGCCATCGACTCGAAGTACCGGATGCAGTGGACCTTTCCGATCGTCTTCTCACCGCACGATTCGAAGACGATCTACGTCGGCTCGAGCGTGATCTTCAAGACCACCGACGAGGGCGGGAGCTACACCGCGATCAGCCCCGACCTCACCCGGGCGGATCCGAAGACCCTGGGCCCTTCCGGCGGACCGATCACCAAGGACCAGACGTCGGTCGAGTATTACGCCACGGTCTTCACGATTGCGGAGTCGCCGGTGCAGCGGGGCGTGATCTGGGCCGGGTCCGACGACGGCCTGGTGCACGTGACCCGGAACGGCGGACAAAGCTGGGAGAAGGTCACGCCGCCGGACCTGCCGGAATGGGCCCGGATCTCGATCATCGACGCGTCGCCCCACGACGCCGGCACCGCGTACCTCGCGGCCAACCGGTATCAGCTGAACGACTTTGCGCCGTACCTCTACAGGACGACCGACTACGGGAAGACCTGGACCAGGATCGTCAACGGGATCACCGGCTCCGAGTTCACTCGGGTGATTCGCGAGGATCCGGTCCGGAAGGGCCTCTTGTTCGCCGGCACGGAGCGGGGCGTCTGGACGTCGCTCGACGATGGCGCACACTGGATCCCGCTCCAGCGGAACCTCCCGCCGGTGCCGGTCCACGACCTGGTGATCAAGGACGACGACGTCGTCATCGGGACTCACGGCCGGGCGTTCTGGATCATGGACGACATCTCGTCGCTCCGGCAGCTCACCGCCGACGTCATGGCGCAGGATGTCCACCTGTTCCAGCCGGCCGACGCCTACCGCACCTTCGGCGGTGCCACGATCCAGTACTGGCTCAAGCGGGGCGGCCAGCGGGTCGCCCTCGAGTTTCTCGACTCGAAGGGTCAGTCGATCCGGACGTTCACCAGCGATCCGGACTCGGCCGCGGCGGCGCAGGCGCGGGCCGAGCGGGCGCGTCTCGACAGCCTCGCGGCCCTCGGCGTGATGCCGGCGGCGGCGCGGGAGGCCGGGCAGGCGGGCGGGGGCGGCGGGGGCGGCTTTGGCCGCCGCTTCGGCGGCGGGTCGAGCCGGGCCGCCAACCGGGCCGGGACCAACACCTTCACGTGGGACATGCGGTATCCGGAGCCGGCCTCGTTCCAGGGCCTCATCATGTGGGCGGCAGGGATCTTCGGCCCGCAAGCGCCCTCGGGGACCTACACGGTCCGGCTCACCGTGGGCGACAAGACGGAGACCAAGACGTTCAAGCTGCTGATCGATCCGCGGTCCGGCGCCACCCAGGCGGATCTCGACGAGCAGTTCGCGTTCCAGATCCAGATCCGGGTCAAGACGAGCGAGGCCAACAACGCCGTGCGGACCATCCGCAACGTCAAGGCGCAGCTCGCGGCCCGGCTCAAGGCGACGCCGTCGGGCCGGTCGGCCAACCTCAAGCGGCTGGCGGACGCCCTGACCGAGCAGTTGAGTGCCGTCGAGGCGGAGATCTATCAGGTCAAGAACCGCAGCGGCCAGGATCCGCTCAACTTCCCGATCAAGCTCAACAACCAGATCGCGGCCCTTGCCGGCGTCGTGGCCAGCACCGAGGCCAAGCCGACGGCGCAGTCGTACGAGGTGTTCAAAGTGCTGTCCGAGCAGCTCGACACCCAGCTGGGCCGGTTGCGGACCCTGCTGGAAGGCGGGCTCAACGGCGTCAACGCCGAACTCGGTCGCCTCGGCCAGGAGCGGATCGTGCCGAGTACGGCCGAGATCGCGGCCGGGCCGGACGCGGAAGACGATCCGGGCGACGAAGGGTGATCGCGAGCCGGGGATGGCGGTCGGCGGTTGGTCGCGGGTGCGGGGCGGCGGTCGCGCTCGTGCTCGCGGCCGCCGCCTGTGAGCGCCTCCCGGTTGCCGACCTGCTGATCGTCGGGGGGACGGTCTACGACGGTTCCGGCGGTGCGCCCCGCACCGCCGCCGTCGTGGTCCAGGACGGGCGGATCGTTTCCGTCGGGGCCGAGAGCCGTCCCGCGCGTGATACGATCGACGCCACGGGTCTGATCGTGGCGCCGGGTTTCATCGACATGCACAGCCACGCGGAACTGGAGGAGGCCTGGGGCCGGGACGGGCTTCCGTTTCTGACCCAGGGCATCACCACCGTGGCGCTGGGCGTCGACGGGGCTGGCGTTCCCGAGGTCGGCGCTTTGTTCCGCGGGCTCACCGACTCGACGATCGGGGTGAACGCCTTCACCTACGTGGGGCACGGGACGATTCGTCGCCGGGTGATGGGTATGGCGAACCGGGCGCCCGGGCCCGAGGAACTGGCCGCGATGAAGGCGCTCGTTCGCCAGGGCATGGAACAGGGCGCCGTCGGGCTCTCCACGGGCCTCTTCTACACGCCGGGGACCTATGCGGCAACGGAAGAGGTGATCGAACTCGCCAAGGTGGCGGCGGAGTACTCGGGGATCTACGACACCCACGACCGCGACCTCGGGGCGGCGTATCCCGGCATCGGCTACGACAACTCGGTGAAGGAGGCGATCCGGATCGGCGAGGAGTCCGGGAGCCGGGTCATCTTCAGCCACTTCAACCCGCAGGGTGCCAGGAACTACGGCCGGGCTCAGGTCGGGGCGGAACTGATCGAGGCGGCCCGGGCCCGGGGCGTGGACGTCCGCGCGGCCCAGCATCCCTACACGGCCACCCAGTCGAACCTGCGTTCCTACACGATTCCCGACTGGGCCGCGAGCGGCGGCGACACCGCGCTGGTGCGCCGGTTCGACGATCCCGACACGGTTCGGGTGATCGAGCGGGAGACGCTCGAGATGCTCGCGATCCGGGGCGGACCGGAGAAGCTGCTGTTCGCCGACCCGCGGCCCGAACTCAACGGCCGGACCCTCGCGCAGGTGGCTGAGGGGTGGGGTATCCCGGCGCCGGCGGCCGCGCGCCGGATTCTTCGCGAGGGGAACGCCGCCGTCATGAACCTCGACCTGTACGACGCCGCGAACACCCGTTTTCTGGCCCGCGAGCCGTGGATGATGACCTGCACGGATGGGCGGACACCGGCACCCGGGCAGAAGGTCACCCACCCGCGAGTCTTCGGCGCCTTTTCGAAGAAGCTGCGCGACTTCGTGATCGACGATACCGTGATCACGATGACCGCCGCGGTCCGCTCGATGACCGGTCTGGCCGCGGATTTTCTCGGCCTGCCCGACCGCGGGTACCTCCGGGCGGGTCAGGCCGCCGACATCGCCGTGCTCGACTCGGCCCGGATTCGGGACCGCGCCACCTACGAGAACCCGAGCCAGGCATCCGAGGGCACGGTGCACGTCCTCGTGAACGGCCGCTTCGCGATTCGCGACGGCAAGCGCGCCGACGTCACGGCCGGCCGGGTGCTCCGCCGTCGGGCCGACTGGACCGCGCGGGGCGGGCCGCGCTAGCCCCTCCCGTCGCGCTCGGCCGGCTCCGGTCGCTCGCTACCGAAGTTCCTTCCGGATCATCAGCTTGAGGCCGGACCAGGTGGCGTCCACCGCGCACACCTTGACGTCGACCAGACCGATCGGGAGGGCCACCTCACGAATGGTGTCTTCGGTGATGTCCGTGGCCACGCCGGCCGACTTCTTGGGCCAGGAAATCCACACCATACCCGCCGGATCCAGCAGCCGGCGGAGTTCGGCGAGCCGGCGTTCGAGGTCACTCCGGCGGGTGACGAACACGTGGGCCGCGGCTACTCCCGCGGCGGCCCGCGCCGTCCAGCGGATACCCGGGGCGTCCGCCTCGATCGCGGCCCGCACGGCCGCCGGCATCGCGGCCGCGTGCACGGTGGCCCCCGGCCCGAATCCGAGTTTCCGGGCCAGCGGCGTTCCGGAATACCCGGCCGGCGCGGCCGGGGGGACCGTCCGCCCCGAAGGAGGGCCGGCCGGGCGGGGCGATCGTCGTTTCTGGCCCATCGGCGGCCTGCCTAACGCTTGAGGTAGCGGGCCAGGAAGGCCCAGATCTCGGCCCGCGATTCCTTCGCGAGACGGGTGTCCACCCGGTTGAAGGCGTGGCCGCCGGGCGCGTCCTGGTAGATCTTGTACTCGAACCGCTTCCCGGCGGCCTTGAGTGCCTCGATCAGGTGCTCCACTTCCATGACGTTGACGTCCTCGTCGTTCGTGTTGGTATGGATGAGGAGCGGCGTCTGGAGCTTGTCGACGTGGTTCACCGGCGAACGACGCCGGTATTCGGCCGGGTCGTCGACGGCCTGCTTGCCGATGAAACCGGCGTAGATGTCGCGATAGCCTTGCGACTTGTAGCCCATGCGCTGGACCAGGTCGCTTACCGGGACGCCGGCGTAGGCTACCTTGTAGTCCCCCGGCCAGCGGAAGATGTTGAACAGGGTGTGGTAGCCGCCGTGGCTCCAGCCGATGATGCCGACCCGGGCCGGGTCGACGTTGGGCAGGTTCTCAACCGCCCAGTCGCGGGCATCGTGGGTGTCGTCGATCTCCGCCCCGCCGTAGTCGATCTGGTTGTAGAGCCCGGCGCCGTAGCCCGTGCTGCCCCGGTAGTCGGGCGCTACGACGACATAGCCCTCCTCCATCAGTTCCCGAACGATGTTCGCGTTGCCGACCCCGAAGTTGCCGTGGACCCCGCCGTGCACCAGGACGATGAGCGGCGCCTTGGCGGTGCCGAGCTTCCGCGGGACGAAGGTGTAGACGGGAACAATGAGCGGATTGCCGGCGCCCTGCCCGGTGGTATTGGCCATCCGGATCGGCTTCGACGTGGTGATGCGGGCCCGGCCGATCCGGGCGATGTCGTCGAGTTCGAAGTGCCACTGGACGTCCTCGATCTCCTTCTCGAGCACCTCCAGCCGGCGAGCCGTCCACTCCGCACTCGGCGGGGTGACCGTGCGAGGCGGATCCTGCGCGACGAGGACCGCGGCGGCAGAACTCAGGGCGGCGAAGCAGCCGGCGAATCGGGCGAAGCGCATCTTCGGTCTCCGAGGTTCGGTTGACCGCAATGCTACCCCGCTCCCGGAGCCCCCGCCAGCGAACCGCGCCGGCGGGCTGCGGGCCGAAGCCGGGCTAGAGGCCGAGCCAGTAGTTGATCTTGAGGAGCAGCACGTTCGACGACGCGGAACGGAAGATGTCGTCGATGCCGGAGCCGAGGTCGAACCGCCCGTCGGTGGTGAACCCGCTCCGGCCGTGCTGCCAGACGAGGAAGGCCGTGGACCCCGCCTGATATTCCCACCGGAGCACCACGTTCGAACGAAACGACAGCACCCGGAAGTCGGGGTTGCCGAGGGTCAGGTCGGTGCTGCCGTCGCCGGCGAGGTCGATCCCGACGTTGCCGTCGGCGTCGCGCGAGGCCCGCCCGCCGTCGAGCCACTCGAACTGGTCGTTGAATCGCGGCGCCCGGGGAGCGGTGACCCGGCGAAACCGGGGGTAACGGCCGGCGGACACGAAGGGCTGGCCGTACAGCTGCAGGGTCAACGTGGGACTGAACGTCAGGTTCGACCGGAGGGTCATCGACGCCGTCGTCTGCTGCAGCGCGCCGAAGAGGTACTCGGTTCCGGTGCCGACCGCCGCGGTGCTCAGGTACTGCCAGTCGTTCCGGCTCCAGTTGACCGAGGGCTGGGCGGTGAGGTCGAAGTTCGGGGCCGGGCGCCAGGTGGCCCAGGTGCTGAACCCGACATATCGGTTGGCGGTCTGGTCCTGGAAATTGAAGTTGCCGTTGAGCCCGCCCCGGAAGGACTTCCGGGCGTCGGTTTCCATCCCGAACCAGCCGTTGACCGACGCCGGGCTCGAGATCGACGGGCCGCCCCGGAGCGCGGTGGTGCTGAGGCCGCCGAAGCTCCGGTTGACCCCGAACCAGCCGCTCCAGTAGTTGAGCAGCGTGAAGTTCGCGTTGACGTTGCCGCCGGTGAACCGCCGCTCGCCGCCGAAGGTCCAGCCGCTCCACTCGTTGAGATTCAGATTGAAGCGGCGGAACACCGCGCCCGGCTGGAGCCAGCGGCGGTTGATCCAGACGCTTTGCTGGATCCGGTCGGTTTCCTGCAGGTAGCCCACGTCGTTGACCTCGAACCCGGGCGAGCGCGCATCGACGTTCACGTTCCAGCGCCAGTCGCCTTTGAACTCCCCGAAGTTCATTCCGGCGGCCACGCCCGCGAGGGAGGTCCGGGTCGAGTCCACCTCGAGATGCCCGGCGTCCGGCCGCTGATAGTATCGGGCCGAGGACTGCTGGGTGGCGAGGATCGCCTCGGCGGAACCGCCGACCCGGCTGCCGACGATCCGGCCGGTCCACTCGAAGGCGTCGCCGCCGAAGCGATGCTGCCAGGAGACGCCGCCGGTGGTGGCCGATGCGTGGAGGTAGTTCAGGTTGTCGGGTAACGATCGCTGCACGGTGGTGGCCAGGGCGCCGATTTTCGTGCGCCCGTTGCGGAACTCCCGGGCGACCCGGACGACCCCGTAGCCGGTTCGCGGTTCGACGACCTCGGCGAATGACCGTCCCGTGCCGTCGAGGACGCGGGCCTCTTCCTCCGCGGTGAGTGCCCCCAGGGCGCCGATCGTCCAGCCCGAGCGGGTCTTGCCGGTGATCTTGCCGGCCCCGAGGATCGTGGTCTGGTCCACCGACTCGGCGAACCCGCCGCGCGGATCGGCGCCGCCCTGGGGGCGCCGGCCGATGCGCCGGGTGTAGAAGAGCTCCTCGGAGGAGCCGTCGCCGTCGCCGTCGGCGAGCCGGAAGCGGAAGACGTCCGCGCCCTCCGTGAAGAAGGGACGCCGTTCGGCGAAGAAGGTCTCGAACGCCGAGAGGTTCACGACCGCCGGGTCGGCTTCGACCTGGCCGAAATCGGGGTTGATCGTGGCCGTGAGGGTGAGCGCCGAGGTGAGCCCGACCTTGAGATCCCCGCCGAGGGTGGCGCTCGACCCGCCGCCGGTCCGGAATGGATCGCCGGCCACCACCGGGGTGCGCCGCGCCGAGGTGGCCAGGTACGGCAGGACTTCGAGCTGCCGGGGCGGAGCGATGCCTTCGAACCCTTCGACGTCGCCGAACAGCGAGACGAATCCGGGCGACCCCTTGGGCGGGAGCCGCCAGTACTGGGTCTCGTTGCGCCGGCTGATCCGGCGGGACACGTTGAAGCCGAAGGTGTGCGAACCGGCGCCGGGGAAGCGTAGCTGGCTCCACGGAATCCGGAACTCCGCGACCCAGCCGGCGCTGTCGATCCGGGCCGCGCCGTCCCAGACGGCGTCCCACCGGTCGTCCTGGTTGGTGTCGTCGAAGAGGAAGGCGTCCCGCTTGACCCCCGCCGCGCTGAGGGCGAAGAGATACCCCGACCGGCGGTCCCGATAGGAGTCGATCAGGATGCTCACTTCATCGGAGGTCGAAAATCCGTCGCGGCGGGTCAGGAGCGCGGCGATCCGGCTCGGGTCCGAATCCGTCGCCCGGACCGCCACGTAGATGGCCTGGTCGGTATAGGCGACCCGGAATTCGGTGGGCAGCGTCGCGGGCTTCCCTTCATCGGGATCCCGCTGCACGAAATCGCTGAAAACGGGGGCCGTGCGCCAGGCGGCTTCGTCGAGGACGCCGTCCACGTGGATGGCGCCGGATTCGAAACGGACCGCTCGGGCAACGGCTCGTTCGCCGCCGCCCGCGGTGCCGCCGGCGATCTGTCCCGCAACCCCGGCGGCCGCTGCCAACTGCAGTGCCGCTGCGATGCCAAAAGTCCGTCTCATTGCCGTCCGCTTCCGGATCGTTGGTCCTAACGGCCGGCGCCGAGTCGCGACCGTCACCTGGGTCTCGGTAAACGGCTTAGACTCCGCAACAAGCGGAAACGTTGCGTATGAAGGTTGCTCGGGATTGCCGAGCGGGATAACCTACCGGAGGCCCCGAAATGGAACCGAAATCCGGAGTCCCGATCATGAGGCGGTTGGCGGTGGCAGGTCTGGTCGCGGCGCTCGTCGCGGCGGCCGGGTGTGGCCCCCCGGGACAGTCCCGGCGGGCGGAGGCGGTGCCGGTGGAAACGCTCCCGATGGCGATCGACACGATCACCGTTCCCTGGAACGCGTTGCCGGAGGCTGCAGCCCTGGGCCAGCACCGCTGGGTCGTCGTCGGCGCCGATCACGATGCCGCGGTGGTGGTGGACTTCTCGACCGGAGCCACGGTTCCGCTGGGCGGTCGGGGCGGGGAGGCGCTCGCCAAGCCGTTCGGCGTCTATGCGATCGGCGACACGGCCTGGGTGGCGGACTGGGCCAAAAGCCGGCTGACGGCCTGGTTGCCCGATGGCCGGCTGGTCGATTCCGTGACCGCGCCCGGTGCGCTTCGCGGGGTGCTGCCGCGGGCGCGCGATCGGGCGGGCCAGTACTACTTCGAAATTCCGCCGATTGCCGGCCCGGACGGCGCCGGCCTCAAGGATTCCGCGGCCGTGGTGCGCGGCAATCCGGCCCTGACCCAGTTCGACACGGTGGCCCGGCTCGCCCCGCTCGACGTGGCGGAGGTGAAGGAAGCCCGTGGTCACCGCTTCGAACGGCTCGTGTTCAGCGGCAACGACTGGTGGGGTGTGCTGCCCGACGGCCGGATCTGGATCGCCCGGGTGCGGCGGAACGAAGTCTCGATTCTCGAGGGCCGCAAGGAGCGCCGGGGCGACCGGCTGCCCGATCCGGTGCTCGAGGTGACCCGGGCGGACCGCGAGCAATACGTCAACAGTTTCCCGGAAGAGCTGCGGGCCATGGCGGACCAGCTCCAGTTCTCGCCGTTCAAGCCGGCGTTCGAGCGGGGCTTCGACGGCGCCGGCGGCACGATCTGGCTCCGGAAGTCCAAGGCCGCCCTCGACTCGGTCCGCCGCTACCAGGTCGTCGACTCGGCCGGGGTGCTCCAGCGGGTCTTCAGCCTTGGCGGCCGGGGGATCGTCGTCGCGGCGGATCCGGCGGCCGTGCTGGTGGCCGAGATCGTCCCGGCTGGGGTTTACCTCATGGAGATTCCCCTGCCGCCGCCCCCGGCGCCGACTCCGCCCGCCCCGCGCTAGACGCGGGGCGGCGGACCACCTAAATCTCAGGGCACCATCCGCCCGCCTCGAAGGAGCTTCACTGATGATCACCGTCACCATCAACGGTCAGCCCAAGGAGATCGACGCCGATCCGTCGATGCCGCTCCTCTGGGCGCTGCGTGACGTCCTGGGCCTCACCGGCACCAAATTCGGCTGCGGGATTGCCCAGTGCGGCGCCTGTACCGTTCACCTCGACGGCGTGCCGGTCCGGAGCTGCTCGATGCCCCTGTCCGCGGTCGGTACCAAGAAGGTCACGACGATCGAAGGACTCTCGCCCGAGGGCAGTCACCCGGTCCAGCGGGCCTGGGTCGAACTCCAGGTGCCGCAGTGCGGCTACTGCCAGAGCGGCCAGATCATGTCCGCCGCGGCCTTGCTTGCGTCGAAGGCGGATCCCAGCGACGCCGACATCGACCAGGCCATGAACGGGAACCTCTGTCGCTGCGGAACGTATCAGCGGATCCGGGCGGCGATTCACCGGGCAGCCGAGCTCAAGCGGGAGGTGGCCGATGGCTGAGCGCCGAGGGGAACTGAACCGCCGGGACTTCGTCCGGGTCGGCATGGCGGTCGGCGGCGGCCTCCTGGTCAGCGTCTACGGGAGCGGCTGCAAGCCCGTCGCGGAGGACAACACCGCGCCGGCCTCGGGCGGGCCGTTTGAACCGAACGCCTTCGTCCGGATCGATTCGGACGGGTCGGTCACGATCTTCGCCAAGCACCTCGAGATGGGGCAGGGCACCTACACGGGCCTGGCCACGCTGATTGCCGAGGAACTCGACGCCGACTGGAACAAGGTCCGGGTCGAAGGAGCGCCGGCGGACGCCAAGCGGTATGCCAACACGCTGTTCGGCATGCAGGGGACCGGCGGCTCGAGTGCGATGGCGAACTCGTACGAACAGCATCGGACCGCCGGGGCGACCGCCCGGGCGGTGCTGATCGCGGCCGCGGCGAAGCAGTTCCGGGTTCCGGTGGCCGAGTTGACGACCGAGCCCGGCATGGTGGTGCACGCCGGGAGCGACCGGCGGGTCAGCTACGGCGAACTCGTCGCGAGCGCGTCGGGATACACGGTGCCCGAGACGGTGCCGCTCAAGGAGCCCGGCGCCTTCCGCTACATCGGCAAGGATGGGGCGACGCCCCGGGTCGATGCCCGCCCGAAGGCGACCGGTACGGCGGGGTACACCCAGGATGTCCAGTTGCCCGGTCTGCTGACCGCCGTAGTCGCGCACGCGCCGCGTTTCGGCGGCAAGGTGAAGAGCTTCGATGCCGCGAAGGCCAAGGCCGTTCCGGGCGTCGTCGACGTGGTGCAGATCCCGAACGGTGTGGCGGTGTTGGGCCAGAACTTCTGGGCGGCGCGCCAGGGGCGGCAGGCCCTGACGGTCGAGTGGGATCTCAGTGCGGCCGAAGCCCAGGGTAGTGCCGAGGTCATGGCCGGCTTTCGGAAGCTCGCCGGGGAGAACGGCACCGAAATCCGGAAGGACGGCGACGCGCCGGCGGCCCTGTCCGGCGCCGCGAAGACCGTCGAAGCCACATACGAGTTCCCTTTCCTGGCCCACGCCAGCATGGAGCCGCTCAACTGCGTGGTGCAGCTGAGCGCCGATGGTGTCGAAATCTGGAACGGCGAGCAGTTCCAGACGCCGGACCAGGCCATCATCGCGAAGCAGGTCGGGATGAAGCCGGAGCAGGTGAAGCTCAACATGCTCTACGCCGGCGGCAGTTTCGGCCGCCGGGCCAATCCCCATGCCGACTATCTCGTCGAAGCGGTGTCGATTGCCCAGGCGATTCAGGGCCGGGCCCCGGTGAAGATGGTCTGGACCCGGGAAGACGACACCGCCGCCGGGTTCTTCCGGCCGGCGTTCCTCCATCGGATCCGCGGGGGCGTCGATGCCGAGGGCAAGCCGGTGGCGTGGTGGCACCGGATCGTGGGCCAGTCGATCTCGGCCGGCACGTCGTTCGAAACGCCGGACGGCAAGGACGCCGCCTCGTTCGAGGGTGCGGCCGATCATCCGTACGCCATTCCGAACGTGTTCGTCGATCTCCACTCGCCGACGAACAAGATTCCGGTGCAGTGGTGGCGCTCCGTGGGTCACACCCACACGGCGTTTGCGGTGGAGATGTTCGTCGACGAACTGGCCCATGCGGCGGGCAAGGATCCGGTCGAGTTCCGCCGCTCGCTGCTGGCCGCCGAGCCGCGCCGTCTCGGAGTTCTCAACCTGGCCGCGGAGAAGGCGGGCTGGGGCAGTCCGCTGCCGGCCGGCCGGGCCCGCGGGATCGCCGTGCACAAGTCATTCGAGAGCTATGTCGCGGAGGTTGCCGAGGTATCCATCGAGGGCGGGAAACCGCGGGTCCACCGGGTCGTCTGCGCGGTCGACTGCGGGGTGGTGATCAATCCCGACATCGTCCGGGCCCAGATGGAGAGCGGCATCGCGTTCGGGCTCGGGGCCGCACTCTACGGCAAGATCGACATCGACAAGGGGCGGGTGGTGTCGACCAATTTCGATCGGTACCGGGTGCTCCGGATGCGGGAGATGCCGACCGTGGAAGTCCACTTCGTGGCGTCGACGGAAAAGCCCACCGGCGTGGGCGAGCCCGGAACGCCGCCGATCGGCCCGGCGGTGGCCAACGCCCTGCTTGCGCTGACGGGCAAGCCGGCGCGCAGCATTCCGCTGGCCTGATCCGGCCCGGCGATCGGAGCCCTCTGCCCCCACCCGGCGGCAGCGGGCTCTTTCGTTGTCGTCAGCGCGCGTCGGGACGATGCGGCAAGTGATGCTGGTGGCGGCATCCCGGTCTGAGATGTCGCCCGAGGCCGAGCGGTCCTCATCGACCAGATTGCGGCGTCGTTACGTCTGAATCCGGCCCTGTTCCTTGAGCGAGGCGAGTTGCCGATCGATCGCCGCCGGCAGTGCGAGGCGGTCGGCGATGGCGGCGAGGGCCTCGGCGCTCTGCCACGCCTGCTCCAGGGCCTCGAGCTCGCCGGTGAGCCAGATCCGCTCGGCGCGTTCGTGGGTCGCCATCTCGAGCGCCAGGCGCAACGGCGCCGGCTGCCGGAGCAACTCGCGCTGGCCCGAATAGCGCTTGACGCGAACCTGAGAGACCAGCGAAGCAAGGTGTTCCTCCGGAGGGCCGCTCTCATCGAGCAGCACCGCGGCCTCCTCGACCTGCCGGCGCGAGGCGCCCTGGCGGTTGACGACGCGGAGCAGTTGCCCGGCGGCCTCGATCGCCGCCGGACCGTCGATCCGAATGAGTTCGCGTCGCTGGACGAACCCACCGGGATTCCGGGCGGGGACCAGGAGCACCAACTGCTCGCCGGTGGACTCCTCGCCGATCTCGGTGTTGGCGGCCTGAGCGGCCGTGATCGGAAGCCGGGTGCCGCCGCCGACGTCGAGGTGGGCAAGGTGGCGTCGCGTCGCCCGATAGAGCCAGTAGTTGTAGCCGTGCATCAGGAACTCGAAGGTGCCCCACGCCGAGCCCAGTCCGGCACCGAGGGCCACCGGGGCCGCGACGAACCCGGCGGCGACCGCGATCCCGATGCCGATGCGGACGTGCAGCTTCCGCCGCCGCCGCCCGAACTGATCCCCATACCGCCAGGCCGCGAACTCGGGCCGGAGCGGATCGCCGATCCGGACGAGCTCGAGTCCGTCGGGTAGTCTGGCGAGGCCGATCTGATCGGTGGAGTACCGGCGCCGGGCCGCGCGGAAGCGGCGCTCGCAGTCCTCGATCGCTTCCCACCGGTCCTCGAAGGGGGTGAGGTTCCAGCGCTCGCAGTGGCGGCAGACGACCCACAGGCGGCCCCGGCCCGCATCGAAGGCCAGGCGCCGGCCGACGGCCAGGCGTTCGATCGAGTCGTTCGTTTCGAGGTCGGAGAGACAGTGGATACAGGTTCGGTACATCTCCGCACCTCGCCCGGCGTCAGTTCTCCGGCGAGCCGGGATCGGTCGGGGAGGCCGCCTGGGTGCCGAGGTTCGCCGCCTCGGCGTCGAGCCGGTGGCGGCCCGATTTGCGCCGGCGCCGTTTGGATCGGCCCTCGTCGTACCAGCGGCGGGTGATCTCCCCGGCGAGGATCTGGTTGCCGAGTCCGAACGCGAGGCCCGCTGCCAGCGCGATGGCGCCGAGGATCAGGGTGAAGGCCGCGGTGATGATTTCGGCCGCCACGCCCATCTGCTGCATTGCCATGAAGATTGCGATCAGCACCACGGCCGCCTTGGCGAGCTTGGCCAGCGTCGGCACGCCTTCGACGGCCCCGGCGGACGCCAGCACGATGCCGCGGACGAACTCGCCCACAATCATGCCGAGGATCACGATGACCACGGCGGCGATCAGGGTCGGGATGTACGACAGCATCGTGCCGAACATCTGGTTGATGCTGTCGAGGCCCAGCGCCGTGCTGGCGAGGAGAATCACCACCAGCATGATCATCCAGAAGAGGAGCTTGCCGACGGCATGGATCGGATCGAGCCGGGTCCCGGTCCGGCCGACCGCCTCCGACAGGCCGCCGGCCTCCGCCATCTGGTTGAAGTTGAGCCGCTGGAGGATCGCGTCCACCGCGCGTTCGAACAACCGGGCCAGGAAGTAGCCGGCCACGAGGATGATGGCCGCGGCGAAGAACGCCGGGAGGAATCCGGCGATCTGGTCGAAGCCGATGAGCAGACGTTCGATGAGGGCGTTCATGGGGCTACCTCGATGACGACTTTGCCGAGCTGGGTGCCGCCGGCGAGACGGCGATAGGCGTCGATCCCGCGGTCCAGCGGAAACACCGAATCGACCAGCGGGGTCAGCTTGCCCTGGTTGGCGACCTCGATCATCGCCCGGAACTCGCCGACGGAGCCCATGGTCGATCCGAGGATACTCCACTGGAACCAGAAGAGTTTCCGGATATCGAGCGCGACATGGGGGCCGGTCGTGGCGCCGCAGGTGACCAGGCGGCCGCCGGGTCGGAGCGCCCGGAGCGACCGCTCCCAGGTCTGCTCCCCGACCGAGTCGACCACGACGTCGGCCCCGATCCCGGTGAAGGTCCGGGTTTCCCGGGTCACGTCGGCGGTGGTGTGATTGAGCGTCAGTTCGGCGCCTAACGCTCGGGCCCGGGCCAGCTTCTCGTCGGAGGAACTGGTCGCGATGACCCGGGCGCCGAGGTGGCGGGCGATCTGCAGCGCCGCGAGCGATACCCCGCCGCCGACACCCCAGACGAGCACCGTTTCGCCGGCCGTGAGGCGGGCCCGGGTCACCAGCATCCGCCAGGCGGTGAGCGTGGCCAACGGCAGCGCGGCGGCTTCCGCCCAACCGAGGTGCTCGCCGATCCGGACCACGTTGCGGGCCGGGACGAGGAGATACTCGGCCGCCGTGCCGGGTGCATGCTCGCCGAGGACGCCGAACCGGCGGCAGAGCGGATCCTGGTCGGTCAGGCACATCGGGCAGGCGCCGCAGGAGATCCCCGGGTTGACCACCACCCGGTCGCCGGGGCCGAGCCCGGCGACTCCGTCACCGACCGCCGCCACCTCCCCGGCGGCATCGGTGCCGACGATGTGCGGGAAGTCGAGGGTGACCCCGGGGAGGCCTTCTAAGACGAATAAATCCAAGTGGTTAAGTGCTGCGGCCCGGACCCGGATCCGAACCTGGCCGGGGCCGGGGAGTCCGGGATCCGGAACCTCGCGGGGGGCGAGCTGGTCGAGCCCCCCGTGGGCGGCGAGTGTCAAGGCGCGCATAGCTTGCAGAAGTCGGAAAGTTGTGCAAGATATATGGCGGCACTCCCGGGCGGCGAGGCATCGCGCCCGTCACTCCAGACAAAAACCGTGGTGGGAGGGTGTTCCGATGGGCGTCTTCCGCGACATCGAGATGGGCTGGACCGGGTCAGGGTGGATGGAACCGATGCCGTCGTCGCCGCCACCGCCCCCACCACCGCCTTCCGCCGAGGATCTGTTCCACCGCATCGAGGCCGAGCCGGTCGCGGCCGCGCCGGTCCCGGTCGTTGCGGCGATGCCGGCGACGGAGCCGCCCGCCCGGAAGCCGGCTGCCCGGAAGCCCGCGGCGAAGAAGAAGGCTGCTGCCAAGCAACCCGCCGAGAAGAAGCCGGCGAAGAAGGCGGCCAAGAAGGCCGCGAAAGCGGTGAAAAAGGCCGCGAAAAAGAAGGTCGCGAAGAAGCCCGCCAAGAAGAAGGCCGCCAAGCCGGCCAAGAAGAAAGTGGCGAAGAAGGCGGCCAAGAAGGTCGCCCGGAAGCCGATGAAGAAGGCCGCCAAGAAGGCGGCCAAGAAGGCCGGCAAGAAGGCCAAGGCCGGCAAGAGCAAGAAGAAGGGCGGCAAGAAGAAGCGGTAGGTCGGCCGCTCTCAGCAAACGGGGCGTCTCGCGTTGGCGGGACGCCCCGTTCTACTTTCCTCCATGGACCCGTCTCACTCCCTCGAACGCGTCGCCGCCTTTTTCGACCGGCGCACGACCCGCCAGGCCTGGGTGGCCCGGCGGGCGGTCGGGCGGACGTTCCGCTCGGACGACGAACTGCGGGCGCAGCTGATCGGCAAGGCCGGCGGGGCCCTGTCCCGCGCGGGCGGCCTCAAGGAACCCGTGGTGGTCGTCGGGCTGCTCGAAGACCTGGTCGACCTGGAAGCGCCGCCCGAGGCCCTCGGTCCCGCAGTGACCAGCCTGCTTGCGCTGGGTGGCCGGCCCGGCGCGTTCGGGGAAGGGTGTACCGCCGCCCGCCACAACCACCGGGTCTGCGAGCATTTCATCGGGGGGTTCTTCTCGCCGGCGCCGCCGACTCAGCGGGTCGCGCCGGTGACGCTGCCGAACGGTCGGGCCTACCGGATCGAGTCGCAGGCCCGGTTCGCGGTCAGTTGCTGGATCCTTCAGGTCGTGCTCCGCGCGGGCCAGGTCGGCGACCCGAGCGCCGTTCGCCACCTCGACAGTTTCACCAACCTGCTCGAGGTCTGGGAAGCCTGGGACGACATGCTCCACCCCGACCTGGCGTTTGGCGCCGCCGCGGCTCTCGCCGCGGCCCCGGAGCGGTGGCGGTCGGCCCAGGAGGCCCTCGTCCGGCTGATCGGCAACCACCAGCTCCCGGACGGAACCTGGCCCCGGGTGGATTTCTTCACGGCGCTCGACGGCCTGTCCCGCGTGAACGACGCGGTGGCCCGGCCGCTGCTGGAACGGGCGGTGCCGGGACTGCTCCAGCGTCAGCGGGAAGACGGCTCCTTCGGCAGCGTGGCCCTCGACGACCGGGCCCTGATCGGCCTCCGGGTCCTGCTTCGGGTCGGTGCCCGCCTCGATCCCGAACCCGCGCGAGGCTGACCGCCGTGTCGCCGGGCGGACCATTGAACGTCCCCTCCGCGGGGAGTACCCCGATCACCTCAGCACAGGAGTCCCGATGGGAGATCCGATCCGGGATCAGCGGCCGCGCATCCGGCTGACGTCGCTGTCGCACGGCGCGGGTTGAGCATGTAAACTCGGCCCAGCCGAGCTGGTGCAGGTCCTGCGCCACCTCCCCGGAATCCACGATCCGAACGTGCTGGTGGACGCGGCCACGAAGGACGACGCCGCCGTCTATCAGCTCGGCCCCGATCGCGCCCTGGTCGTCACGGTCGACTTCTTCACGCCGATCGTCGACGACCCGGCCGCCTGGGGTGCGATCGCGGCTGCGAACGCCCTGAGCGATGTCTACGCGATGGGGGGGAGACCGGTCTTTGCCCTGAATCTGGTGGGCTGGCCCCGCGAGAAACTCCCGATGTCGATGCTCGGCGAGGTCCTGGCCGGGGCGCAGCAGGTGGCGCAGCGCGCGGGCTGTCTGATCCTGGGCGGCCATTCGATCGACGATCCCGAACCAAAATTCGGCATGGTCGTCGTCGGCGAGGCCCATCCGGACCGCCTGCTCACCAACACCGGCGCCCGCCCCGGCGATCTGCTGGTGCTGACCAAGCCCCTGGGCACCGGCATTCTCACGACGGCGCTCAAGCGCGGGATCCTCGAGGAGTCGGAGCTCGAGCAGGCCGTGACGGTCATGACGACCCTGAATGACACCGCAGCGGCCGCCGCCGTCCAGCACGGCGCCACCGCGGCCACCGACGTGACGGGGTACGGCCTCATCGGGCATCTGCACAACATCGTGCTCGGCAGTTCGGTCGGGGCGCGGATCGACGTCACCCGGTTGCCGCTGCTCCTTGGCGCGACCGAACTAGCGGCCCAGGGCGCCGTGCCGGGGGGCACCCGCCGCAACCTCGAGACGATCCCGGCGATCTACTCCGACGATGTTTCCGAGATGGAAAAGCTGCTCTGCGCGGACGCCCAGACGTCGGGCGGCCTCCTCATCGCGATTCCCGAGGACCGGGTTCGCCACCTGACCGACGCCCTCCGCGCGGCCGGTACCCCGGCCTTCCGGGTGATCGGGTCGGTCACCTCGGAACGGGGCGTGATCCGGGTCTCCCGCGGCAGCGGGTTCTGAGCCCTCGCGTCAGACGACCATTCCCGATGGCCGCGGTCGCGGCGATCAGGGAACCGTTGGCAGTGCCCCTGGCCCCCGCCGCCCCCCGGTGACGCCGGCGAGGCCTTCGGGGTAGTTCAGGAGGCCTCAAGGGAGTTCGCCATGCGAAAACTCGTTTTCGGGCTGGTGGTCGCCACCGCCTGCTCCTCCTTCGAACCGGCGTTCGACGGCAGTCTGTTCCTCGCCCAGAAGGAGGGCTCCCGAGACGTCATGGACGCCCTGTTCGACGGCGTCGTGTCGCTCGATGCGGCCGGGTGCTACCGGCTGGGTCTCCAGGATCAGGTAACCATGATCTGGCCGGCCGGCTACCGGCTCATCCCGACGGTCGAGGGCCCTGCGGTCGTCAACGCGCAGGGGGTCGAAATCGGCCGAATCGGCAGCACCTTCCGTCTCGGGGGCGGCATCGTTGGGACGATTCCGTCGGGTCTTCTGCCAAGCGATGCCCTCCGGCGGCTCGCCCTCCAGCAGTGTCCCGGCTCGTTCTGGATCGCGGCGCCGGACCTTTGAGTCCCCGTTGGGCGGGACGCTGACGCGCCCCAGCCGATTCAGGGCTTCCGCCTCGGGTGAATCGCGGCCAACATTGGCGTGATCCCACGACCCGACCTCGGAGGCCTTCAGTGGACCCGCGTCACGCTCCGTCCCCCGCCGGCGACATCGACCGGCGCACCTTCGTGCAGGGCGCCGCGGCCGGCGCCGCCGCCCTTGCCCTCGGCAACCGGGTTGCCCTGGCGGCTCAGCACCCAGATCAGGCCGCCGTCGTTGCCCAGATCGCGGGCCAGCACGGCATGACGGTCAAGATGCTGCAGGACTGGATCGCCCTGCCGTCGATCGCCGCCGAGAATCGCAATTATCCGGAAGGGGCGGAGTATCTCGCCCGGCTGGCCCGGGAGGCCGGATTCCAGCGAGTCGACCTGATTCCCACGGCCGGCAAGCCCGGTGTGTTCGCTACCCTCGACGCCGGAGCGCCGACCTGGCTCGCGCTCTATTTCATGTACGACGTCAAGCAATACGATCCGGCCGAGTGGAGTTCGCCGCCGCTCGAAGGCCGGATCGTCGAGCGGCCCGGCCTCGGCCGGGTGATCGTCGGCCGCGGCGCGACCAACACCAAAGGGCCGCAGACGGCCGTGCTGGCCGCGCTCCATGCCTTCAAGGCCGCGGGGAAGAAGCTCCCGGTGAATCTCTGCCTTGTCGCCGAAGGCGAGGAAGAGATCGGCTCGCCGAATTTCCGGGAAATCGCCTTCAAGCCGGACGTCGAGGCCACGCTCCGGAAGTGCGTCGGCATCATCATTCCCCTCGGCACCCAGTCGCCGGACGGCGCCGTCGAGGTGAACCTCGGGGCCAAGGGCATCGTGGAGCTGGAACTCGTGTCCACCGGCGAGCGCTGGGGCCGCGGGCCCAAGCTCGATGTCCACTCGTCCTATGAGGCGTCGATCGACAGCCCGGTCTGGCACCTGGTCCAGGCGCTCAACACCCTCGTGAAGGCGGACGGTCATACCCCGGCGGTCGAGGGCTTCTTCGACCGGATCCGGCCGCTCTCCGCCCGGCAACAGGCGATCCTCGCCGCCTCCATCCCCAAGAAGAACGAGGCCGCCACCAAAAAGGCACTCGGCGTAGACCACTGGTACGGCGACGAATCGTGGCACGACTCGCAGGTGCGGCTCGTCACCCAGCCCACAATCAACATCGAGGGACTCGTCGGCGGGTACACCGGCCCCGGCGGGAAGACCATCCTGCCCCACCGTGCCGTGGCCAAGATCGACATGCGCCTGGTGCCCGACATGACGGCGAAGGGCACCCTGGAGCTGCTCAAGAACCACCTGGCCAAGCACGGATTCGGCGACATCGAGGTGAACATGTCCGGCGGTTACGACCCGACCGAGACGGACCCGGATTCGAAACTGGTGCAGGCAATGGTCGCGACCTACCGGAAGTCCGGGGTCGAGCCGCTGTTGTGGCCCCGGCTGGCGGGGTCGTGGCCCGGCGTCACCTTCACCGGGGCGCCGCTGCGGCTGCCGGCGGGGCAGTTCGGCCTCGGTCACGGCGGCGGGGCCCACGCGCCGGACGAGTATTTCGTGATCGAGGCGGCGAATCCGAAGCTGGCCGGCTGGGACGGCGCGGTGAAGTCGTACGTCGACTTCTTCTACTCGCTCGCCTAGGGATCGGCCGGGCTGAGGCCGGCGGGCCGGGCCGTCAGCGGCTCCCGATGCCCGCCAGCGCCTGCCGGGTGCGGACGACCGACGGGTCGTCCGTGCCGAATGCGGCGACCAGGCGGGGCAGCGCGGCCTCCAACAGCGGAACGGCTTCCGTCCGGCGCCCGAGCCCGATGAGGGCGAAGCCGAGTTCCCGCCGGGCGTTGGCCACGCCGGTGCTGGTCGAGTCGAGATTGGCCAGCCGGAGTTCCAGCGTTTCGCGGAGGGCGGCTTCGGCCTCGCCGTAGCGATGGAGCCGAAGGAAGTACTTCCCCTTGCCATAGAGGGCCTCGCTGACCGTCACGTGCCGGTTCCCGAGCGCCGCCCGCCAGATTTGCTCGGCCCGGGTGTAGTGGTCAAGCGCCTCCCGGTTCTTGCCTTGGGCGTCGAGCAGGGCCGCCAGGTTGTTGTGGCTGCTGGCGACCGACGGGTGATTCCCGCCGAACCGCTCGACTCGGAGCGCCAGCGCCTGGCGGAGCGGTCGCTCCGCGGCCGCGAGATCGCCCTTGGCCCGGAGAATGGCGCCCTGGTTCGCGAGCGCGGTCACGACGTTCGGGTGGGTGGGGCCGAGAGTGGGTCGCCAGATGGCGAGGGCGCTGTCGAGGTAGCCGACGGCGTCGTCATACCGGGCCCGGAAGTAGGCGACCACGCCGAGGTTGTTGTAGGTCTCCGCGACGTCGGGGTGGTTCCGGCCGAGGGTGCGAAGGCGGAGGGCGAGCACCCGGCGGTCGACGGCGTCGGCGGAGTCGTAGCGTCCGGCGTGCTGGTAGGCATTGCCGAGGGTTCCGAGGACCGTCGCGAAGAGCGGATGGTCGGGGCCGAGGAGTCGCTCCCGGATCTCGATGGCCTCCCGGAGCAGCGTCTCGGCGGAGTCGTACCGCCCCTGGCCGATTCGGGTGGCGGCCAGGTTCTGGAGTGCGGTGGCCACGTTGGTGTGCTGCGGTCCGTAATGCGCCCGGTTGAGCGCCAGCGCTTCTTCCTGCAGGGTGGCCGCCCGGTCGGGTTCGCCGCCGGTGCCGACCACGATGGCCCAGTTCCCGAGGGTGGACGCGACCGCCGCGGTGTCGGCGAGCCGCCGTTCGATCGTCAGCTCGGCCTGGAACAGGGAATCGGCCTGGGCGTGGTGTCCCAGCCGCCCATGCATTACCGCGAGGTCGCCTAACGCCGCCGCCAGGCGCGGATCGTCGCCCCGGAGTGCCCGGCGGCGGAGGGCGAGGGTGCGTTCCGCCACCCCGAGGGCAATGCTGTCGGCGCCCTGGTCGTGGAGCAGGGACGCGAGGGCCGCGGTCTGAACCGCCCGGTCGAGCGGCGCCGCATCGATCGAGTCGAGCACCACGCCGGCGCGTTCGAGCAGCGGTTGCGCCTGGTCGTAAAGACCCAGCCGATGATACAGGACGCCGAGGGTGCGGAGCATGTCGGCCCGAAGCGCCGGTTCGGTCCGCAGTTCGGTGTCGAGCCGGTCGGCGCCCCGATCGAGCAGCTCCCGCGCGGTGACCTCGCGGCCGCCGGCGCGGTCCGGGTCCGAGGCTTCGAAGATGCCGGTGAGAAACTCCGTCACCTGCTCGGCCCGGCGGGCCTCTCGGCGGGCCGTGGCCGCTTGCCACAGGGTGGCGGCGAATCCGGCCGCCACCGCCACGGCCAGGAGGGCCGCCGCAGCCACCCGGCCGCGGTTCCGTTCGAGGAACTTCCGGGCCAGGTAGCGCCGGGTGGCGGGCCGGGCCCGGACCGGGAAGCCATCGCGGAATCGGGCCAGGTCGTCCCGGAAGAGCTCGACCGAGCCGTAGCGGTGCTCCGGTTCCTTGGCGAGCGCGGTGAGCACGATCGCGTCGAGATCCGCCCCCAGGCCGGGGCGGGGCGGAATGGTGTCGCAGATCTCCACGGCGAGCTCGTGCGGCGTGGCGCTCGTCGCGCGGTAGGGCCGCCGTCCGGAGAGGAGTTCGTAGAGCAGGACACCGAGCGCGTAGACGTCGGTGGCCGTCGACACCGGCCGGCCCCGGATCTGTTCGGGGCTCGCATACTCCGGGGTGGCGAGCACGGCACCGGTCCGGGTCACCGGTTCGGGGCCCTCGCCCTCGTCGAGCAGCTTGGCGATGCCGAAATCGAGGAGCTTCACCTCGCCCGTTTCGGTGACGAGGATGTTGCCCGGCTTGAGATCCCGGTGGATCACCAGCCGGCGGTGGGCGTACTCGACCACCTCCGCCACCCGGTCGAACAGCGCGAGGCGGGCGGCCGTATCGAGCCGGTTGGCGTCCGCGTACCGGTCGATCGGCTTGCCCGCGACGTATTCCATCACGAGATAGGGCACGCCGGCGTCGGTCACGCCGCCGTCGAGCAGCCGGGCGATGCCCGGGTGTTCGAGCGACGCAAGGATCTGCCGCTCCTGGCGGAACCGCTGGGCCATGCCGCCGAGGTCGGGTCCGGGCCGGACCAGCTTGACTGCCACCCGCTTCTCGTACTGGCCGTCGCTCCGCTCGGCCAGGTAGACGGCCCCCATGCCGCCGCGGCCGATCTCCTTGAGCAGGCGGTAGGGCCCGGCCGTTTCGGGCGGGCCTTCCTCGGGGAGTTCGAGACAGTCGGACACGAGCTCGGGGGCGAGCTCGGGCAGCGCGCGGTCAAGCAGGTTCGGGCCGTCCGCCGCGGCGAGGAGCCGGGCCACCTCGGCGGCAATGTCCGGCTCCCGGTGCTCGAGTGCGGCCAGCCAGGCGGCCCGCTCGGTGGGGGGCAGGTCGAGCCCCGCGTCCAAGGCGGCGTCGATCCGCGACCAGCGCTTCGGGTCCGTCACGCGCCCGCCGGGCCTTCACCCAGCTCGGTGGCGAGCCAGGCCTTGGCCTTGAGCCAGTCGCGCCGGACGGTTCGGTCCGAGACCTCGAGTGCCGCGGCGGTTTCCTCCTCGGTCATGCCGCCGAAGAAGCGGCATTCGACCGTCCGGGCCAGCCGTTCGCTCACGGCCGCGAGGCGGGTCAGCGCTTCGTCGAGGGCCAGCACGAAGTCGTCCTGGCGCTCGATCGGGATGTCGCGATCCTCGAGCGAGAAATGCGCGGCACCGCCACCCCGCTTACCGGCCAGCCGCCGGCGGGCGTAGTCCACCACGATGCCCCGCATCGCATGCGAGGCGTAGCCGAAGAAATGGGCCCGGTCGGCCCACTTTGCCTGGGTCTGATCCACCATCCGGAGGTAGGCCTCGTGGATCAGTGCGGTGGTGTCGAGGGTCTGGCCCGGTGTTCGACGGCGAAGGTGCGCCCGGGCGATTCGCCGGAGTTCGTCGTAGAGGACGGCGAACAGGCGGTCGAACTCGGTCCGATCGCCTGCCCGGATGCTCCGTACCATGTCGACGACGGTGGTCATGGCGGCCTCGGTTCGGGCCGGGCCGGCGGGCGGCCCTTCTCCCAAGATAGGCCGCGCCGGACCGCCCGGAAGAGTGCCCGGACCGCACCGATGTCCGGTTCCTCGGCGGGTTCCCGTTCGGGCAGTGGGGCTCCTCGAGGAGGGGCCCGATCCCGATTGCCCCGGAGGCGCCATGTACGGACGGAACAACACTTTGGGCGGGCTGGCCGTGGCCGGCCTGCTGCTGGCCGCTGGCTGCGGTGGTACCACGGGCGGCACCACCGGACCCGACCCGGACTTCGACTTCGACCGGCCCTTGATCGCCTTCGTGAGCGACCGGTCCGGCAACGCCGAGATCTGGCTGATGACGACCGATGGGTCGGAGTCCGTCAATGTCAGCAACAACGGCGCGAGCGACATCGCGCCGACCTGGTCGCCCGACGGCAACCGCCTGGCGTTCACGTCGACCCGGGGCGGGGACTACGAGGTCTACGTGATGGACAAGGACGGTACCGACGTCCGGCAGCTGACCGACGCCGCGGGATGGAGCGGCGACGCGGCCTGGTCGCCGGATGGGTCGAAGATCGCCTTCACGAGCGATCGGAGCGGAGACTACGAGATCTACGTCGTCGCGGCCTCCGGCGGCACGGCGACCCGCCTGACCAGCGTGGCGGGAGACGACACCCATCCGCAGTGGTCGCCGGACGGGACCAGAATCCTGTTCAGCAGTGCCCGGGCGGGGAACGGCGAGGTCTTCGTGATGAATGCCGACGGCTCGAATCCGGTCAATCTCACCAACAACCCGGCCTTCGATTGCGCCCCGGCGTGGTCGCCGGACGGGTCGCGGATTTCCTTCGTGACCAACCGGGACGGCAATCTGGAGGTGTATCTGATGAACTCGGATGGGTCGGCGCCGACCAACCTCACCCAGAACCCGGCGTCCGAGGAGAACTCCTGGTGGTCTGCGGACGGGACCCGCCTCGTGTTCGACACCAACCGGGACGGCAACTGGAACGTCTACTCGGTGCTGGCGGGGGGTACCGGGCTGACCCAGCTCACCAGCAACGCCGCCGCCGACGCCACGCCTCGCTATCGTCACTGATCGCCGGCGGCCCCGGTCTCCCGGACTCCCGGCCGGCCTGGCGTATATTCCGCGCATGCCGTTTCAATGGTCGCCGTCGCGGATGGATCAGCTCGAGCGAGCCGCCCGGGAAGGACGCCGGGTGGCCCTGACCCGCCGCGGAACGGAGTTCGTCGTGGTGGCCCGCCGGCTCGAGATCGGCGGCAAGTCGGAACGATTCGTCGGCTATCTGCCGATGACGGGGGACGAGATCACCTTCGACCTGCTGCAGGTGGAGGCCTTCGAGGTCCTTCCCTGAGCCGAGCCCAGCGAGGGAGCGGTTGCGCCGACCGCCGCACCCGGCGCTACGACCGGTCGAGCGTCGGGTAGGGCGTCACCCCGGCTGCGAGCAGTTCCCGCATCATCGGCATGAGCCCCCGGGATTCCATCAGCGTGGCCGTGGCCTCGCCCAACCTGCCGGTGCGCAGCATGCCCCGGGCTTCGAGATGGGGCCGGAAGACCTCGGTGCTCCGGATCGGGGCCAGGTCGAGCGAATGCACCAGCGTCTGGACCATGTGCTCGCGGCCTGCTTCGTCGATGACCCGCATCCTGAGCATCTCAGGGTGGAAGACGGGATGCGGGTAGTCATCCGGGCGCTCGATGACCCGGAACGGAGAACAGTTCTTCAAACCGACGCCGATGAGCAGCGTGCGACCCTCGCGTTCGACGAACCGGTAGAGGGGCGTATCCGGGCCGAACGGGTTGGTGACGAGGTGATGCCCGTGCACCAGTTCGGCGGCCAGGGGCCCGGCGGCACAGTAGGGATGCGTCGGGTGGACGCTCCTCCGGGTGCCGGGTTGCCGGCGAAAGAGCTCCTGCACCTGCCCCACCTTCGACGGCGTCGTCCTGACGTCGAAGACCTCGCCGCGCTGCGCGTACCGGAACGCCGGGTCGTTGAAGGGGAACGACGGCATCATCACGGTGCCCCCGGGCCCGACGACGTCGGTGAGGGCCGCGATCAGCGCCTGTGGCCCTCCCCGGAGGTAGCCGATCCGGCTGAACGCCGAGTGGACCAGGACCAGGTCGCCGTTCTGAAGTCCGAGGTCCCGGAGTTGGCGGACGAGGGTTCGCCGCGAGGTACCGCCGAGGAGTCGTTTCCTGATCAGGCGGAACTCGCGCGTCAGCCCCCTGCGCAACCCGTACTTCCGCCGTAGTTCTCTGATTCGTTTGATCACTCGCTCCAGCGCCGCTCGGTTCCGAACAACGATATTGCGAACGAAGCCTGATTGCCACGGCCCGTAGTACCGGTGCACTATATTCATTCATGCCGATCTTCTGCGCCCCCACTGGGCCCGGCCGCGGCTGGCCCGCGCGGCGTCTGAAAGCTTGAAACCGGTGCCCCAGTCTCCGCGCATCGCCGTCGCGCATCTCGACGAAAGCTGTCTTGGCAATGGCCGCGAAGGCGACAACCCCGGCGGCGCCGGCGGCCTGGTCGAGGTCCGCACCGCGCGCGGGATCGAACGCCGCGAGTTCTTTCTTCACGCCCCGGCCACCACGAACAACCGGATGGCGCTTGCCGGGGCGATCGCGCTCCTCCAGCTGCTCGCCGGCAAGGGCAACCGGCTCCGGGTCCTGCTCGTCTCCGACTCCGAGTACCTGGTCCGCGGCGTGCGCGAATGGCTCCCCGGCTGGGTGAACCGCGGCTGGAAACGCAAAGCGGGGCCCATCGAGAACCTCGAACTCTGGCGCGCGCTGCACGCCTCCCTCGGCCGCCACGACGTGCAGCTCGTCTGGGTCCGCGGTCATGCGGGTCACGCCAAGAACGAGTTCGCCAACGCGCTGGCCATCAAGGCCGCCCGGGAACAGCTCACCTCCGACGGCATCGTGGCGTCGACCTTCGACGACTGGCTGACGTCGGAACGGGAGAAGGGCCGGTACCGCACCTACGACGCGGACCACACGTTCTCCCGCCTCGAGGCCGGCATCGCCCGCGGCGACCGGTTCCCGCTCGCGCTCGACGAGGACGCGCTGGAGGCTTCCGCGTGACCGACCTCGAACGGTTCCTCCTCCGCCTCGTGGACGTCCTGGAGGCCCGCGACCCTGGAGCCGTTCACCAGCCGCTCACGGTGGCGGACCTGCGGGAGACCGTCCTTCCGTATCGGGCCAACCGGTCGGCACTCGAACTGTCGGCGATCGAAGACTACGAAGCGCTCGTGCTCCGGCTGATCGCCGAAGAAGACGGGATGGTCCTCACCTACCCGGCCGACTCCGCCGAACTGGCGCGGGCGGAACTGGCCGGCCCGAATCCGGATCTCGACCTGACGGAGACCCTGTCGGATACCACCATCCTGATCGGCGCCGAAGGCCTGGCCCGGGTCCTGGCGCTGCGGACGCGTCGGCCGCCGGCAGACTCCGGTCCGGACGACGCCCCGCCCGATGCGGGGGAACCGGTTGCCGAAGCCGCCGAACCCACGTCCGAGTCCGATGCGGACACCGAAAGCGGCGAACCTCCCGCCGGTCGGGAGGGTTCGTCGGAGCCGCCGGAGACCGACCGCCCGCCGGTCGCGTTGTTCGCCGGCCAGGTGCTGCCGGCCCGGAGCATCCCGCTCGAGGAGGAGTTCGAGCCCCTCGCCGACAGCGTGTCGGTGGACGACCTCGTGTCGGGGACGGCCGGCTTCGCTCCGGCGTCCTCGGCCGGCCCGCCGCCCCCGAGCTGTCCCACCTGCCGGGCCGAACTTCCGGCCCATCGCCCGGTGAGTTTCTGCCCGTTCTGCGGGGATCAGGTGGGCCGGTACCGCTGTTCCCGGTGCGGCAGCGAGGTCGAGCCGGGGTGGCGGCACTGCATCACCTGCGGTCACGCCGTCAGCCCCGGCACGTTCGGCTAGCCCACCCCCCGGACCGCCGCGTCCGCGCCCCGCGCCCGCCCAATACGCGGACCAGGTTCCCGGCGATGCCACCGAGGCCGCCCGAATCCCGGTCCCTCGAGGCGGGCACTCGCTTGAAGCCCCCGCCCCGACGCACGATATTCCGGGGGCCCCCTGAGGCCCTCTTGCCAGGACGCTCGCCGCGGTGACTCTGCCCAACGACAATCTCCCCGTCCGAATCGATCGGGCCGCGCTCGACCGGATCATTCAGCGGGCCACCGAACTCCAGACCGGCGAGCGCGAGGTGGGCGACAACCTCACGCCCGACGAGGTCCTGGCCTTGGGCCGGGACGTCGGGATTCCGGCCAAGTACCTCGAGCAGGCCATGCTCGAGCACCGGAGCGCGGTCGCCGTCGAGGCCGACAACTCGGCCCTCGGCCGGGTGTTCGGCCCGGGCGTGGTCCGGGCCCAGCGGGTCGTCCGGGGCGAACCGGACGACGTCCTGGCGTCGCTCCAGCACTGGATGGACAAGAACGAGCTGATGGTGGTCCAGCGGCAACAGCCCGGCTGGGCGAGTTGGGAACCGCTCCGGGGCATGCAGGCAGCGATTCGCCGGGGTGCCGCGTCGCTCGACACCTCGAAGCCCAAGTTCATGCTCTCGCGGGCCGAGTTGGTGGTGGCGACCGTTCGCCGGCTGGAAAGCGACTTCTGCCACATCGGGCTCGAAGCGAGTCTCCGGAGCACGCGGCGCGAATACGTGGCCGGCTCGAGCGTCGCCCTCGGGTTCGGCGGCGTCGCCGGGGGCGCGCTGACCTTCATCGCCGCGTCCGTCCCCGCGCTGCCGGTGGCCCTGGCCGCCATTCCGGTGGCGCTCGGCGGCCTCATCGCCTTCACGGTGACCCGCAGCTACCGACCGGTGGCGGAGCGCGTCCAGCTCGGGCTCGAACGGGCCCTCGACTTTCTCGAGCGCGGCGGCGTCAAGCCCGCGCACGAACTGAGCGACCGGCCGCCCGGGCTCCTCGACGTGATCGCCACCGAAATGCGCCGGGCCCTGGGCCCCGGGGGCCCGGCCCGCCGCTCGAGCCGAAGCTCCTCGTTTCCGGACGGACCCCAATGACCAGGACCATCGAATCGCTCGGCGTCGTCGGCGCCGGGCTCATGGGCGGCGGCATCGCCCAGGTCGCGGCCACGGCCGGGATTCCCACCGTCGTGCGCGACCTCGCGGAGCCGCAACTCGCCAAGGCCCGCGCGGCCATCGAGCAGTCGCTCGGGAAATTCGTCGAGAAAGGGAAGCTCACCGCGGAGCAGCGCAGTGCCGCCCTCGCCAATCTGACGTTCACGACGGATCTCGGTCGGGTGGCGGGCCAGGATCTGATCATCGAAGCGATCGTCGAGGACCTCGACGCCAAGAACGCGCTTTGGCGCGAACTCGACGGCTTGGCCCCGCCGGAGACGATCTTCGCAACCAACACCTCGAGCCTCACGGTGGCCGCGATGGCCGCCGTGACCCGGCGCGCGGACCGATTCGTCGGCCTCCACTTCTTCAGCCCCGTGCCGCTCATGGCGCTGGTCGAGGTGGTCCGCACCGTCACGACCTCGGGGGAGACCTTCCGCGCCGCGTTCGAGTTCGGTCGCCGGATCGGCAAGGAACCGATCGCGGCGAAAGATACGGCGGGCTTCGTGGTGAATCTCCTTCTCGTGCCCTACATGCTCGACGCGGTCCGGGCGGCCGAGCGCGGAGTGGCCTCGGCCGAGGACATCGACAAGGGCATGAAACTGGGCTGCAATCACCCGATGGGCCCGCTGACCCTCGCCGACTTCACGGGCCTCGACATCTGCCTCAAGGTGGCGGAGATCATGTTCGCCGAGTTCCGGGAAACCCGGTACGCCCCGCCGCCGCTCCTCAAGCGGCTCGTGCTCCTCGGCCACCTCGGCCGCAAGAGCGGGCGCGGGTTCTACGACTATTCGGTGAACCCGCCGCGCCCGGCGGACCTCGGCCTGTGATTTCACGCCGGATTCGCCGGGCGCTGCTTGGCGCCCTGGTGCTCGCCGGTTGCCGGGCCACGACCGGCCGGCCGGCGTTCGATGCGTTCCCCGAGGCGGAGGTGCGGGAACTCGGCTTCGGCCTCGTCGACAAGGTGCTGACCGTCGAACGGCTCACCGACACACTGGCGGTCTACCTCCAGGCGGACAGCATCCCGGTTCGGACCGTGAAGCCGTTCGACGGCTTCATCGAGTCGGCCTGGTTCGACACGGCGTCCCGCACCCCGCGGGGCCGCGGGATCGGGCAGGACGAGGTGCTGGTGCGGGCCTGGGTCAGCCCATCGAAGCCGGGTTTCGCGCGAGTGGAGATCGAGACGGTGTACCGGCCCCTGGTCGATCCCTCGCTCCCCGCCCGAGAGGAGGAGCGTCCGGTGCCGCCCGGACATCCGGTGAACCGCCAGATGGCGGGGATTCTCGACCGGCTGGCCAAACTCTACGGTGTCGAAGACGACTCGGCCGCGACGCGGCCTGCCGCGCCGGGCGGACCGCCGATCCCGGTGCCCGCGGCACCCGGATCCGGCGCCAAGGTAGCGGCGCCGGATGCCGAGAAGCCCGCTGCGCCGGAACCCGGCGTCAGACCAGCGCCGGAACCCGGCGCCAAACCAGCGCCGGCGGACACCGGTGCGAAACCCGCGACGCCGGACGCGGCCCGGCCGCCACCGATCCCGCCCGATACGGCAGTGAAGCCCCCGGCCGACACCGCGGCTCGGACGCCCGCCCAGCCGGAGGCGCCTCCGCCGCCGCCCCCGCCGGCCGCGCCACCCGCCGACACCGCGGCCCCCGTCTTGTCGCGGGCCACTCGCGGATACTGGGTTCAAGCGGCCGCGTTCGAAACCGCCGCCTCCGCTGCCGACACCCGCGCGGCGCTCACCGAACTCGGCTTCGAATCGATCCTCCAACTCGAGGACCAGCTGTACAAGGTGCGGGCCGGCCCGTTTCGCACCCGCTCGGCCGCCAACACCGCCCTGGGCCGGATCCGCACCGCCCTCAAGGTGCAGGCGTTTCTGGTGGTGATCCGATGAGCGATCATCCCGCGTTCGTCGGGATCTGGCGGGACGACGTTCGGTCCCGGGCCGCGTACTCGGAAGGTGCGGGCATCTTTCGAATCGTGCCGCGGGCCATCGCGATTCCGTCGACCACCACAGCCGTGGTCGACCTGGTGCGCTGGGCGGCCGCCACGGGGACGGCGCTGATTCCCCGCGGCGCCGGCAGCGGCATGGTCGGCGGCAACGTCGGCGAGGGCGTTCTGGTGGACCTGACCGCGCTCGACGGAGCGCCGCTGGCGATCGACCCGCGAACCTGCCTCGCCCGGGCCGGTGCGGCGGTCAGCCTCGGGGCGCTGCAGCAGGCCGCCGAACGGCATGGGCTCCGGATGCCGGTCGATCCGTCGAGCGAACGCTGGGTCACCTGCGGCGGTGCGGTCGGTACCAACGCCGCCGGCACCCGCACGGTCAAATACGGCGCCGTGCGGCGCTGGGTCCAGGGTGTCACCCTCGTCACGGCGGACGGCGAACTCGTCGAACTCGAACGGGGTCATCCGCCGACCGATTCCAAGCTGGTTGAGCGGCTCCGGGACGGACTGGCGGACACCCTGCGCCTGGCCCGCTGGCGGGTGGCGTCGACGTTCCCGAAGGTCCGGAAGAACACCGCCGGCTACGGATTGGACGCGTTCCTCGAGTCGGGCGATCTCGTCGACCTCGTCATCGGCGCCGAAGGAACCCTCGGGATCGTCACCGAGGTCCGGTGGCGGCTGAGTCCGATTCCGGCCCAGGTCGCCGGGCTCCGCGCCGCGCTGCGCGAGGGCCGGCGGCTCTCGCACCTGGTCCCGGCACTGCTCGAACTCGGGCCCTCGCGGCTCGAATTCCTCGACGGCACCTTCCTCCGGTTCGTCGAGGACTCCGTCCTGGCGCTGCCCCACGGCGACCGGATCGCCAAGGCGGGCGCGCTCCTGATGGTCGAATTCGAGGGCGACGATGCCGCCGGGCTGGCCAACGACCTCGAGCGCGCCGTTGGGATCGTCCGGAACGACAGCGTCGAAGTGACCGTCGGCCGGAACGAGCCCGAGATCGAAAGCCTCTGGGCGATCCGGCGCGCCGCCAGCCCGAAACTCGCTTCGCTGGGGGTCGAACGACGCTCCCTGCAGGTGATCGAGGACGGTTGCGTCCCGATAGCCCGGCTGGGCGAGTACTTGGCGGCGGTCGATGCGATCGCCGGGCAGCGCGACGTCACCGCCGTCATGTTCGGGCACGCGGGCGACGGCAACGTGCATGTCAACCTGCTTCCGGACGTCACGGCCCCCGGGTGGCTGGACCGGATCCGGGCGATCTTCGAGGACGTGAGCCAGCTCGTCGTGGCCATGGGCGGCACGCCGAGCGGCGAGCATGGCGACGGCCGCCTCCGGGCCGGGCTCGTGGAGCGGGTGTTCGGCTTCGAAGTGAACCAGGTATTCCGCCAGATCAAACGGGCGTTCGACCCGGCCGGCATCATGAATCCGGGCGTCAAACTCGGTCCGGGGGCCGAATTCCAGCACCTCAAGGTGGGCGAGGCCGCTGCCGCGATTCCGGCGGACATCGAAGCGGGACTGCGGCGGATCGAACGGACCGGCGGCTATGCCGCCGCCCGGCTCGCCCTGGCCGATGATCCGCTGGTGCGGGACGAAGCGACCAACGGTGCGGAGGCCCGATGAAGATCCTGTTGGCGGAAGACGATCTCCAGTTCCGGGCGTCGGCGGCGCGCGGGCTTCGCGAAGCGGGCTACGAGGTGGATGAGGCCGGGACGGGCCCCGAGGCCCTCGGGTCCGCGGCGACCGGCGCCCACGATCTGATCGTGCTCGACGTCCTGCTGCCGGGCTCCGACGGCCGGTCGGTGTGCCGCTCGCTTCGGGAGCAGGGCCTCCGGACCCCGGTGCTCATGCTCACCGCCCTCGACGCGGTCGAAGACCGGATCGCCGGTCTCGATTCCGGCGCCGACGATTACCTCACCAAGCCGTTCGACTTCGGCGAGCTGCTGGCCCGGTTGCGGGCCCTCGGCCGCCGGGCCGCGGAGGAACCGCCGGCCCTGATCACCGTGGGCGACCTGACGATCGACGCCGCCCGGCACTCGGTACGCCGGGGCCGGCGGGAGATCGCGCTCACGGCCAAGGAGTTCGCCTTCGTGCTCTACCTGGCGCGTCACGCCGGGCGGGTGGTCAGCCGGGCGGAACTCATGGAGCACCTCTGGGACGACGGCCGGGAGATCTTCTCCAACATCATCGACGTCTACGTCGGTCGGATCCGCCGCAAGATCGACGAAGGCGAGCGCACGCCGCTCCTCACCACCGTGCGCGGCGCCGGCTTCCTCCTCGAGGCGTCGGACCGGACCAGGCCGGCGCGGGGACGCACCGGCCGCCGGGGCTGAGCGATGATTCGCTGGCCCTCGTCACTCCGGGCCCGCCTGACCCTCTGGTACACGCTGCTTCTCGGGTTCCCGCTCGTCGGCTTCGCGGTGGCGGGATACCTCGTTCTCTCCCGCACCCTCGATGCCCGCACCAATCGCTTCATTGCCGACGCGCTCACGGCGTTCTCCGGCGAAGTGACCGCCGAACGCCGCACGGGACTCAGTCCCGATGAGGCCGTTGCCCGCACCCTCGCCGAAGTCCGGTTCCGGGACCTGCGCCTTGCCGTCATCGACTCCGCCGGGCGCACCCAGGCCGGACCGGTGGCCGGCGAGGAGGCCGAGCCGCACCGGATCGGGGCCCCGGCCGCGGTCGCCCATCTCGATCAGGCGGTCGAATCGGCCCTCCTGGCGGCGCTGCGCCGGGCGGCACCGGGTACCGAGGTGTCGCTCACCGTTTCCCTCCAGCCGAACGCGCAGCGGGTGGTCGCCCGGTCGCTCGCCGTGGACAATCGCCGCTACCTCGTGGCCGGAGCGTACTCGCTGCGGGATACGGAGGAGCTCCTCGGGCGGATCCGGGCGATGTTCCTCGTCGCCATTCCGGCGTTGGTCGTCGCGGCCGCGGCCGGCGGATTCCTCCTGGCGCGGCGCAGCCTGGCGCCGGTCGCGTCGATGGCCGAGCAGGCGGCCCGGATCACCGCGACGAGCCTCGACCAGCGGCTGCCGGTCGGCGGCGGCGAGGAACTGGTGGGTCTGGCCCGGGTCGTGAACGACCTGCTCGACCGGCTGGAGCAGGCGTTCGCCCAGCAGCGGCGCTTCGTGGCGGACGCCTCCCACGAACTCCGGACGCCGACCGCGATCCTCCGCACCGAGGCGGACGTGCTGCTGGCGGTGGGCCATCGCCCCGAGTCGGACTACCGGGCCTCGGCCGCGGTGATCCAGGATGCCGCCCGCCGGCTCACCCGGATCGTCGACGAGCTGTTTCTTCTCGCCCGGGCCGACGCCGGCCATCTCGTGCTCCGGCGCGAAGCCGTGTACCTCGAAGACCTCGTCCATGACGCGGTCCGGGGGGTTCATTCGATGGCGGAGGCCCGCGGCGTCGGGATCGAACTCGGCGAACTGACCGAGGCGCCGCTCGAGGGCGACCCCGACCTCCTTGGCCGCCTGATCCTCAATCTCCTCGACAATGCCATCAAGTACTCCCCGCCGGGCGGGCTGGTCTCGGCGAGCATGCGGCGCGAGCCGGGCGCGGTGTCGGTGTCGGTCGTCGACGCCGGTCCCGGGGTCGCGGCCGAAGCCCGGGAACGGATCTTCGAGCGGTGGTTCCGGGTCGACTCCGCCCGGTCGCGCACCGAGCCCAGCGGCTCGAGCGGCGCCGGCCTGGGTCTGCCGATCGCCCGCCGGATCGCGGAAATGCATGGCGGTCGTCTCGAACTCGCGGACTCCCGGCCGGGCCGGACGGAGTTCCGGCTGACGCTGCCGTTCAGCGCCTAGTCCCGCCGCTCCCTCGCTCGAGGTTTCGAAACGAAAACCGGGGAACCGCGCAGGGCGGTCCCCCGGTCGTTCCGCATTCGGCGGCTCAGTAGCGCAGCGTCACGCTGGCCACGAAGGAACGCGCCGTCATCCGGTAGTACTGCGAATCCCCGAACTCGCTCTCCGACACCGCGTCCCGCCGGTCGCTCAGATTGCGCCCGTCGAGCCGGAACTCGGCCCGCCCGGTCCGGTAGCCGACGCCGGCGTCGAGCGTCAGGAACGGATCGGCCTTGGCCGAATTCCGCTTGGTCAGATACCGATCGCCGGTGTAGTTGAGGTTGCCGTTCAGGGTGAGCCCGCTGGCCGGCCACCACGTGAGCCCCGCCGAGACCAGATGCCGGGCCGACATCTCGAACCGCTTGCCGGCCAGCTGGGTCGGGACCCCGTCGAACGCCTGGACGAAGTCCACGAACTTGCCGTCATGGAAGCTGTAAGTGGCGCGGGCGGACAGGCCGTCCCGGAGCCGGGCATCCGTTGCCAGTTCGAATCCCTGGAAACGCGTCGTGCCGGCATTGATCAGGGCCGGAAGGTTATTGACCACGGTGGCGGTGACCAGGTTCTCGAAATCCATCCGGAAGGCGCTCGCCTCGACGTCGAGTCGGCCGTCGGCCAGCCGGGCCTTGAAGCCGCCTTCGTAGCTCATCGAGGTCTCGGGCTTGAGGATCCCTTCGTTCTCCTCGAGGCCGAAGTCGAAGGCGGCCGGCTTGAAGGTGCTCTGGACGTTCGCGAAGGCCCGGAGGTGATCGCTTCCTCGCTCCCAGAGTCCGAACAGGGCGCCGACCGTGCCGCTCAGTTTCGTGTTGTTGGCACTCGGCGCCGACTCGCCGCGCCGCTCGCCGGTCTGGTTGAGCCGGACGCCGGCGGAGAAGGTGACCCGATCGGTCGGCCGCCATTCCGCCGAGCCGTAGACCCCGAGAAACAGCCGGCGGTTCTCGGCGTCGCGGTCCAGCACCGTGGGTTCCGTCACCGCCGCGGCAGTGCTCCCGTCGAGCGGGGCGGTGTAATCGAAGACCGCGCCTTTGGCCTCGCCGTTGGCAAAGAGGAGATCGGCGCCGGTCACGAACCGGACCTTGGCGTCCGCCGGCCAGAGGATGTGGGTGTCGGCGTACAGGTCGGTGATCTCGATCGTCTCCTTGAAGCCGGTGGCGTTGTCGGCCGAGTTGGAGAGATCGGTCAGGAAGCCGCGGAACATGCTCTGGGACGACCGGGTCACCGACGCCATGCTGCTCCAGAGGGCGCCCCGTTCGCCCACCGGCCGGGTCAGCCCGGTGGACACCGCGATCCGGGTCTCGTCGAGGAACGCGCCCTCGGGGTTGTGGTTGGCGTCGATCGGAACGTCGGTCGAGAGGACCGGGCCCGCGCGCGGGTGCGGGCTGGCCGGATCCTGGCGGAGCAGGGTGAGGTCGCCCTGGAACCAGGTATTGCGCGCGCCGTCCGTCCTGGCCGTCCGCCAGAGCAGATGGCCCCGCTGGGCGGCGGTGCGGTCGTCCTTGAAGCCGGTCCGGTCGAGGTCGGCCGAGACCCGTGAATTCCAACCGCCACTCATCGCGATTCCGAGATCCGCGGCCAGGCCGCCGGTGCCGTAGCTCCCGCCCCGGACTGTCAGCGACCGGCTGGTGGCCGCGGCCGCCCTGTGCACGATGTTGATGACACCCACGAAGGACGTCGCCCCGTAGGTGACCGGGGCCGGACCGCGGAGGACTTCGATCCGCTCGACGTCGTTCAGGTTGAGCGACGCGATCGCCGGGTTGAGGGCGCCGCCCCACGGGATGCCGTCGATGACGAGGAGGAAGGCGTCGAACTCCCGCAGACCCCAGAACTCGGGGACCGCGCTGGCCGGGCCGCCGTCGCCGCCGGGGGCGATCGCAATGCCGGCTGCCAGGGACAGCGCGTCGCGCAGCGTCGCCGCCCCGCGGGCCCTGAGATTGTCGCCGGAGATGACCTCGATCGAGGCGGGTACCTCGTGCGGCGCTTCCGCCCGGCGGGTTGCGACGACTTCGATCGGGGCGATCGTGGTCGGGGGCTGCTGGGCCGCCATGAACGAGGGCAGCAGGCACGGCACGAGGACCGCAAGGACAGCCCGCCGGAAGGGTCGAATGGCCATGGGAGTCTGGTTCGGGGATTGTGAATAAATCATGACCTAACGAACGTACGGCCTTCCGCCGCCACCGGCAAGCCGGTCCGGCGCGGGGCGAGCGGGGCGTCGACGACTCGGGCCGCTTCCGCGGTTCGTGCCCGCTGCCCTTCGCGGGGTTAGCTTGTCCCCATGCGGCCGTATCTCGACCTCCTCCGGCACATCCTCGAACACGGCAGCGACAAGGCCGACCGGACCGGCACCGGCACCCGGAGCGTCTTCGGGTATCAGATGCGGTTCGACCTCGGGGCCGGGTTCCCGCTGGTCACCACCAAGAAGGTCCACACCCGCTCGATCATCCACGAGCTGCTCTGGTTCCTTCGGGGCGAGACCAACACCGCCTACCTCAAGGCCAACGGCGTCTCCATCTGGGACGAATGGGCGGGGCCGGACGGGGATCTCGGACCTATATATGGATATCAGTGGCGGTCGTGGCCGGTGCCGGGCGGCGGCCACGTGGATCAGATCGCGGAAGCGGTCCGCCAGATCCGGGAAGATCCGGACTCCCGCCGGATCATCGTGAGCGCGTGGAACCCGGCCGATCTGCCGCGGATGGCACTGGCGCCCTGTCATGCGCTCTTCCAGTTCTACGTGGCGGACGGCCGCCTG
>JBFXAY010000015.1:0-79650 GCA_050183815.1 Gemmatimonadales bacterium | reverse complement strand
GGGTAACGCCAGCGATCAGCACGGCGGCAGCGGCCAGGCGCCGTGCCGGCACCGGGGGCAGCAAGCGGAAGCGGGAAAGGAGGAAGCCGGCAACTGGCACCGAGGGCTCCGATGCGGTGACGAGAGAGAGAATATACCCTTGTGAACGGCGCGCGAGTCCGGGTAGGTTGGGCCATGCCCGGTGATTTCCAGCACCCCGCCGCTCCGAGAGTGCGGCGGGGTTTTTCGTGAACGTCGTCGAGCTGACCCGGGCGCTGGTCGAGCGATATTCGCCGACCGGTGACGAGGCGCCCGCGAGTGAGTTCGCCGCCGGGGTTCTCGAACGGCTTGGCCTTCGGGTCGTCCGCCAGACGGTCGGCCCCGGGCGATTCAACGTTTTTGCCGTCGGCGCCGTGCCGCCGGTGGTGGTGTTCGCGACGCATCTCGACGTCGTCCCGCCGGACCTCGGCTGGGCCGAGGACGACGAATGGATCGAGGGCCGGGGCGTCGTGGACGCCAAGGGCATCGCGGCCGCCGAGATGGCGGCGCTCGCCGCGCTGCGCGGTGACGGCGAGGAGCGGGTCGGCATTCTCTTCACCGTCGGTGAGGAAACGGATTCCGACGGGGCGAAGGCTGCCGCCGTGCTGGAACCGAAGGGGCGGTTCCTCGTGAATGGCGAGCCGACCGAGAATCGCCTCTCGATCGGCCAGAAGGGTGTCCTCGGGTTCGAACTTCGCGCGGTCGGGCGAGCGGCCCACTCCGCGTATCCCGAGGAGGGTCGGTCGGCGGTGGATGCGTTGTTGGCGGGGCTTGCGCGGATCCGGGCCATTCCGCTCCCGCGCGATCCGCTGCTCGGCGAGACGACGCTCAACATCGGGAAGATTGCGGGCGGCGTGGCCGCCAATGTGATCCCGCCCGGCGCCAGCGCCGACCTCCTCTTTCGGACCATCGACGATGGGGCGGCCCTGCTGACCGCCGTGGAACAGGCCGCCGGTGCGGAGGTGTCGGTGCGACTGAAATCGCGGAGCCCTGCCGTGCGGGCGCCCGCCCTCGAAGGGTGGGATTCCGTTGTGGTGCGGTTCGGCTCGGACCTGCCGCACCTGGCGGACTGGGGTGTCGGGTACCAGATGGGTCCGGGTACCATCCGGGTAGCGCATACCGACGGCGAGCGGATCCGGAAGGCGGAACTCGCCGCGGCGGTCGATCGGTACGTGCGGCTGGCCCGCCAGTTGATTGCGATGGATGCCCGAGGGAAGGAGGCGCCATGAGCGACCGAGGAAAGCTCCGGATCGCCGTCATCGGACAGGGGCGGATGGGTCGTGCGGTCGTGACCGAGGCAACCGGCCGAGGCCACGAGATCGTGGCGACGGTCGGCGGATCGAGTAACCGGGACCTGCAGGGACTCACGCTTCCCGGACTCGGCGGTGCCGACGTGGCGATCGAGTTCACGACGCCCGATGCGGCGCCGGCCGTCGTCGGGAGGTTGGTCGAACTTGGCGTGGCGGTGGTTTCGGGTACCACGGGATGGGCGGATGGTCTGGCCACGGTGCAGGGGGTGGTGGAGCGGCGGGGTGGGGCGTTCCTTCACGCCAGCAACTTCTCCGTCGGGGCGCACCTGCTCTTCCAGGCTGCGCGCCACCTCGGCCAGGCCCTCGCGGCCCGGCCCGAACTCGATGCGGCGATCTTCGAGAGCCACCACACGAAGAAGGTGGATGCGCCGTCGGGCACGGCGCTCACGCTGCAGCGATACCTGCGTACGGCCGATCCCGGACGTTCGTATCCGATCACGTCGGAACGACTCGGGTCCAATCCGGGGTTGCACCGGCTGACCGTGGACGGCCGTTACGAGACTCTGGAGCTCACCCACGCCGTTCGGGACCGAGCGGTGTTCGCCGAAGGGGCGGTCCTGGCGGCCGAATGGCTGGCGGGACGCCGAGGAGTGTTTGGCTTCGAATCCGTACTGTTCGGAGGGGACTCATGACCGGCTTTCGGGGATGCGGCACCGCCCTGGTGACGCCGATGCGGCAGGATGGCTCGCTCGACCTGGCAGCACTGCGCCGCTTGGTCGACTGGCAAATCACCGAGGGGATCGACTTTCTGGTGGCCTGCGGATCCACCGGGGAGGCGCAGACGCTCACACCGGAAGAGCGTCGCGCGGTGGTCGCGACGGTGGTGGAAGTGGCCCGTGGCCGGGTGCCGGTCGTGGCTGGGGCCACCGACAACGACACGTCGAGAGCCGTCGCGGAAACCCGGACGATGGCCGACCTCGGAGTGGACGGGATTCTGAGTGCCGCGCCGTTCTACAACAAACCGACCCAGGGCGGCCTGCTGCGGCACTTCACGGCCGTGGCTGAGGCCTCCCGGGTGCCGGTGATTCTTTACAACGTGCCCGGTCGCACGGCCGTGAACGTGGCCCCGGCCACCATTCTCGAATTGGCCCGCCATCCCCGCATCGTGGCGGTGAAGGAGGCGAGCGGCGATCTGATCCAGATGATGCGGATCGTGCGGGACCGTCCCGACGGATTCGAAGTGCTCTCGGGCGACGATCCCCTCACGCTGCCGCTGATCGCCGCCGGCGGTGTCGGGATCATCTCGGTCATCTCGAACGAGGTGCCGAAGCTCATGGCGCAGCTCGCCCGGTACTGCCTCGAGGGCGACTTCGCCCGGGCCCGGGTCCTTCACTATCAGCTGCTGCCGCTCGTGGACGCGAATTTCATCGAAACGAATCCGGGCCCGGCCAAGTGCGCCCTCGCGATGATGGGGCGGGTCGAGAACGTCCTGCGACTGCCGCTCGTCCCGGTGTCGGAAGTCAGCCGCTCGATGATCGCCGGCGCCCTTCGCGGGGCCGGGATCGAGGTGGGATCATGAGAGGGAGCGACCTGCAGCCGGCGATCGAGCGTTTCGCCGCGGGTGTGGAGACGGGTCAGGAGGCCGCAGCTCGCGCGGTGTTCGAGCAACTCCGGGACGCCCTCGAGGCGGGGTGGCTCCGGGCCGCCGAACCGGACGGCCGGGGCGGCTGGCGGGTGAACACCTGGGTGAAGCAGGGCATCCTGCTTGGCTTCCGGTTGGGTGTGGTGGTCGAAGTGGGCGGCGGCGGGGCACTGCCGTTCGTCGACAAGGACACCTACGGGGTGCGCCGGTTCGCCGCCGATTCCGGGGTCCGCCTCGTGCCGGGTGGTTCCTCAGTGCGGCAGGGGGCCTATCTCGGCCGAGGCGTCGTCTGCATGCCGCCGATGTACGTGAATGCCGGCGCATACGTCGACGACGGGACCATGATCGACTCGCACGCCCTGGTCGGATCGTGTGCCCAGGTCGGGAAGCGAGTGCATGTGTCCGCTGGGGCGCAGATCGGCGGCGTGTTGGAGCCGGCGGGGGCGATGCCGGTCATCATCGAGGACGAGGTGCTCGTCGGCGGGAATACCGGCGTGTACGAGGGCACGATCGTCCGGGAACGGGCCGTGCTCGCCCCCGGGACGATTCTCACCGGCGGGACGGCGGTTTTCGACCTGGTCCGGGACGCCGTGTACCGGCGGGACGGCGACCGGCCGCTCGAGATCCCGGCGGGCGCGGTGGTGGTCCCCGGATCCCGGCCGGTTCGCCAGGGGGTCGGCGCCCGGGAGGGGATCTCGCTCTACGCCCCGGTGATCGTGAAGTACCGCGACGAGCGGACCGATGCGGCCGTGCGGCTGGAGGACCTCCTCCGCTAGGGCGGGACCGCCGCCGGACCCCGGCGATCGACCGCCTGGCGACCCGTAGTTTCCCCGAGTCCTCCTCGCGGGCTAGATTCTCGGCCCCATGATTTCCCTGCTTCTTGCTCTGACCGTCCTCCAGGACTCGGTGCCCGTGTACAGCGGCCGGGCCCGCCAGCTCAACGTGGCGATTCCCCGCCTCGAGGCGACGGCCACCATCGACGGCGTCCTCGACGAACCGGTCTGGACCCGGGCCGCCCGGCTCCGCGATTTCTCCCAGTACCAGCCCGTCGACGGCCGGGCGGCCGAAGAGCCGACCGAAGTCCTCGTCTGGTACGCCCCGGACGCGATCCACTTCGGCATCCGGGCCCAGGAGCTTCACGGCGACGTGGTGCGGGCCACCCGGGCCAACCGCGACAACATCGGGAGCGAGGATCAGATCCAGATCCTGCTCGACACCTACAACGACCGGCGGATTGCGTTCGTCTTCGGCGTCAATCCGCTGGGCGTCCAGCAGGACGGCACCCGGAGCGACAACTTCGCGGGCGGGGCGGGCGGCCGCAGCGGCGGCGGCGGGGGCGTGGGGATGAATCCCCTCGAGGGCAACGTCGACCTCAATCCCGACTACGTCTTCGAATCGAAGGGCCGCCTCGTGTCCGGTGGCTACGAAGTCGAGATCCGGATTCCGTTCAAGAGCCTCCGGTACCAGGAGGGGGCGACCCAGAACTGGGGCATCAACGTGCTCCGCCGGGTTCAGCACACCGGCTACCAGGATGTCTGGACGCCTGCAGTGCGGGCCAACGCCAGCTTCCTGGGCCAGAGCGGCACGCTCGACGGGCTCCACGACATGCATCGCGGGCTCGTGCTCGAGGTCACGCCGACCATCACGGGGCGCCTCGACGGGACGCCCGCCACGCCCAACGGCTGGCACTACGACGACGCCCAGGACGTGGGCGCCGATGTCCGCTGGGGCATCAGCCAGAACTTGACGCTCAACGGCACCGTCAACCCGGACTTCTCCCAGGTCGAAGCGGATGTCGGCCAGGTGACGCTCAACGAACGGTTCGCGCTGTTCTACCCGGAGAAACGGCCGTTCTTCCTCGACGGCCTCGAACTGTTCGACACGCCGAACCAGTTGATCTACACCCGGCGGATCCTCGACCCGGCGGCCGGGGTCAAGCTTGCCGGGAAGGTGGGCCGGGTGAACGTGGCGACGCTGGCGGCCGCGGACGCCGAGGGGCAGTCGCGCACCGGGGACAAGACGCCGCTCTTCGGGGTCACCCGGTTGCGGACCGACCTCGGCCGAAGCTCGACGCTCGGGGCGGTGCTCACGACCAGAGAGGACGGGAACGACTTCTCCCGGCTCGTCGGGACCGACCTGCGCTTCTATCACAACAAGCTGTATTTCCTCGAGCTGCAGGCCGTTCAGGCGTGGAACCAGCTTCGGGGTATCACCAGCAGCGGGCCCTTGCTTCAGGCCATGTGGGACCGGACCGGCCGGGGGTGGGGATTCAACTATTCGGTGCGCGCCATCGGTCCCGACTTCAACGCGGCCGCCGGGTTCGTGAACCGAACCGGGGTGATCGAGACCAACGGGTTCAACCGGCTCAGCTTCTATGGGGGTCGCGATGCGCTGGTGCAGACCTATGGCGCGTTCTTCGGGGTCTCGCGCATCTGGAACTACTCCGACCCTGGCGCCGGGACGATCGAGGGGAGCGAGTCGATCTTTCCATCGGCCACGCTGCGGGGTGGTTGGCAATTGGGCGGAAGCCTGTCGCGGGCGTTTTACACCTATGAGCCGGGAGACTACGCCGGTCTGACCGTCCAGCTTCCCGGGGGCGGCACCGCGCCATTCGACGTGCCGGATCCCGAGCGGAACCAGGTGAGTGCCTCGGTGCGGGTGACCACGCCCACGTTCCGCTATTTCACGCTCTCGGCGAGCGTCGGCGGCGGCACGACCCCGATCTTCCGGGAAGCGGCGCCGGGCCGGAGCTTCCGGGTCGATGCGACGGCCGACCTGCGGCCGACCTCCGCCGTTCGGGCGGCGTTCCAGTTCACCCGGTTGACCATCGATCGCCGGCGCGACGGTTCCCGGTTCTCGAGCGAGACGATCCCGCGTCTCAAGATCGAGTACCAGGTGGACCGATCCATCTTCCTCCGGTTCGTGGGCCAATACGCGGCCCGCGAGTTGACGGCCCGGGTGGACCGCGACGGGCGGCCGGTTCTTTCAGGGGGGACGCCGGATGCCGGGTCGGTCCAGAACGAGTTCCAGATGGACTGGCTCTTCAGCTACCGGCCTTCGCCGGGGACCCTGTTCTACTTCGGGTACGGCTCGACGCTGAACGAAGCGGAGCGGTTCCGGTTCCAGGGTCTGGCCCGGTCCCGGGACGGGTTCTTCGCGAAGGGGAGCTACCTCTTCCGGCTCTAGCCGACCCGGCAACGATTTCCTCGCCCGGCGCGTAACAGCGATAGTATTCCGACCGGGGCTTGCCCCCGTCACCTCTCCAACTCGTTCGCCGGCCCGAGCCCCGGTTTCCCCGGGGCTTGGGCCCTTGGCCCGTTCCCGACTGACCGAGGCACTCGATGATCCGTCGTATCAGTCCGTTGCTGCTCGCGGTGGCCGTTGGCCTGAGCTGCTCGAAGTCCCAACCCGTTCCGACCCCGACTCCCGGCCCCCAGGGTGCTCGTCCCGGCGCCAACGCGGCCGGGCCGGCCGGCGCGCAGCCGGCGGGGGCGCAGGACTCGACCCGCCGGCCCGGCGGGGGCGGCGGCGAGGCAGGCGCCCCCCGCCCGTACCGGACCGTGATCACGGGGGCGGCAAAGAGCCGAAATGGCCTCTTCCGCACCCACCAGGTCGGGAGCCGGTTCTACTTCGAGATCCCGAAGTCGGCGCTCAACAAGGAACTCCTGCTGGTGACCCGAGCCGCCCGGGTGCCGGTCAACGGCGGGTACGGCGGCCAGCAGCTGGGCCAGCGGATCGTGGTCCGGTGGGATCGCCAGGACACCCGGGTTTTCCTCCGGACGGTGTCCTACGAGACCGTCGCGGACTCGACGAGTCCCATTTACCAGGCCGTCCGCAACTCGAACAACGACGTGATTCTCGCCGGTTTCGACGTGGCGGCCTTCGGGCCGGACAGTGCCGCGGTCATCGAAGTCACCCGGTTCTACACGAACCCGCCGCCTGAACTCCGCGGCGGGAACCGGTTCCGGGGCAACCCCGACGCCTCGCGGTCGCTGATCGAGCGAGTGCTGTCGTTCCCCGAGAACGTCGAAGTCGAGGCCACTCTGACCTTTCCGCCGCCGCCCGCGGTGGGCGGCGGCGGCGGCAACCAGAATCCGTTCGCCCCGACGACCAACGGGACGGCGACCGTGGTGCTCCACTGGAGCATGGTGAAGCTGCCCGAAAATCCGATGATGCCCCGACTCGCGGACAAGCGGGTGGGCTTCTTCTCGATCAACCAGCTCGACTACGGCCGTCCGGAACAGCGGGCCCAGGAACGGACCTACATCGTTCGGTGGCGGCTCGAGAAAAAGGACCCGAACGCCGCGCTCTCCGAGCCGGTGAAGCCGATCACCTATTACGTCGATCCCAACACGCCCGACTGGCTCAAGCCCTGGGTCAAGAAAGGGATCGAGGATTGGCAGCCCGCGTTCGAGGCCGCCGGCTTCCGCCGCGCCATCGTAGCCGCGGACGCCCCGACCAAGGAACAGGATCCGGACTGGGCTCCGGAAGACGCTCGCTACTCGGTGGTCAGATGGTTCCCGTCGACGATCGAGAACGCCACCGGCCCGAACGTAAACGACCCCCGGACCGGTGAAATCCTCGAGTCCGACATCTACATGTACCACAACATCATGACGCTGCAGCGGACCTGGTACTTCTCCCAGGTGGGACACCTCGATCCGCGGGCCCGGATGTGGCCGTTCCCGGACTCTCTCATGGGCCGGCTGGTGGAGTTCGTGGTGGCCCACGAGGTCGGCCACACCCTCGGCTACCAGCACGACCAGAAGGGCAGTTCCACCTATCCGGTGGACTCGGTCCGCAGCAAGACGTGGGTGGCGCGCATGGGCCATTCGCCGTCGATCATGGACTATTCGCGCTTCAACTACACGGCCCAGCCGGAAGACGGGATTCCGCTCGCGGATCTGATTCCCCGGATCGGGCCCTACGACAAATGGCTTACCCATTGGGGCTACGCACCGATTCCCGGGGCCCGGACATCGGACGACGAGTGGCGGACCCTCGACCAATGGTCGCGCGAGCAGGACACGACGCCGTGGTACCGCTTCAATCTCTCGGATTCCCGCGGCTCCGATCCAGGCGACCAGTCCGAGGCCGTTGGTGACGCCGATCCGGTGAAGGCTACCGGCTGGGGCATCAGGAGCATCAAGCAGATCGTGCCGCTCATTCCCCAGGCCGCAATCCAGAACGGCAAGGACTTCGAAGACCTCGACCTGCTCTACAGCCGGGTCATCGGTCAGTGGGCCACGGAGCTCCGGCACGTGGCGATCATCGTCGGCGGCGCGGACGCCCAGGAGAAGTACGCCGGTCAGGCCGGCAACCGGTACACTCCGTGGAGCCGGGCCCGCCAGAAGGAGGCGGTGGCGTTCCTCAACGAGAATGCCTTCAAGACCCCGACGTTCTTCCTCGACCGGGACATCCTCCGGAAGATCGAGGTCGAAGGCGCCCTGGCCCGGATCAACGGCGCCCAGTCCGGCGTCCTCAACACGCTGCTCAACGACCGCCGGCTGGAGCGGATCGTCGAGTTCGAGGCGCTCGCCACGAATCCTCGGGAGGCCTACCCGCTGACCGAGATGCTCGACGACGTCCGCCGGGGCATCTGGACCGAGCTGGGTTCGGCGTCGGTGTCGATCGACGCGTTCCGCCGGGAGTTGCAGCGGAGCTATCTCAATCTGGTGGGCAACAAACTGAACCCGCCGGCGGCCAATACCGCTGGACTGCCGGCGCAGTTTGCCCGGCAAGTCGGGCCGGCCCGGGCCACGAGCGATGTGAAGGCGGCTTTCCGGGCGCAGCTCACCTCGCTCGAAGGCGAACTCCGCCGGGCCGCCGGCCGCGCTCGCGATGCGGCCACCCGGGCGCACGTCCAGGATGCGCTGGCCCAGATCAAGGACATCCTCGATCAGGATTAGCGCGTTGCACGCAGGTCCCGTCGCGCGTCGGCCCAGGCGGCCGGCGCGCGACTTTTCATTCCCGAGGGATGGCGATGACGAACCGACGCATTGCGCTGCTGCCGGGAGACGGGATCGGTCCGGAGGTCCTGCGATCCGCGGAGGCGGTGGTGCGGGCTGCGCTGCCCGACGCGGACCGCTGGACCTGGACGCAATTCGGGGGGGGTACGGACCGGTACCTGGCGGAGGGCGCCATGTTGCCGGTCGTCGGAATCGAACAGCTGCGCGGCTTCGACGCCATCCTCCTCGGCGCGGGGGGCGACCCCCGGGTTCCCGACCACGTCACCCTTCACGGCCTCCTGTTGCCGATCCGCCGCGCGTTCGACCAGTACCTCTGCGTCCGCCCCGCGCGGCTCTTCCCGGGCATCGCCTCGCCGCTCGCCGCTCCGGGGATGATCGATCTCCTGATCGTTCGGGAGAATACCGAAGGCGAGTACGCCGATCGCGGCGAACGCGGGATCGACGCCTCGGGGCAGGAGGTCGCGACCCAGGTGAACGTCTTCACCCGGGAGGGGTGCCGGCGGATCATCGACGCCGCCTTCACGCTGGCCGCCGGCCGCCGCGGCCACGTCACCTCGATCACCAAGAGCAACGCCCAGCGCTTCGGCATGGTGCTCTGGGACGAGGTGTTCCAGGAGGTGGCCAGCCGGCATCCGACCATCGGAACGGCGTCGCTGCTGGTGGACGCCGCGGCGATGGAACTGGTCCGCCGGCCAAGCCGATTCGACGTCGTGGTGGCCAGCAACCTGTTCGGCGACATTCTGTCTGATCTGGCCGCCGCCGTGACCGGGAGCATCGGCCTCGCGCCGAGTGCCAACCTCGACCCAACCCGGCGAGCGCCCAGCATGTTCGAGCCGGTTCATGGTTCCGCGCCCGACATCGCGGGCCAGGGAATTGCCAACCCGGTGGCGGCCGTGCTGGCGGGTGCGATGATGCTGATGCATCTTGGGGAAACCGACGCTGCCCGCCGGGTGGAGCGGGCCGTCGAAACCGTTCTGGCCCGGAGGACCGCGCTGACGCCCGATCTCGGCGGCAATGCCGGCACCGACCAGGTCACCGAGGCCCTGATCCGCGCTCTCTCTGCATGACGCTCTTTCCCGGGTTCGAAGTCCGCTGGTTCGATGTCGGCGACGTAGTGATTCGAGGCGTGATCGGCGGCTCGGGCCCGCCCCTGCTGTTGCTGCACGGCTATCCCCAGACCCATGCGATGTGGCACCGGATTGCGCCCGCACTCGCCCGCGATTTCACGGTCGTGGCAACCGACCTGCGCGGCTATGGGGCGAGCAGCAAGCCCGAGGGCCCGCCCGACCACAGCGCCTACTCGAAGCGGGCCATGGCCGCCGATCAGGTCCGGGTCATGACGTCCCTCGGCTTCAGCCGCTTCAGCGTCGCCGGACATGACCGCGGCGGCCGGGTGGCGCATCGGATGGCGCTCGACCACGAGGATCGCATCGACCGGCTCGCGTTGCTCGACATCGTCCCGACCCGGACGATGTACGCGAAGACCGACCGGGTGTTCGCCGAAGCGTACTACCACTGGTTCTTCCTGATTCAACCGGCGCCGCTGCCGGAACAGCTGATCGGGGCCGACCCGGACTTTTTCGTCACCCGCCACCTCGGCAGCCGCCACGCCGGGTTGGCCGCCTTCGATCCCGTGGCGCTCGGCCAGTACCGGGTGGCGTTCCGCGATCCCGCCACGATCCATGCGTCGTGCGAGGACTATCGGGCGGCGGCCACGATCGATCTCGAACACGACGAAGACGATCTGCATCGCCGCATTGCCGCGCCGCTGCTGGTTCTCTGGGGCGAGCACGGCGTGGTGGAGCGCTGCTTCCAGCCGCTCGACGACTGGCGCGACCGGGCCTGGTCAGTCACCGGACGGGCGCTGCCCTGCGGCCACTACCTGGCGGAGGAGGCCCCGGCCGAGACCGAGGCCGAGCTCCGCCAGTTCTTCAGCTAGTTCCCCGGGCCGGGCGCGACCGGCTTGAGCGCCTCCGTCAGCGGACGGCCGTCGAGCCGCTCCGCGGGGGTAACGCCAAGAACCCGGGCCAGCGTGGGGGCGATGTCCACCGTCCGAACGGGGCGGGGGTATTTCCCGGGCTTGAAGGGCGGCCCGTAGAAGACCATCGGCACGTGCGAATCGTAGAGGTTGGGCGAGCCATGGGTGGCGACGATCGGGTAATCGTAGATGTCGCCTGGGGCGAGGGTCACCACCGCGTCCGGCCGCATGTCCTCCGGAAACATGTGGAGCCAGCGGCGGGCCACGTAGTCGGTCGTGGTGTCGTGGGTGGCCAGGTCCTGGTAGCGCTCCACCCGGGCGACGCCCGGAATGTCGCGAGCCGCGGGCATGAAGGCGTCGACCACCCGGTCCACCGTCAGGCCGCGACCTCCCAGGCGGTCCTTCTCCACGAAGAACGCTCCGCTTTCCAGGTCGAGGGCCGTCGTGTCGCCGCCGGCCGCCGCGATCGCGGCCCGGGCCGCCGCCATGGCCGGTCCCATGGCCACGCGCCGGTGCCCGTGCAGCTCCGGAATCAGGCCGACACCATGATCCGCGGTGAGGGCGACCACGATCCGGGACGAGTCACGCAAGGTATAGAGGGTGTCGAAGAACGCGCCCAGGACGCGATCGAGCCGGAGAATCTGGTCGTGTTGCTCCTTGGACTCCGGTCCGAAGAAGTGGCCGACATAGTCCGTCGCTGAGAGCGAGATCGCGAGCACGTCGATCTCCGGCCCGCGGCCGAGATCGAGCTTCCGGAGACCGGTGAGGGCGAGCCGGAGAGTCAGCTCATCGATCATCGGCGTGAACCGCACGGCGGCGGCCGCGGCGGCGGAATCGGCCGGGAACCGGTGCGGGAAGGCGATGTCTTTGTGGTCGAGCGTCTCGAACGGAACGCTGTCCGCGTCCGGGTATTCACGATCCGCGAGGAGCGTCGTCCAGGCCCTGCCCGCGTAGCGCTGCGGCAGCCGGAGCGCATTGAACTGCGTCACCCACTCGGGAAGGGTATCCCGGTAGTAGACGCTGGTCGTGAACAGGCCGTTGTTGGCGTACCAATAGACCTGCTGTTTCGAGCGGCCGATCGGGAGGATGGCGGCGCGGTCCTTGGCCGAGACCGACAGCGCCCGGGTGCGCGAATCCGCCGCCGTGAGCCAGTCGGTGAGCGTGGTCCCCCGGAACCGGAACGGCGAGGCCCCGAGATCGCGCGCCCCGATCAGGGGCGAATTGCGATCGTTGACGCCGGCGATGTTCCGGGTGATCCCGGTGCTGCGCGGATACCGGCCGGACATCGTGGTCGCATGGCCCGGTGCCGTCTCGGTGATCGCGTGATCGTGATGGCCGTCGGTGAACACCGCCCCGCCGGAAAAGAGCCGGTCGAGGCCCCCGTGCAGCTGCGGGCGGAACCGGTCCACGTAATCCGGCCGCATCTGGTCGATCGTGAGGAAGACCAACAGCGTCGGCTTGCCGCCCTGAGGAACCGGCTGCTGAGCCGCCGGGGCGCAGGCGAGCGCCGCGGCGCAGAGGGTCAGGCTCGCGAAGAGGCGGGATGAAGGCGTCATCATGTCCTGAGAAGGGGGGCGATGGGCAACCGGAACATAGACCCCGCGTGCCGGGGACGGAACGGGATGCCCGCCCCGGGCCGACCGCTCTGGCAGCCTTCGGCTGGCCGGGTTACCGTATCCCATTCCGTCCCGTTCCCGATTCGCCGGAGCAGCAATGAATGCCGTCCTGCGGACCGCCGCCGCGGTCCTCGTCTTCGGTGCCGGAATCGCGGCACCCGGGTTCGCCCAGCGCCCCGACTCGCTGACCCTGCTGGCCCGGGCCCGCGCGCTCCACCGCGCCGTGCCGATGGTCGACACCCATAACGACCTGCCGGCGGCCCTCCGAGAGACCGGCGGCAACGACCTCGATCGGACCGATCCGGATCGCCCGCTGGCGGCGATCGATACCGACATCCCGCGGCTCAAGGCCGGTGGCGTGGGAGCCCAGTTCTGGGCGGCCTACGTGCCGTCGTCGTTCATCGGCGCGGGTGCCGCCCAGTTCACCCTGGAGCAGATCGACGTCATCCGCCGGATGTCGGATCGATCGCCGGCGCTCGAGTTCGCCACGACGGCGGCCGATATCGAGCGGATCCACCGGTCGGGCAAGATCGCGTCCCTGATCGGGATCGAGGGCGGCCACGCGATCGAGAACTCGCTCGCTACCCTGCGAATGTTCTTCGACCTTGGCGTCCGCTACATGACGCTGACTCACAGCGGGACCACCCCGTGGGCGGACGCGGCCACCGACGTGGCCCGGCACGGCGGCCTGTCCCGGTTCGGCGAGGAAGTCGTCCGCGAAATGAACCGGCTCGGCATGATGGTGGACATTTCCCACGTGTCGGACGGAACGATGTCCGATGCGCTCCGGGTGTCGGAAGCGCCGGTGATCTTCAGTCATTCCTCCGCGCGGGCCCTGGCGGACCACGTGCGCAACGTCCCGGACAGCATTCTGACCAGGCTCGAGGCCAACGGCGGCATCGTGATGGTCAACCTGTTCCCCGGGTTCATCAACCCGGTGGCCGCGAAGGAGGCGGCAAACGTGCTCCAGAAGGAGCGCGAGTTCAAGGCGCAATTCCCGAACGATCCGGAGGCGGCCTCCCGGGCCTTCGGCGAATGGCTCAAGGACTTCAAGACCCACGAAGCAACCCTGGCTGAGGTGGCGGACCACATCGACCATATCCGCCGGGTGGCCGGGATCGACCACGTCGGGATGGGGGCCGATTTCGGCTCGCTGGGCCAGCACCCGATCGGTCTCGACGACGTGTCGCGGTATCCCTATCTCACGGCGGAGCTGCTGCGGCGGGGCTGGAGTGACGACGACGTAAAGAAGTTCCTGGGTGGCAACTTCCTCCGGGTCATGAAGCAGGTGGAGGCCGTGGCGGCGCGGCTCCGGGCCAGCCGGCCGCCGTCGGCAGCGACGATCGAGAAGCTGGACGGCAAGGCCTGAGTTGCAACAAAATGCTCCTTTAGCTCGTCTAAAGGAGCATGGCCGATCCCCGTTCCGAAGTCCTCCAGGGCACCCTGGAGATGCTGATCCTCAAGCTCCTCACCCTCGAGTCGTCCCACGGGTGGGGGCTCTCCTTCCGCCTCCGGCAGATCTCCGGTGACGTGTTCGACGTCAACCAGGGGTCGCTCTATCCCGCACTCCAGCGCCTCTTACGGCGAGGGCTCGTCCGGGCCGAGTGGCGCGCCAGCGAGAACAACCGCCGGGCCCGGTATTACCACCTGACCGCGGCCGGCCGCCGGGCCCTGGGCGCGGCGGTCGAGGACTGGCGGCGGTCGGCCGGCGCCGTCGAACGAGTCCTCGCCTTCGTCTGAGGAGACCCCGTGCCGCTATTCCACCGCATCCGGGAAACGCTGGCCGCCGTGCTGGGCCGGCGGTCCGACCGAGAACTGTCGGAAGAAATCCGGCATCATCTGGACCTCGAAACGGAGTACCGGATCCGTCAGGGTACCGATCCGGCGACAGCCAGAAAGGCCGCCGAGCGAGCCTTCGGCGGAACCGCCCTCGTGGCGGACGCCGTTCGCGACGAACGGGAAGGGCGGCGGCTCGATGCGCTGCTCAAGGACCTCTCGTTCGCGGGGCGGTCGCTCCGGCGGGAGAAGGGCCTTACCGCGACGGTGCTCCTCACCCTCGCGTTCGGGGTGGGATCGACGGTCGCGCTGTTCGCGGTGGTGCGCTCGGCACTGCTGACGCCGCTCCCCTACCGGGATCCGGCCGCCGTCGTGTCGGTCTGGAGCGCGTGGCGGGCGTTCGATCGCACCTGGCTCTCCTACGACGAATACGAGGCGTGGCGGGCGGAAATCCCATCCCTCACCGGTATGGCCATCTGGTCCGACGGCGCGGTGAACCTTACCGGCGGCGACCAGCCGGAGCGGGTTCGCTCCGCCTCCATCGACCACAACCTGCTGGCGACGCTTGGGGTGACCCCACGGCTTGGCCGCGGCTTCACCGACGCGGAGGACCGCCCGGGCGGAGCCCGCGTGGCGATCGTCAGCTACGAACTGTGGTCCCGGCGCTTCGGGGGTGACGCGAGCGTCCTCGGGAAGCCGCTCGAGGTCAACGGCGAGTCGGTGCCGATCGTCGGGGTGCTCCCCCCGCAGTTCCGGCTCCCGCTCGATTACGGCGCGGACGGCCGCACCGACGTCTACCTGCCGCTCGCCACGGACGCCGAGGCGGAAGGCGCCCTCCCGGGTCCGACCATGGCCCGCGGCGGCGGGAGTCACGGCTTCTACGGCGTGGCTCGGCTGGCGCGCGGGGCCACGCCCGAACTGGCGAACGCCCAGTTGCGGGACCGGGTGGCCGAGTTGGTGCGGGACGGGATTTTCACCCCGGAGCGGGAGTTTCGGGCGTTCGTGATTCCCGTCGTCGACTTCGTCAGCGGTGGTGTCCGGACGCCGCTCCTGATACTCCTCGGCGCGGTGGCGATGGTGCTGCTGATCGCGTGCGCCAACGTGGCCGGACTGCTCCTGGTCCGGGGCGAACGCCGCCGTCGCGAACTGGCCGTCCGGGTGGCGCTCGGTGCCGGGCAGTCCCGGCTGATGCGCCTGCTGTTCGCCGAGAGCGCGCTGCTCTCGGTGGCCGGCGGGCTGCTGGGGATCGCGGTCGCCTGGCTCGGCGTGAGCGGCATCAAGCGATTCGCCCCGGCCTCGCTGGCCCGGGTAGCGGACGCCTCGCTCGACGTCCCGCTCATGGCCGCGGCCCTGATCGTGGCCACCCTCACGGCGGTGCTGACCGGCCTCCTCCCCGCGCTCCAGGCCACCCGGGTCTCGCCGGCGGAGGAGTTCCGGGAGGGCGGACGCAGCGCCACCGCGGGGCACGGGCGGCTTCGCTGGCGCCAACTTCTCGTCACGACGGAAGTGGCCCTGGCCGTGGTCCTCGTGACCGGAGCGGGTCTTCTGGTGCGTTCGGTCAGCGGACTCCTCGCGATCGATCCGGGTTTCGCGACCGACGGGATGCTGACGCTGAGGCTCTCCACGCCGTCGACCTGGTATCAGGACAGTGCCAGCGTTGCCGGGTTCTGGCAGAATCTCGAAGGCGAGATCTCCCGGATACCCGGCGTCAAGGCGGCCGGTGGCATCCGGCTGTTGCCTCTTGCGACGGAAATGGGCGACTGGGGTGTGCGGGTGGAGGGGTACGTCCCGCCACCGAACCAGGGCAGCCAGGCGGACTGGCAGATCGTGAGCCCGGGGGCCTTTGCGGCGCTCCAGTACCGGGTGGTCGAGGGCCGCGCCCTGGCCGCGGGCGACGACTTCGCCGGGCCGCTCGCGATGGTCGTGAACCGGGCGTTCGTCGAGTCATACCTCGAGGGACGGACCGCGCTCGGGACGGGGGTCGTGATCCGCGGCGGCGGCGATGCCAATCCGACCCCGTACCGGATCGTCGGCGTGATCGAGGACGCCCGGCACAACACGTTGACGAGCCGGGTGAAACCGGCCTTCTACGTGACGCCCGAACAATTCGCGAGGGCGCCGGGCCGGGTGCTTCGAAGCCTCAGCCTGGTGGTGCGGACCGATGGGGATCCCGCCGCGCTGATCGCCCCGGTGCGCGCGGCGGTGCGCCGGCTCGATCCGCGCCTGCCGATTTCGGAGGTTCGGACCATGGACGAGATCGTGGCCGGTGCCATCGCGGCGCCGGCCTTCGCGATGCGGCTCCTCGGCCTGTTCGGCCTCATGGCCCTGGCGCTGTCGGCGATCGGGATCTTCGGCATCGTGTCGCATGCCGTGGCCATCCGGCGGCAGGAGTTCGGGATCCGGGCGGCGTTGGGGGCCCGGCCGGGAACGCTCCTCCGTCTGGCACTCGGTTCGGGAATCCGTCAGGTGGGGGCCGGGGTCGGGATCGGCGTGGCGCTAGCGCTGGTCACGACGCGGCTCCTGCGCCGGATCCTCGAGGGCGTGTCGCCTACCGATCCGGCGACGTTCGGTGTGGTCGTGGTGTTGACGGTGCTGGTGGCGGTGGCGGCCAGTCTGGCGCCGGCGTATCGAGCGGCCCGGGCCGCCCCGGGCGAGGTACTTCGGGCGGACTGACCGGCTCAGCCGCCGTCGGCGTCGCCATCCTGCGGGTCGGCCTCGGCACGGAGCACTTCGAGGGCGTCGGGGAGATCCTCGGCGGCTACCAGCAGGCGCACGGTCAGACCGCCCTGGAGTCCGACGTACGCCCCGCCGGCATCGTCCGCGGCGACCACAGCGCCGATTCCGGCCGCCGCCAGCGCGGCACGAGCCAACTCGGCCTCGTGCCGAAACCGGTATGTCGCCGCCGCGACCGTCACCCCGCGACCGACCAGGTCCGGCCGGTCCGCATCAGCGCGTTGAGGTCCTTCGGCGCCGGACCTTTGACTGCCTGGTCCACCTGGGCAAAGACCGCGTCCTCGTACGTCGCCCCCGGGACGCAGTACAGCACCCCGATCACCTGAGGGAACTCCGGCGGATGGAGCGAGCCGAGGAGCGTTGCCATCGTCCGGTTTCGCTCGTCGTGGACCAGGATGTCCGCCTCGGTGACGCCGTTCTCGCCGATCGTGACGACCTCGAGGTCGAAGGTACCCGGGCGGAGCCGGAGGCCCCGGTTCTTCTCCTTGCCGAAAATCAGCGGCTTTCCGTGCTCGGCCAGCAGCTGCCGGTCCGGCGCCACCGCTTTTTCGGTGAACTGGTCGAACACGCCGTCGTTGTACACGACGCAGTTCTGGAAGATCTCCACGAAGCTGGTCCCCTGGTGCTCGTGGGCCCGCTTGAGCGTCTGAACGAGGTGGGCCAGCTGGGTGTCCACCGCCACGGCCACGAAGCGGGCGCCGGCGCCGAGCGCGAAGAGCGTCGGGCTCAGCGGCATGTCCACCGAGCCGAGCGGCGTGGAGGGTGACCGGGTGCCCACCCGCGAGGTCGGGGAATACTGCCCCTTGGTGAGCCCGTAGATCTCGTTGTTGAACAGCATGATCTGCAGGTTCACGTTGCGGCGGAGCACGTGGAGCAGGTGGTTGCCGCCGATCGAGAGGCCGTCGCCGTCACCGGTCACGAGCCAGACGTCGAGCTTCGGGTTCGCCAGCTTGAGCCCGGTGGCGACGGCCGGTGCCCGGCCGTGGATCGTGTGGAATCCGTACGTCGAGACGTAGTACGGAAACCGGGACGAGCAGCCGATCCCGGAGACGAACACGGTGTTTTCCTTCTCCGCGCCGATCTCGGCCAAGGTCTTCTGCACTGCTTTGAGAATCGCGTAGTCGCCGCAGCCGGGGCACCAGCGGACTTCCTGGTCCGATTCGTACTCCGAGGGCTTCCGGGCGGGAGGAGTTGCGGTCGTCATTGCCTAACGCTCCAGTCGGCTGCGGAGTTCGGCCGTGAGCTCCGAGATCTTGAAGGGCTTGCCGGTCACCTTGGTCAGTTTCTCGGCCGGGACGAGGTACTCCGCCCGGAGGACGGTGACCAGCTGGCCGTTGTTCATCTCGGGCACCACGACCCGGTCGAACCGCTTGAGCAGGTCGCCCAGGTTCTTCGGGAACGGCTTGAGGTAGCGGATGTGGATTTGCGAGACCGCGTGGCCCTCGTCGCGCAGCGCCCGGACCGCCTGGTGGATCGGCCCGTAGGTCGAGCCCCAGCCGACGACCGCCATCTTGCCGTGATCCTCGCCCACGGCCACGCCCTGGAGGGGGATATCGTCGGCGATCCGGTCCACCTTGGCGGCCCGGGTGTCGGTCATCTTCTGGTGGTTGTCCGGGTCGTACGAGATGTGGCCGCTGTTGAAGTCCTTCTCGATCCCGCCGATCCGATGCTCGAGTCCCGGGGTGCCCGGCACGGGCCAGATCCGGGCCAGCGTCTTCGGGTCGCGGAGGTACGGCTGGAAGCCTTCCGGGTCCGTGTGGTACTTGACCGGGAACGACGGCAGTTTGGTCACATCCGGGATGGACCACGGTTCGGAGGCGTTGGCCAGGTACCCGTCGGTGAGCAGCATGACGGGCGTCATGTACTTCGTGGCCAGCCGAACCGCCTCCACCGCCACCTCGAAGCAGTCCGACGGCGTGGCGGTCGAAATGACCGGCATCGGCGCATCGCCGTTGCGGCCGTAGACGGCCTGGTAGAGGTCCGATTGCTCCGTCTTGGTCGGGAGACCGGTGGACGGGCCGCCCCGCTGGTTGTTGATCACGATGACCGGCAGCTCGGTCATGATCGCGAGGCCGATCGCCTCGGTCTTGAGCGCAATGCCCGGCCCGGAACTCGTGGTAATGCCGAGGGCGCCGCCGAACGAGGCGCCGATCGCGGCACACATCGCGGCGATTTCGTCCTCGGCCTGGAACGTCACGATCCCGAACTGCTTGAGGTTCGCCAGGGAGTGCAACACCGGCGAGGACGGTGTGATCGGATAGGACGCGAGGACCACCCGCGGCAGCGCGGCCGCCTGCGCGCCGGCCACGAGTCCCCAGGAAAGCGCCTCGGTGCCCGTGACCGTGCGATAGGTGCCCGGCGTGGCCTTGGCCGGGGCCACGCTGTACGACGGCGCCGACAGCTCGGCCGTTTCGCCGAAGGCGTGGCCTGCATTGAGGGCGGCCACGTTGGCGTCGGCGATCTCCGGCCGCTTGGCGAACTTCCGCTTGAGCCATTCGACCGTATGGGAGCGTTCCCGGCCGTACATCCAGAGCATCAGGCCGAGCGTCCACATGTTGCGGCAGCGGACCGACTCCTTGGCGGACAAGTCGAACGGCTTGACCGCCTCGGCGTTGAGCTTGGTGACGTCGAGCCGGAGGACCTGGTAGCCGTCGAGGGTCTGGTCCTCGAGCGGATTCACCTGGTAGCCGGCCTTGGTGAGGTTCCGGCTGTTGAAAGTGGAGACGTCGCAGACCACGACGCCGCCCTTCCGGACGTCCTTCAGATTCACCTTGAGCGCCGCGGGATTCATCGCCACGAGGGCGTCGAGTTCGTCGCCGGCGGTCAGGACTTCGGTGGCGCCGAAATGCACCTGGAACGCGGACACCCCGAAGGTGGTGCCGGCAGGAGCGCGGATTTCGGCGGGGTAGTCGGGGAAGGTCGCGAGGTCGTTGCCGGCGAACGCGGTCTCGACCGCGAACTCGGTGCCGGTGATCTGCATCCCGTCGCCGGAGTCCCCGGCGAAGCGGATGACGACGTTTTCGCGGGGGACCCGACCGGCGGAAGCGGTTGTCGGTGCAGCCATGGTCCGATTGCCATCCTGCAGAGGAGAGGTCTCCGGGAAACATATTCCGAATCCCTCTTTGGCGCTGCCCTCCGGAGCCCTGTTGCGGGCGATTCAGCGGGAGATCGTGCGCGTCCGACGGACCCAGGCGCCAACCGCGCCGTGGCCGCCGACCACGTTCTGCCTGGGCTGGACGGTGAAGGTGCCGCCGACGCCGGTGGTGAAGTAGTCGAACAGCTCGCGGTTCACGGCGTAGACGGCCACTTCAACGGCCTGGGTCCGGTCGGCCGGGAGCGTCTCGGCCGGAACGAGCGTGTCGATCCGGGCGGTCGCGGTGACTCCGGCCCAAGGGAGGCCGAAGTCTTCGCACACGGGAGCATTGGTGACGCAATCCGGCTGGGCCCGGACATTCACGATGTAGCGGAACGCGTCGGCGCTCGGGGACCAAACGGCCCGGAGGCCGGCGGTGCCGGGCGGGTCCCCGGTGGCGGTCACGGAATCGATCGAGAAGTCTCCCGGGACCGTGGTCGTGACCGATGCGGTCGGGCGCCCCGGGGAGGTGACGACAATCCGGTAGCGCCGCCCGGGACGGATCTCAGCCTCGAACAGAAGGACGAACCCGGTACCCCGACCGCTCAACGGCGTGGCCGTCGCGACGGGAACCGTGTCCCCGGCGGCCGTGATTTCATGAAGAGTTCCTTCGAGATGCTGGATCGGGACGGCGTCGGTCTGACTCACGTAGACGACATGGGTTGCCGAATCCGCGGCCAGGACACCGAAGAGGTGGAGGGAGCCGTCGGACAAGTTCGGGAAGCTCGGCGCGGCCGGCTCACCGCAGGCAATGGCAAGCAGAACCGCGCCGAGCGCGCCGAGGTGTCGGCGGCTGATCACGGGGCCGCCCGGCCGATGGAGAAATCGATGCCGAGCACGGGAACCCTCGGGAGCTGGCGGCGGGGCAGGTATTCGATGGTTCCGGCCAGCCCGCCCGGCTGGGCGCGGTAGCCGGTCACGTTCCGGCGGCCGGTGAGATTGATCACGCCGGCGAATGGCGCGATCCGCAGGCCGCTCCACGACCACGCAGCCCTCGCCGTGAGGTCGGCGCGGAAGTAGTACGGAAGAGTTCCCTGGGTCTGGGACCAGATCGGAAAGCTGGCGTCGCTTCGGGCTCGGGCGGTACCGGTCTGAGGATCGAATTCGGCGCCGGTGAACGTGCCCTGCTCGACCCAGAACGGCTGGCCGGTGGCGAACGCCACCCGATGGGACACGAGGCCCCAGGCGCCGAGCTTCAGCTGGGCCACGGCGTCGAAGGTGTGACGACGATCCCACAGCGGGCGATAGCTGCCGCCGGCCGCGGGCCGGAAGGTGGCGACGAGCGGCGTGTAGGTCGCCCAGCCCGTGAGCCGGCCCGTCCGGCGACTGACGTGAACTTCGAGACCGGTGGCGGTGCCCTCGTCGAAGGCGAGCTCGCTCAGGTCGCGTTTGCCGCTCGGACGCCAGCGGGGCAGTCCGGAAAGACGCCGGTGGAAGGCGGCGGCCTCGACCCGCCAGGCCTCCGAGAGCGGCAGGCTCACGGACGCCTCGAAGGCCGTCGCGGCGGTGCGCGGCTGACTCGAATCGGGGAGCGACCAGAACGGCACGCCGAGAAGCGGCAACCGGTCGTCCCGGAGCGCAAACAGCGCCTGGACCGTGCGGCTCACGCCGGCGGTGACGGTGGCTCCCGCCCGGCTGGTCCATCGCGCGGCAACACGTGGCTCCACGCTCCAGGCGCTGCCGGCACTCCACTTGGTGGTACGAAGGCCTGGCGCCAGGGACACTGCGCCGATCCGGTGCTCCCACTCGATCGATCCGGCGAATTCGGTGTGACGCCGGTCGACCCGGTCGTCGAGGTACCCCGGAGCGACGGAATCACCCACGAGACGGGCTCGGTTGGCGGTTACGTCGAACGAGAGCCGGACGCTGCCCTGCGGGAGCTCGCGGCCGAGTGCCGCGGTGAAGCCCGTGAGCCGGGTGCTGCCGAGGGTCGCGGCGCTGTCGGCCCGGAGGGTCGTGTCGCCCAGGGCGAGGGTGCTGCGATAGCCGCTGGTCCAGATCCCGACCGAGCCGCCCCACCCGGCCGCGGGACTCCAGCGCCACGACGCGGACGCCACCCGGTTCCGCCAGGTGGAGAAGAGCGGGGCGCTGCCTTCCTTGATGAAGAAGAGGTCCTCGGAAAACTTGTCGCCCGATCCGTAGGTGCTCACCGTGATTTCGTGATTCGGAGCAGGGACCAGGCGCAGCGTCCCTTGCAGGTCCCAGAACCAGTAGGGCACATCGAGGTTGAAGGGGCCGCTTTCGCCGAAGCCGAGATTCGTTCGGCGGCCTGCCAGCAGCCTGGAGCCGGCCGCGCCGATCGGCGCGGACACCGCGATGCGCGAGGTCAGCACGGTGGCGCCACCGACGACCCGGAGCCGCTCCGGGCGGGCGGATCGAAGGCTGACCACCGAGCCGAGTGCCCCACCGACGCGGGCCGGGAGGGAGCCGCGGAGGATCTGGGCGTCGTCCACCGCGTCGGGGTTGAAGGCGCCGAACAGGCCGAACATGTGATAGGGACCGAGGACCGGCGCACCGTCGAGCAGGTAGAGCGTGTGCTCCGGGGCGCTGCCGCGGATGGCGAGGTGCGCGTTGACGTCGTTGGCCGCCCCGATCCCGGTCGTGGCCTGCAGGGCCCGGAGCACGTCGGGCTCGAAGGTGGGCGGTACGGACTGCAATTCCTCGCGGCCGAGGCGGGTGATGGCGGTGGTGATCGGGCCGGAGAGGTCGCCCGGCGCCGAGATCGGCGGCGGGGCGAGCTTTCGGGGTGCGGAGACCGCAAGGGTCGGCAGATCTCTCGGTCGGGGGGCCAGGCGGATGATGACCCGGTTGGCCGCGCCACCAGTGGAGATCGTCGTGTCGCGGGTCTGGTAGCCGAGTCGCCGGGCACGAACCGAGTGGAGACCGGGCGTGACGTCGCGGAAGACGGCCGAGCCGCCGAGTGCGGTGCGAGCCACGCCGTCCAGTTCGACCGTGGCCAGGTCGATCGGGGCGCCGCCCGGTTCGCGGACCTCGACTTCGAGCGTCGGACGAGTGGCGTCGACCGCGCTCGGCGTGAGCCCGATATCGACTCGAACCGTGGCCCGGACGGCGACCTCGACCCGGAGGACGACCGGTTCAAATCCGGCGGCCGCCACCCGCAGCTGCCAGGTACCGGCGGGCACTGCCGCCACGGTGAATCGGCCGAGGGAGTCGGTGCGGGTGGTCCGGTCGATCGTGGCGATGGTGACGGTTGCTCCGCGAATCGCGGCACCGGCGTCGCTCGACACCGTGCCTTCGATCCCGCCGGTCGCGACTTGAAGCAGGGCCAGGAGCGGGTACACGGCTCAGCTGCCCGGCTTGAGGACGACGCGGTCACGGATCGCGCCGTTCCGTTCGATCCGGAGGGAACGGCCGTCTGCCGTCAGCTCGAGCCGGCCGTTGACGAAGAGGCGGCTCCGAACTCCGCGGGGAATCCGGAGTTCCACAACGCCGCCCCGAACCTCGGACACGGCGATGCCGCCGGCCGCGGTCCGGAACCGTGCCTGGGCGGCGACACCGGTGCCCCGGACCGCGAGTTCCGCCCCGTCGTGGAGGAGCACCTCGACCTGCAGGTCGGCCGCGCCGTCGATTCGGACGTCGGCCGCGCCGCCGGCGGGAACGATGGAGATGCCGACTGCCGGCGGGGCTGTCTCCGCCGGTATCGTCGGCGATGCGGGCGCCGGTTCCCGGCCGCGGCCACGGATGAACTGGGCGGCGATCACGGCCGTGACGAGCAGCAAGGCCGCCACGGCCAGCGGGACGGCCCTTCGGCGGCGTCCGGGTGCGGCCGGCAATTCGGTCGGGAGGATCACCCGGTCGCCCGCGGCGCGCCGGGCCAGGATCCGGCCGAGGTTTTCCGGCGCCGGGACGCCGCCGGTTGCTTCGCGCGCGTGGGCCCGCACGTCCCGGGTGAAGGCCAGTTGTTGCCGGCAGGATGGGCAGTCGGCCAGATGGTTCCTGGTGGCGGTCCGGCGCCGGGCGCTCAGGTCGTCGAGGCCCGCGAGTTCGGCCAGGGTGGGATGACGGTTCATGACGGTTTCTCCGCGGTGCCCAGCAGCGAGTGGATCATGATCCAGGCGCGATGGAGCCGGACGCCCGAGGCGCCGGCGCTGATCCCGAGCAGGGCACCGATCTCAGCGTGACTGAACCCTTCGATCTCCTTGAGGAGGAACACCTGGCGGAGCCCTTCCGGCATCCGGCCGAGGGCGTCGGCTACGGCGAGGCGCTCGACGATCCCGGCGCCCGGGATCTCGCGGGTCGGCAGGTCGAATCCCTCGTCGAACGAGGCGCCGGTTCGATCCTGGCGCTGGCGCATCAGCGCCGTCCGCGCCGCGACCCGGCGGAGCCAGGCATCGAGCCGGCCCTGTTCCCGGTAGGAAGCGAGCGCCTCCGGGAGGCCGACGAAGACGTCCTGAAGCACGTCCTCGGCGTCGGCCCGGTTGCCGAGAATCCGGAAGGCGGTGCCGAAGACCTGGTTGGCGTAGACGGTGTAGAGCCCCGCGAGGGCCTCCGCCGATCCCAGTCGGGCCCGGCGGACGAGGTCCGCAGGGGGGTCGGCGAGGTGTCGGAGCGGCTGATCGGTCATCCAGGGGCTCAGGAGCGGGTTCGTGAGACCAATGCGCGACAGCCGCTCAATTTTACGAAGCAATCGGCTGGTTGCCGACGGGCCGGCGCTGGGCGGAATCCGGACACCGCCGGCCTCCCTGCTGGCGGGAAGTTCGGTCCGTTCCCATGTTGGAAGGGTCCCCCTTCCACACAGATGCCAGGAGGTTCCCATGGCTACGGTCGCCGAAATCCTTCGTCGCAAGGGTGAGCAGGTTCACGCGGTGTCGCCGTCCGACTCGGTCCTTGCCGCGGTCCAGATCATGAACGAGGCCCGGATCGGAGGCGTGGTGGTGCTGAGCGACCAGGGCGAGCTGGTGGGCATGTTCACCGAACGGGATCTGATGCGACGAGTCGTCGGGAAGGGCCTCCAGGCGGATCACCTGCCCATCGGCAACGTGATGACGACGGAGGTGATCGGGTGCGGCCCCGACGCGTCGCTCGAGGAGTGCGCGGCGGCGATGACCCGGAACCGGGTTCGGCACCTGCCGGTGCTGGACGGCCAGCGAGTCGTGGGGATCGTCACGATCGGCGACCTGCTCGCCTATCAAGTGAACGACCAACGCGAGACCATCGAGCAGTTGACGAGTTTCGTCTACGAGAATCGCTAGGGTTCCGGCGGGATGACTTCACCTGGGGCAATCCCCCCGGATCTGACCCAGGGAATCGTTCGGAGGGAGATCCGGACAGCCTCGATTCTCAGCGTGCGGCCGGCCCCGAGGTCGACTTCCTCGCTGAACGAGACGTCGTTGCCCGGCCCGATGCGGAACTCGCCGGCTCGGCCGAGCCGGCTCTCGAACCGGAAATCCCGGGCGAGCCGAACGAAGAGCGAGTCGGACGGGCGGGATGCTCGAAGCAGGCCGAAACCGGCGCTCCCGCCGGTTCTGGTTCCCTGACCGGTCCCGCCCTCGGCTGGTAGCAGGACGTTCAGGTAGCCCTCCCGGTCCGGACTGCGGTTGGTGCGATCGGTCGGAAGCTCCTCGACCCGATCCGCCACGCCGGTGAGCAGGCTGTAGCCTTCGATCAGAGCGTCGGCGGCGCGATCCCCGATCGAGCTGCGATCCCGGCCGTATTCCCCGGTGGGACGATCCACCGTTCGAGCATAGAAGGACAGGGGAGGTGCGCCGGTGACCGTGACGGTGAACCGATAGGTCCCGGCGACGGCCGGTTCAATCGCCCGGATTCGCTCGGCCCTTGCCCGGAACCGGACCATCCGGGCGAGGCCCGCGGCCGGCTCTCTCCCGCGAACGCCCGGGTTGGCGTCGAGCCACTCGGAAAGCCGCCGGAAGGCGGCGCTCCCATCCCGTTCCTCGCCGTTCGCGGGCGGAAGGCGTTCCAACAGCTCGGCGAATTCATCGACCGTGAGAATTTCCCCGGCGGACAGGTCCTCTCGAAACCCTTCCGGGTAGGGCTTGAGATGCGCGCCGAACACATCCACGGTGGGTACCGAGTCAAGCCACTGGTCGCGCGGCCGGAGCTGACCGTAGAAGACGGCGCGGCGACCGATCTGAGCCCAGCGCGCCGTGGCGGACCACGGCACCGGAGTGCAGTCCGGGGCCATGTCCCAAGGTACCAGGACGGCCTCGGTCATTCCGGCGGATCCCGGCGTGAGCGTGCGCTCGATCCGGACCCGCTGGCCGTAGATGGTGCGAGACGAGGCGCGGCCGATGTGACCGTCCGCGACGATGAATTCGACCGATCCGGGGCCGGCCAATACCGTGTCGCGGGTCGGCGTGGCGATGACGGCGAAGCCGGGTTGCACCGTCGGCACTGGGGCCAGGGAGCAGAAGAGCAGGCCCGCCAGGAGCTCGATGCCCAAGCTCAGCGATCCTCGCCCGACTTCCGTGAAGCCAGCAACTTGGCGTCGCGGTCCAGGTTGAGCGCGAGCTTGGCCTGTCGCTCCGCCGGCTCGGCGCGGAACCAGTCGAACGTCTCCCGCGCCGTGACCGCCATCGGCCGGAAGGTGAGCCCGGCAGCGATTGCCCTGGCAGCGCTGACCCGGGAGGCACCGCGAGCCGGCCCGGTGCTGCCGTAGACGAGCGGGAAGCCGATCTTCTGCTCGGCCAGCGTGGCCGCCGCTACCCAGGTGAACGACACCCGGCTGCTGAAGGCGCCCCGGATGGCGTACAGCAGTTCCGCCGTGCTCACCGCTCCGTAGGACGGTCCGGCGACATTGAACGTGCCTGGAATGGCTTCCTCAGCGATCCGGCTGACGAACTCGGCCAGATCCCGAACGTCGATGTACTGGATCGGATCAGTCGGGTCGCCGGGCGCCAGGACTTCGCCGCCGGCCGCGATGCGGACCGGCCAGTAGGTGTAGCGATCGGTCGGATCGCCCGGTCCCGCCACCACGTGGAGGCGGAGGATCGTGGCCGCCGAACCGTAGGATTCCCGGACCGCTTCTTCGCAGAGGATCTTGAGCTCGCCGTAGTACTTCTCGACGTCCTCACTCTTCGGATCGCGAATCGTGAGCAGCTTGCCGTCCTCGTCGATCGAGGGCTGGTCGAAATCATAGACCGAGCCGGTCGAAATGAAGAGATAACGGCCAACCTTGCCCTTGAGCAGCGCCGCGGTGTCGCGGACATGGCGCGGGACGTAACCGCTGTTGTCGACCACGACGTCCCACTCGCGTCCCTTGAGTGCGTCGAGTTTGCCGTCGCGATCGCCGATGAGGGTCTCGGCACCGGGGAAGAGTCCGGGCGCCGTGCGGCCCCGGTTGAACAGAGTGATTGCGTGTCCCCGATACATCGCCTGTCGCACCATGTGGGGGCCGATGAAGCCGGTGCCGCCGAGGAAGAGAATCCGGAGCGGCTTCCCGAAGAGGGTGCGGCCCAGATCCGGAATGGCGAGGGAACCGCTCAGGGCGAGGCCTGCGGCGACGAACTGGCGGCGGGAGGTCAACGGCTGCATCTGGAGTCCTCGGGCGGTGGAGGGGTTTGCTCTCAGGAAACCTCGTTCGGCAATCCGGTTCCGCAAGGCTGGCCGCCGGGCCGCCGCGTCAGGACGAACTCATCGGCAGGTAACCATGCTCGGCCAGGCGGGCGCCCATCTGGGTATACATCCCGGCGTCATCCGGGGCCCAGGTGCCAAGGCCATCGACGTACCGGTTGTACATGCAGAACGCGGCGGCGATGAGGACGGTATCGTGGATGGCCCGGTCGTCGGCGCCGGCCTCGCGCGCCCGCTGAACGTCCTCGGCGGTCACGGAACGGCCGTCGACCCGGACCTTGGCGGCAATCGCCAGCAGCGCTCGGAGTCTCGGGCTGATCGGGGCCGATGGATCTCCCGCAAGAACCCGGTCGACCAGTTCACCCTGCTCGCCGAGATGGCGGCGAGCGACGGCGGCGTGCGACCGGGCGCAGAAGACGCACTCGTTGCCGGCCGAGACGGCGGCCGCGATGGTTTCCCGCTCGCCGGGCGTGAGCGAAACGGACGTCTGCAACAGGGCGTTCGCCAGGCCGCGGAGGTGCCCGGCGGTCTCGGGGTAGGCCTGCATCGGACCGCCGATTCCGGGGACACCGTCAGGCAACCGGATGTGGGGCATCATGAGCTCCGTCGTTCGCGCGTCAGCCGATCACCTCACGGTAGAGCCGCCGCACGTTCCCGCCCATCACCAGCTCGACTTCCCGCTCGGGGAGGCCCCGTTGGACCAGTCCGTCCCAGACCACTTCCATCCGGCGCGGACCATTGAGTTCGGCGATGAAATAGGGCAGCTCGTTGTCCTGGACCTGGCTGCCCTCTTCTCGCTTGAGTTCGGCCAGGTACTCGGGCGTGAGTTCGATCACGCGGTGGTCCCGATCGCTGCCGATGGCGACGTGCTCGGCGCCCGCGACCTGGATCGCGTGCAGCAGGTGGTCGAAATAGGCAGCGAGGTTGTCGGTCTTCTTCGAGGTGAGAAACGGCCGCATCTGGCAGATGCCGACGACGCCACCCCGGTCGGCCAGTCGGCGGAGCACCTCATCGGAGGTGTTCCGCCGGTTCCGGTATACGGCCATGCAGGCCGTATGGGAGATGATGACGGGTGCCCGTGAGGCGGCGATGGCGTCCGCCATGGTAGTCAGGTTCGCGTGCGACAGGTCGACCAGCATCCGGCGCGCGTTCATCCGCTCGACGGTTTCGCGCCCGAAGTCGGTGAGCCCGCCCTCTTCCCAGCAGCCGACGCCGACGTGGTTGCGGGTGTTGTAGGTCAGCTGGCAGCTCCGGAGCCCCAGCCGGTGAAACAGGTCGATCCGGTCGAGGTCGGTGCCGAACTGGACGGTGTTCTGATAGAGATAGAACACGGCCAGTCGTCCGGTCCGGCGGGCCAGCTCGATGTCGTCGGCGCGGGTGCCCCGGAGCAAGAGCTCCGGGTTTGCTGCGATGAAGCGATCGTGGGCGAGGAGCGAGTCCAGCGCCAGCACGAGGGCTTCGTCGCCCTCGGGCTTGGGATCGCAGAGGGTGACCGTGATGGCGTCCAGGCCGCTGTCGATCATGGCCCGGATCAGTTCCGGCGGATACTCGAAGCGGAGTTCGCCCATCGCGTCGATCACGAGCCGGTCGGGCCCCGTCTGCCCCGCCGACCGCCTGGCGGTTCGGGCCAACCGGCCGGCCAGCGGTACGGCCGCGAGGGCGCCGACGAAGGAGCGGCGATCCACCGAGCGGCTCACGAGCCGAGATACCGGTCTTTGATGATCTGCAGATGGTGGGCCGTATGCCCGGCGATGATGTAGGCCAGGCCGCGGACCGACACCGTCTTGCCGCTCGCGGTTCCCCGGTTGGTGACCGCGTCCTGGGGCAGCCCGTTGAGCATGGTGATCGTGCCGCTCCGGACCGCCACCCATTCGTCGATCAGGCTGCCGAGGCTCCGCTCGTTGAAGCGGCCGGCGGGCGTCCATGCGTTCTCGTCGAACGACGGCAGCGGCGTCTGGTCGCCCCGCGCGAAGGCCATGGCCCGGTAGGCCATGACCCGCTCGGTGTCGGCGATGTGGCCCATCACTTCCTTGATCGACCACTTGCCGGGCGCGTAGCCGGTGTTGGCGCGGTCGTCCGGCACGGGCCGGAGGGTTACCATCAGGTCGGCGATCTGCGCGGCCAGCGTGCCGAAAAGGTCGTCGCCGATCTTGCCGACGTAGGTCTCGTAGTAGGGGGCGTACTCGTCGGTACCGGGGCGGTCGTAGCGGGGACTCATTGACTCCGTCTTTCGAAGCGAAGGTTGCGGACCCTGCCGGCGGAGAGCAGGAATCCCGTGAGGCGGTTGGATCCCTGACGAGTCCATTGGAACTCGAAGCCGGATCCGCCGGTGAACCGGTCGACGCCGGCTGCCCGCAGGGGCCGAGGCTCGTTCGGGCCGACGACGACCGTCAGCCCCGAATCGGAGGCGGCAACCCGGTACGTCACGTCGAGTTCCGGGCTGTAGTAGGTCCCGGCATAGCTTGCCAGGTCGGCCGGCGTCGGCGGCTGGCGCACCTCGGCGACCCGGGCCGGCCGGGTTGCTGCCGACTCCCGGGCCGGTGCCGCCCCCATGAAGACATCGGCCACCTCGTGGCCGAGGGCCTCCGTGGCCGCGGTGGCGACGTTGCACAGCATCGCGAGGGAAAGCCGCCGCTCCGGCCAGCGGGCGAGGAAGGTCCGGTAACCACCCGTGGCGCCGCTATGGGAGACCTCGGCGGTGCCCTGATAACTCGACACCGCGAGTCCAAACCCGTAGCCGATTTCCTTGCCGTCGTTGAGCCGGCCCCGCGCCGCGAGGGTGTCGGCCCAGGGCCGGCCGCCGATCGTGGGGTGGTCCAGGTGCCGGTTCCAGCGGAGCAGATCGTCCACGGTGGTCAGCAGCCCGCCCGCACCGTACACGTCCATGTACGGCATGGCCGTCCGGTAGCCCGCGGCCGAATCGGCCTCGTACGCGGTGGCCCGCCGGGGTACGATCCGGTTCCAGTCGTCGCGCCACTGGGTGGAATTCATGCCGAGTGGCTGGAAGAAACGCGCTTGAGAGAAGGCCGCGAGTGGCTGGCCGGAGACCCGGCGCACAATCTCGGCCAGGAGCAGAAAGCCCGAGTTGCTGTAGAGGTATTCCGAGTTGGGCGGGAAGTTGAGCTCCCGCTGCCGGTACACCATCGCCAGGGCCTCCGGCATGGTGTAGAGCACCGAGCCCGAGGGGCGGCCCGCCAGCGCGAACAGGGTCCACATGTCGCGGACGCCGCTCGTGTGGTGGAGGAGCATGCGGATCGTGACCGGCGCGCCGTAGTCGGGGAGCTCGGGGATGTGCTTCCGGACCGGATCGTCGAGATCGAGCCGGCCCTCGAGCGCCAGCAGGACGACGGCCCCGGCGGTGAACTGCTTCGCGACGGACCCGGACTCACCGACGGACTCGACCGTGAGCGGGCTGCCCGCCTGCAGGTCCGCCATGCCGTAGGCGCGGCGGTACAGCGGACTGCCGCCGCGATCGATCCCGACGACGCAGCCCGGCGTGTCGGTGTGGTTGAACCGCGCGAAGACCTGGTCGATCCGCGCCGCCGTGTCCGCCGCGAGCTGGGCCGCCGCGGTGACCGGTATCAGGGCGATCAACCCGAGAACCGCAGCGGCTCGGCGCATGGCGTCAGTCCGGTTGAGTGGAGCGTTCGGGCATCAGGGTGACCCGAATGTAGTTCTTCCGGTCGAGGTAGCGAGCCGCGGCGTCCCGGATCCGCTCCCGGGTCAGGAGCGGCAGCAGATCGTCCAGTTTGACGATGCCGGCGGGGTCCTCGTCGTTGACGGCGTAGCCGGCGAGTTGCCCGAGCCAGAAGCCGTTTTCGCGGAGGTCGGTTTCCCGGCCGCGGATCACCGTTTCCCGGATCTTGGCCAGGTCCTTGTCCTCCGGTCCGCGGGTGGCCAGGGTGTCCACCTGGGCGAACACCGCCGCGACGAGTTGATCCACCCGGTCGGGGGCCGACTCGAATCGAATCGACAGGGTGTACTCCTCCCGGGGAATCCGGGTGGGCGACGGGCTCACCGACACGCCGTAGGTCCCGCCCAGATCTTCCCGGAGCGACTCGCGGAGCTTGATGTCGAGAATGTCGGCCATGCTCCGCAGGACGAACCGCTCGGCCCGGGAATACGGGAACTCGCCGTTGAAGACGAGTTCGGTCCGGCTCTTGGGCTCGACCCCGCGGCGGACCTCCCGTTCGACGATGCCGCGCGGATTGCGGATCCCGACGTCTTTCCACGACTCGCCCCGACGGGTGGCGGGCAGGTTGCCGAGATAGCGCGCCACCAGGGGCTTCAGGCTGTCGAGGGAGAACGCGCCGACCAGCACGAAGGTGAAATCGCTCGCGTCGGCAAACCGGTCGCGATAGACCGCGAGCGCCCGGTCGAGATCGAGCGAATCGATCGTCGCGGTGGACACCGGCTGGTTGCGCGGGTGGTGCTGGGTGAGCGTCACCGACAGAGTGTCGCGGAACGCTACGTCCGGACTGGCGCTCCGGTTGGCCAGTGCCGCGCGGATATTCGTCCGGAACGCGGCGAATGCCTCGGGATCGCGCCGCGGGGCGGTGAAGTTGAGATAGACGAGCTGGAACAGCGTCTCCAGATCCTTGGGCGACGCTTGCCCGCGGAATCCCTCCTGATAGCTGCCGACGAACGGGCTCACGAACACCGCCTTGCCCGCCAGCTTCTTCTGCAGTTCGACCGCCGAAAAGTCGCCGGCACCGCCCAGGGCCACGGCCTGAGAGGAAAACACCGCGGCGAGGAACAGGCTGTCCGGCTCGACCGAGGAGCCGCCGGGGCTCGTGGCCGACAGCAGCACCTCGTCGGCCTTGAAGTCGGTCGGCTTGGCGATGACCCGGACCCCGTTCGGCAGGACCCAGGTCGTGATTCCGAGATTCGGATCGGTGGTCTCGGACACCGGCGGCCGGGGCTGGAGATCGGCGGCAACGAGCGGCGCTTCCGAAACGGTTTCCGCGTAGGCGGCCACGTCGGCCCGCTTGACCAGGTCGAACACGCCAAGAAGCTGCTTCTCGCCCGGAATCCGGGACGCCACCTTGTCCGGGGCGTTGACCAGGAGGATCCGATCGCGGACCGCGAGCCAGTTCCGCGCGGCCGCGTTCACTTCGGCCAGCGTGATGGTCGGCAGGAGCCGCTGGGTCAACTGATACTCGTACTCGATCCCCGGCGAGGGCTCCCGGGTGAGGAAATGCCGGATGTACTGCTCGACATAGCTCCCCGACTCGGTCTTGTCCCGCTCGGCGTACGCCTGTTCGTAACTCCGGAGAAAGTCACGCTTCGTGCGGTCGAACTCGGCCGGCGTGAACCCGTGCCGGTCCACCCGTTCGACCTCGGTCACGACCGCCTCGAACCCGCGCAGGATCCCGGTGTCGGCTACCGCGGCGCCGAGCGAGAAGGCATCAGTGCCCCGGATGAAGCTGCCCCCACCGCCGCCGGCGCCGATGAACGGCGGGTTGGGCTGCTGCGAGAGTTCGTAGAGCCGCTGGTTGAGCATCTGGCTGTAGAGTTGCTCCACCAGCGAAGCCCGGTAGGCGGTGACGGTCAGGTCGCCCTGGTCCGGACGGAGATAGTAGATGCCGACCTGGGTGCCGGTGGCTTCCTTGTCGGTGGCGATCGCCGCGGCGGTGGAGTCGCGCGCGGGGATGCGGTACGCCACCCGCTGCCGGGGGGCCGCCGTGGCCGGGCGGAGCCGGCTGAAGCGGTCGGAGATCAGCCGCCGCACCTGCTCGACGTCGAAATCGCCCACCGCGATGACCGCCATCAGATCGGGGCGATACCAGTCCCGGTAGTAGCGAGTCAGCGCCGCGGGATCGAAGGTCTCGAGCGACTGCTTGGTGCCGATCGGGAGGCGGTCCTTGTACCGGGAGCCGCGGAAGAGCACCGGCATCTGCTTCTCGAACATCCGGTTCGAGGCGCCCTGGCCGAGCCGCCACTCCTCGATCACCACGCCGCGTTCCTTGCGGACCTCGGCGGTGTCGAAGCTGATGCCGTGGGACCAGTCCTCGAGAATGTCGAAACCGCGCTCGAGGAGATGGGTGCTGTCGGTCGGGACGAGGAGCTGGTAGATCGTCTCGTCAAAGGACGTGCTGGCGTTCAGATCCGCGCCGAAGCGCATGCCGATGCCCTCGATGTAGTCCACCAGCGACTGCTTGGCGAACCGCGCGGTGCCGTTGAAGGCCATGTGCTCGACGAAGTGGGCCAGGCCCAGCTGGTCGTCGTCCTCGAGCACCGAGCCGGCGTTCACCACCAGACGGAGTTCCGCCCGTGCCTTGGGCCGGTCGTTCTTCCGGATGTAGTACCGGAGCCCGTTCGGAAAGCTTCCGGTGATGACGGCCGGGTCGAGCGGCATCGTGTCGGCCTGGGCCACCGGGGCCGCGGCCGGCTCCCGGGCCGGGGAGGGTCCCTGGGCGGCCATGGGAGTCGTCAGGAGGAGCGCCGTCAGTCCGGAAAACGAGATCTTCACAGGTCCAACCTCAGGGTACGAGTTCGATGGTGCGTTCACTGGTGGCCGATCCTGCCGGCCCGGTGAGTTCGATGACCAGACGATAGCGCCCGTTCTTCAAACGGCGAAGGTCGAGCTCCAGAGCCCGGCCGGTAATCCGCTCTCCGGCGGCGCCGGCTTGCCACTCCAGCGTGAGCGGCGCCCGGCGGCCGACCAGGCTCAGCCCCTGGCCGATCCGGCCGAGGAGGCCCCGCTGAAACGGTACGAGGGCGATGGACACCGAGACGGAGTCCCCCGCAGCTCCGGCCGTTTCCCAGTAGACGCCGACCGGCGCCCTCCGGGAGACGCGGTCGGTTGCCAGCATCCGCGGGACCGCCTCGTCGAGCGAACGGGGCAACTCGTCGGCCGCCTGGAACAGGAGCGGGTCGGAGAGCACCAGCGGCGTGGTGCGGTCGATGGGGGCCACCAGGGTTCGGGCTCTCAGGAACCGACGGATCCCGTGGGGGTTGGTTTCGAGGCTCACGAGGAGAGGGGCCCCGGGCTCCGCTGCGGAGGGCGGGGTGCCGCCGCCGGCCGCCGCCGCCGGCTGTCCCGACCGGGCGGCCGATGGTGGAACGGCCAGCAGGAAGGCGCCGGGGGTCCGGGTCGAATCGCGCCGGGTGATCACGGTGCGGGCCGAGCCGGTACTCACCGCGAGCGCCTGGTCGAGCGGCCGGCCGCGGAAGCCAGGGTCCGCGAGGGTGGCGCCCAGGGCGGCCGCCACGAGCGTCGTGTCGCCGCGGGGGAATCGGGCCACCTGATAGTGCGTGGTCGCGAGGAATTCGTCGGCGTAGGGCGGCGCATACCGGGAGCGAGGGCGCTCCGGTTTGAAGGTCCACTCCCAGGCCTCGAGCCCCGTGTCCGCGCGGGTCACCGGGAGAAACTGGAACGCCGGCGACCGCTGATGTCCGATGACCGACGGGCCTTCAAGGGCCCGAGCGGTGTTGCCGGCGACGGAGTAGCGCGTCGACCAGCCGTAGCGCAGGAGCAGCTCCTCCATGTCGTCGCCCCAGGGGGTGCCGTACGCGGTGCGGGCGGTGGATCGCAGGAGGGCGACGACCCGGCGGGAGAGATACTCGGTGCGAAGGTCGTTGCCGGGCCGGGACAGCAGCGGCTGGCCGAGCCAGAAGACCGTGTCGGCCAGCGCCACTCGTTCGGCGCACGACCCCTCTTCCACCCGGCCCGCCAGGCGCTCGTCGAGGACGACTGACCAATCGAGCCAGGCACAGCGAATGGGCTCGGGTGCCAGGGCCAGGGCTCGGTCGAAGGCCGAGTCGGCGGCGGCGTAGCGGCCGGCTGCGTGAGTTGCGTATCCCTCGAGTGCGGCGCACCACCACGGGGTGGCGCGGCAACCCCGGGCGGTGGTGACCCCGGCGTCGAGCAGGTCCTGTTCGACGAGGTAGCGGACGTGCTGTCCCGTAAGCCAGTCGTGCTCCGGTTGCCGCGCGGCGGCCCCGCCGAGGACGGCGATGAGGTCGCGACGGGCGTCCTTGACGCTGGGTGGATCGGCCGGGAGGGTGGTGTCGCCGTCGTCGTACCAGTAGCAGAACCGGCCGATCCGTTCGTCGCAGCGCCCGCTCGAGCCGTAGCTCGCCGGGAGCCGGAGCCGGCGGTCCCGTTCGAAGTTCTCCTGGGCCCGCCTGGCCGCCCGGCCCACTTCGGTCGTGTCGGCCGAAAGGGCCCGCTTGAACGCGTCGGGATTCTGGATCCCGGCGACGGCCAGCAGCGCGGACAGGGCCGGGAGGACCGGCGGGACCAACATCGGCAATACCACTCCAGTGCGGCTCAGGGAATCGTGGCGGAAGCCGGCCTCGGGGGCAACGTCGGCCCCGGGGGCAATTCCGGCCCCGGGACTGGTTCGACCCTGCGGTCGGCCGCCGTCCGGCCGGGCTGGGGAGACGGCGTGGGCCGGAAAGTCCGCACGTTGTCGGGGTCCCCTGATGCCGAACTCCGGCCGGGTCAGCGCCCCATGCCCTCGCCGACCTCTCGGCTATCGGAACAGGTGCTCGAAGCGCCGCTTGAACTCCGCCTGCCGAGCGCCGGCCCCGGCGTCGCGGAGGCCGCGGCAGCGGCGGGCGGCGTGGGCGTTCCAGCCCTCCGGCCAGCGTTCGAAGACGAGGTCGCGGCAGGCGGGGCAGCGGACCTTGCGGCCCACCACCAAGGCCGCCGTCAGCTCCTCGGGATTGAGAATCACGCCACGCTTGTCGGTGCGGGGCAGGAGGGAGGCCTGCGCCGGCAACGGGTCGACGGGAACCCGGGCCACCAGGGCTTCGAGGCCCAGGGCCAGGGCCTGCGCCACCTGGTCGGCGTCCAGTTGGGGGTATCGGGCGAGGAAGTCGGCCACGGTGCCACCCCGGTCGAGGTGGTCGATCAGCTGTTTGACCGAGACCCGGGTGCCGGCGAACACGGCACCCCCCTGCCGGGTGCCGCGAGTGCGGGTCACGACTTCGTGGAGGGCGCGCATGCGCGGCCGGTCAGTGGGTCCGGATCGACCGCGCGATCAAGCCGATGCCGGCCGCGAGACCTCCGAGCATGAGGAGCGTGTTGAAGAGGCTCGTGGGCTGGAAGAAGACGCGCAGGTTGGTGATCACGCCGAGGAAGATGATCAGCGCGCCCCCGAGCGTCAGCAACCAGCCGATCGGCGAGCGGCCGTTGAAGAACAGCACCGCGATGCCGATCAGCAGCGGAATCAGCGAGAAGCCGAACGCGTTGTAGCCGTAGAAGGACCAGAAGCCGCTGGTGACGGTCACCTGGTTCATCACCAGATAGCCGCCGCCGATCACGAGGGCGAGGCCCAGCAGGAATTCGCCGGTGCCGCCGGGGGTGCCGCCCGGGCCGCGTTTGGTTTCCTCGGTCATGCGATCACGCCTCCCGCTCGAAGTCTTCCGGCTGAGGGGCCGGCTGGGTTGCTTTCGGGTGGAGACTGCCTTGTGTTCGGCGCGCGCCGGAATGCGGAGCGCTCCTCGTCTCAAGTCAATCGAGGTAACGAATGCTAACGTCGGGCCGACCCCTGGTCGAGGTTGCCGTCGACTCCGTGACCGCCGCGCGACTTGCGGCCGAGGCCGGTGCCGACCGGCTCGAGCTTTGCCAGGCGCTCGAGGTGGGCGGGCTCACGCCGAGTCTCGGGCTGCTCGAGGCGGTGCGGGCCGCGGTGGCGATTCCGGTGTTCGTGATGATCCGGTCGCGGCCGGGGCCGTTCGTGGCGGACGAGAGCGAACTGGCGGTGATGGCCCGCGATGTCGAACTGGCCGTTGGGGCGGGGGCGGCCGGCGTCGTGGCCGGGTTGCTCGGCCCGAAGGGCGGCGTGGATGTCGGGGCGACCCGGCTGCTCGTGGAGCGGGCGGGTGGCGTCCCGTTCACGTTCCACCGCGCGTTCGATGCGATCCCCAACTCGCTCAGTGCGATGGCGACCCTCCGCGAACTCGGCGTCAGCCGGATCCTGACGTCCGGCGGGGCGCCGACGGCGGATCAGGGACGGGCGGCGATCCGCCGGCTGGTGGAGGAAGCGGCGGGGTCGCCGGTCGTGCTGGCCGGGGGCGGCGTGCAAGGTGTCCATGTCGCCCGTCTCGTTGCGGAGACGCGAGTGGCGGAGATTCATCTGGCGGGGGTCCTGCGGAATGCGGCGGTGGAGGGGTTTGGCTGCGAGTCGCGTCCGGATCCGGATCGAGTCCGGCGGGTACTGGCTGCGCTCCCCGGGGCGGGTTCCCGTCGTTAGGCAGGGCCGGCCGCCGGCTGGATCACCAGTCCCATGGCCGAGGCGTTGCGGCGGACCCGTTCATCGAGGCTCAGGACCACGAGGCGCGGTTCCGCGGCGCGGAGTTCGAGCGCGGTGGCGAGATGAATGGCGTCGAGGGTCCGAACCGGTTCGACCGGAAAGGGCTCGCCACACCGTCCGAGTACTGTGGAGGAGATCTCCAGTCGGATCCAATGCGCCGCGGCCCGCCCCAGCGTTTCGCGCAGGACGACCAAGGCGGTCGAGTCGAGATGCCTCGACGCCGCCAGCCGCGCCAGGGCCCGCTCACACTCGGCCAACGTCAGTTGCGACGTGAAGACGGCGGCGGCCCCGGCGAGGCCGGCGCGAACCGACTGCCCGGTCGACTCACCCAGCAACCAGGCCAGGACCGCGCTCGTTTCGGCGTAGAGGATCACGCGCCGCGCAGTTCGTCCACCGTGCGCGTTGCCGTACCGTCCGGCGTCCGGCGTTCGAGTTCCGGATAGGCGCCCGGGTCGTTGGGAAGGCCGATGGCCCCGTGCTCCCGCACCAGGCGGACCAGAGCGGGGGGGAGCCCGCCCGGTTCTCCCTCCAGGCTCGGCTGCCGCAACTCGGCGATGACCTGCCCTCGATCGGTCACGAGAATCCGCTCGCCGGCCTTGACCGCCCGGAGGTATTCGCTGAGGCGGTTCTTGAGGTCTCGGACGCCAACTGCTCTCATGTTGATAATGTAGCGTCAGGTAGCTACATTAACAAGACGAGGGCGACGAGGCCTGGGCGCGGCGGAGATTGGAAACGTGGGCCGATGAGATTCTCGCTCCCGTATTGGCTTCGGACTGCCCTCGGCGTCAAGCCGGACCGCTCGATTTCAACAATCGAGGGGGTTCGAGAGGAAGTCCTTCGCAGCTTGAGTGAGGTAACCGACGTCCCTGTCGGCTCCATCGTGCGGACTGCCCTGCTGGTTGAAGATCTGCGAATCGACGGCGACGATTACGCCATGGAACTGATCCCGGCTCTGCGGTGGCGATTCCGGATCAATCCGCCATTACAGGATTGGGAGCGTGTCCGGACGGTCGGCGAACTCGAGGCACTCGTTGCCCGGCATGTTGGGTTGGCTGATCGTGGCGCTTAGGCGGGGGCGTTGGGCGGTCGATGCGATCGCGACCGGCCAACTCCCGCTCCCCGGCCACGCGGGGCAGGATCAGCCCTGCCTTCGCAAATAGGAGAGGTCGTCCAGATCCCTCGGCCGCCCCGATGCTTCCTTGTTCCGGATCAACTCTGTCCGGCCAAGGTAGGGGAGAGCTACATCGCCCGAGTCCCCCGCGGTGACGGCCTCGACCCGCCCGGCCCAGGCTTCGCCAAATGACACGCCATCGATGTCGTTGAGGAGATCAATCCGGTTCGGCGGAACGCCATACTGCAGGACAAGGCCGGCCTGCTCCAAGTCGGCTGCGGAGGCTATGCCCGGGGCCTCACCACCCCAGAACTCCCTGAGGGCCGCGAAGAGCCTGCGAGTATTGCGGGGATCCCGATCGAAGAAGAAATCGACGTCCCCGGTCAGCCGAGCGTGTCCGTGAAAGATCACGGCCTCGCCGCCGGCGATCACGAACCGGACGCCGTGGCGCCCGAGCAACTCGATGAATGCCCGGGTGTCGGGCGAGAAATGCGCTGGGGCTACCCGGCGCGGTGGCACTCGCGGACGTCCTTGTTGACCCCGGGGTACGCTCGGGCCTTGAGGACACGAGCCACCTGCTGGCGCTCCTCCGGCGTCATGGCGACCTGCTGCTCAATGTCCCAAGCCGCGGCCTCGGCGTGACTCGAGGCCCGGTGGACGATCGGCCGCGTGGGCTGCTGGTGGTCCATCGCACAAATATAGCGGGACGCGGGGACCGAGCGGCGACGCCGCTTGCCTGACCCGGAGTCAGGGCCGGCCAACCTCGGTCACCGGCGGGCCCGGGTCGTTCGTCACGGCCGGAACCGTCTTGAGATACCGGTAGATCGCTCGCAGGTCGTCTTCGTCCAGGCGGCTGTACGCCCCCCACGGCATCGGTGACTTGGGAATCACGAGCCCCGTCCGGAACCGCCCCACGAACTGATCCTCTGTCCAGATCCCCAGGCGTCCGGTTTCCTTGTCGCTCGTAATGTTCGCCGGTGCCCACACATGACCGGGATCGTTTGCCTCGGTGAATTTGCTCGCGCCGGCGTACCGGGGTCCGGTGAGGGCACCGGTGAACTCGGACCGTTCGGTGTGACAGGCCCAACACAGCGCCACGGACTCCGCCAAGTAGCGGCCGTTCTCGACGGTTGCACCGCGGGGGGCGTGGGTCGGTGGGGTTGAGGCCGGGCCGACCGGGTTGGCCAGAACGGTGGCGCGGACGATCTTGCCGATCAGGGTGTAGCGATGCGGCGGGACCTCGTTCCGCACCGGGGCCTGCGCCCTGAGATAGGAGACCACCGCCACGAGATCGTCGTCGGAAAGACCCTGCATCTCCATGAACGGCAGCAGCGCCCGTCCGTCGTGACCCACGCCATATCGCAGAGCTCGAGCGATCGCCTGGTCGGACACGTTGCCAAGTCCGGTCTCCTGATCGGGGGTCAGGTTCCTGGTGTAGAACCGCCCGGGCGGGATGTCGAACACCGCGCCGCCGATCAACGGGATGTCCTCGCCCGCCTCGTAGGCTGCCCGCTGGGCCGGATCGCCGTGGCACGAGGCGCAGGGAGCCAATCCGCGAACGATGTAGTGCCCCCGGGCGGTGACCGCCGAGTCCGTGGAGGCGGCCACGTCCGGGAAGGGCGCGTCGAACGTGAGGTGCTGGCGGGACGCGACAAACAGCCCACCGCCGACCACCAGCACGAGGAGCACCACGCCAACGACGCGGAGCAGTCTTTTCATCGGGTGTGACCTCAGGACGGCGCCGTACCGGTGATGGTCCGGGCGTACTCGCGGGGCTTTTCCAGCGTCGGGTTCTCGTTGTAGGCGGCGGAACCACCCGGTGGGATACTGAGATAGCGCCACCGGTCGCCGCAATACGAATGCGCCAGATAGACGATCTGGCCGACGTGATACGACGCGTGGGCCAGGGACCGATGGAGCGCTTCGTGCACCGTCAGGGACTGGCCCCGGATGGTCACGGTGGCGAAGAGAGCGTCGTCGGTCAGCGTGGCCAGCGTGTCGAACAACACGTCCCAGCCGCGGGCCCACTTTGCCTGCAACTCCACCCTGGGCACCGGCCGCGGCGCGAACTCCTCCTCGCGGTGCCGCCAGGGCTTCTCGCCGTCGGTGGTGAGGAAATCGGTGAACCGGGACTCGAGATTGCCCGACATGTGCCAGCAGATGGTTGCGAGGGAATTGCCCCCCGCCGGCCCCGCCAGCCCGAGTTGTTCCTCGGCGACCTGATCAAGCGCCGCCTCGGCCATGACCCGGTAGCGGCGGTATTCCGCCTCAATAGAGGCGATCAACGGGTTCGTCACGCCAGCCCCAGGTGCTTGAGGACCTCGGGCGGCGGCCCATCGAACTTCGGCTGCGCCATGTTGCCGATGTACTGGATGTCCTGCATGCCCTCCCGCGTCGTGTAGAACGCGGTGGCACTCAGGTCCCGGATCAGGTCGAAGAACTCAGCCGCAGTCTTGAACGCGGGCTTGGCCTTCGGGAGATAGCAGATGTCGTCGCAGATGGCGGTCTTCTGTTCGTCCGCCAGCTCCGCGAACGGCTTCTTGAACCGCTTGCCCGATTCGGTATCCATCCAGGTCAGGCCGGCGCGGACCTTGGGCAGGGTGTTCTTCTGGTAGTCGTAGGGCGCGCTGACCCACTCGTTGATGTAGTCCGGCACGCCGACCGCACTCGCGGCCGGGCTCTTGTCGTCCGCCGGAATGATCACGTCGCACAACGCGCCGAGGGTGACGAGTTCGGCCGGCGTGAGGACCTTGTCCCAGGTGACCTTCGGTTTGACGAGATCCGGGTCCGACGGGGTGCCCGCGGGTCCTTTCCACTCGGGGCCCTGGACCACGACGGGAGCTTCTTCCGGCTTGGCGCAGCCGGTCTGGGCCAGAATCGGGAGCGCAGCCGAAGCGCCGAGGGTCTTGAGCAGGTCGCGGCGATCCATCAGACGTTCCCCCGTTTCATCTCGGCCAGAATGTGGTCACAGGTACGCCAGGCGAGCGCCAGAATGCTGATGGTCGGGTTCTTGTCGGCGTTGGACACGAACGGTGCCCCGTCCGTCACGAAGAGGTTGTTCACCTCCCAGCTCTGACAGTTGGCGTTCAGCACCGAGGTCTTCGGGTCGTCACCCATTCGGACGGTGCCGACCTCGTGGATGATCTGGCCGCCCTTGGCGATCACCTTGCTGCCGTCGGTCTCCACCTTGCCGCCGACCTTGCCGCCCATCGATTCGATGATCTGGGCGAAGGTCTTGACCATGTGGGCCGCCTGGTTGAGTTCGTGGGAACTCCACTTCCAGTGGAACCGGAGGACCGGGATGCCCCACTGGTCCTTGGTGTCCGGATCGAGTTCGCAGTACGAGTCGTCGTTCGGGATCATCTCGCCCCGGCCGTCGAACCAGACGAAGGAGCCGTAGTAGCGCCGGGCCTCCTCCTTGAACTTCTTGCCGTAGGCGCCGTCGGTGTAATTCTCGAGGCCCCAGAAGATGCCGGGGCCGGGCATCCCGCGGCCGCCGCCGAACTCCACGTGGTAGCCGCGGGCAAAGTCCATCTTGCCGGCCGCCTGCTGCTGATAGAGCCACCACGGCATGTACAGGTGGAGCCGGGTGGTGCCTTCGTCGTTGTGGGGCGGGAGATTCTCCATCATCGGGATCTGCCCGCCGATGCCCGCACCCACCGTATCCATCAGGTAGCGGCCGACGAGCCCGGTGCCGTTGGCGATGCCGTTCGGGAACAGCGCCGACTTCGAGTTGAGCATGATCCGGGCGGTTTCGCAGGCGCTGGCCGCGAGGACCACGATCCGGCCCCGCGCTTGAACATCCGCCTTGGTGTCTTTGTCGACGTAGCTGACCCCGGTGGCCTTGCCCCGGCTGTCGACGGTGACCTCGCGGACCATCGCGTTCGGAATGATGGTCAGGTTCCCGGTGGCCAGCGCCGGCGGCAACAGCACGGTGGTCGACTGGAAGTTCGCCTTGATCGAGCACCCTCGGCCGCACTCCGTGGCATAGAAGCAGGCCTGGCGGGACAGCATCGACTCCCGGACCACGCGTTGCGCCAGCGGGTTACCGGGGAACAGCTTGGCGGGCCAGCGATCGGCGTCCTGCCGCTGCGTCAGGACCGCGATTGGCGCCGGGATGACGGGGATGCCGAGCGGCTGGCAGTATTTCTGGGTGAGCAGTTCGAAGGCGCGCGGCTTGGGCGGCGGCAGCTGGGTGCCGTTTCGGGACACCGGCGTGTTCTCGAGTCCCTCGGAGTGGGCGTACACCCCGATCAGCGCCTCGGTCTTGTCGTAGTAGGGCTCGAGTTCGTCGTAGGTGAGCGGCCAGTCGATGCCGAGGCCGTCCCGGGACCGGGGCTTGAAGTCATAGGGGCCCATCCGGGGGGAAATCCGGCCCCAGTGATTGGTCCGGCCGCCGAGCATCCGGGCCCGCCACCACATGAAGTCGGAACCGGGTGCGGTCGTGTAGGGCTCGCCGGGGACCCGCCAGCCGCCGTCCACCGTGGCGTCGTAGAAGCCGAACGGCTTGTCCGGGTAGCTGTCGCCGCGGAGCGGGGCGTCCTTGGGAAGTTGGAACATCGGCGTCTCTCGAACTGGGTCGTAGTTCCGCCCGGCCTCGAGTAGCAGGACCTTGAGGCCGTTGACGGCCAACTGGAACGCGGCCATGCCGCCGCCGGCTCCGGAGCCGACCACGATGGCGTCGTATTGCTGCTGGGATTTCCGAGCGAGGGTCACGGCGATCCTGGGGGGAGGATGTTTCTATTCTACCGAGCCGCGGTCCTTCAGGGGAGTAGGGTCGGGCCGATCGTTGCGTTCGAGACGCAGGCCGAGCGAAGCGGCGGCCTACCTGGGTTCGGCCAGCGCGGTCTGGCGCCGGATCGACGCTGCAAAGGCGGAAGCCTCGGCCGGATCGAACGGGCCGTGCGGCCGGATCACGAACCGGAAGGTCACTGGTCCGTCCTGGTCGGCCTTGAAGTTGGTGTGCCAGTAGTTGTTCATCAGATCGGCGACCATGACGCCGCCCGGGAGGGTATTGCTGAGCCACCTTTCGGTGTTGTCCGCCTGCTTGAACGCTTCCGCGGTCAGGCCGCCCCGCTGCCAGAGCGGGGCGTCTGGCGTCGCGATGGTGACGCCGACGCCCGCACCCGAGACGTCCACCAGACTCGCGGCTGAGAGCAGATTGCGGTTGGCAGCCGCGAGCTGATCGGCGTCGGCTCGCATCAGGAGGCCGCCGGGATCCAGCCGGACCACAGGGTCGGGCACGGCGAAGGCGAAGCCCAGATGGACCGACTCCTTCTCCCGCACCGGCAGCTTGTCGATCGTCGTTTCGACGGTCACATGCGGCGTGCCCGCCTCGAGCGAAATGGTCTGCACGACCGACCGGATCCCCGGCGCGTCGGCGACGATCCGGATCGCGGCGCTCGCCGGGCTCGTGCGTTCCACCGAAACGGACCTGACCACCGCCGAGACCGCGCGGCTGGTGTCGCGCCCGGCGAGGTAGCGGAGCCAGGCCAGACCGCCCCGGGCCGGGTCCGCCAACTCCCGACCTTCCCAGCGCAGGCTCCGAATGGCCCCGGTACGACCGTCGATCCGCACGGTAACCGCACCGTTCGACAGGGAATCGCCAGCCGCGGCCACCGGCGACAGGCCCGACGGAGCCGGTGCCGCATTCGGGTTCCCGACGGCCGCCCCGCCGCTCGGCGTCGGACCAGTCGCGATGCCGCCGGCCGATCGCCAGAGCGCCCAGGTGAGCGAATCCGCCAGCACCGCCCGGCGCTGCTTCCACCGCCATTGGGCCACGACGTCCGGCGCATCGGGGTCGCTGATGCTCCGATCCGCGCCCCAGGTGTGCTCGCGCCAGAGAAGTATCTCCTTCCACGCGCGGCGCACCGCGGCGGAATCGAGCGCGGCACCCACCCGCCCGGCCTGGGCAATGGCCGCTTCGAGCCGGGCGGAAGCGCGGCGGACCAGCACCTCTTCCCGGGCCGTGCTCATCGCCCCGTCTTCCCAGTAGCCCGTGAAGTCGCCGCGCCGCCGCGCGATATCCGGGGTGACGGCCTCGTACCGGGCGAACATTCGGGGCAGGGTGCTGATGACGAGCCGCGGCGAGGCGAACACCTCGTTCCAGCGCCGCACCTCGTCCGGCAGGTGCGCGTCCGGGGTACCGTTGTCACCCCCGTGGGCGATCCGCAACTGGACCACGGGTGACGGGTATCCCGTCTCCATGAGGCGGGCCGCGTAGTCCGTGAGGGCGGCGGCATCCTCCATCCGGATCCGTCCGGCCGGGAATACATGCATCCACGAATACCCGCGGCCGGCCATCATCACCAGAACACTGTCCCGCCCGTCGAGGCTCACCCACCAGAAGGGCTTGTCGCCCAACGCTTCGATCGTGTACCCGATCCGGTCGCCAGACATCGGCAGCGCCGGCTGGTAATTGGGTCCGGTGGAGAACCAGCGAATCCCGTCCTTGGCCAGCGCGGGGATCACCGCCGCCGGCGCCCCCGGCACGTCGCTCAAGATCGCGGTGCTGAGCGGGAACCCCTCGGCCCGAAGCCGGCGCCCGAAGGCCAGCATCTCGTCCAGTTCCCGAGCGGTCGCGAGACCCATCATCAGGTTGGCGTAGGTCGCATTGAGCGAGAGGTCGCCGCGGCGGACGGCGTTCAGCACCCGGGCGGCGCGAGCCGGATCACGCTCCAGCAGCTCATCGAGCGGCCAGAGGCCTTCGACGTCGTAACGAAACCGGGCCTCATCCGGATAGTCACGGGTCCGCCCGGCGATGGCGATCGCCGAGTCGTAGCCCGCCCAGGTGCGGGTGAGCACTTCCTCCTGGGTCGCGGTGTAGCCGATGTCGAGGTGGGCGTGGTTGATCAGGTGGAACTCGCGCGGCACGACGGGCTCGAGGCGAATCGCGGGGAAGCGGGCGAGGCGGCCGGCCGCCGTGATCTGGAGCCGGCCCGTCGCCGAGCGAGTGACCGGAGCGATGCCCAGGCGGAAGGTGGCGGCGCCGGTGGGCGCCCCGAGCAACGTGTCGGCACGCCCCGGGAACCCAGCCCTGAAGTCGAGCGGCGCCCAGGGATTCCAGACATCGAGCCGAAACGACTGTCGCGGCCCGACCGGGCTGTTGAGGAGCGCTTGTTCCGCCGCCACGGTCACCGACGGCGCCATCGAGGACAGGTAGAGGATGAACCAACTCATCCGGCCCGCCGTCATCCCATGGACTTCGATGTCGACGGGCCGGTCGCGCCGGATGAGCGATTCGGGCACCGTGAGGATGAAGCGGCCGTGGACGTCGCCGAACTTGTCCACCATGAGCCGGTGGAACGACAGGCGAACGCCGTCCTCGCCCCGGAGCGACCAGTCGGTCGTATCGGTGGGCTGCGGGATGTGGAGCCGGTGGCGGCCATTCACGAGCAGGTGAAATTCGACCGGAGGTTGACCCGGATCAGCGACATCCATCGCGGCCAGGAAGGCGAACCCTGCCCCTGCAGTCCCGACCCTCGCCGGAGCGGTCCGCCATCGTGCGCCGGCGGTACTGTCGAGCGAGCGGATCAGGAGCGAGGTCCGCACTGCCGGCCGGGCCGAGTGATAGTCGAACGCCTGGCCCGCCAGGGTGGTCGCCCAGCCGTCGACCACGCCCGGCTCCGGAATCGGAGCGATCGGCCGGGACTCGGCGGCGGCCGTTTGAAGGATCAAAAGGGCAAGGAGCATTGCCGAAGCGCGATGGTCAGTCGACTGCTTCGCCGGCGGCTCGCAGGAATCGGGCGGCCAGCACTTCGGCGCGGTCGTCCCCGCGGTCGACTGCCTCGGCATGCAATTGTCTGACCTCGGCCGCCAGCCGCCCCACGGGTGGCCCGTGGCGTCCTCGGCGCTCGCGGTGTCGCCGTTGTTCGCACCGGTCAGCAGCGCCTGCGCGGCGGCGAGGGGGAACCCCGGGTCGTCCCGCGGCGGCAGGGGGTACCGAGGCGCGGCCCCGTCGCTGTCTTCCTTCACAAAGGCCCGCGACATCGATGTCCTCCGGCTGACGTCTGGCGGTGGAACCCCTCTCCCGGTAGGCTACGCCGAACCTCTTCAAAGCGGAACCCATGACAACCCTCGCGCGGCTGGCCGCCCTGCTCGGCGTGATGGCGGCTGCTCCCGGGCCGGTTGCCGGGCAGGGGCGGGCCCTCTGGTTCAAGGCGGCCCTGACGGAGAGCGGGATCGTGGACCGCGCCGTGGTTTACGTCGACGGCAACCGGATCGTCCGGATCGAAAGCGGCACCCCGAAAGCCGGCGTGCCGACCACCGATCTCCGCGGGCTCACCGCCATTCCGGGTCTGATCGACCTCCACGTGCACGCTACGTACTTCTGGGACGAAAAACCCGGAACCAGGCCTTGGCAGCAACTCGGCCAGCGCCCGGCGCCGACCCTCCTGGTTCTGGCCCAGGAGAACCTCCGGCGAGCGCTGGAGTCCGGGGTCACGACGATGCGGGATCTCCACTCCCGCGACCGGATGGCGGTCCTGCTCCGCGACCTGATCGACTCGGGGTACGTAACCGGCCCCCGGATCGTGGCCGCCGGCTGCGGACTCGGCATGCGGCCCGGCCGGACATCGTGCGGCTCGGTGGGACACGACTCGGCGTCGATCGTGAAGGCGGTGAACGACCAGCTCGACGGTGGCGCGGACCTGATCAAGATTTTCGCCTCGACCGGCAGCGCGGACGACCTCTCCGGCAGCCCAACGTTCTCGGCCGCCGAACTTCGCTGGGCCATCGACGCGGCCCATGCCCGGGGCAAGCCGGTGACGGTGCACTCCTACGGCCCGATCGCCGCGCGGGACGCGGTACTGGCGGGGGCGGAGTCGGTGGAACACCCCGTGGACCTCGACGACGCAACGCTCGCGGAGATGGCCCGGCGCGGCACCGTGTACGTCTCCACCATCGACCACAACCGCTACTATGCGGACCACCGCGAAGAATTCGGCTATACCGAGGAGAACGACCGAGCGCTCCGGGAGTTCGTGGCGCGGAATCTGGAAACGGCGCGGCGGGCGCACGCCGCAGGCGTGCGCATCGGGATGGGGTCCGACGCCGTATTTACGGGCTTCGGGGAAAACACCAGAGAACTCGAGTGGTTCGTCCGGGCGGGCATGACGCCGGCGGAGGCCTTGGCCACTGCCACGACGATTCCAGCCGAATTGCTGGGGCGGGGACGGGAGTTGGGGCGCCTCGCGCCCGGTTATCTGGCGGATATTGCCGCGGTCAGCGGGGATCCGCTGACCGATATCGGGGCCGTCGTGCGCGGGGTGCGGTGGGTGATGAAGGCGGGTCAGATCGTCGTCGACCGCCCCCGCTGATCAGGGCGCGCCGCTGCCCGCCCGGTACCGCGCGATCGCGACCCGCTCGACGTCCGCCCGCGTGTAGGCCACCGGCTTGAGCTCCCCGCGGGCGAACATCGCCGCTTGGTCGTCGTGCCAGCGGGCCGCAGGGTCGTTGCTCTCGCCGTAGGCGAGCACCGAGTAGGCGCGCGGAACCGGGCCGAACTCGACCGCCAGGATCCAACCGTCGCCGCCCTGTACGGCCCATTTGCCGTCCGGCTCGTCCCGGAACCAGAGCACCCGGAAGCAGCCGAGATTGCCGTGGCAGCCGCCGACCGGAGCGTCCACCGATCCGAACCGGACCCGATGCACCTCGCCCCAGGGCACGTCGGCCGCACCGAATCGCCGCCGGACCGAATCCACCGCCTGGGCGAGGGCGGCTGCCGCGCGGGCTGGGTCCGCCAGTCCGCGCGGGGTCGTCGTCGGCTCGGCAAAGGACCACGGCACCGCGAACGGTTCCGCCAGCCGCGCCGCATAGAGCCGCCACCACATCTCGAACAGCACCGCGCCGCGAGCCTCCGGCGCCGCCGTGTTATCCCAGGCACGCAGGATCTCGGCGCCCTCGGCCGACGATCCCGACGGGGTGGCCGCCGCCGCCGCGAGGAGATCGGCCTTGACGCGGTCCGCCAGCAGCATCCGGTAGCTGTGTTTGAGCCGGATCACGTCCTCCAGCGACAGCCGCGGTCCCGGCTTCCCGATCAACTCGAGCGAAAGCTGGCTCCGGAGGCTCAGACTCGGTGCTTCGGCGTTCGGGGGCAGCGAGGCCGGATCGAGGACCGCGTTGAGATTGGTGAAATGCGGCGACGAGTTCTCGTTCTGGACATAGCCGCCCGGCGGGTTGCGCACCTGCGGCATCGAGTCGAGGGGCACCAGCTGGGACCAGACCTCGTCCGTTCGCGCCACCGGCGTGGAGGCGGTGTCGCCGGTGGGCGGATGGGGCAGGGAGGGCAGCGTGCCGTTCCAGATGTAGAAGACGTTCCCGGCCCGGTCGGCGTAGGTCAGGTTGGAGCTCGAGCGGGCCTGCATCGCGAGCGCGGCGCGCCACTCGTCGTACGAGCCGGCCATCATCATGGCCAGGAACTGCTCGCCGCCACGCGGTTCGCCGGCCGCCGCATCCCGGAGGATGTAGACCACGCTGTCGGTTCGCTCGACGACCGGGCCGATGGGTGAGTCCCAGACCTCTCGGGTCTCGGTACTCCAGCCGTCACCGGCCCGATAGTCGACGGTGATGGCCCGCCGGGTGAGCGGAACCGGCCGGCCGTCGAGGAGAATCGCGTCCACCGTTCCCGGTGCGACCCGGACGCGGTAGACCTCATCGTTGTCGACGCTGTTGTTGGTCGTGGCCCAGCCGAGATCGCGGTTGAAGCCGCCGATGACGCCGAACGGCCCGCCGATTCGGTAGTCCCCGTAGAAGTCGAGCTGGCCGGGTACGACGACGTGCGCTTCGTAATAGCCGGCGCCCCAGTCGAGATGCGGATTGCGGAGCAGGATCGCGTGGCGCGATCGGGTTCGGCTGGGTGCGAGGGCCCAGGCGTTGGACCCGTCGTCCGGTCCGTCGACGTCGACGTCGTTTCGCGGCGTCGGCGCCCGCTGGCCGGTCTCCCGGGCAACAAGCCACCGCGCCGCGCCGATGGCCGGGGTACCGATCTCGCGGGCCAGGACGTCCCAGCCCGTGAAATCGGTCGGCGTGCCAACCGGGAACCGATCGGGATGGCGCCGGACGTATTCGTTCACACCCTCGGCGAATCCCTGATACACCTCCCGGGTCCGAACCTTGAGGGTCAACCACCGCTCGGCAGCGAACCCGTGCACCGCCCGGCGGGTAAAGTCCGTCTCCATGCTGTCGCGCCCGTACAGGCGGCCCAGGCCGCCGCGGCCCACGACGAGTCCGTCCGCCACCCGGGGGCCGTAGTCTTCCATCTGGACCCAGGCCAGGCCGTAGCCCGCCTCCCGGAAATTCGCGGCGTAGACGTGCGGCACGCCGTGCTCGGTCCGGATGATCTCCGGCTGGGCGACCGCGGTCGCGGTGGCGAGGCCCGCGGCCGTCGCCGCCAGCGCCGCGATCCGCGTCGCCGTCCGCTTCATGGCCGGATCGGCCGGTCATCGGACCGGAGCGCGTCGGGAATGACCCAATGACCGGTGCCGTACTTCCGCTGGCGCGGCCAGACTTCGTCGAGCGTGTCGTCGTCGTACACCACGCCACCCTTGACCACGAACTGGATATCGGCCGTGTTCCGGATGTCCACGAGCGGATTGGCGTTGAGCACCATGAAGTCGGCCAGCTTGCCGACCTCGATCGAGCCAAGATCCTGCTCCCGGCCGATGAACCGGGCGCCGTGGCGACTGGCCACCTCGAGGGCGCCCATCGGTCCGAGCGCTGACGCGGCCATCCAGACCTCCCAGTGAGACCCGAGCCCGTTGTGCTGGCCGTGGGCGCCGATCGCTCCGAAGCCGCCGGCGGCGATGATGTCGCCCAGGCCGAGGGCGATCCACGGGTAGCTGTAGTCGGTGACCGGCCGGAGCATCCGTTCCCGGCTCTGGGGAATGAACTGGAGCCAGGGCATGAACCGGCGAGTCTTGGTGTCCTTCCACACTTCGGATTCCTGGTACCAGTACTCCTCGTTCCACGGCCCCGGGCCGCCGACCATGAACGTTGGCGAATAGGTGGCCTGGGCCTTGCCGAGGAACGTGGTGAAGTCGGCATAAAGGGGCGTGTAGCTCATCGGGTGCTCGAACCCGGTGTGCCCGTCCATGATCATGCCAAGAGTGTATTCGAGATCGTTGTTCTCGGCGGTGACCTGGAGCCCGACCTTCCGGGCCACGTCGGTGACCCACTGGCGCTGGTCGCGGCGGGGCTGGAGATACTGCTTGAGCGACACCGCTCCCCAGTTGGCCAGTTTCCGGATTCCGGCCTCCGCGTCCGCGTAGGAGTTGAACACCTCCTGGCGCGAGCCGTCGCCGGAATAGAGCGGGTCGCCGGTGGTGAAGACCCGGGGCCCGACCAGCACGCCCGCATCCACCATTTCCGCGGTGGGGAAGAGATTCTGGGACCACATCGAGGGGTCCATGGTGCTGGTGATCCCGTAGCTCAGGAAGATCGCGCCCTCGGTGTTGCGCTGGGGGATGATGCCGCGATGCTCCCGGTAGTTGTGGGAGTGGACGTCGATGAAGCCCGGAATGATGGTCTTGCCGGACGCGTTGAAAACGCGGGCGCCGCGCGGCACCGAGCAGCGGCCCACGCAGGTGATCCGGCTGCCGGTTACCACGACCGTACCGTTCACCACCCGGCGATCGGCGAGGGTCACGATCCGCGCGTTGGTGAACGCCGCGGTGCCGCTCGGGATGTCCCGCGGCACCTCGAGCCGAATGTCGGTGGTGTCGCCCCGCCTGGTATCCACCGAGTATCGGTAGTACCGGTTGCCGCTCCCGAACTCGATCGTGGCGTCGTCGCGCCAGCGCGGGAACAGGCCGCCCTCCCGGCTCAGTTTCGTCGTGGGGAGGCGGGCCCGGGCTTGCTCGATCCGAACGGCCGACCCGCCGGTGCCCGCATACGGGAACGGTGTGACGTAGACGTTGTCCGATTCCTGGAAGGCGATCCACTTCCCGTCCGGCGAGGTGACGATCTCGTCGGCGAACGGGAAGGTGAAGTGCGCTCGCCGGTCGAGGCCGTCGGGTCGGATCGAGTAGAAGGTGGCTTCGAGTCCGCCCGGTCCGACGCTGAGCTGCGGATAGAAGATCCGCCCGTCCGGACCCCAACTTGCCCGGACGATCTGATTGCGGACGTTGTTGAAGGCACTCCCCGAGGTCCCGTCCGGCGTGGCGGAGACCCGGACGACGAACGTGGCCGGCCCGCCCGCCGCCGGCACTCGCACCAGGTCCCAGTAGGAGTTCCAGACGATTCCCCGGCCGTGCCGGCTCTCGCCGGCCCCTCGGGAGACGACGATCTCCGAGCCGTCGGGCTTCCACACCGGATTGGTGAATTCGCCCGCCTCGGTGGTGAGCCGGCGAGGGGTTCCGCCACCGGCCGCCACCCGGTAGAGGTGCCCGCCGATCGAATCCACCCAGCCGGTGAAGGCGATCGACTGACCGTCCGGGCTCCAGGCGGGGGCGTACTCGAAGGGCTCGAAGCCGGCGTCGGTCAGCCGGCGCGGCGTCCCGCCGGGCAAATCCATGATCCAGATCCGGCCGATGGCCTGGAACAAGAGCCGCCGGCCGTCGGGGGAGGCGCTTTGCCAGCGGGTGAAGTGGGAGGTGAACGGCGCGTCGGCGATCCGGCTCTGGGTATTGGCGAGTTCCGAAATGGTGCGGTCCACCGTGGCGGTGAACGCGATGGTGGAGACGGCCCCGCTCGCCGCATCCACCCGGCGGAGCAGACCGCCCTGGGTGACGACCAGCGAGCGACCGTCACGGCTCCAGGAGTACCCCGGGAACGGGCGCAGGACCTTGCCGCCTTCCACCATGTCCTGCTCGACCGGATCCATCACCAGCCGTTCCGAGCCGGTGTCGAGTTCCCGGACCCAGAGTGCGGTGCGGGGGCCGAATCGGTGGCCGCGCCAGGAGATGGTGCCGTCGGGAATCCGCCGAACGAACGCGAGCCACTTGCCGTCGGGCGATACCTCCGGCGCCGCCATGCCGCCGCTCGACGTCTGGACCTGTTGCGACTGTTCGCCGAACGACACCGCGGTCACTTCGCCGGACTGAAGGTCCAGGCGGCGGACCTGGGCCGAACCGCTCGGGAAATCCGGGCGACCGCCGTAGCCAGGCTGCCAGGAGCCGGCGGACACCTGGAAGTACAGATAGCGTCCGTCCGCCGACGGTGACGGCCAGGTCGCCCCGGACTGGTTGCGGGACGAGATCACTTCGACGCCGCTGCCGCCGTCGCGATGATACATCCAGATCCCGTTCTGCCCGCCCGGTCCACCCCCGACGCTTTGCCGGGTGACGTAGATGTACTGCCCGTCCGGCGACCACGCCGGCATCGCGACGCGGACGTTGTTGTCGGTGAAGACGGCCCGCGGGTTCGACCCGTCGGCATCCATCAGCCAGAGGTTGTTCTGACCTTTCCGGTCGGACACGAAGGCGATGGTCTTCCCGTCCGGCGAGATCCTCGGGTGAGTATTGATCGCGATGCCGCTCCCCTGGGTCAGCACCTGGGCCGGGCCACCCGCGGCCGGCACTCGATGGATGTGGCCGAGGAGGTCGAAGACGAGCCACTGGCCGTCGGGGCTCTGGTCGGACGACATCCAGGTGCCCTCGGTGGTGGAGAACGTGATGTGCCGGGTGGTCCCCCGGGGCTGGGTCACGTCCCAGGCGGGTTGGGCGGGGCGCTCCTGCGCCGTCGCGGCGCCGGCGAGCAGCCCGAGGATTGCGACCGTCGAACAGGTTCGGCGCGGCATCACTTCCACTCCTTGACAAGGCGTTCGGCGATCCGTCCCTCGGTCGCCTCGAGTTCGGTGAAGTCGCCGGTGTTCTGTCCGGTGAAGACCGCGACCACCGTGGGACCGCCGGAATAGAACAGGATCCCGACGTCGTTGCCGGCCAGCGGCGGCCAGTCGCCGGTTTTGTGGGCGACGCCGACGCCCTGCCACTGCACCCGTTGCGGGAGCCGGGAGGCGTAGAACTGGCGGGAGAGAATGTCGACCATCATCCGGCTGTGATCGGCCGAGGCGTAGCGGTTGGCGAGAATGCCCTCGAGCATCGTCACCATCTCGCGGGCACTGGTCACGCCGAGCCAACTGGTCGAGTCACCCTCGAGGGCAAAGCTCCGCGCACCTGCGCCGGAGTCACCCGGGAAGCCGCGGTCGAATACCTCGCGGTCCGTCATCGTCCGGTTGGCCGGGTCGGCGCGGATCCAGACTTCGCGAAAAAGGGCCCCGGTGGTCATCCGGAGCCGGGTCGTCTTGAACCCGAGGGTGTCGAGCATCGCGTTGACCCGGTCGAGGCCGACGAGCCCGATGAGGATATCGGTGGCGGTGTTGTCGCTCGTGATGATCATCTGCACGACGAGATCCCGGACCGTGACGCTCAGCCCCGGATCGAAGGTCTGGAGCAGCCCGCTTCCCCGCCTGAGCTCCTCCGGGCGGAGGTTGTGACGATCCGCCAGCCGAAGGCGGCCGGCCTCGACGTCGCGGACGACCCGGATCATGACGGGGATCTTGATGACGCTCAGCGTGTTCATCGGCTGATCGGCCCGCACCGCCACGGTATCGCCGCTGGGACCGTGCCGGGCAAACAGCGAACTGCGGGCCGAGAGTCCGTCGAGCAGGCCGGCGATTTCCCGGCCGAGATCCGCGGGCGGCGGGGCCGGCGGTTGCGGATTGCAGGCGGCCAGGCCCACCAGCAGGAGCGTCAGCGATCGGAGGGTGCGGGTCATCGATGTCGAGGCGGTGTGAGGGACGGATGGGCCGCGCGGCGCCGCCGCGGGGTCAGGTGGCGACCGACGTAGGTCGGGAGGCTCCCGCGCGCGCCATGGTGCCGAGGGCGTCGGCAAAGCGGCCGAGGCAGTCGTCGACTTCGCGTTCCGACATCGGGGTCGAGAGAACGTACATCTGGCGGGCGGCCGCGAAGACGCCCCGGTTCAGCTGGGCGAGATGGAGCAGCTTGCCGAGCCGGCGGTCGGCGCCATCGGTATCGGCCACGGTGCGGAGCGGTCCGGCGGCGAAGTGCACCTGGAGGACCGATCCGTACCCGGTGACCGTGGCCGGAACGCCGGCCTCGTCGATGGCGGCGAGCATCCCGGCGCGAAGCCGGTCGCCGAGTCCGTTGAGGCGGGCGACCTCCGCGCGCGGATACTGTTCGAGCGCGGCGAGCCCGGCCGCCATGGTGGCGGCGTTGCCGTTGTAGGTGCCGGAGTGGGTGATGGTCCCCGGCCGAGTTGGGTCGTAGCTGGCCATCACGTCGGCCCGTCCGCCGAACGCACCAACCGGCAGGCCGCCGCCGATGATCTTGCCGAACGTGGTCAGGTCCGGCCGGATGCCGAGGGTCTCCTGGAGGCCGCCGAACCCGAGCCGGAACGTGATGATCTCATCGAGGATCAGGAGCACGCCGGAATCGGCGGTCACTTCCCGGAGTCCTCGCAGAAAGGCCGGATCCGCGGGCAGCGCGCCGCCCGAACCCATCATCGGCTCGACGATGACCGCGGCCAATGCGTCCCGGTTTCGCCGGATGAGATCCGCGGTGTAGTCGAGATCATTGAACCGTCCGAGCGTCACCTCGGCCAACGCGCCCGGCGAGAGGCCGAGGGTGGCACCGGTGCCGTAGGGCGGCGCCATCGCGACCGCCACCTGGTCGTGCGACCCGTGATAGCCGCCCGCCATTTTCATGATACGGGACTTGCCGGTGGCCGCCTTGGCCGCCCGGAGCGCGAACAGCGTGGCCTCGGTGCCCGAATTGCAGAACCGGAGCCGCTCAACCGAGGGCACCCGGCTCCGGATCGTTTCGGCCAGCCGGACCTGGAGCGGATTGGCCGATCCGTGCACGGTTCCGCGGCGGGCCTGTTCCTCCAGCGCCGCCAGGATCGCCGGATGGGCGTGTCCGTGAAGCAGCGAGGTGAAGTTGTTCAGGAAGTCGAGGTACTCGTTGCCGTCGGCGTCCCGGACCCGGGCTCCCTGGCCCTCGGCAATGAACAGCGGAAAGGGGAGATGGTAGGTGCCTGTCCGGGTGTCACCCCCGGGCATGACCTCGGCGGCTCGGCGATACCACTGCCCGGACGCGGCGGTGCGCGCCTCGAATCGGGCCAGCTCGGTCTGGGAGAGACGCTCCAACGGGTCCATCGGAGACTCCCGGTGCGCGTGCGGTGGTGCTGGGGAATCTCTGATTGTACCGAGGAACGGGGCCCGCGGCCAGCAGCCGACGCGGGAGAATGACGGCCGAGGAAGGACGGCCGGCTGGTGGATCAGGCGCCGGCGGGCTCCACCGGCCGAGCGGCCCACTGCTCGAGAGCGCGGATCACGGCTTCCGGATCGACCGGTTTGCTGATGTAGTCGTCCATGCCGTTGTCCAGGCACCGCTCCCGGTCGCCTTCCATGGCGTTGGCCGTCATGGCCACGATGGGAAGGCGGTGATCGCGGTCCTCCGTCCTCCGGATCGACCGGGTGGCCTCGTAGCCGTCCATGATCGGCATCTGGCAGTCCATGAACACCAGGTCGTAGCGGGTGGCGGTCACCCGCTCGACGGCTTCCGAACCGTTGCTCGCGACGTCCACCTGGCAGCCGAGCTTTCGGAGCATCCGGTCCGCCACGACCTGGTTGACCGGATTGTCCTCGACCAGCAGGACCTTGGCCGTCCAGCCTGCGACCGGCGCCAGCTTCCGCGGGCCGGTGGTTTCGGTGAGCAGGCCCCGGGTCAGGAAGGTCGTTGAACTGGTGGCGCCCCGGCGAGCGGCCAACTCGGCCACCATTTTCCGAAGCACGTTGCCCCGAATCGGTTTGGCGAGGTAGCCGGCGAACCCGGCGCGCTCGATGTCCTGGGTATAGCCCGGGCGGACCGCCCCGGAGACGAGGATCCAGTGAGCCACCGGATGGAGACCTTCGGCGAACACCCGCTGCGCCAGGTCTTCACCGCGGCCGTCGGGAAGGAACGAATCGGCGAGAACGATGTCGAAGGGCTCGTAGTCCGCGGCGCGGCGGATCGCCACCATCGCTTCGTCGTATGAATCGACAAGGACGACGGTGGCGGACAGCGGCCGCAGCTGCTCGGCGATGACCCAACGGTCGATCTGGGAATCGTCGATCACCAGAATCCGGATGCCGGACAGGTCGGCGGCTACGTCGGCATCCTCGGACGTCGTGGCACCGGTGTCCAGTTCCAGTTCGATCCAGAACGTCGATCCTTTGCCGACCTCGCTTTCCACGCCGATGCGTCCGAGCATCAGCTCCACGAGTTGCCGACTGATCGCCAGGCCGAGTCCGGTGCCGCCGAAGCGGCGGGTCGTCGACGGATCTGCCTGCGTGAAGCTGGTGAACAGGCGGCTGACGTCCTCGGGGTCGATTCCGATGCCGGTATCGCGGACCTCGATCCGGAGGCCGGCCCGGTCGCCCCGGGCGCGGACCCGGACCGCCAGCATGACGTGACCCTCCTCAGTGAACTTGACCGCGTTTCCGGCAAGGTTGAACAGTACCTGCCGGAGCCGGTTCGGATCGCCTCGGAACAGGGTCGGCGCGCCGACGGGGTAGTCGACCGCGAGTTGGATTCCCTTCTGTCGGGCCTGGGGCGCGAGCAGATCGCCGACCTCACCGACCACGCCCTGGAGATCGAAGGTCACGTTGTCGAGCCGGAGCTGGCCCGCTTCGATCTTCGAGAGATCGAGGATGTCGTTGATGATCGTGAGGAGCACTTCGGCCGACTGCCGGGCCGTGTCGACGAACTCCCGCTGCTCGTTGGAGAGTGAGGTATCCCGGAGGAGGCTGATCATGCCGAGCACGCCGTTCATCGGCGTCCGGATCTCGTGGCTCATGGTGGCCAGGAAATCGCCCTTGGCGCGGGCGGCCGATTCGGCGGCATCCTTCGCCAGCCGTAGCGCCACCGTGGTTTCCTTGGCGTCGTGCACGTCGCGGAGGGACCCGGTGATGCCGACCACGTTACCGTCGTTCCCCTTGGCCCGCCGCATCCGCAACTCGAACCAGCGGGCGCCCCGGGGCCGGGTCTCGATGCGCAGCTCGGCGGTGGCGGCGGGCTCGTCGCCTTCGTAGAGGGCATCCACCAGTCGCGCAAACGCGCCCCGATCCTCGGGCACGAACACTTCGTCGAGTCGCTGGCCGAGGTAGGTGACGGTCGGCAGACCGGTCAGGGCGCGCCAGGCCGGATTGAGGTAGCTCACGAACCGCTCACCGTCGAGCTGGAGGATGGCGTCGGTGGTCGTGTCGAGGACGTTGCGGAGCCGGCTTTCGTTCTCGAGCAGGCGTTGCTCGGTGAGCCGGCGATCGGTCACGTCGGAGTGCGACCCGACCATTCGAACCGGGCGGCCGTCCCGCTCGAGCTTCACCCCCCGCGCCAGGATCCAGACCCAATGGCCCCGGCGGTGCCGCATCCGGAAGATCGGGTCGTAGGTCCGGCGGCTCCCGTCGAGAAACTCCTGCACCATCCGGAGCGTGTCCTGGAGATCGTCCGGATGGACGTTGTCACGCCAGCTTTCGAAGGCGTGCGGCAGGGTCTCGTCGGTGTGCCCGACGAGTTCCTTCCAGCGCGGCGAGAACCAGACCGCGTTGGTCTCGAGATTCCAGTCCCAGATCCCGTCGTTGTTCGCCTGGAGGGCGAGTTGCCAGCGCTCCTCGCTCTCGCGGGCCAGCCGCTCCTGCACGGCCAGGGCCTTCTGGGCCTGGTCCCGGTCTCGCTCGGCCAGGTCGAGGGTGGCGAAGAAGTCGTTGACGGCGGCCCCGACCGGTTCCAGGGGTCCGGCGGTCACCGATGACCGGGCCGAATGGTCCCCCTCGGTTCGGCGGCGGAGTGCCACCCGGATGGCGCGGGCGGGTTCGACGACCCGGGTCCGAAGCCACCATCCTGCCACGATCAGGGCCATCAGGCCCGCGGCGATCGGAACGCTCACTTCGCGGTCCCGGAGCGGCCAACGCTCCCCGCCGCGCCTTCAACGCACTGCACGATGCCGAGCCTCCGAGTACGGCGGCCTCAGGGGCCACAGCTAGTAGCATCGGCCTGTTCGCACGGCGCTTGAGGCTCGCGCCGGGGCGGGCTCAGAGCGAAGTTAGGTTCCACCCCGAACCGGATCCTGCATGACGACCAGCTACGCCCGGCGGCTTGGCCTCTTCAGCGGCACCATGGCGGTGATCGGGGGCATCATCGGGTCGGGGATTTTCCTCAACCCGCCGATCGTTGCCCAGCGGGTCGGCACGGCCGGGCTGACGATGGGGGTCTGGGCCCTCGGCGCGGTCGTGGCGATCGCCGGCGCCTTCATTTTCGCGGAGCTGGGCCAGCGGATGCCCGCCGCCGGCGGCCAGTACGCCTACCTCCGCGCTGCCTTCGGCCCTCTTGCCGGGTTCCTCGATGCCTGGGGCCTCCTGCTCATCATCGCGACCGGTGCGATCGCGGCGGTGGCGTTCACCTTCGCGAGCTACCTGGTGGCCCTGCTCGGCTTGCCCACCGCGGCGATTCGGCCGCTGGCGGTCGGGGCGGTGGCGGTGCTGACCCTCATCAACGTGGTCGGCGTCACCTGGGGGGCCTGGGTCCAGAACGTGTTCACGGTCCTCAAACTGGCGGCGATCGCCGGTCTGGTCGGGGTGGCGCTCCTCGGCTCCACCCCACCCGCCGTGGCCGCCGCGGCCGAGGTGGCCGCGCCGGCCAACCTCTGGCTCGCCATCGCGGCCGCCCTGGTGCCGGTGCTCTTCTCGTACGGCGGCTGGCAGCAGACCAACAACATCGCCGAGGAGTTCGTCGCACCGAAGCGCGATCTGCCCCGCGCCATCATTCTCGGCGTGCTGATCGTCGTCACGGCGTATCTGCTCACCAACGCGGCCTACCTCCGCGCCCTCGGCCCCGCCGGGCTTGCGGCCAGCAGCGCCCCCGCCGCCGAAACGATGTCGGCCTTTCTCGGCGCGGCCGGAAGCCGCTTCATCAGCGCGGGCATCGTGGCGTCGACCTTCGGGTTCCTCGGGCTCACGATCCTGAGCGCCCCCCGGGTCTACCAGGCGATGTCCCGCGACGGCCTTTTCTTCGACTGGTTTGCCCGGCTCCACCCGCGGTACCGGACGCCGGTGGGGGCTCTCCTTTTCCAGGGCGTCTGGGCCACGGCACTGCTGCTGACCAACGCCTACGGCCAGCTGCTCGACTACGTGGTGTTCGCGGACTGGATCTTTTTCGGCTCGACCGGATTGGCGCTGATCGTGCTTCGCCGGCGCGAGCCCGAAACGGCCGGGTTTCGCTGCCCGGCGTTCCCGCTCACGGTGACGCTGTTCGTCGGTGCCGCGGCCTACGTCGTGGTCGGGTCGGTGTGGTCGAATCCGGGCAATGCCGTGCGGGGGGCGCTGCTGCTGGCGCTGGGGGTACCGGTCTACCTCTGGCGCTCGCGCGTCGCGGCGCGAGCGGGAGGGTCAGGCGCCGTCCAGTGACCGGCGCCACTGCCTGAGGCCGCCGACGGCCAGCACCAGGTAGACGGTGTACTGCAGGGCCGTGGGCCAGGCGCTCTGCAGCAGAAAGAACGGCACCGCCACGAGGTTCACGGCGATCCAGATCCACCACGTCTCGTAGTACTTCCGCGCCATCATCCACTGCCCCGCCATCGCGACGACCGAGATGCCGGCGTCGAGATACGGCTGCTGATCCGGGGTGAACCGGGCCAGCGCCCAGCCAAGGCCCGCGGCGGCCGCGATGGTTCCGGCGGCCAGCGCGAGGCCGATCCGCGCCGGCGTCCGGGCAACCGAGCGGCCGCTCCGATCCGCGCCGCCGCGGAGCCACTGATACCATCCATAGAGGGAAATCGCGGCAAACACCACCTGCAGCGCCATCAGCGCATAGAGCCGCGACTGGTAGAAGATGCCCGTGAAGAGGAGCACGTTCACCAGTCCGGTCACCCAGCCGAGAACGTTCTGGCGGGCGTTGAACCACACGGCCACGATGCCGAACAGCACCGCGACCGATTCGACGATTCTCACCGGACGACACCGCCGAGCGTGTCGTGGTGCCCCGCGAGGAACCGGCGGAGATACGCGCCGATGTGATTGCGCGATGCGAATCCCGCGGCCACGGCGGCCTGGTTCTCCTCCTCCGCCGACAACCGGCTCGGCTCGGCATAGTGCTGCAGGTCCCGGTAGAAGCCGATGGTGAACGAGTCCCACGCGGAGCCGGTGAGTTTCGTGAAGATGAAATTCGGCGCCTTGCCCGTCCGGACCAGGAAGTCGTTTTCCATCCGGCGTTCCCGCAGCAGCGAGTCGCGCTTCCCGGCCAGCGCCTGGAAAATCTCGAGATGGAAATAGCCGGAGCGCGCCGCCGCGGCCTCCAGCTCCGCCACCGGCGGACCAGCCACATAGAGCTCCTCCTGCCAGGCCACCCACTCGTCGCGCCGCCGCTCGAAGGCCGCGTCATCGAAGCCGAGCCGCCGGACGGCGTCGCTCCACCGCGCCTGCCGCTCGGCGCCGAAATGCCGCTCGAGGCTGCCGATCGGCGCGAGCAGGAGGAGGTCCCATTGGTCGCCCTGCGAATGCCGCATCAGGACGGGGCGGGCTTCCCCGGCCGCCTGATAGACGGGCATCCGGCTGTTGAGCAGGTCGATCAGCTCCAGCAGGTGTCCGGGGGCCGCCCGGAGAAACACGGCCTGGTAGGCCGGCCCGGGGTCCTGGGCCGCCAGGGCGGCGGCGAGTACCAGTGACAACATGGCTCAGTCCTCGTATGGGGCGTCGCGGCGGGTTTCCGGCGGCCGGTAGTCGGCCAGCCGGCGCAGCAGATCCTCGGCGCTGGTGGAAAGGACCAGCCGCCCGCGCTGCGACTCGCGAACGAACCGGTCCACCCCGTCGTCTGACGCCGTCTTGAGCAAACCGGAGTAATAGCCGCCGCTGTCGAGCAGGCCGAGCGGCTGCTCGGAATGGCGGAGGCCGGGCCAGTCCCAGACGGCAAACGCGTCGTCCAGGGAACCGACCCCATGCGGCAGGCCGATCCAGGCATCGACCAGTTCGACGGTCTGGGCTCTGGCCGCGTCAGGAGAATCCGCCTCCCGGCGTTCCGTCAGATCGGGGCGCCCCGCCGCGCCGGGAACAACGATCCCGACCAGCCGGCCACCGTGCTGGAGGCAGGTGTCGGCTACCGTGGCGATCACGCCCTCGGTGGATCCGTCGAAGACCAGCGTGAGCGAGTTCTCTCCGAGCAGCCGGCCGAGGTGAAAGGCGGCCGCCTGCTCCTCGGGCGTCGGCAACTCCGCCGTCCCGGCGATCACCGCGATGCGTCGCATCAGGCTCAGGCCGCCGCGATCAGAATCCAGGACGTCATCGGGCCCCGGACGACGCCGTTCATCGCCAGCGGCGCGAAGGCCCGTTCCGCCGAGGCCAGAATGGCCAGCCGGTCGGTCTCGGGCAGGGCGGCGACCATCGGCCCGACCGGTGTGGCCATCATCATGCCGATCGCCTCGGGAATGCCGCCCGGCAGCACCAGGTCGTGACGCTCCTCGTGCACCTGGACGTAGCCGAACCCGGCCTCCCGGACCCGGGCCCCCAGGTCTTCTCCCGACCAGTGCGGAAACGGCAGCCGCATCAACTCGGCGAGCCCGGGTTGCCCCGCGTCCTGGAGGGCGCGCTGGATCGCGTGAAACGGCGCGCACGCGCTACCCGCCTGCCAGACACTGACGGCCAGGCGGCCGCCGGGCTCGAGGACCCGGTGCATTTCGGCCAGCGCTGCCAGCGCATCGGGCAGGAACTGGAGCGCCTGCTGACAGGTGACGGCCCGGAACGCTCCGCTCGGATACGGCAGGGGTGCCGCGGGAGCAACCGTATACGCGATCGGCGCCGCTCCCGGCTCCGGCGCGTGCCCCTCGGCCCGCGCGATCATCGAGGCCGACAGATCGCATCCGGCCACCCGTCCCTCGGCCCCGAGGACCCGGGCCAGCGCGCGGGCGGCGGTTCCTGGTCCGGTGCCCACGTCGAGCGCCCGGATACCCGGGGCCGGGGCCAACCGGGCCACGAGTGTCTCGGCCCACGGGGCGAACAGCCGCGGCACCAGAATCTCGTCGTAGTGGGTGGCAACGTCGGCGTTGCCGAAGGGCATCTCCAGTGAACCGGTCACGAACCCGGGCTCCCGTACCGCAGGACGAAATAGATCACGTACACCCACGAGAAGATCCCGTGGACGATGGCCCACAGCACCGACTTGTTGGCCGACCACGAAATGGTAATGGCGAGGGCGGTACCGAACGAGATCCCCGCCCGGGCCACAGCACCGCGGTTCATCATGGCGTGGCGCCTCTTTCCGGAAGAATGATGGCGGGGACGTCCCGTCCCCTCACGAGTGCGTTGAACGCGCCGAGCTCGGCGCCCAGAATCCGGTCGATCCGGGCGACCTGCTCCCGCCACATGCCGTCGAGGTCGGCGAGCCGCTCCCGCATCCCGGCCGTGACCGGCTCGTCGGTGCCGTCGATCGCGCCGGCGAGGTCCTGGTACTGATCGCTCAACCCGTTCCGGAAGTTGATGACGTCCTGGAAGGTCTTGATCCGGGGATTGATGATGAGCAATTCGACCGAGTCGATCGCGGCCGTGAGATGCTCCGCGGTGGTCCGAATGGTGTCGGCGTCCGCCCGGGCGGCCACCCGCTCGACGAGCGCCTTGACCTGCTGCCGGACCGAGCGGAGCTGATTGGCGCGCCGGTTGATCTCATCGACCCGCCCCCACACCTGACCGAGGGCCCGCTGCTGCTCGGCCACGGCGGCCGGCGCGGGGCGGGTGCGCGGATCGGCGACGACCTCGAAGCTCTGCGTGAGCACGGCGTCGCCGGTGGTGAGGCGGGCCTGGTAGCGGCCAGGCGCCAGCCGGTACCCGCTCGCGCCGCCGCCGGCGGGGCCGAGTCCCTCGACGCGGGTGGGACCTTCGCCGCGGAGGTCCCAGACCATGCGGTTGAATCCGGACCGGATCGCGAGGCGGCCCGCCGGCGGCTTGGCATCGGACGCATAGGTCCGGACCGCTTTGCCGGTGCCGTCGAGCATCTCGAGCCGGGCCACGGCGCTCGTGTCCGCGATCCGGAACGAAATGATCGCCCCCTGCGGAGCGTTGCGCCCCATGCCGGGAGGCGGCGGCGCGTTCGAGCCCAGGAAAGTGCGAACCGCGGTGCGGATCGGGAACAGGACCGGACTGTTGGCGGATCCGCCGGCCAGATCCCGAACCGGCGTGATGTCGTCGAGAATCCAGAAGGCCCGGCCTTCGGTCGCGATCACGAGGTCGCCGTGATGGACCCGGATGTCGGTGATCGGAACGTGGGGCAGGTTGAGCTGGAGCCGCTGCCAGGGGCCGCCGCCGCTCGAAACCCAGAAGCCCGTTTCGGTTCCCGCGTAGAGGAGCCCTTCCCGCTCGGGGTCTTCCCGGACCACGCGAACGATTTCCCCGGCGGGCAACCCCGCGGTGAACGGGGTCCAGGTGGCGCCGAAGTCGGTGGTGCGGAAGACGAGTGGGGTGTTGTCGTTCCACTTGTAGCGGCTCACGGCGATCAATGCCGTACCCGCGCTCCGGGTCGAGGGCTCGACCATGTTGATCAGGCTCTCGGCCAGCCCGGCCGGGGTCACGTTGGCCCAGGTCCGGCCGCCGTCCCGGGTCAGCTGCACCAGACCGTCGTCGGTACCCACCCACAGCACACCCTGTTGCACCGGCGATTCCGCCACGTAATAGATCGTGTTGTAGACCTCGCCGCCGGCGCCTTCGTTGGTGATCGGGCCGCCGCCGGGACCCTGCCGGCTCCTGTCGTTGCGGGTCAGGTCGGGACTCACGGCGGTCCAGCTCTGGCCCCGGTCGTTCGACCGGAACAGCACGTTCCCGCCGTGGTAGATCACCTTCCGATCGTGGGGCGAGGTGATGATCGGGCTCGACCAGTTCCAACGGTACTTCATCTTGTCGCTCGGTTCCCCGAGGCCGAGAAACGGATAGGCCATCACGTTGCGGGCCTGGCCCAGGTCCCGGTCGTACTCCGTGATGATTCCGCCGTAGCAGTTGGCGTAGAGGTAGCGGGGATCAGCCGGATCGAACGCCACATGGGCACTCTCGCAGCCGCCGGCGTCGCGGAAGGCATCGTTCCCGATGCCCGGTCCGGTGACCGCGCTCGGGATGGCCACGGAGGAGTTGTCCTGCTGGCCGCTGTAGAGCCAGTACGGGTAGCGGTCGTCCACGCTGACGCGGTAGAACTGCGCGGTCGGCTGGTTCATCTGGCTGGACCAGGTAACGCCGCCGTTGAACGAGACCACGCCGCCCCCATCGTCGGCCTTGGCGAGATTGGCGGGGTTGGCCGGATTGATCCAGACGTCATGGTTGTCGCCGTGGGGATCGGCCAGCTCGGTGAAGCTCTTCCCGCCGTCGATCGATTTGAGCACCGGGGCGTTGATCACGTACACGAGGTCGCGATTGGCCGGGTCGGCGGTCACCCGCATGTAGTACCAGGCGCGGGCGTGAAGCACCCGGTCACCGTTGACGAGCGTCCAGCTGGCGCCGGCATCGTCGGAGCGGTAGAGGCCGCCCGCGTCCGCTTCGACGATGGCCCAGATCCGGTTCGGATCCGCCGCCGACACCGCCAGACCGATCTTGCCCATCAGCGCGGGCAGGCCGCGGGTCAGCCGGGTCCAGGAGTCGCCGCCGTCGACCGACTTCCAGATCCCGCTGCCGGGTCCGCCACTGCGGGCGAACCAGGGGGTGCGCTGCGCGTCCCACATCGCGGCGTAGAGGATCCGGGGGTTCGAGGGATCCATGGCGAGGTCCGCCGGTCCGGTGAGCGAATCGCCACTCAGAACGAGTTTCCAGTCCGATCCCCCGTTGGTGGATCGATAGACGCCCCGTTCGGCGCTGGGGCCCCACCGGCTGCCCTGGGCCGCGACGTAGACCAGATCGGCGTTCCGGGGGTGAACCAGGACGCGGGAAATCGTCCGCGAGCCGGCGAGCCCGGTGTGACGCCAGGTCTTCCCGGCGTCGGTGGACTTGTACATCCCGTCGCCGAACGACGACGACACGCCGCGGACCGGAGCTTCGCCCGTGCCGGCGTAGATCACGGCCGGATCGCCGGCCGCCACGGCGATGGAGCCGACGGACCCCATCCGCAGCTGGCCATCGGCGATCGGCTTCCAGGTCGCACCGGCATCGTCGGTCTTCCAGATCCCGCCGCCGGTGGCGCCGAAGTAGTAGACCATGGGCTGGCCCGGCACGCCGGTGATGGTCGTAGCCCGGCCGCCGCGGAAGGGGCCGACGTTCCGCCAGGTGAGCCCGTCGAGCCAGGCGGGATCGAGGGCGGGTGGAGCGGCGGGTCGGGCCGTACGACGCTGGGCGGCTGCCGGCGTGGCGACCAGAACGAGAACGGCCGCGGCCGGGAGCAGCCGGACGGTCGGGAATGGCATGGCGGTGGCTCCGGGAAAGGATGTGATCGGCGTCCCGATCATCCCGAACCCTAAAGCCGCCCGGCGGTGGCGGCTAGAGGACCCACCGCCCGGAAGGGAACGCGACGGCTCGAGGTCCCGCCGGCCGCCAACGAAGAGCGGGGGCGACCCGCTCGGCCGCCCCCGCTCTCCTGCTGCGGTATCCGCGGTTCAGCCGCGAGCGCGTGCCAGCCCCTGCTGGACCCGGCCCAGTTCGAGTTCGATCGGGCCGAGATACCGCTCGGCCAGGTTCACTCGCTTGAGCCGCGCGTCAGCCTCGACGAGAGCGCAGAGCTTGGCCAGCGGCTCGGCGCCGATCAGACCGCACATCCCCTTGAGGGTCTGGGCCACCCGCTGCGCCCCGTCCGCCTCGCCCGCAGTGACCGCCGACTTGAGGTCGGCCACCCGCGCAGGTGCCTCGACGGTGAACGAGTCGACCAGTTTGAGCGCCAGCATCCGGGCCGGCCCGTCGTTCGCCGGCGACAACTGGTCCGCGAACGCCGTCCCCACGGCCGGTTGATCGGCCGGGAGGCCCGCCGGGGCCGAGCGCTCGAGCGCGGCCCGGGCCTCGAGGAACGCGGCCTCCATCGCGCCGAGGACGCCGCTGAACTCCGTCCGCCCCTCGGCCACCTCCGCCAGGGCATGCTGGGCCAGTGCCTCGAGGCGCGCGGCACCGACCGATTGCGCGGCCGCCGTCACCGCTTCGAGATCCGCCCGGCTCCGGTCGCGGTCGGCCCGGGCGGCCTTGCTCGCGAGGCCGGCGATCAATGCCGGCGTATCCCGCGCGAACGACGCCACGGTGTACTGGGTGAAGAACCCGCCACCGTGCGAGAGCTGGTCCACGATCGCGAAGCCGACGACGTCCAGGTGGCCGGTGTCCGGCACCGCAGCGCCCGCCCCCACCGGTTCGGCGGACACGAAGTCCCCCGTCGACATCAGGCCAAGGCCGTCGTCGCCGCCGTCGGGCTGGGGCTCGAGGTCCGGCGTGTCGGCCAGCAGGCCGAGGGCGCTGCCGTCGACGGTCGGTTCGAGCACCGGCGAATCGGGCGACGACTCGATGGCCAGGTCGTCGGTGCCGAGGGAGATCGCCGGCGCCTCGGCCGCCGGGTCGATTTCGGCAATGGCCTCGATCGGCGTCGGAGCCGCCTCGCGGTCGTCGGCGGCGACGTCGTCCAGGTGAAGATCGAACGCCGCGGCCGGTTCCGCTTCCGGCGCCGGGGCGCCGGCGGTCGCGGGTTCGGCTGCCGATTCCTCGGTCTCCACCGGGAAGATCGGATCGCCGATGCCGGCCACATCGAACGGCTCGACGACCGCGTCGCGATCCGAATCGATGTCGGGGGTGATCAATCCGTCGACGGCGTCGACCGGCGTGGCGTCCTCCCATTCGGGCACGTCGAGCTGCGGGACCGGTGTAACGTCCGCGTCGGGCCCGTCGGTGAGGCTCGCGCCGGGTGCCACGAGTCCGGCCACCGGACCCTCGTCCTCCGGTTCGATTGCCGCGGCAGCGTCGAGATCGAGATCGACGTCGACCGCGACCTCGAGCGTCGGCTCGGCCGCGGCGGACATCGGTTCCTCGGGTACGTCGACATGAAGGAAGACCGGCGCCTCCTCGTCGGTGGATTCGTCCGCCGCCGGCCCGGCCCGGGGCGCCTCCGGTGCCCCGGCGAACAGCGGCAACGCAACCACCGGGGTCTCATCCGCGGTATCCGGCGTCATCGGTGCGACCGGCTGTTCCAGGACGACCGGCGCCTCGACGACGGCCGGCCCGTCCGGGTCCGCGGTCAGCGCCGGTTCCTCGAACCCGAGCGACGGCTCGTCGGCCTGAGCCGCCGGTACCGCGATGTCGTCCGTCGCGTTGCCGACAACCTCCTCGGCGGCGTCCAGCCCTTCGGCCGGTCCCGATCCCTCGGGGGCCGGCAATGACGCCAGCCAATTTTCCAGCGCGTCGTCGCTCGCCGGAGCCTCGGTTTCCGCGATCGGCTCCGGTGCCGCGGCCACGACCTCCGCATCCGGCGCCGGCAACGGCTCCGGGGCGGTGAGACTGGCCAGCATCTCGTCGATGCCTTCGGTCTCGAACGTCTGGGCGTTCCGGGCCTCGGCCAGCGAGTGGCGGGTGATCAGCATGGGGCCCCGGCCCTGATGGTCCACCTGCTGGAGCGCCGCGAGGGTCTCGCTGAACTCCTCGGAGGAGACCGGCTTCCGGAGGTACGCAGCGAAGCCGGCGTGCCAGAGCTTCTTCCCGTCGCCCGGACTGCCGACGGCGGTGATCATCACGAGCGAGATCCGGCCCAGGGACGGATCCGCCTTGAGCCGGGTGGCCAGGTCGAGGTGCACCGGCCGCACGGCGTAGTGGGAGAAGCAGCAGACCTGATAGCCGTCGCCGACGGCCTCGGCCTCGCGCAGTTCCTCGACGAGACCTTCGAGATCGTCGCAGAAGTCGACCGACCAGCCGACCGATTCCACCTGATCGGACATCCGGCTCCGGCTCGACGGATCGGCCTCGACGATCAGCATCCGACCGCCTACCGCCGGCTCGCGCACCGTGACGCTGGGCGCCTCGGCCGCCGCCATCGGGAGCGAGAACCAGAGCCGGGTGCCCTGGCCGGCGTTGCTCTCGGCGCCGATCTGGCCGCCCATGAGCCGCACCAGCTCAGCGGAGAGCCGGAGGCCGAGCCCCGTGACGCCGAAGGAGCGGTAGGGCGACGCGTCGACCGGGATATAGTCCTGGAAGATCCGTTCGAGCCGGGCCGGCGAGATGCCGATGCCGGTGTCCTCGACCACGAAACGGATCGAGGCGGTTCCGTCACGGTCACCGTCGGGCTGTACCCGGATGACCACTTCGCCCTGGCTCATCGCGTTGACCGCGTGACCGACGAGGTTGCCGAGGACCTGGCGGGTCCGGCCCGGATCGCCGACCACCTGCCGCGGCAGTTCGGGCCGCCAGTCGACCCGCAGCGTGAGTCCGCGCTCGGCGGCCCGCGGCGAGAGGGCGCTGGCCGTCTCCTCGATCGTCGACTTGAGGTCGAAGGCGATCGGTTCGATGACCAGGCGGCTGCCGGCCGTCCGGGCGAGGTCGAGGACGTCGTTGATGATCGCCGAGAGACTCTCCCCCGCGCCGTGCAGGCTCTTGACGTACTGGCGCTGCTTCGGCTCCAGCTCGTCCTCGAGGAGCAGTCCCGACATCCCGATGATCGCGTTGAGCGGAGCCCGAAGCTCATGGCTCATCGCAACGAGATAGTCGGCCACCCCGGGGCTGCGGCCGCGGCCGGCCTGGTCGGAGGCGGAGGAGAATTCGCGTTCGGTATCGGTCATTGGCTTCTTCCTCGGCGTTAGGCGACCGTTCTGGCGCCCATCAGTCCCTCGAGTACGTGTTGCACCCGCTCCCACTCCGACCGGAGGGCGAGCAAGGCGGTCCATTCGGTCGGTCCGTCCACGGCGGCCATCCTCTCGCACGAGGCGGCCAGCGGGCCCGCCCCGACCAGGGCACACATGCCCTTGAGGTCGCGGGCCGTGGCCCGGACCGTCTGCCAGTCACTTGCCCGGGCCGCCTGCTCGACGGCCTCGAGCCGGAGCGGCGCCTCGGTCAGAAACAGCGTCAGCAGCTGGCCGCCCAGTCCCGACCCGAGCGACGCGGAGAGCTGGCTCAGCGTTGCCGGGTCGATCGCGGGTTCGGCCGCGGGAGGAGCGACAGCCGGCGCCGGCAGCGCCGGCATCGGGGGCAGCCGGGATTCGATCTCGGCGAGCGCAACCTCCACCGCCGTCCAGGCGCCTTCGAGGTTGGTCACCTGGTCGGTCACCGATTCGGCGTACTGATTGTCGAGGCTGTCGATCAGATCGGCCGCCGCAGTGCGCAACGGCGTGGCGTCGATGGCCTGGGCCAGGCGGGTGATCGTCTCGGCCGAGGCGACCGCGGCCCGCGATGCGCCGGCGTGGAGCGCCCGGCGGATCTCGCCGAGACAGCCGGGGACGTCACCGAGGGCCGCCCGGACCGCGTCCCGCGCGTCGGCCGCGCCGTCCAGCAACCGGGTCCTGAAGGCGGTCCCGACCGGCGGTGCTGCGGCGACCGGGTCGTCGAAATTGATGGTGACGGTGGCGTCGGCCACGAGTTCGACGGCCGGCTCGGGCCGCGACGGCCGCGCCTTGAAGGTCGCCGGTTCGGCGGGCACGGTTGGGTCGCCGTCGAGTTCGAACGTCGTCGGCTCGTCCCAGGCCGGGGTCGCAGCGGTCTCCTCGACCGCAGCACCGGGAATCGCGGCGCCCGGAAGCACCGCGGACACCCAGAGCCGGAGCAGCGCCCGATCGCGCTCGAGACCCGCCGCACCGCCCAGCGCCGCCGCGAGATGGTGCGCGGCCCGGCATTCCACCAGCAACTCACCGTCGGCCTGGCCGGTGGTGAGCGCTCGGTTGATGCGGTCGGCGCGGGCGGCGTCGACCTCGTCGGCCCGCTCCTCGACGGTGAACCGGAGCAGCTCCGGCCGGTGCCGTTCGGGCTGGTCGACTCGCAACCCGATCCGGCTCCCGGTCGAGAGGGGCAGCAGCGCCGCCACCGCGGCCTCGAGGAGGCGGCGGTCACCGGTCACCCGCTCCGGGACGCCGGGAACGATCGTGATCTCCGCGTCGGCGGCCGAGGCGGCCAGCCGCTGGAGCAACGAGTAGAGATCGAACGGAGCGGGTTCCGCGGTCAGCGTTCCGCGAAGGCCGGCGCCGATGAAGCCCAGATACTCCCCCGGGCCTCGCCCATCGGCCGCAGGCGGCAGCGTCCGGGCAATCGCCCCGAGGAAGGCGCCCATTTCCCGGCGCTCCTCCTGCCGGGCCGCCGCACTCGCCGCCGCCGACTCGGCCGCGGCGCGCACATCGTCGATCGGTGCCAGCCGGCCGACCACCCGGGCCGGGACGCCGTTGGCGTCGGTGCCGACCTCCGCCACGAGTTCGACCGGCAGCCAGTCGCCGCTGTCGGGACGCCGGAGCCGGGTCTCGATCGAGGCACTGGCCGGGACCGGGAGCGGCGCGCCGAGCCACTGGAGAAACTCGCTCGCCGCGGGGTCGAGCCGCTGCTGCAGGGTGGCGAGCGAGACGCGATCGCTCTCGCCCAGTCCGGCCAGGGTGCGAAATCGGCCGTTCACGAGCCAGTCGCCGGACCCCAGGTCGCGCTCGAACAGCCCGTCGCGTCCGGCCGCGGTGAGCCGCTCGAACCGCTCGCTGCCGCTCCGCGCGTTGGAGATCAGGCGGTTGACCGCGCCGGTGACCGTCATCCATTCGGCGGCGGCGGACACCGGCGTGACGAGGCCGGGCGTCTGTCCCGCCTGCGCCGGCGCGAGCGACCGGGCCAACGCCTCCATCGGATCGACGAACCAGCCCCGGGCGGTCCGGTACCCCGCCCAGCCGAGGGCAGAGAGCACGACGATGCCGAGGAGCACGATCAGCTGGATCCGCTGCTCGGCGCCGCGGAACTCGGCCCGGCTGACGGTGGCCGTGGCCAGCGTCGTCTGCTGGGCGAAGATGTCGGCCACCGTATAGGTGATCCGGCTGCTGTCGGCCGACGAGGCGCGGTCGACCCGGGTCACGAACGGCGAGGCGCCGGGTGCGGTCGCCATCAGCTCGAGCCGCCCGGCCCGTTCGACCAGGGCGGGAGCGATCATCCCGGGAACGAACGGCTGGGCGACGACGAGATAGCCGCGAATCGGCTGATTCTGATCGGTATAGTTGGCCGGCAGGATCGGGGCGCCGGCGACCCAGTAGAGATTGCTGCCCTGCTGGACGATCCCGGCCGCGGGCTCGCGGTTGTCGAGAATCCGGAAGAAGGGGTTGGCCGCGGCGACCTGCTCGAGCGGCTCGGCGCCCGCGGCACGCCAGCCGAGAAGCCGCCGGCCGGACAGGTCGTAGGCGCCGACGAACCGGTCACCGAACTGCAGGGTGAACCGGCCGATGAAGGCCGACAGCGACGCCGTGTCGGTCGCGGCACCGGCTGCGTAGGCGTACAGGACGTCGTTGAACCCGACCTCCATCATCCGGGCCCGGTCCCGCTCGATCAATCGATCAAGCCGGAGCTTGGACTCAGCCGCGAGCCCCGCATACTGGCGTCGCTCGAGATTCCGGAAGGCGAGCGCCGTTCGCCCGGCCACGGCCAGGGAGACCAGTACCATGGCCGCCACGGCAATGGCAACGGCGGTTGCTACCCGGGCTCGGATCGAGCGCGGGGTGCGACTGGGCCGCCCGGGTCGGGCTGCCGCTTTCTCGCCTTTTTCGGCCGATTTTCCGGCTGGCTGAGACATGCATTCGTCCTGCTGGTGTCGTCATTATTGGCGATCAGCCCGCTTTCCTTTGCATAAGTTGGGCTTGTTTTTCGGCCGGGACCGTCTTGACCTGTTATAGTGTTGTATTATGTAAAGTAAATGCAATGTGTTGCAAGTATTGGTATTAGGTACTACTCCATTTGCATGTGCAGTAGTTAACCTTGTGATAACCTCATATCATATAAAGCGATATCAGAACCATATCCAGTCGGGTATGGTTCGCGAAAACAGCGAATATCGGGTAGCCGCTCTCGGACGTCGGGAAGGATTTTCAGACGCTGCAACTGCGGGATTCTACCGCCGGACCTGGACCGTCCCGGCTACTTCTCTTGGATTTTGCCCCACCGTATTCTCGACACTCAGCGAGATTGGGCGGCCAGCGGGATTCGCACTGCCGTGGCCTCCCATCGCAGCACCAGCACGGCCTGATCCTCGGTCGCTTCCGGCTCGATGGCGAACTCCAGGGCCTCGGCGTACACCGGCGCGGTTGCGGTGGCGATCACGGTGCGGCCGATTTCTCGGGACCGGACGGCGTCGGTGTACTCCATCTCGATCCCCCACTGGGCCGTGGCGGCGTTGACGATCAGCTCCCAGGTCTCCGGGCCCGGGACCGTGTAGAGGGAGACCCGTCCCGCCGGTATCGCGATCCCGCCGATCTCGAGCGGCGCGGTGGTGATGAGGGTCGTCGGCTCGTTCGCTCCGGTTCGCCAGAGGCGACCGAACGGAACCGGCGTGCCGCCGATCATCTTGCGGCCCCGGGCCCGTGGCGATCCGTAGCAGAGCTTGACCGCGGCGTCCCCCAGCGTGAACGACACCGATCGCATCGGGCTCGGCCGGAGCAGGTAGGACGGCAGCCACTCCCAGTTCCGCCGGCACGGGAGTCTGACGGCGAGATCGGCCGGCCACTCGTGGCCGAGTCCCCAGCCCGCGCCGCCGAGGAGCACCAGGAGGAGCAGCGGGCCGGAGAGCCCGACCCGGCCGCGAAGCCACCACGCGGCGCCGCCGACCACCGTGACGCCGATCGCGAGCCAGGCGATCGACAGCGGGAAGATCGACCGCGGTTCGAGGGTCGGCGCCGCGACCGGTCCCGCGAGCACCGCCACCACGCCGGCGAGCCACAGGGTCCGCCGCTGGCGGGCGGTCACGCGTGATTCCAGCCGGAGCGGCGGCGCAGCTCGGTGATGTGGGCGATGTGGTGGGTGCCGTGCCAGGCGTAGAGGCCGACCAGCCGGTCGAGCGTCAAGTCCACCTTGCCCTCGGGATGATGGCACACCCGGCGAAAGCTTTCCGCCGGCGTGGCGCGCAGCAGGGCGACCCAGCGGTCGTGGAGATGGTCGAGCAGCGCCAGCGAGCCGTCGATCGGCCGGAACGAGTCGGGCAGCTTGGCCCAGGCGCCTTCGTCGTAGGGGCGGATCGTCGGCCGCTCCTCGGTCAACGTCAGCTTGCAGCGGCAATACGCGTTCAGGTGGCTGTCCGCGAGGTGGTGCACCAGTTGCCGGACGGTCCACCCCTCGGGGCGGTACGGCGTGTCGAGCTGAAAATCGTCGAGGCCCGCCACCGCCGCCCGCAGCCGGCCGGGGGCGAGTGCGATCACCGTGATCGCCGCGTCCCGGTCGGCCGCGGCGGGCGGTTCGGTCATCTGGAAGCGGCCGATGGGGTAACGAAGGTCAGTCACTCGAATCTCTCCCGATGAGGGGCCCGGTCCGCGCGGCCGCGAGGAGTACGCGTTTGGCGTGGTGGAAGGCCATCAGTCCGAACAGCGCACCGGTCAGTTCCGCGGCAAGGAACCAGAGGTGCACGCCGCCGATGCCGGCGGTCAGCATCCCGATGCTCCGACCCAGCGCGAGGCCCCCGAACCCGGCGACCTGCGCGCCCAGGGCTGCGCGCACCCACCGAACCCGAAAGGCGGCCACCAGGAGAAACGTTCCCAGACCGAACTCGAGCCCGCCGGATATCGCCTGCAGTTCCACGACGCCGACCGCCGATCCCGCGGCGAGGTCGACGCGGCCGGCGAGTTGTTCGGGAAAGAGCAGAAAGGCGAGGCCGAGGCAGAGAAAGACGAGGCCCGAGAGGGCGAGGACGAGGCGGGGGAGCCTCATTGCGGCGGGCGACCCGCTCCCGCGCCCGGCGCCGCGTCGCCGATGCCCAGGCGGACGGTGCCGACGCCCAGTGACACGACCGCGTCGGCAGGCACCTGGACGTAGAGATCGCGCCCCGACTTCGTGAGGGCGGGGTACTGCCGGCCCACCGACGCCATCATCGACGCCAGCACGAACTCCGGCATCGGCAGCCCACCGACGGTCAGTCCCCGAAGCCAGAACCGCAGGATCTGGGGCCCGGTTCGCTGCATCAGCACGGTCGCAACGATCACGGTGTTCGAGTCCACCATGCGCGCCACCGGTCCGAGCAGGACCCGGGTTTCCTCGGGCAAGTCCTGGAGCCGGCCGCGCACCGCGATCTCGGCGGTGTCCACGGCCACCTCGATGCCGACGCTGTCGGGGATCGGTCCGGCCCCGAGCCGGGCGAGCAAGTAGGACGCCCAGTCGCCGCCTTCGACTTCACCGGCGGGCTTGGTCCGGTCGAGGAACACCGAGTCGACGATCGCGGAGGCGCGGACCACGCCGTCCATCGAGAGCCGCCCCGGGAGCGGATTCGCCTGCGCGAACACGGGGGCCACGACCAGCAGGGAGAGCAGCGGGGCGAACCACCCCAGGGGACGCACGACGACCATGCCCAAACTTGTTCCGGCCGCCCTGCTGAAGGAAGGGTGCCTCGAAATCGGCCGCTAGGCGATCGTCGGCCGGAAGGCCGGCGCGGTGCGGGCCCGGGTGGCCTGCTCGAAGGCGTATGCCAGGCCGAGAAGGCGCCCCTCGGACCAGGCTCGCCCCATGAAGGTGAGGCCGACCGGCAGTTCCTGGACGGCTCCCATCGGGACCGTCACCGCGGGATACCCCGCCACGGCGGCCCAGGTGGAGCTGCCGCCGGTAAACCGATCGCCGTTGACGAGATCGATCGGCCAGGCGGGTCCGCCGGTGACGGCGACGAGCGCGTCGAGCCGGCGCGCCGCGAGCCGGGGATCGAGACCTTCGGTCCGCGCCAGCCGGCGGCAGGTGGCCAGGAGCGACCGGTACTTCGCACTCCGGAGACTGCCGGCGCGGGCCGCGAGCTCGAAGGTCTCCTGGCCGAAGTACGGCAGTTCGCGGCTCGCGTTCGCCTCGTTGAAGGCGATCAGGTCGGCGAGGGTCCGGTGCGGCGTGGCGCTGCCTAACGCCGCGAGCCAGGCTTCGACGCCGGCCTTGAACTCGTGGGCCAGGAGATCCCACTCCGCGGCACCGAGGGGACCGGGGTCGGCGAAGTCCACCGGATCGACCAGCACGGCTCCGGCGGAACGGAGGGCCGCGAGCGCCTCCTCGAACACCTTCTCCGTTTTCGCACTCACCCCCACGTGCTTCCGGACGACGCCGATCCGGGCCCCGCGCAGTGCGCCGGCATCGAGGTGCCGGGTGTAGTCCGCCTCGATCCGGCCCCGCGCCGCGGCCGTTGCGGGATCCCGGTCGTCGACGGCGGCCAGGGCGGCCAGGAGCAGAGCGGCGTCGGTCACCGTCCGGCACATCGGCCCCGCGGTGTCCTGGGTGTGCGAGATCGGAATGATGCCGCTCCGGCTCCAGAGCCCGACCGTCGGCTTCACCCCGACGAGGCCGTTCGCCGACGCCGGGCAGACGATCGAGCCGTCGGTTTCGGTGCCGATCGTGATGGCGGCCAGGTTGGCCGAGCCGGCGGCACCCGAGCCGGAACTCGACCCGCACGGATTGCGGTCGAGCACGTAGGGGTTCTTCGTCTGTCCGCCACGCCCGCTCCAGCCGCTCGAGGAGTTGCTGGAGCGGAAGTTGGCCCACTCGCTCAGGTTGGTCTTGCCGAGGAGGACGAGCCCCGCGGCCCGGAGCCGGCTCACGATGAATGCGTCGGTCGCCGGGACGGCCCCCACGAGGGCCAGCGATCCCGCCGTGGTCTGCATCCGGTCGGCGGTGGCGATGTTGTCTTTGATCAGGATCGGGATCCCGTGGAGCGGCCCGCGGGTCCGTCCCTGCCGCCGCTCGGCGTCGAGTGCTTCGGCGATCTCGAGTGCGTCCGGGTTGAGTTCGATGACCGAATTCACCGCGGGTCCCCGACGGTCCACCGCTTCGATCCGCTCGAGGTAGAGTTCGGTCAGCCGCCGGGCGGTCCACCTTCCTGACGTCATGCCCTGTTGCAGCGCGGGGACCGTGGCTTCGAGCAGTTCGAAATCCTGCAGCCGGCCGATCGCGCCGCGGGCGGGCGGAGGTGCCGCCGGGACGGCGGCCGCGGGCCGGACCGATGCGGCGAGACCCCCGGCGACCGAGAGGCCAACGAAGTCGCGCCGCTTCATCGGGATCTCCGGGCGGCGGGCCTCCGAGCGCCCTTCTTCGCGGCGGCCGGCTTGGCGGCCTTCTTCACCGGCTTGCGCGCCGGCTTCGCGGCCTTCGGTGCCCGGCGGACGGCCGGGGTCTTGAGCCCCTTCTCCGCCTCGCGCCGGGACAGCGGGGAAAGCTCCTGCCCGGTCTCGGCGAGGAAGCGGCGCACTTCCGCGGGGTCGGCATGCGCGTGGGTTCTGAGCGCCCAGCCGATCGCCTTCCGGAGGAAGAACTCGTTCGAGCCGAGGGACGGCCGGATGCAATCGTACAGGAGGGCCACGTCGGTCCGCTCGCCGAAATCGAGCTGGGAGAGGATCGCCACCCGGCGGAGCCAGATGTGCTCGTGCCGGGCCCAGGCGCGGAGGGTCGGCTTGATCCGATCCGGGTAGGTGGCGAGGAGCACGCCGACCCGGTGGGCGAGGGCATCGACGTAGTCCCACCAGGCGCCCTCCTGCACCATCCGGCGGTAGAGCGGCAGCAGGGCCAGGGAAATGAAGCGCTGGTAGGGAGGGTGGGCGGCCAGTTCGATGGCGGCGTAGCGCTCCTCGCGGTGGGTGGCCTGATCCCAGAGTTCGCCGATGACCCGGCGCCAGTCGGCCGCCATCGTGAGCGGAAAGGCATCGAAGGCGGCCTGGCAGACCTCCCGCAGGGCCGGCATCGGGACGCCGTAGAAGGGCATCGCCGACTTCATGTACGCCTGCGCTCCGGAGGCACGGGCGCGGTCGCGCCGCTTCTCGAGGCCGGTGCGAATGGTCTGGGCGAGGGGGCTCAGCGTCATCGGTGAAGCGCTCCGCCGCGGATGCGGCCGGGCTGTCGGTTCAGGGCCTTGGCCCAGTGGGTTCAGTCCAGGTGCCGTCCGGATCTCCCGGCCGGACCGGGAGAGCTGCCAACCCTGAAAGGTACTCGGGCGGGAAGCCCTCTTCCCGGGCGGCCGAGAGAATTTGCTTCAAATAGGCCGGTTCGGCGATGCCGGGCCGGTCGTCGCAGGCCAGGTACACCATCGCCCGGACCGGACCCGCCGCGGTCGCCACCTCCGCCTCGCTCCGGCGATAAACCCCTTCGGGCACGCCCTCGAACCGATCCAGCGCGGCGGCGCCGGCCTCGTCGAGTTCCCAGAGCACCCCGTGGGTGACCCGGTCCGGGGCCGCGGCGAGTGACCCGTAACCGGCCCGGGCAATGATGACCCGGTGATGCTCGAGCCGGGCCGCCCCCAGGCGGACCGCCCGCGGTGCGGTGGCGGCCATGTGGCGCCGGTCCATGTTGGCGCCGAAGGCGAAGTATTTCACGGGACCGGTCGGGTTACCGCGGCGCGGAGGGTCCGAGAACCCGGCTGATCACCGCCGCGAGAGCCTCCGACCCGAAGGGTTTGGCCAGCACCGCGGCCACGCCGGGCGGGGCGGACCGGTCGATCGCGTCGGGGTGCCCGGTGGTGAGCACGAAGCGGACCCCGGGATTGAGTTCGTGGATCGCAGTCGCGAGGTCGAGGCCGGACCGATCGGGCATGGTCAGGTCGGAAACGACCAGGTCGAACGACGTCGGGGCCGCGGCAAAGGCCGCCAGGGCATCCGACGCGGTCTCCGCCGCCGTGACGCGGAACCCGAGCCGCTCGAGCATTTGCTGCCCCACCTTCACGATGGCCGCTTCGTCGTCGACGAACAGGACGTGCTGGCCCGCGGCGTGACGGTCGGGCCGGGGTCGGCGGCGCCCGGCGGGGAAGAACAGCTGCACCTCGGTTCCGCGCCCGACCTCGCTGTCGACCCGGACCGCGCCGCCGTGTTCCTCCATGATGCCGTGGACCACGGCCAGGCCGAGTCCGCTACCCTCGCCGGGCGGCTTGGTGGTGAAGAACGGCTCGAAGATCCGGGGCAGGACGTCCGGGGGAATTCCGGTGCCGGTGTCCCGGACCGCGATCCGGACGTAGCGCCCCGGCGGGAGGGTAACCGTGCCCGCCTGGAGCAGGGCGGCGGAGTCGACCACGGCCTCGCTGATGGTGATGGCACCCTGGAGGACGCCGATGGCGTGCGCCGCGTTGGTGGCCAGGTTGGCCAGGACCTGGTGGATCTGGTCGGGGTCGGCGTCCACGGCCACCGGCGGCGTGACGAGGTTGGCCTCGACGCGGATGCTCGACGGGAGGGTGGCGCGGAGGAGCGCCGTCACCTCCTCGATGATCGGGCCGAGCGGGCCGACCCGGCGTTCCGGTTCGCGGTTGCGGCTGAAGGTCAGAATTCGCTGGACCACGCCCCGGGCCCGCTCGATGGCGCGGAGGATTTCGTCGAGATAGCCCTGCGCCGGATTCCACGGCTCGAGTTCATCGCGGGCCATCTCGGCGTTGCCGAGGATCCCCATCAGCACGTTGTTGAAGTCGTGCGCCACGCCGCCGGCGAGAGTCCCGATCGCCTCGAGCTTCTGGGCCTGGACCAACTGGGCGCGGAGCTGTTCCTGCTTGCGTTCCGCGCGGCGGCGTTCGAGTTCGGCCGCCGCCCGGCCCGCGCTCAGCGCCAGCGCCGCCTCGATTC
>JBFXAY010000014.1:0-80941 GCA_050183815.1 Gemmatimonadales bacterium | reverse complement strand
GCCAGGTGATCCCGTCGGCGTAGGGCGGCATTTCGGGGAAGAGTTTCCGGATCGGATCGTCGAGCGAGAGCTTGCCTTCCTGGACCAGGAGGAGGATCGACATCGCGGTGAACTGCTTCGAGATCGAGCCCACGTCGAGCACGGTGCGGGGCGAGATCGGGACGCTCAGCTCGAGGCTCGCGAGGCCGTAGCCGCGGGCGTAGCGGATCGCGCCGTTCTGGTAGACGCCGAGGGCGCAGCCGGGGGTGTCGGTGCGATCGAAGGCCTGGAAGACGCTGTCGGTCCGGAGAGCCTGGGCGTCGCGGCTGCCGATGAGGTACTGGGCCGAGGCGGGGCCGGCGAGGCTCACGGACAGCACGGCCGCGGCAAGCGACAGGAGGCGGGGCGACATGGAGACGCTCGGGTGAGGATGCGGGAAGTATGATTCCTGACGGCGGCGTCCGCCACTTCCGGGGCGGCGCCCCGGTTGCCCGCGAAAGACTCGCCACCTGCCTCGGCGCCCGGCGTCGGCGAACCCGGGCCGGTGCCCTGCGGCGGGCCAACCACCCCGTTAGGCGCATGCGACCGGCACCGAGCACCCCGAGCGAATGGAACGCCAAAGCGCCGGCGTGGCAGCCAGGCGCCCCAGGCCGGCTACTCGTCGGCTACGCGCCCGCCGGATGCATCGAAGAGTTCTTTGAGCAGCGTCGGGAGCGTGCCGAACGACCGGCCCCCTGCCGTTTGCCCGTCAGGGAAGGCGGCCTATTGCGGCCGCGAGGGCTTTGCGCATCGGCTCGCGCACCACGGGGCCCGATTTCGATTCGCCAGCATAGACGAACGCCAGGACTGCCGTACCCCGCTGGGCCACCCAGACGGCGCCCTCCGCCGAAGCGCCCCATAGCGAGTGATCACCGGGTCCAGCCACCTTCGACAGGGCGACGCCCTCGGGAATGATCCTGGACGTCTGGCTCGCCTCGGTCAGGACCCGGAGCGCGGCGGCTTCCGAGCGGAGGCGGATGACCCAGATGAAGACGAACTGCTCCCCGGCTTGCCAGCCACAATCCCAGGTGGTCGCGCCGGTCTCCTTGTCCTCCGTCGGGCCTTCGGTCCGGACCCGGGCCGGTGCCACCCCGGTGATTTCCACAATCTCGGCCGAGGTGACGAGTTCGCAGGGTCGGACCTGAGCCGCCAGCGTCGTCCCGGACGCCAGGGCGGCGAGGGACGCGACTGCCGTGATCACACGCAAGTCGATGCGCATCAAATTGGACCCCATCGGAAGGTGGTGACGCCCGGCCGGCGGCGCGGGCGCACCATCAAGTTGGCGGGATCCGGCGGAGGCCGGCAAGGCTGGGAACCAACCGCACCGCTGGAACGGAGGCGCGGTGGGCGGCCGCCCGGAGGTAGTGCCGGAGCGCTACCAGGTCGGCGTCGGAGAGCGCGGCGAACGGCGGCATCGCCCGGCTTACCCGGGCCCCGGCCCGCACCACGTCCGCGAACCGTGCGGCGTCGAGCGGCACGGTCGAGGCCCGGAGGTCAGGCGCCATCGCGTTTGCCACGGCACCGCCGCCGTGGCAGATGGCGCAGTACGTTCCGAAGATCTCGCCGCCCCGATCGGCCAGCGAGTCCACCACCCGGAAACTCGAGTCCACCAGCGGTTGCGGAAGCCCGGGCGGCGGTTGCGGCGGCAAGCTCACAGTGCCGTCGAGCGCGAAGACGACGAGCCGCCGGGTATGGACGCCATAGGCCCAGCCCTCGTCGGGCAGCACCCCCCGCTCGAGACCCATCGTATAGCCTCCGCCGTAACCCACGAGCAGGGCCACATATTGGCGTCCGTTCAGCGGGCAGGCAGAGGCGTCCGACCGATCCATGACGCTCGGCGAGCTGCAGGAGGCGGCTCGCGCGGCTCGGAACGCCACCGGGCCGCAACCCGCCGCGGCTTTCGAGGTGGAGATCCAGAAGAAGTTCGCGCTGGCCGTCGGCTGCGTCATCCTCGCGCTGGCCGGCGCAGCGATGGCGATTCGGTTCCCACGCGGCGGCCGGGTCCTCGCACTCGGGGCGAGCCTGATCGTGTTCCCGGGCTACTACCTGATGCTCGTTGGCGGAGAACTGCTGGCCGACCGGCACGTCGTCTCCCCCTGGGTCGGCATGTGGACCGGCAACGCGGTGCTCCTCCTCATCAGCCTGCTGCCGGCCCGGCGGTCGGGCCAGGCCCACTCCGAGCCCGGGGCCCTCGCGATCGGCGGGTGACGGGGGCCGGGATCGGTGGCCGGGGGGCGTCGGAAGCCCGGGCGCCTTGACCCCATCCACTACCGTCCTAAATTGCCTTTGTAGAATTGCTGATGAGGCACGATGGGCAAGGGCGACAATCTCGGGGAGTTCGAACAGCTCGTCCTCCTCGCCATTCTCCGGCTGGAGGGCGAGCCGAACGGGATGAGCATCCGGCGCGAGATCGAACGCACCGCTCGTCGCGCCGTGGCGATCGGTTCGGTCTACGCCGCCCTCGAGCGGCTCGAAGGCAAGGGTCTCGTCGGCTCCACCTACCGCCCGCCGGACCCCGAAACCGGCGGCAAGCCGAGGCGCCACTTCCGGGTGGAACGCGCCGGGCGTGCCGCACTGACCCGATCCCGCAACGCCCTGCTCAGGATGTGGGAAGGCGTGTCGCTCGCCCGGGGCGACCGATGAGCCGGCCGCCGCTGCCGCCGCCGCTCGCCCGGCGGCTCCTCGCCCTCCTCGCCACCGACTCGCTCGGCGACGACATGCTGGCCGAGCTCGAGGCGGAGTTCCGGATCCGCGCCGCCGAGGACGGGCTTGGGGCCGCCCGCCGCTGGTACCGGCGCCAGGTCTGGCTCTCGGTACCGGCCTTGCTCGGCGCCCGGCGGCGAGCCCGGCCGGAGACGGGCCGAGGGGCCCGCCCGGTCGTGGAGTTCTTCCGCGACACGCGGCTCGCGCTCCGGACCCTGCGCGGTGCCCCGATGTTTTCGCTCGTCGCCATCGCCACGCTGGCCCTGGGCATCGGCACCAGCACCGCCGTCTTCAGCGTCGTCAACGGTGTCGTCCTCCGCCCCCTGCCCTACCGGTCCCCCGACCGCCTGGTGCAGGTCTGGGGTCCGCAGGCGATCAGCAAGGCGACGCTGGTTCGAATCCGAAACGAGGTGCCCGCCCTGGGCCGGACGGCCGGCTTCTACCGCGAACGCGCGGTACTGACGGGGATCGACGACGCCCTCGAGGTGACCGGCACCGCCGTCTCCGCCAACTACTTCGACGTCCTCGGCGTGGCCCCGGCGCTCGGCCGCTTCTTCCGCCCCGACGAGAACGAACCGGCGCGGGCCGACGCGATCGTCCTGAGCCACGGGCTCTGGAGCCGCGCCTTTGGCCGTGACCCGGGAGTGATCGGCCGGCAGGTGACCCTCGCGGGCCGGAGCCGCACGGTCGTCGGCGTGACCTCGCCCGGGCACCGGGCCATGCTCCCGGGTACCGAGTTCTGGATCCCCTACACCGCCGACCCGACCGACTTCAGCGACTACGAGGGACTCGCCCGACTCGAACTCATCGCCCGGCTCGACGACGGCGTGCCGGCCGCCCGGGCCGCCGCCGACCTCGGCGTTCTGGCGCGCGCCCTCCAGCGCGAACGGCCGGAGTCGTACTCCGACGAATGGGTCGGCCGCGCGACGGTGGTGCCGCTGGCGACCTCCCTGACGGCCGGCGTTGCGTCGCCGCTCTGGACCATGCTCGGTGCGGTCGCGTTCGTCCTCCTGATCGCGTGCGCCAACGTCGCCAATCTGCTTCTGGCCCGCGGCACCGGCCGCGCCGCTGAGATCGCGGTCCGCATGGGACTCGGCGCCTCCCGGAACCGGGTGATCCGCCAGCTGCTCGCGGAGAGCACCGTGCTGGGCGCGTTAGGCGGATTGGCGGGACTCGGGCTGGCGGTCGCGGCGGTGGTCCTGGCCGGCGCGGCCCTGCCCGCCTCGGTCCTCCGGGGCGAGCCGATCGTCGTCGACCGCACCGTGCTTGCGTTCGGGCTCGCGGTCTCGCTGGCCTCGAGTCTGCTCTTCGGGGTCGCCCCCGCCGTCCAGGCCACCGGCCGCGGCGTGGCCGCCCAGCTCCGCGAGGGCCGCGGCCGAGCGGCCACCGCGAACCGCCGCCGCCACGGTGTCACCATGGGGCTCGTGTCCCTCCAGATCGCGGCCTCCGTCACCCTGGTCACCGGTGCCGGCCTGATGGTCCGGAGCTTCGCCGGGATCCGCGCGGCCGACCTGGGTTTCGTGCCCGAGCAGGCGATCACCATGCGGATCCGCCTCCCGACCTCCGATCGCTATCGGACCGACGCCGAACGGGCCGCGTTCTTCGGCGAACTCGACCGGCAGATCCGGGCGATTCCCGGCGTGGTCACCGCCGGCCTCGGGTCTCACGTGCCGATGTCGCCAGGCGCGGCCGGTTCCGTCTGGTCCCGGCCCGACCGACCCGCCGATCCGGGCGAAGCCCGCGCCTACACCAACTTCACCATCGTCACCGCCGGCTATCCGGCCGCGCTTGGGCTCCAGCTGCTCGGCGGCCGGCCGCTCTCCGACGCCGACGCGGCCGGCATGCCCATGGTCGGTCTCATCAACGAGACGATGGCGCGCTCGGCGTTCGGCGCCGACGACCCGGTCGGCCATCCGCTGGAACTGTTCGGCGGCGGGGCGAAGTTCACGGTCGTCGGCGTCGTCCGTGACGCCCACCAGGACCGGCCCGACCGGCCACCGGCGCCTGAAGTGTTCCTGCCCTACGCCCAGGCGAGCTTCTTCTCCGGCCTTCATCTGGTGGCCCGGATCACCGGCGAACCGGCGGCGCCGTTCGAGGCAATCCGGCGGACGGTGCGGAACCTCGACCCGGACGTGGCGATTGCCGGACAGCGGGCGATGGACGACGTCGTCACCGAGGCCACCTCGGATTCGCGGTTCTTCACCTGGCTGGTGACGGCGTTCGGGGCCCTGGCGCTGATCCTCGGCGCGATCGGGATCTACGGCGTGCTGTCCTGCGTCGTCACCGAACGGCTTCCGGAGTTCGGGATCCGCATGGCGCTCGGGGCCCCGGCGAGCCGGGTCACGCGCGAGGCGATGGCTCGGCTGGCTCTACCGGTCGGGCTTGGACTTGGCCTGGGTGTGGCCGGGGCGCTGGCAACGACCGGGGTGCTGCGGCGTCTGCTGTTCGGCATCTCTCCCACCGACCCGGTTGCGTTCGCGGCGGCGCCGGTGGTGCTGATCGTGGTGGCGCTCGCAGCAGGGTACCTGGCGGCGCGGCGGGCCGGACGGGTCGGGCTGCCAGCGGTGCTGGGCCGGTAGCCGACCTGGTTCTGCGACACCCTCGGCAACCCTCGCGCCGAGTCCTCGGCCCGCTCCCTACCCTGGCCCTCCGGCGGTCGGCGGGCCAACTCGTCGGAACGCCTCGCCGAATGGCCGGCGGCGAGGTGGATACCGCTGAAACCGAATGATGCCCCTTGCGTATTGGCAGGCGGAACGAGCCTTGGGAGCGTCCGAGTGAAGCAGACCGATCTCCTTTCCGGAATCTCGATACTCTCGGTCCTTCTGCTGGCGCTTCACATCTCGCAGGACATCGTCTTCGGCCTCGACCGCGCGGGGCTCAACCATCTCGTCGGCGTGGCGATGCTCCTGGTCATTGTCTGCGGCGCGGTGCTCCTGCGAGACCGCCTGCCGGGCAAGGTGATCATGTTGCTTGGCGGCGTGATGGCGGCCGGGATGCTGCCTCTCCACATGCGACAGGGACTGCGCCCGGAATTTCTCGCCAGAAGCGGCGCCCTGCCCTTCATCTGGACCCTGTATGTCCTCGGAGTAACCGGCGGATTCACCATCATTCTCGCGCTCCGGCAGTTGCGGAGTCCGACCGGAGCCCGATAGCTTGCCTGCCAGTGGACCGGGCGGTGCGCCCCGATCCCGCCGCCCCATCCCCCTTCGAACAGGAACGGGTCGCCGTGTCTACTTCCATGGCTCCTCACCGTCGTCGCCCGGCGAGACTCGCCGCAAGGCTCACCGCGGTGTCCGTTGTGGCGCTGGCCGCAACCCTCGCGGCATCCGGAACAGCCAGCGCGCAGTCGGCGCGGCCGGCGGCCTCTTCACCCTCCGTGCCGGCACGTCAAACCACGCCGGCGGCCGATCCGGACCTTCAGGGGCTCTGGGACTTCACGATGCAGGTCGGTGAACGGACCTCTCCCGGTTTTTTTGCGATCGGTCCAGTCGAAGGCGGCTGGGCCGGCTCGATCACGATGTACCTGACGAACACGCTGGCGATCCGCACGCTGACGGTCGCAGGGGACTCGGTTACCATGGTCGTCGCCTCGCGAGAGGGCGACGTGCGATTCGTGGGGCGGTTGACCGACGACGGGCGCACGATGGAGGGCATCGTGGAGTACCACGGCGGCGCGCGGCTTCCGATGACGGCCACGCGGCGCGCCAGGCCCGGCGCGCCGCGCTGAGCAGCGGGGCCCGGGCTTCGGGCCTCAAATCAGGCGTCTGACCCGCCCCCCGCGACGTTCCAGTCCGCGGCCGCCGCCCACTCGGCAAACCGGGTCGGCGCGATGCCGAACGTTGCCGCGTTCCCGGCGATGTCGGCGTCATAGCCGACCCGGTCGAACCACTCCAGCATCAGCGCAAAGTCTTCGCTGTACTTCCTGACCTCTTCGAGCGGTACCTGGAAGTGCGTCACGGGCCGCCCGGCCGCCCGCGAGATGATGGCCGCCGCCGCCGGCATGGTCAGCGAGTCACCGGCGATGTCGAGGGCCCGCCCATTCAACTGCTCGTGGCGCTCGAAGGCCACCCGGCCGTACTTCCCGATGTCCGCGACGGCGATCATCTGCAACGGCACCGCAGGCGACATCCCGACCGCCAGCGTCCCCGCGTCGATGCTCGGCTTGAACCAGGGCGACGTCAGGTTTTCCATGAAGAACACCGGGCGGAGGATCGTGTACGACGGGAATCCCAGCGACCGCACGGTCGCCTCGACGCGGGCCTTGTTGTCGAAATGCGGGATTCCGGTCGCCCGGTGGGCCGACCCGACGGAAGCGTAGACGAAATGGTGAACCCCGGCCTCCCGGGCCGCCGTGACGATTCGTTTGCCCTGAATCTCCTCCTGCTCCACACCGGCTTCCCAGGTGTTCTGGACCGCGAACACGCCCCAGGCTCCTGTCAGCGCCTGCGCCAGTGAGGCCTGATCATTCAAGTCCCCCTGCACGACCTCGGCGCCATGCGCCGCCAACGCCCGGGCCGCGGCGCTGGCAGGGTGGCGGGTCATCGCCCGGACCTGGTGGCCCGCGGCCAGCAGCTCACGGGCTGTCGCCCCGCCCTGCTGCCCGGTCGCTCCGGTCACGAGAATGCGATCAGCACCGACTTGCATGGAATCCCTCGAGTGATGGTTGACTGGAATGGTAGCACCGAACCGGAACTCGGCCGGGTCGTCCCGTGACCCGGCCGATCCGGATGGCCGCTCAGGCCGCCTTGTTGAACATGTAGCGCGCAATCCGCCAGGCGGCACCTTCGCGGGCGAACACGAACAGCTCCCGATTGGACTCCGGCGCCGCCTGACCCGTCGCATTCACGCGAACCGAACCGGCCGACCGGGTGAGCGCCGTCGCGATGGCGCCGGCAACCACGATCTCGTCGACTGCGAACTCGATCGAGAGCGTGATGTTGGCGAAGATGGCGCGGTACGACTCCAGCACCGCATCCCGCCCCGCCGCGGTGGGAAAGCCCTGGGGCATGAAGATGCCGTCGGCCGCGTACAACTGGGCGATTGCCGCGGCATCCGACGCGTTCAGGAGCCGCTCGTAGTTGGCCAGCAGGTCGCGGATCGGTCGGTCGTCGTGGGTCATTCCGGGTCTCCAGTCGGTTGACTCCACGCGAGGAGCGAGTAGGTCCCGTGGCTGCACGCGTGCGCTCACGGATGGAACGTCAGCGTTCGGCCGCCGGCCTGACGGCGGCCAACAATCCCTCGAGTCGCTTGAGCTCCGCCGGCGACAGGCCATCCAGCGCACTGATCGCCGCGTTTCGGACGTCGTCCTCGAGGCCGTCGAGGAGTGTCCGGCCGCGGTCCGTGATCGTGCTCACCCGGCTGCGCCGGTCGGCCGAGGAGCGGCGGGTCTTCACCGCCCCCATCCGGGCAAGACCGAACAGGATGCGGGTCAGGTCCGGGTCCCGCGTCACCATCCGCTCGCCGATCCCGTTTCGGCTGAGCCCCTCGCCCTCCGCGAGCCGGAGGATCCGCAACACGTTGTACTGCGAGGGCGAGAGCCCGGCCGCCCGGACGACGGCATTCGACTGCGCGGACGCCGCCCAGGCCGCCCGGACGAGCGCGATCAGGACGCGCTCCTCGGGAGTCTCGATGCCCATCGCATCGGCCGGGCTTGGTGCGGTCATGCTGGGAATATACTCCTCGCGAGGAGTATAGCAATACGCCGACGCCTGCCCGGCCGCCGCCCCGGCCCGGGCCTACCCCGGAGGCCCAGTCAGTTTCCCGCGAACGGCCTCACCGCCACCTCGCCCCCGTACTTGAGGTGCGGTGAGGTGGCGGCCAGCACCTCGGCCGCCGCCAGGTTCTCCGCCCGCACCACAAAAAACCCGTCGATCAGCCCCGCCGGTCCCCGGGTAGCGATACCGTTGCCACTCATGAGTCTCTCATCCGGCGCGAGTTCCGCGGCCGTCACCAGCACCTGTTGATCCGCCAGCGACGCTGTCCAGGCGGAATACTCCCGCACCAGGCTGTCGTGGGGCACCCCCGCCGGGTTGAACCGCTCGTTCTCGTAGAGCAGGAGCAGGAACCTTGGCCGCAGGTCCCGGGCCGGCCTCGGCGTCGAAAGCCGGCCCGCCGCGCCGCCGATCATCACCAGCAACACGGCCGCCGCGGCCAACAGCCCGTAGTGCCGCCGTCGCACGCTCCGCCGCACCCGTGCCTCGAGTCCCGGCGGCACCACGGCTTCGGTCCCCAACGGTCGCATCGCTTCCTCCCAGGATCGGTCGTCAGTCATTGGTGCCTCCCTGCCCGCCGCCGAGGGCCCGGATCATCGCCCGGCGGGCCCGGGAGAGCTGGCTCTTCGAGGTGCCGGGCGAGACAGCGAGCATCCCGCCGATTTCGTCGTGGGTGTAGCCGAAGAGGTCGTGCAGCAGCAGCACCTCGCGATAGCCCGGCGCCAGGGCTGCCACTGCCCGCTCGAGGTCGAGCCGCTCGATACCGGCCGGCGGCGCCGGATCGCCCGCCGCCACCTCCTCGTCGAGGGGCACCGCCGCCGCGCGGCGAGCCGCGCGGCGCCACTCCCGGGCGCAGTTGACCAGGATGCCGGTAAGCCAGGTCCGCAGGGCCGACCTCCCGCCGAACCGCTTTGCCCCCCGCACCGCGCGAAGCCAGGTCTCGTGGACGAGGTCGTCGGCGTCGTCGGCCGAGTCAGCGAGGAGTTGCGCCAGCCGGAGCAGCGCCGGCGTGTGACGGGAATACAGCTCGCGCCACGCCGTCTCGCGCCGCTCGACCAGCCCCTCGCGGAAGAGCTCGTGCTCGGCCTCGCGGTCGGTCATGGGTCGATGAAGGTGGCGAGCGGCACGATCAGTGTCGCCCACGGTTTGCCCGCGTCGGAGACGTTCACCATGAAGCTCCGGAAGTCCGGGGGCTCGGGCAGCCCGAGTTCCGGGTTCGTGAGGTACGGAACATAGAGCATGAGGTGTGGTTGCCAGTTGCCGGCCGGCCGGCCGTCGTCCGAGATGAGTTGCTGCCCGGAGGACATCATGTACACGAGGGCCGGGCGAGTGGGCAGCCGGATGCGGCCGTCGGCAAGGCGGGCGGCAACGTCCCGGTCGACCTCGTCCTTGGGCCGGCCGCGGTGGTACGCTTCGGTCCGGAAGATTTCCGCTGCCATGACGGTGGCCCCCGCCTCGGGGTCGAAGCAGGCGGGCTCGAGGCTCGCCACCCAGCTTCGCCCCACCAGGCAGGTAACGCCGTTGGTTCCCGCCGCCGCCTCGACGAATCCCGAATCAGTCAGGACCAGGACGCGGGCGCGGCCCGATACCGAGGCCGGTGCGGCGCTCCGGGCCAGCGCGATCTCTCGCCCGCGAGGCAGGAGCGGCCGGCGGCCGGACTGGCCCGCCCCGGCCTCCTGGGCCGCCCCCTCGTTCCAACCGGCAGCGACGATCGCCACCAGCAGCCATCCACGCGACATGTGCGCCCCCAATGGTGTGAGCATGAGTGGCACGAGGGGCCGGAATGGTTGCGTCCGCAGGCACCTGAACAGGCTGGAGCGCCCCGGTGCCCGCGGCCTGGCACGCCGGCGCCGTCACCGGCATCTTCCAGCGGTGCACCCTCCCGAGCGCCTGGCCGCCGCCCTCCGCGCTTGCCATCGATTCTCTGGTGTGACGCCGACAATGTCGAAACCACGGGCTCTACTCGATCGGGCGGTACCGACCTTGACCAGCGCGACCCTTGCCCGAGTGGCCTTCGTTCTGGTGCTGGCAGCCCTCGCGGGCCTACCCCAGTTGCGAGCGCAGCCGCCGGCGCCGATTCGGTACGCCGTGCCGACCGCTCTGCACGATGGCATCCCGACGGGCACGCTTGCCGCGGTCGGGCTCGATTCGGCCCGGATCATCGCCGGCACCGAGGCCATTCTGGCCGGCACCTATCCGGGCATCCGGAGTCTCCTGGTCTTCCGCCGCGGGATCCTCGCCCACGAACAGTACTTCGCCTGGGACGGCCCCGCGCCGGAGACCGACGCCGCCGGCCGCGACGTCCTCCAGGACCTGCGCAGTGTGACCAAGACGGTCGTCGGCCTCGCAGTGCTGATGGCTCATGCCCAGGGCCACATCGCCAGCCTGGACCAGCCGGTGCTGCCGTTCTTTCCGGAGTTCGCCGCTTCCGCCTCGAACGGGACCAGCCGGCTCACCGTCCGGCATCTGCTGTCGATGACTGCCGGGCTCGAGTGGAACGAAACGGTGTCGTATCTCGACCCGGCCAACAGTGAAGGCCGCATGATGCGGGCGCCGAATCCGATCGAGTTCGTGCTGAGCCGGCAGCTGGTGGCAACACCCGGTTCGACGTTCGCATACTGCGGAGGCTGTAGTCATCTCCTGGCCGAGATCGTCCACCGAAGCACCGGCATGCCGGTCGATCAGTTCGCCGCCCGCCACCTGTTCGCTCCGCTGGGAATCGAGACGTTCCGGTGGGACAAGGGTTCCGACGGCATGCCCTACGGCTTTTCGGGCCTCCGGCTCCGGTCCCGTGACGTTGGCAAGATCGGCTTGCTGCTGCATCAGAACGGGGAGTGGCGCGGCCGGCGGCTCATCCCGGGATCGCTGGTATCGGACGCGGTGGCCGAGCACGTGGTGGTCACGCCGGAGAACGCCGAGGGCGATATCGTGGGCTACGGTTATCAGGTCTGGCGGTTCTCGTTCGTCGAGAACGGTCGCCGGGAGCAGCTGATCCAGATGAGCGGCAACGGCGGCCAGTCCGTCTTCATTCATGGCGACGCGGACCTGGTAGTGGTCATCACGGCGGGCAACTTCGACCGGACCATCCCGAAGTCGTCGCTGGACTTCTACTTCGACCACATTCTTCCAGCCGTTGGCCCGCGCCGGTGACGGCGCACTGCGGCGATCAGTCCGATGTCTGGGCGGACCGGACCGGACGGCAACTCTCGAAGAAGGCCAACGCCAGTCCGGGGTCAGCCACCCACTTGGCCGCCGCTCCCGCCAGTGGAAGAACCGGACTCAAACCCGGACCGGGAATCACCTCCTCCACTTCCTGGAAGCCCATGCTCCAGTCCGGGAAGTAGCGGTGCGGCACGGCTCGCTCGACGAGCACACTCACGTCTTCATGCCTGGGGTCTTGCCGAATCCGGTCCAGTAGCAGCCGAACCTGCGCGGCCGGCCCCTCGACAAGCTGCAGGAAGGTTCCATCGTTGTGGCCCAGTAGCCCGGTGACCCCATGCAGCTGGTTCTTCCGGCGGCTGGCATGAAGCAACTCGAGGAGGGCCGCGGCGGTCCACCGCACGGTCGCCGTGCTCACGTAGACGATCTGAAGAACGGAGCTCATGCGCGTGGTATCGGCCGGCCCGGCCGGTTTCTTTAGACAGGCCGGTCCGCGGCGCCGATCGCTTTCCATCGCTCTGTCCGGTCAGCAGAGCATGATGCCGCCGTTGATGTCGAGCACCGCGCCGTTGAGATAGCCGGCGCCTTCGGACGCGACGAAGCACACCAGGTCCGCCACCTCCGCCGGCCGCCCGATCCGCCCCACCGGAATGGCCGTGGCTTCGAGTTGCCGGATCCGCTCCGGGGCGGCCGTCTCCTCGATCAGTTCGGTGTCGGTCACGCCCGGACTCACCATGTTGACCGTGATCCCGACGGGGCCGAGTTCCCTGGCGGCCGCCCGGGTGAGGCCGAGGAGCCCGTGCTTCGCCGCCGTGTAGTGCGCCCCGGCCAGAGTGCTCACCGTCTTGCTCGCGGTCGATCCGATGTTGACGATCCGGCCGTAGCGGGCCTCCCGCATGGCCGGCAGCACCGCCTTGAGGCAGAGGAACGGTGCGGTGAGGTTCACGTCGAGGGATCGCCGCCACTCGTCGAGCCCGAGTTCCGGCAGCCGGGTGGGCGTGGCGAAGGCCGCGTTGTTCACGAGGATGTCGAGGCGCCCGAACCGGGCAATGATCGCCGCCACCATGGCGTCCACCGCCGCCGGATCGCGCAGGTCGGCGGGCAGGGCCACGGCAGCGGGGCCGAGCGCGTCGGCCACCGGCGCCACCTGACCGGCGTCCCGGGCGTTCACGACCACCCGGGCCCCGTCCCGCACCAGCGCCTCCGCGATGGCCCGGCCAATGCCGCGCCGGGCTCCCGTCACCAGTGCGACCCGTCCGTCAAAACGTGCCATGCCGCCTCCGAGCAGTCCGGCGCGAATCTACGGGACGGGTCGCGGTCCCGCGAGCCGCGCCAGGTTACCCGGCGCAGCTACCAGCTTCCGCTCTCACTCTTCCGGCTGGCCTTCCAGGAGAATGACTCCTTGCCCGCGCACCCGGCAACGGTCAGGGTGACGTCGCCCCCCACCGCACTCTCGGAGCTGAAGCTCCCCACGAGCTCCATGGTCACCGCGAGGTCCAGGGCTTCGACGTCCCGCGAGACATGAAGGGGACGTGAGCCGGACGGGAAACCTCCGTGGGCCGGAGCCCGAACGACGGCAGCCCACCAGTCGGTTAGATTATCCGAACCAGGTTCCCCGTCGTCCGACCGCCATCCCGGCTCCATGACCGACGCTGAAGCGCAGGACCTGATCCGCCGGCTCGAGGCCCGCGCCGCCGAGAACCCGGCCCGCTACCGGTTCCGGGTCGGCGCTCTCGCGCTGGCCGGTTACGGCTACATCCTGCTGATGCTGCTGGTGGTCATCGGACTCGTCGTCCTGCTCGGGTGGGTGATGATCACCCAACGCACCAACGCGCTCTTCCTCAAACTGCTGATCCCGCTCCTTGCCGTCCTCGGCGCCATCCTCCGCGCCTTCTGGGTCAAATTCGAAGCGCCGAGCGGCATCCCGGTCTCCCGGACCGACGCGCCCGCGCTCTGGGGCACGGTCGACCGCCTCAGCACGGCGCTGGCTGCCCCGCGGGTGGGCCGGATCCTGATCGACGACAGCTTCAACGCCGCGATGGCCCAGATCCCCCGGCTTGGGATCCTCGGCTGGCACCGGAGCTATCTGATCCTCGGCTTGCCACTGCTCGAAGGCCTGACCACCGGCCAGGTCGAAGCGGTCATCGCCCACGAACTCGGCCACCTGTCGGCCAACCACGCCCGGTTCGGCGGCTGGATCTACCGCCAGCGGCGCACCTGGGGCCGCCTCCTCGAGCAACTCGAGTCCGAGAAGTCCGGTCTGGGCCAGGTCCTGTTCACCCGTTTCTTCCAGTGGTACTCGCCCTACTTCGGCGCCTACTCGTTCGTGCAGGCCCGAGCCGACGAGTACGTGGCCGACCGCTGCGCGGCGGAGGCCGCGGGTATCGACGAGACCAGGAGCGCTCTCACCCGGCTGGCCGCGGCCGCCCGGCTTCTCGACCAGCATCACTGGCCGACCCTCGGAAAGCAGGTCATTTCCCTGCCCGAGCCCCCGGCGGACCTGCCGTCCCGGACCGGCGCCGCACTCAGAGAGGAGACGCCGGCGGAGAAGCTCCGCGCTGTGGTGGCGGAGGCGGCCGCCGAAGCGACGGGCCTGGCCGACACGCATCCGTCCCTGACGGACCGGTTGCGCGGCTTGGGCTGGACGGCCCCGCCCGATCCGATGTGGGCCGCGCCGCCGGCGCCGGGCGAGGTGGCCCTGGCCGCGCTGCTGCCCGCGGCACTGGCCCGTTCGATACCCGCCCAACTCGGAGCAGCGTGGCAGGCCCGGAACCGAGACGCCTGGGGCGACCAGCACCACAAGCTCCGGAAGCGCCGCCAGGTGCTCGAGGCACTGGATGCGGCGGCTCTGGCCGGCGGCCTGACGATCGAAGGCGCCTGGGAGCGGATCGGCGTGGCCGACGAGGTTGACCCCGAGCGGGTCCCCGGCCTCGTCGCCGAGTTCGTGGCGGCGCACCCCGAGCACGCGGAGGCCCGGTTCGTCCATGGGCGGATCCTGCTCCGCCGGGGCGACGAGGCGGGTGTGGCCGAGTTACAGGAGGCGGCACGCCGGGACGACGGCTTTCTCGTCGGCGCCCACCAGCTCATCGCCGCCCACCTCGCCGAGACCGGCCGCGCGGAGGATGCCGCCCACTTCGAGCGGCTTGCCCGGGAGCGGGCGGAGCTGATCGAGGCGGCGATCGCCGAACGGACGGCGGTGCCGCGCGACATGGTGCTCGAACCCGCCGGCCTCGACGACGCCCAACTCGACCGGTACCGGAGGGCGCTCGTGCCCCACGCCGACGCCGTCGAGGTCTACCTGGCCCGCCGGCAGGTGACGCTCATGCCGGACAAGCCGTGCTATGTTCTCGCCATCAAACCGCGCCGGCGGTTCGGCCGCCCGGTAGTCGACGAGCCGGCGCTGATGCGGGCGGTCAGCGGGGCAGCCGACTGGCCGCAGACCACGTACACCGTGGCGCTGGTGGGCGGGAACCGATGGCTCGGGCCCGCACTGCGCAAGCTGGGCGCCCTCCTCGTCGCACAATAGGGCGACGCCCTGATCGTCCCCTGCGGCCACCGGATCGGGCCGCCCCGACCGCCGTGACTGGTGCGGCCCCGGTTCGGGGACTAGGATAGGGGAACTCACCCTGCCCCGAACCGACGGTAGTCATGAGCCAGGACTCCCACCCGTCCGATCCGTCGACGAGCCAGCCGGCGTGGTCGGACCCGCAGGCCGATCTCCAGGAACGGCTCCGCCGGGCCACGATCGGCGAGTACGACGTTCTCGCCCAGCTTGGCTTCGGCGGCATGGCGGGCGTCTATCTGGCCCACGACCTGGCGCTCGACCGCCGCGTGGCGGTCAAGGTGATGTCGCCGGCCATGGTGTACGGGCCGGGCCTGGTCGACCGGTTCCGCCTCGAGGCAAAAACCGCGGCTGCGCTGAGTCACCCGAACATCATTCCGATCTACGCCGTGCGGGAAGCCGACGGCCTCCTCTTCTTCGTGATGAAGCTGGTGGAGGGTACCTCGCTCGACGCCATCATCGGCGAGGTCGGCCCGCTCCCCATCGCGATGGTCGAAGCGATCCTCGCCCAGGTCGGCGGCGCGCTGGGTTACGCCCACCGGCACGGCGTGGTTCACCGCGACATCAAACCGGCCAACATCCTCCTCGACGAGGAGGGCTGGGTGGTCGTCACCGATTTCGGCATCGCCAAGGTGACCGACGCCTCGGCGCTGACCATGACCGGCGTGGCGGTGGGCACCCCGACCTACATGAGCCCCGAACAGTGCGCGGGCGACGTGATTACCGGTGCGTCGGACCAATATTCCCTCGGCATCGTCACCTACGAGATGCTGACGGGCCGGCCGCCGTTTGCCGACCAGAGCATTCCCCAGCTGATGATCGGGCACACCACCCGGATGCCGCCGTCGATCACGGCGGTCCGGCCCGATTGCCCGGCTCCGTTGCGGGCCGCGGTGGAACGGATGCTGGCGAAGAATCCCGGCGACCGGTTCCCGTCGATGGAAGAGGCGGTCACGGCGGCCGAGGCGCGGCCGCTGTCGCCTAACGACGCGACCCACGGAACGATGGTGGCCCTGGCGAAGAACAGCAGTACCCGGCACCTCATCGCCCAGGTCCGGACCCCGCGCAGCCCGGTCCCGCTGCTCCGTCAGTCGGGCGCGGTCGCTCAGGGGCCACCGCCCCGCCGGGGCCGGTCCGGCCTGCTGCTCGGGGCCGGACTCGCGGTCGGGATCGTCGCCACCGCGCTGGTCGCGTGGTCGCTCCGCCCGGTGCCGCCGCTCCCGGCGGACGCGGGGGTCGAGGTGGCCGCGGCGGACCCGGCACCACCGAACGGGACCGGAATCCCTGTCAACGCCGACCCGGTCGCACCGCCGGCCCCGGTGCCGCCCGCGCCGGCCGCGATCCGGCCCCAACCGGGCCCGCCACCGCCGGCCGCCGCCGACCCGCGGCCGGCCTCGGTCCCACCGGCCGCCGTTCCCCCGGCGGCGGCGGCGGTGACGAGCCCGGCGGCCGCGGCGGTAGACACCTCTGCGGCAAGCCAATCCGCGGCGGCTCCCGAGCCGGCTCCGGTCGCGCCGCCTCCGGAAACGGTCACCCGGCCGGCGACGCCATCGCCACCGCCTGCTCCGGCCCCCGCGCCGGATCCGAACGTCGAGGTCGCCTCGGTCATTCAGGCGTACGCGCGCGCCCTCGAGGCCGGCCGGATCGACCTGGCGACCCGGCTCTTTCCGACCATGCCGGCCGACCAGCGCCAGGGCCTCGAGGCGTTCTATCGGGACGGCGGTTCGATGCAGACTCGCTGGCAAGTCACCGACATCGCCATCGCGGGCTCGATCGCGACGCTTCGCGTGGTCGGATTCACCGTGGTCCGCACCGCCCGGACCGGGCCCAGCGAGCAGCGGGTCGCCCTCCGGGCCCGCCTCGAACGGGGCCCCGACGGCTGGCACCTGATCTCGCTCGCCAATTGAACGCTCGATCCCGCCTCGATCCCGCCGGACTCACTCTGGAGCTGCCGTGAAACGTTTCGTGCTGGCCTGCGGTGCGATCGCCACCGGATTCGTCTCGCCGCTGGCCGCCCAGAAGGTGACGCTGCGTGACCGGATCACCGATCTCTTCGCTTTCGGGTCCTGCGGCCATCCGCTCTGCCTCGACGGCTCGGTCAGCGCCGCCAACGGCCACGGCGACCACTTCCTGCCTGACCTGGCCCTTGAAAACGCGGCGGTGATCTCGTTCCTGACGGGCTCCATCGCGGCCAACATCAGCAACGCCCCGGCTACCGCCAGCCCGAGCGGGGCCACGTACCGGTTCGTCGGCGGTTTGCCCGTCAAGACGTCCGAGTCGGTGGGACCGATCTTCGCGGAACGGGCCCAGACGCTTGGCCGCGGCCGGTTCCTCATCGGCGCCCGGCTCTCGACCGAGAACCTGAGTACCCTCCGCGAGGTCCCACTCGACGGCCTCAACCTCAATTTCACCCACCAGGACGTTGCCCCGGCGGGACTCGGCGATCCCCTGCTCGAGAACGACGTCCTCGAGGTCGACCTGGCGATGGAGCTGGGCCTCGACGTGACCAGCTTCTTCGTGACGTACGGCCTCACCAACCGTGTCGACCTGAGCCTGGTCGTGCCGGTCGTGCATACCAGCATGCAGGCCCGCGCCAACGCCCAGATCCATACCTTCGGTCCCACGGCCGTCCATTTCTTCTCGGGCACTCCGGAAGACCCCGGCCTGCTCGCCACGGCGGCAACGTTCGGCTCCTCGACCGGCATCGGCGATCTGGCGTTCCGGGCCAAGGCGAACCTGTATGCCGGCGACCACTTCGCCCTCGGCCTGCTGGGGGATCTGCGGTTCCCGACGGGCGACGAGGACAACTTCACCGGGGCCGGTTCGACCAGCTTCCGGGCGCTGATGGCCGGTTCGGCCCGGTTCGGCACCTTCTCGCCCCACCTCAACGCCGGGTACCTCTTCCGCGGCGGCGAGTCCCGCAACGACGTCGTCCTGGTCACGACCGGTTTCGACCAGCCCCTGAGCCCGTGGGCCACGCTGGCCGTCGAAATGGTGAGCGAGTGGCAGCCGGGCGCCAACAAGATCCTGCTCCCGGGAACCGTCACGTTCGACATCCCGTTCCACCGCACGGCCGAGCCGACCAACATTCCCGATACCCGCGATCACCGGATGCTCACCTCGATCGGGGCAAAGTTCCGGACCAGCGACAACGGCCCGGTCCTGATCGGCAGCATGCTGGTGCCCGTCATTCGCGGCGGGCTGCAGCCGGCGGTCATGTGGACGATGGGACTCGACTTCGGGTTCTAGCCGGAACCGCCGACACGACCCCTTTGCCGACTCCGGGCGGCAATCCCCGGTGAGACCAGGCGTTCTCCGCCGATGACGGCGCCGTCTGGGACACTGTCCGGACTATGGAGTTCCCCCGCGCATGATGACCCGCGATCAATTCTGGGCCGTGATCGAATCCGCCCGCCGGGCCGACCCCGACGAGCCCGCTGAGGGCCTCCGGACGATGCTCGGCCGGCTTGGCCTGCCTGAGATCGCGAGCTTCCAGGCGCATTTCGACGAGCTCTTCGACGGCGCCTTCCGGTGGGACCTCTGGGGCGCCGCCTACCTGATGGGGGGCGGCTGCTCGGACGATGGGTTCATCGATTTCCGTTCCGGACTCATCTCCCATGGGCGGCGGGTGTACGAAGCGGCCCTTGCCGACCCGGATTCCCTAGCCGCGCTCGACGACCACGTCGACGACGAGGCCTACGGCTCCGTCGCGGCTCAGGTCTACGCAGCCAAGGGCGGCGGCGAGTTGCCCCGCGCTCGGGCTGTATCGACGGAGCCCGCCGGCGAACCGTGGAACTTCGAGGACGAGGCGCAGAACTGGAAGCGGCTCCCGCGTCTCTGCGAGGAATACGGAGCAGGCGGCTGACCCACCCCGGCGTGCCTGCCGCTGCTGTGCCCTTCGGCCGAGGCCGAACTGCCTCACGCGAACAGGGCCGCCCCGGCGTAGAACGCGAGCGTGATCATGGCCAGCGCCGCCAGAATCACCAGTCCGAGGTAGAGCCGCCCGAGCGCCCGGTACTTCTCCACCAGCAGATGGGCCAGGTGGTGGACGATCACCACCGCCTCGGCGTTGATTTCGTCGAGGTGCGCCTCACTCCAGGCGCGCCGGTAGTCCGCCAACCCGTAGCGCGCGATCGTCTCCCAATAGAGCAACCCCCGGGTCGGATGATCTCCGGGCGGACCGACCCGGGCCAGCAGCCGGGGACGGAGGCAGTCGATGGCGTAGAGCACGAAGACGAACGTGAGGGCGGCGTAGACCGCGAGGAAGCCGAGAATCCACGGCCGCGCCGAAGCCGGCAGGGTCCCGATCACGTGCCCGCGGGAGAGAACGAAGAACACGGCCGCGTTGAGGGCGCCGAGGATGATCAGCGCATACCGTGCCTTGTGATCCACCAGGTCCACGACGTGCCGCAACTCACCCGCCACCTCGGTGATCATCCGCCACCGCTCGAAGCCTCGGGGCTGGCGGCCGGCATCCTTGAGCAGGCGCGCCTGCCGCTTCTTCAGCTTGCGCCGGGCCTTGTCGCCCAGATCGTCTGGGGTGGCGGGCGGGAGCGGCGACCCGCCAAGCAGCTCGCCGTTCGCCTCGGCAGGAAAATCGAGTACGGGCATCCGGGTGTCGGCCACGGGCACGTCGTCCTCCGGCCTGTCCTGCACCGAGTATGCCGACCGCCGGGTGAACCGGCCGGAAAGGCGGTGTGAGCACCCCTTCAGCGGCCGGCGCCGGGGGTTGGCACCACTTTTCCGCGCCCCGGCATTGCCGCCGGCCAGGACGGTCCGTAGACTCAGGCCGGAACCACTTCCAAGGAACGGCATGGACCTCGTTGCGCTCCTCAGGACGACCTTCGCGCAGCGGGTGTCGGTCAATCCGCGGTACTCCCACCGGGCATTCGCCCAGTCGCTGGCCCTGCATCACTCGACGCTGCTGCGGCTCCTGGCGGGATCGCGAAGCCTGTCGTCGGGACGGATCGCCGCGATCGCTCGCCGGCTCGGCCTGCCCGACGCGGACGCCCGCGCGCTCGTCGAAGGAGAGCATGCCCGGAAGGTCCTGGCCGCCACCCGGGCCAACGGGTTTCGGCCGGACAGCCGGCACCTCGCCAGCCGGACGGGGCTGCCGCTGGATGACGTCAACCGGGCCCTTCATTGGCTGATCTACCACCGGCGCCTGCGGCTCACCGGCCGCGGCACCTGGCACGCGGAGGACGCATGACGAATCGAGTCGTGGCCTGGCAGGTCGTGTCTCCGGACCCGGGCCGGTCGGCCCGGTTCCTCGAGGAGCTGTTCGGTTGGGCCACTGATCAGGACAACGCGCTCGGATATCGGCGCGTGACGGGCGCCGGGATCGACGGCGGCGTCTGGCCGGCGCCGCAGGGAGTCCAGCCATTCGTGCAGCTGTTCGTCGAGGTAGCCGACCTCGATGCGGGCATTGCCCGGGCGGAGGCACTCGGTGCCAAGGTGATCGTCCCGAAGTCCGTGCTGCCGGACGGCGACGCTATGGCGGTGCTGCTCGACCCGCTCGGAATGACGATCGGCCTCTGCACGCCGCCAATCAGCCGCCGATCCGGCGTTGCGGCGCCGGACTAGCCGGCGGGCCGCTCGCTGAAACCGGTAAGGGCGTCGTCGAGGTTGGGCGGCGGCTCGAGACCGGCCCGCTCATAGTACAGTCGGACCATCGCGATGAGCACCCGGCAGGTCGGCACGGTGCGGTACCGACGGCGGCCGCCGGAAAGCCGGATCGAGGGCAGCGGGTTGGCTTCCCAGACCACGAGGCGCCCCTCCTGATCGTGGCTGTAGTCGAAGGCGGCGAAATCCACGCCGAGCGCCCGCCGCGCGGCCTGAAATCTTTCGTGCTCGGGTTCCGGCGAGGAGGTGAATGCGATCTCCTCGTCCCTGATCGCCTCGCTGTAGACCGCCCGGTCCGGCGTGCCCCGCACCTCCCAGCGCGACGCGACGTGGACACTCTGGCGGACGCCGAGGTCCCCGGCGACGACATAGCGGTACTTTCGGAACAGACCGTCCGGGCTCACCACGTCGACGAACTCGCTCGCCACCGGCCGCCGGAACGACTCGACCCGCACCGCAGCGAGGTCCGCTTCGTTGTCCACCCGCACGGTGATGGCGCCGTGCCCCCAGTCCTCCCGCAGCAGAAACGGAAAGGCGAGGCCGGCGCGGTCCCGCCGGAACCTCGCCCAGTCGCCGACGGGAACGACGCGCGGCGTGCGGAAGCCGACCGACGCGATATGGGCGGCCCCCGCGGCCTTGCCGGCATTCGCCAGCTGGTCGACCGGGTTCACGACCGGGATCCCGCGGGCGCGGCATTCGTCGTTGAGGCGAAGCGCCCGCCGGTACGCCCGGGCCGACCAGGCCTGGACGGGATCCTGGAGCCACGGCACGTGGAGGCGGTAGCGGGACCAGTCCCTCACCGCGGCACCGAGCGGCCTCAATTCGAAGCGGGCCCGCACCTCCGGAAAGAAGACCTCGAGCCAGGCAAAGAGAAGGTCGTACGGGAACGGATTCGTGTGATGGTGGACGACGAGGAAGCGTTCGTCCGCCTTCGCATGCTGGAGATTGGCAACCGCACTCTGGATGGCCAGGCCCGAGGCCCGCCACCGCACCAGCACGCTGTCCCTGGCACGTTCGAGTGGGGTTGCCATCGCGGAGCCGCCGGGGTCGGGTTTGAGGAGAAACCTCGGGAGAAGATACCTCGCCCCGGTCCTTCCGGGGACGTCGCGCGGTCGCCCGGGGCGTTAGCTTTCCCTTCCCGAGCCGGCGCTGGTCCGCGGCTTGCGGCCTAACGGCTACGCCTCGGTGGCCAACGGCGCGGATCTCCCTGAGCCGGCCCGGTCCAGGGGCCCGTGGCAACGCAGTCGAGTCAGTTGGCCGCCCGGCCCCCGCTGCCCGCCTCGCGGGTGAACGGGGTTCAGGGCAACGAGATAACCCGCGACATCGCCGCCTTCGACGGAGACACCCCGTGCAGAACGGAGACGCCCGGCCGGACCTGAGCGCATGGATTGGCAGCGTGATGGCCGACCCTGCCCTGTTGACCATGGGCCACAACCAGCGCGCCACCGATCACAATCTCGGCCTCGGCTGGCTGTACTATGCCCTGGCCCGGATCGTCTATCCCCGCCGCGCCGTCGCGATCGGCTCCTACCGCGGGTTCGTTCCGCTGATGCTCGCCAAGGGCCTGGCGGACAACGAGGAGAGCGGCGAACTGCTGTTCATCGACCCGTCGATGGTCGACGATTTCTGGAAAAACGCCGACGACACCAGGGCATACTTCGGCCGCTTCGGCTTGAACAATGTCCGCCACGTGCTGGCCACGACGCAGCAATTCGTCACGATGCCCGAGTACGGCCGAATGAACGAGATCGGCCTCCTCTTCATCGACGGCTTCCATACGGCCGAGCAGGCGCGGTTCGACTACCGCGCATTCGAAGCCCGGCTGGCGCCCGGCGGGTTCGCCCTGCTGCACGACAGCATGATCCTCCGCCGCTCCGAATTGTACGGGGCGGACCAGGCGTATGACATCGACGTCCGGTACTTCATCGACGAGCTGAAACAGGATCCGGCACTCCAGGTGCTCGACGTACCCTACGGCACCGGCCTGACCCTGGTGCGGAAGGCGGGCTCCGGCAACACCGAACCCCTCCTCATCGGCCGGCAGGCCCGGCCGACCGCGGGATAGCCGGCGACACGCATGGGCCCGGTAGTGTTTTTCTGCATGAAGGATGCGGCGCACTTCCAACGCGTCCGTCCCCTGGTCGCCGTGCTGGCGGCCGCGGCGGTCGAAGTGCACGTCTTCACCGACCCGAGCTACCGCGCGTCGGTCGAAGGGCTCGGCGCCCGATTCGCGAATCTCTACGCGGACCAGTCGATCGAGGATGTGGACGGCATTTCGATGCCGGTGTCCTGCCGGTTCGTCTCCTTCGCGGGGCTCGCCGCTGATCCGATCATCGAACGGGTTCGGGCACTCCGGCCCGCGGTGATCGCCTATGACGGTTTCGCACTGATCGGCCGCGTCGTCGCCGGCGTCCTGGGTCTGCCCTCGGCGCTCGTCTGCGCCGGCCACGACGTGGACCCGGTGCTCTTTCGCCGAAACCTGCTCACCGACGGGCGCGTCCGGCTGGCCGAACCCGTACGCCGGGCGGTCGAGATCCTGCGGGATCGCTATCGCATCGCCGAAGCGTCGCCCTTCAGCTATGTGGCGGACCCGAGTCCGGACCTCAATGTCTATGGCGAGCCGGAGGAGTTCCTGAGCGCCGCGGGCCGGCGCCGGCTCGAGCCACTGTTCTGCTTCGGATCCCTGCCGCCGGCCGAGGAGCTGGGACCCACCGTGGTCCCGCCGGACCGCGATGACGAGCGGCCGGTCACCCGGCTCTACGTCTCATTCGGGACGGTGGTGTGGCGCTACTGGGCGGCGGAAGCCCTGGCCGGCCTCCGGGTCATTCGGGACGTGGTGGCCCGTCGGCCGGAGCTTCGGGCGGTGATGAGCCTGGGCGGGGCGGCGGTCGCGGAGGCCGACCGCGAGACGCTCCGGGCGCCGAACGTCGACGTCGCGAGCTATGTCGACCAATGGCAGGTGCTCGCAACGACGGACGCGTTCGTGACCCACCACGGCCTCTGCTCGACGCACGAGGCCGTCTTCCACGAGGTCCCGATGATCTCGCAGCCGTTCTTCTGGGACCAGCCGGGGCTCGCGGCGCGGTGTCAGGCGTTCGGCATCGCGGTTCCGCTCTCGGACGCGCCGCGCGGTGCCTTCGACGAGGCCGCCTTCAGCGCCGCCCTCGACCGCGTGATCGCGGACCGAGTCGCGATGCGCCGAGGCTTGAGGAAGGCGCGTTCCTGGGAGGTGCGTACCATCGCCGGCCGCGACGCCATCGTGAACCGGTTCGCTGCATTGGAACAGGCCCGCTGAACGGGTTCAGCCGTCGCCGTGGGTAAGCTCAGCCGCCCCGGAGTCCGCCGGCTCGAGGCGGGCCCGGTCCCGCGCACGCCGGGCCAGGGCCAGCGACCCCGCGGCCGAACCGGCGCCGGCTGCCGCAAAGAGGGGACCCAACGCCAGCAGGTTCCCCAGGAACGCAAGGTCACCGCCGAGTGCCACGGCCCCGACGAATGTGGTGGCCAGAGCGAAGCCGCCGATCGCCCCCCAGGCGGCGAACCGGCGGAGCGACATCTGCTCGAACCGCCGCCGGCCTTCGGCCAGGCCCAACAGGCCGGAGAAGAGCACGCCGGCCACGAACCCGAAGAACCCGAAGAGGAGCGGAAACGGGGCGTCGGCGCGAACGCCGGTGGTCAGGAGGAACCCGAGGGCCACCAGCACGCCGGCGCCCGACCACGCGACAGCCCAGACGAGGCCCATCCCCACGGCACCTCGAAGGCGTCTCAGCCACTTTGCCATTGCTCGCCTCCCCTGCCGTTCGGATCCCGCGGCGCGCTTCCCCCGTGGGGCAGGCAGCCGGTTGTACTTTACACGGTAAAGTACAAGGCCACCATCGGAACGCAAGGCGGGCCGCGGCATCCGGGCCGGGCCCGGCGTCGCTACCGGATCCGAGTGGCGACGAGGCGGTACCGGCCCGGCGTCCAGGTCGCACCCTGGTCGACCGACATCTCGGTCCGGATCAGGAAGCGGTCGGCCGTGATCGCGTGATACACCTCCCGGTTGATCACGGGCGAGCCGTCCGGCGCCGTGGCGCGGCGCGTCACCACCATCTCGGCGCCGACCAGCTCGGCCTCGGTCTCGTACCAGGTTCCCGGATCGGGCACGTACAGGTTCCGGCCGTCCCACTTCCGGGTCACCGGGTTGAACGAACGCAGTTCGATGCCGGTGGCGTAGGGGCCTCGCCACTCCTGCATCATCACGGAGCCGTTCGCGATCCAGTGATTGTGCCACTTGGCCTGGAACACCAGAGGCTCGCCGCCCGCCCGCGGCATCGTGACGGTCACATCCCAGTCGCCGGCGAGAAAGTCGTACTGCGCCAGTTCGGCCGGGCCGGCCCGGTTGCGGGCCAGGATCGGGCTATCCTCGACCGGTTGATAGAGGATCGGCTGCGCCGCTGCAAGCCGCGCGCAGCACGCAAGCGCCAGTACCACTCCGAGCGAACGTCCGTCGGTCGTCATCGGGTATCCTCCGTCACCGAATAGGCAGGCGGCGCATCGGCTGCTCGAGGGCCTGGGTCCAGTTCCCGTCCCCGTTTCCCGTGTCCACCCGCCACAGCCAGGTCCCGTCTTCCTGCGGCGTGAATCGCATCCGGTTGAACACCTTCGCGCCCGCGGCATCGCGATAGTGGGTTCCCGGTCCGACGTTCGAGACGACCAGCGAACCGTCCGCCTCCCGGTTGCCCTCGAACACGTCCAGGAGGCCCGAGACCTGGTCCCGCGAGACGACCCGGTAGCGGGACTGGGCCTGGTCGTACGAAAACATCAGTTGATACCGGACGCCGGACGGCGCCTGGACCGTGGCGTCGAGATAGAGCCCGCCGAGTCCGAGGGTGAATTCGGCGTTGTCGTATTTCCCGACGAGGAAGAGCAGCGGCCGGATGGCGTCCCGCACGGCGGCAGTGATGGCCGTCCGGTCGGACGCGGCGTCGCCGGTCACCGCGGTGATCAGGGTGGGCAACTCGAACCGGGCCATGCCGACCGCACCGATGCCGTAGTCCCCGCGTTCCGCCGTCTGCATCGCCAGCAGCAGGAGCAGTTGCCGCTTGGCCGGGAGGGTGAGATCGCCGCCGGGTGCCCGGTTGGCCGGATCGGACGCGACCAGTTCGGTGGCCGCCAGCAGCCGCCGAACCTGATCGATGTTGTCGGCCACTGTCCTGGCGAGGGGCCGGGGGCCATAGTGGCCGGCGTAGGCCGTCACCTCCCCCGGGTGATCGGCAAGCAGCCGCGGCAACGACTGCAGCGCCAGCCGGGCGTCCACCGTGCCGACGTAGAACGAGGCACCGTGTACGGTGGCGTCTCCGGTGAACAGCGCTTTGAGCTCCGGGACGTAAACCACGCTGTTGTTCGGCGAATCGAGCGGACCGTAGTCGCGGACCACGAGCGCGAGGCCCGCCACCCGAAGGGTGTCGCCCGACGCAACGATCCGATCCGGCGTCACGAACGCGCTGTCGTACTCCGCCCCGAATGCCCGCAGCCAGCCGTTCGGCACCATGCCTTCCTCGTGGACGGCCCGCATCCCATCGGCCGTGGCCCGGGTGGCGACGACCGGCACGCCGGGAAAGGCCGCCCGCAGATGGGGCAATCCGCCGAAGTGGTCCGCATGGGCGTGGGTGATGACGACTGCCCGGAGCGCCTTGCCCGTCGCCTGGAGGGCCGCGATGAGCGCCCGGGCGTCGGAGCGCAACATCAAGGCGTCGATCAGGACCAACCCATCCGGGGCCTCGATCCACCAGGCATTCGCGTCGAACCCGCGCTCGGTCGAGACGGCCCGATGAAGCGTGATCGCCGGGGTACCGGCTCCGCCGACGGCCTGGGCGGCCGCCCGGCGACTGACCAGCGAGCACAACGCGACGGCAACGGCTCCGGCCGCGACCTGCCAAGACCAACGCATCGAGGGTGTCCTTGGGGAGAGGTAACGACGGGCGCGGTGGCCAGCCGGTGGCCGCCGCGGCAGCCCGATCATTCGAGCAACCCGTCCATGCGGCGCACCAGCGCCTGAGCGAAGGCCAGCGCGTCCCGGTCGAAGTTGCTGGACGTCGCGACGAGGATGAGACCCGTGCGGGCGTCCACGGCCAGGACCTGTCCGCCCCAACCGAGCGCCACGGCGATCGGGTGCCCGGCATCGTAGGAGCCGTCGGGGCCGAGGAGCCACCAGTGATAGCCGTAGGCCGCGCCCAATGGCGCCGCCGTCGCCGGCGCCAGCATCCGGTCAATCCAAGCCGCCGAGACGACGGCGACACCGTGGTAGCGCCCGCGGTCGCGAACCAGTCGGCCGACCGGCACCAGGTCACGTGGCCGCATCGAGAGTCCGCCGCCACTGTTCGCGACCCCGTGGGGTCCCACGTGCCAGCTCACCTCGCCGATCCCCAGCGGGGTGAGCAGCCGCTCCCGCGCGAAGTCGGGCAGCGGAGTACCGGCCGCCGCCGCGATCGAGGCACCAAGGAGCACGGAGGCGCCGCTGTTGTAGGCGTAGCGGGTACCCGGGACCGTGGCCATGGGCCGGCCGAGCAGGTCGGCAATCCAGTCGGGACTGGCCAGCATCACCCGGAAGGGATTGGCCGGCGACTCGTAGGGCGCGGCGAATTCGTTCCAGGCCAGTCCGGCGCGCATCGTCAGGAGATCCTGAATCGTGATCCGGGCCCTGAGGGTGTCGGCGAACTGTGCCGCCCGGGCTGGAAACAGCGGCGCAATCCGCTCCCCTTCGTCGGCGAGGTCGCCGCGGTCGACGGCGATCCCGGCCAGCAAGGCGGTCACGCTCTTGGTGACGGAGTACAGCGGAGCCAGGCTCTCGGCCGTGGCCGTCCCGAAGTAGAACTCGGCCGCCGGCTCATCCGCGGTGGCAAGGAGGAGGCTCTGGACGCTGCCGAACTCGCCGCGGTCGATGTCACGGACCAGCGAATCGACCGCGGCCCGGGACAGGCCGGCGGGAAACGGAGGCTCGGTGGGGCTGCCGCAGCCGATACCGCCGGCCAGGGCAAGTGTCATCAAGGTGCATCGGGCAATGGGACCGGCCATGGGGGCTCGTACGACAACCCCAGAAGCGCCGTTTCCCTTGCCGGCCCTTCTGGGACGAACAGCCGCCCGGGCGGGACGATCGTGCACCAACGTCGCCCGAAGGCGGCGGTGGCGGATCAGCGATCGGCCATCAGCGTCCGCACGGCGGCGACGTAACGCCCGCTCACGGGGACTCGGGCGCCGCACTGCAGCTGGAGCGAGTAGCTCCCGTCACCCGTGACGCTGAGAGACCGGCACTCGCGCCGCCGCACGATGGTGGTCCGATGCACCCGGATGAACTCGCTCGGGTCCAGCCGCGCCTCGAGCGTGGCAAGGGTGACGCGATGCAGCACCGTCCGGCTGCCGAGGTGCAGCCGGGCGTAGTTACCCGCCGCCGCGATCCATTGCACGTCGGCCACGTGGACCACGTCGAGGCGTCCGACCGCCTTCACGCAGAACTGGGTGAGATACCGAGGGTTGCCTGGCCCGTCCGGCGCCGCCCCTGGTTCGGCGCCGGCGTCGTCGAGGAACCCGCGCAGCGCGGTGCCGTAGGCCGCCTGCGAGCGGAGGCCGAGGAGCGCCTCGATCCGTTGGATCCCGCTCGCGAACCGCGCGTCGTCGAACGGCTTGACGAGGTAGTCGAGCGCGTGCAGCTCGAAGGCCTCGACCGCGTGGTCGCCGTACGCGGTGACGAAGACCACCAGGGGCGGTGCGGGGAGTTGGCCGAGACGCCTGGCGAGCACGAGGCCTGAGGTGCCCGGCATCCGAATGTCGAGGAACACGACGTCAGGCACCTGGTGCCCAACTTCGGCCAGCGCGCTCGCGGCATCGGGGCAGGCCGCCTGCACCTGCCACCGGGGAAAGGCGTCGAGCGCCCGCTGGAGGTTGAGGCGCGCGAGCGGCTCGTCGTCCACGATCAGCGCGGATACGTTCGGTACCGGGGGTACCGGTCGCGGCTGCGGCTCAGTCATCGATCCGGCTCGGGAGGACCAGTTCGGCGTCGAAACGGTCGGCCGCCGCCGCCGTCGTCAGGGTCGCGAGGCCGCGGTACGCCGCCGCGAGCCGGTCCCGCAGGGTAGCGAGGCCGACGCCAAGGCCCGGATTCGGCGGGGCGTTCGCGGGCATGGTATTGGAGACGAGGATGGTGGTCCGGTCCGCGGCCGTAGCGACCCGCACGGAGATCGAGGTCGGGTCGTTGCTTCGCTCGAGGCCATGCCGGACCGCGTTCTCCGCCAGCGGCTGGAGGAGCAGCGGCGGTGATTCCTGTTCGGCCGGAAGCAGGTCGAGCCCCTCGTACCGGACGGCGAGCCGCGCCCCGAACCGGAGCTGCTGGAGCGCGAGGTACTCCTGCAGGAAGGCCACCTCATCGGCCAGCGGAACCCAGTCCTTCGCCACGGCGGTGGTCGCGTAGCGGAGCAGCCGGCTCAACCGCTGCAGCGCCGTGAGTGCCAGGCCGCGGTCCTGGCTCCGGACCAGCCCGCTGATGGCGTTGAGCGCGTTATGCAGGAAGTGGGGCTCGAGCTGGGCCCGCAGCCCCTGCAGGCGCTGCTGTTCGAGGGCCAGCCGCAACCGGATGTTCTCCGCCTGCAGCGCCCGCTCCTGCTCCGCCGCGGCCCGCCGGGTCCGCAGGGCCACGACGGCGACGACCACGGCATTCGTCGCGAGCAGCAGACCGAAGTCCACCAGACGGAACACGGCCGGCAACTCGGCTGCGGTCCGGACGATCCCGCCCGGCGTGACCTCCGTATCGCGCAGGATCAGCATGGCCTGATAGGCCAGTTCGAGCGGGAAGAATGCCAGCGAGACGGGAACGACCCACCGCCACGGGTGCCGGGCCCGGGTGTGCAGGAGGTAGAGGGCCGCGCTGAGCGGGACCCACGGCGCGTATGCCTCGGCATAGCCACCCAGCATGGCAAGGAAGCCCGGGGTCCGGCCGCGACGCACCGCGTCGCTCCAGGCCGCCGCCCCGTGCAACAGGACGACCCCGGCCCACGCCGCGAGGTTTGCCGCGAGGGCCCGGCCCGCGGCCTGGAACGGAACGCGGGATTCGGTCGGTTGAGGGGCGCTGGAGGGCATCGGACGGGGCGTACGGCCGGGGCGCAGGGCGGGTTTCGAAGGGACGGCGGCGCCCCTCGACCTAACCCGCGATCGCCGCTGGAGGACACCGCATTTGACCGATTCCGGCCGGATAGCAATCTTTCCGGCGGGTACGCGCCGCCCTGTGGCGCCGTTCTTCGCCTCGCGAGCATGAGGCAGGCTCACCATGTCCGTCGCCCTTTGCCGGCGTGGCCAAGAAGTCGGTCGATCGGGCCGTCGCTCGGGCCGCCTCGCTTGGTCATGCCTACGCCGGCGTCGAACACCTGCTGCTCGGCATCGCCGCCGAGCGATCGGCGGCGTCCTCGCGGCTGCTGGCGGAGCGCGGGGCAACGCTCGACCGACTGGGCGAGGCCGTCAGCCAGGCTCTCGGAATGTCATGAGGCAGTCGGCGCTCACCCTCGGCATCGCTGTCCTTGCGTGCATCGCGACTGCGTGCGGACTCATCTCCCCTGCCCCAACCGTGCCGGTCGAGGTTCGGTTTCGAGGCTACGCTCCCAGCGCCGCGGCCACCCGAGCCGTGTTGACCACGACCGAGCGAGGGCACGTCCGCGAGTGGCCCGGGAATCCTGCCGTCGCCGCCACCCATGAGGAGCGCATGGGTGAGGTCGCCGTGCCGGTGGGCGACAGCCTGCAGGCGCTGGTCCAGGTGCGCGACGCGGACGGCGCGTTGCTCGCGGAAGCGCGCCTGGCACGGGAAATCCGGCCCGACTACGACTACATCGTCTGGTTCCAGGTCGGCGGCAGAAACCCGGATCTCGGCGGGTTCTGCCACCAGAGTCCGGTTCGGGCGGCGCTGGCCGGCCAACCGGCCGACACGCTCTTCCTCTGGTGGTACGGACTGCCGCACGAGGCGGTCTGTTGAGCGGGCCGTCCCCCCGGCCGGCGCCGCCGGCAGGAACTTCAGCCGGCGTGCCGATCATTCCCGGCGTAACGCCGTGAGCGGGTCGATTCGGGTGGCCCGGCGGGCCGGGACGTAGCCGGCGACGCCGACGACGCCGGCCAGCACGACCAGCACGCCCCCGAGCACGAGCGGATCGCGGCCATCGGTTCCGACCACCAGCGAGTCGATCACCCGGCCGCCGATCCACGCCCCGACCAGACCGACGCCGGCTCCCACCGCGGCAATCCGCGCCGCATGGCCGAGCACCGCGGCGCGGACCTGGCCGGGCCGGGCACCGAGCGCCATGCGGACGCCGATCTCCTTGTCGCGCTGACTCACTGTGTACGAGAGCACCCCGTAGAGACCGATGGCCGCAAGGCTCACCGCCACGACGGCGAAGACGCCCATGAGCAGCAGGGTGAATCGCTCCCGGGCCCGGTGACCGGCCAGTATCTCGGCCACGGACCGGGGGCGGAACAAGACCAGACTGGGATCCACCGCGGCAAGGGCCACGCCCGCCGGCTCGAATACGGCGGCCGGCGGCATGGTGGACCGGACGACGTAGTTGAGCGTCCAGTTCCGGTCGTCGGCGAACTCGGCGTGGCTGAGATAGATGATGCCCGGCTTGTCGCCGGCCGGGTTGGTCGCGACGTCGCCCACCACGCCAACGACGCGGTACGGCCGCGAGCCGGTGCCGAGGATCCGGCCGATGGGATCCGCGTCGCCCCACGCAGCTTTCGCGAGGGCGTGGCTCACGATCGCCGCGCCGACCGAGTCGCGGCCGTCGGTATCGATGAAGGTCCGCCCTGCCACGACCGGAATGCCCATGGCCGCGAAGTAGTCGCCGTCGACGACCCGGAACTGGGCGCCGCTCCGCCCCCGGGAGCCGTCGGCCTGCTCGAAGCCGAAGCCCCAGAAGTGGTACATCCCGTTCGCCGGGAGCCACGACACCGCGCCGACCGCCGTGACGCCGGGGATCTGCCGGAGCCGCGCCAGGAAGGTCTCGTGAAACCGGACCCGGCTCCCGGCCTCGCCGTAGCGAACGACCGGAAGATTGAGCTCGAAGGTGGCGAGCCGCTCGGGCGCAAAGCCGAGATCCACGCGCTGGAGCGACACGAAGGACCGCACCAGCATGCCGGCGCCGGTGAGCAGCATCAGGGCGACCGCCATCTGCGCCGCCACGACCAGGTCGCGGGCGCGGCCGCGGCTCCGGCCACCGGTGACCCCGCGGGCCCCATCGCGGAGCGCCTCGGTGGGATCAACCCGCGAGGCGCGCCACGCCGGCCACCCGCCGAAGAGCAGCGCCGTCACGGCGGTGACTCCGACGGCGAAGAGCAGCAGCCGGCCATCGAAGCCGACCTCCTCCGACCGGGCCAGCGACTCGGGACTCACGGCCAGCAGCGCCCGGACCCCCCAGGACGCCACGGCCGACCCCGCCGCGCCGCCGATCAGCGCCACGACGAAGCTCTCGAGCAACCGTTCCCAGACGAGCCGCGGCCGGTTGGCACCGAGTGCCGTCCTCACCGCCAGCTCGCGGGTCTGGGCAATGCTCCGGGCCAGAAAAAGATTCGCGACGTTGAGACACGCGATCAGCAGGACGAGCCCCGCGGCCACCATCAGCAGGATCAGCGGGCCGCGCGAGGCGCCGACGACGTCGGCCAGGAGCGGCACGGCCACGAGAAGCCGGCGGCCCTCGAAGTTCGGATACTCCGGCGCCTGCTGGTCCGCGATCGCGTCGAGCCGGGCCTGGGCTTGCGCCAGCGTCACCCCCGGCCGGAGCCGGGCCACGGCGGAGAGATAGTAGTTGCCGCGATTGTTCTCCCCGCCCCGCTCGAGATTGGTCGGCATCCAGGCCAGCACGTCGTCGCCCGCGAGATCGCGGAACCCGGGCCGCATCACGCCGATGACCTCGAACGCCTGGCCGCTCAGGGTGACGGTGCGGCCGACGATCGACGGATCGCCGCCGGTCAGCTCCCGCCAGAGCCGGTGGCTCAGGACTACCAGCGACAGGTGTTCCCGATCCTCGTCGGGCACGAAGGTCCGGCCCAGCGCCGGGCTGGCGCGCAGGGCGCGGAAGTAGCCGGCGCTCACGCCGAGAACCCGAACCCGCCGGGGCGGTTCACCGGGCGGGGTGAGGTCGCGGCCGGTCTCCCGATAGGTGTACAGCGCGCCAACCGCGGCAAACGCGGTCGAGTCGTCCATCAGATCGCGAACGTCGAGGCCGGTGAGGTACTGCCGTTCCTCGGGCCGGCCCGCGGTGCCGACGTACACCCGAACGAGCTGTTCCGGCTCGGCGTACGGCAACGGCGCGAGCACGACCCGGTTGAGGACGCTGAAGACCGCCGTGTTGGCGCCGATGCCCAGCGCGAGCGTGAGAATCGCCACGACGGCAAAGCCCGGCCGCGCGGCCAGACCCCGAAGGGTCCGGGGCAGGTCGGCCCGCAGATGATCCATGAGACCGACTCCTGCCGGAGGGAACCGACGACCCGATCCAGCCACCGACCGCTGTCGCCGGCGCCGGGTCCGTTCTTCAAGGTGAACACCGGGCAGGGCGCGCAGCAGGCCGGCCACGGTGGCAGCGGTCCGGGCGACCCGGCCCCACCCCTGCCGCTCGGCGACCTGCTCGAGATAGACGCCGACCATCTCGTCCCCGAACCGGTCGCGAAAGGATCGCGGGTACAGGGCGATCGCGAGCCGCACCAGCCAGCGCCCCGGCGTCATTGCACCGGCCCGAAGAGCCGGAGCAGCGCCGGCGAGTCGAGCAACGCCCGGAGCCGGGTCACCTCGGCGCGAACCGCCCGGCGCCCTGCGGCGGAAATGGTGTAGTAGCGCCGCGCCCGCCGGTCGTCGGCCGCACCGGCGGGTGGGTCGACCTCGCGGAGGAAGCCCTGGTCGAGCAGCCGGCTGATGATCCGGTAGAGCGAGCCGATTTCGAGGGGCGGCTGGTCAGGGAATTCCTCGGCGGCCTGCTGAACGATGGCGTATCCGTGGAGTTCCCGGTCGGTGAGGAGACAGAGAATCCGGAGGTCGAGTTCCGAAAGCGGCACAGGTCGGGCGGCAGGCATGAGTTGCTCTATATCTGTTGTCTACAGATATTACCCCATCCGGGCCACCGATGACAAGGTGATGCGGCGAATTGCGAGGGCGGCCGACGTCCAGCCGGCCGGCCCCGGGCCCGGCGCTGGCGTGGCCGCCGCCTGCCTTGGCAGGTTGGCGTCGCGTGCGGGCCCCGAGTGGAGGTATCGTTGACGAGGGGGCTCAAGCGGAGACGGATCCGATGCCACACGGGAAAATCTGCTATCTCGAGATTCCGGCCAACGACGCCGCGGACGCCGCGGACTTCTATGCCGCCATCTTCGGCTGGAAGGTCCGGGAGCGGGGGGACGGCAATCTCGCGTTCGACGATCCCGGGGGCGTGGGCGGCACCTGGGTTCGAGCGGAGGACCGCACCCCCGACGAGCGCACCCGGGTCTACATCATGGTCGACAGCATCGCCGACACCCTGACCGCGATCGAGCGGGCCGGCGGCAAGGTCCTCACCGCGCGGACCGACATTGGCCCGGGGATGGGTGCGTTCGCGGCCTTCGCCGACCCGGTCGGTAACGAGTTCGGCCTGTACGAGGCACCGGGCCGCTCTAGTTAGCGGCCAGGTGCTGCCAGCGTCCCCTGGGCCCGGCGGGATCGGTTCGGGTCGCCCTGGCTTCGATGCCAACCCCGGGGCTCATCGGACCCCGGCAAGCAGGGTCCTGAACGCCGCCCAGTCGAGGCGCTTGAAGGTCTCCAGGAGGGCGTGGCGCACCGGTGGCCTCAGACCGGTTCCCGAGATCCCGATGGACACCGTGATCGTGCGGACTTCGACCGGTGAGCGACGAGCCCGCCAGAAGTCGTGATTCGGCGTCAGGACCCGCCATGCGGGCGGAGCCGAATCCGCGGAGAGCCGCCAGCCAGTGGCGACGGGCCCCTCCTCCAGCGCGTTGTTGATATAGGTCGGCATCTGCCGCTCGACCGCCGACATCCGTTCGAGATCCGCCGCAAGCCGGTCACCGAACGCCGAGGTCGCGCTGCGTCCCGCTTGCATGCGGACCCGGTGCTCGGCCTCGGCGGCGCGAAGCCGTTCCGTGACCTCACGCTCGGAGGCCTCCATGGCTGCGCGCGTATTGGCCAGTTCGGCAGCGGTTTGGAATGTCGCCGCAGCGCGGAGCGCTTCTTCGCGATCCCGCTTCCGCCCGGCGGCCCCCTCCATCCACTCCTCGTACGGCGTCTTGGCGAGCGCGTGGCGAATCGCCCCGAGGTTGTTGCCCTCGGGGCCCTCGACCGAACGCCGGACGGCCTGGTAGAAGACCTCCCTCGACACCGGCGCCCACGGCAGCTCCTGGCCGTCGACGAAGAGGGCGCTGATTCCGCTGCGCTCCGGGCGCCCTGCGCGAATATCGCGCAGCGGTTCCCAGAGCTCGCCGTAGACCTGAGTGGCTGCCGGTACCTCCCAGAGGATACCGGCCGCCTGGTCGGGGTCGCCCCGAGGCCGTTGGGCGCGGGCGGCCTCGATGTAGATGAGGTCGCCGCCGGGGTCGGCCAGGTCGCCTGGCTGGCCGGCCGCATGGTCCGCATTTACCGTAACCGTGATGCAATGACAACCTTCCCCTGCCGCCGCCCGCGTGGGGTGGAAGAACATCAGCGTCAGGCCGTACGACACGACGGTGCCGGTTGTCTCCTTCTGGCCGGGGCCCAGATGACGAGGACCCGCGCCCACGATGGGTTGGACCTCGAATCCGTGTGGGTTCGCGAGTTCTGGGACCTGACCCAGCAGTCGCTCGATCCGATCAACGGTCGCGAGGGCGGCCGCTCGCTGGGCTCTGGTCAGCCCGGCGAACCCCTGAACCTGGCGCGGTAACCATCCCGGGCGACCGACGAGCGGCGCCTGGGCGAGCGCCGACTGAAGGGGCCACACCGCCGCCGCGGCGACGCCGAGCCGGAGGATGCCCCGATTCACGGCCGGCGGGCGAGCACTCGAAGGGTCCAGACGCTCTCTGGGGGTCGGGCCGGAAACGCCGCCGGAAGCCCACTTGTCGGAAACGCCGTCATCTCGATCGGTTGGCCGTTCGGGCTGCCGGCTGTCTGTCCGCCATGGTACTCATCCTCGAGCTGGGCCATCTCGGTCGGGTCGCAGGTACCGGTCACGGTCTCTCCCGTGAGCTGGAGGCGAGCCGGCGGGAGCAGGTGGGCCCAGTCGGTGCGACTCGTCAGGTATTGGAGCCACCCGCCTCGGCGGTCATCGCCAAGTGTCAGGATGACGTCCGCCCACCCCTGGCCATCATACGTCAGCGTGCAGACGACATCGTGGCCGGCCGCGGTGGTGCGGCTGCCGCAGGTCGTGATTCGGGTGATCCGCTTGAGGGTGCCGACATATTCGTTGCCCTCATTGGACGGCGCCGGCTCGAGGCCGACCAGGGTTCCGGTCAACACATCGGTCCCCGCGGCGGCGCAGTTCCGATCGAGGGCTGAGCCCTCGACCCGGAACTCGACGTCGTAGCTTACCCGGTTCCTATCCTGGGCACGACTTGCGGCGGGCATGGCCACCAGGCCAACCTGCGCGACGATCAGTGCGCTCCGCATCAGCATCGGGCAAACCTCCTTCGGCAACGGGGCCGGGCAGCCTGCCCCGACGTCCTCCTTGTGAACCGCTACGGAACGACGGCGGTAGCGACCGGGAACTGGTTCGGTGGCGAGAATACCGGGGCCGGAGCCTTCGCAGAGCTGTAGGCGCTGCCGATGCGCCAAGTGTGGGTACCGCCCGCGAGATTCCGAACCAGGAAGAACGTCTGGGTCGGCGCGACCTGGAACGAGCCAAACGGAATATTGGGACCCGTCAGTTCGTACCAACTGACATCGGGCACGGCGTCCCATCGGAGCGTGACGAGTCCCGGCGAGACGGTCGCGCTGAATCGAGTTGGATTGACGGGATCCGGCCTGACGTAGCGCACGTCGGCGGCGCCCACGCGTCCATCCGGGTAGAACGCGGTGACGCGATAGACATAGACGCCTGCCCATTGAACGCCCTCGTCGGTCCACTGAGTGGCTGAAAGGCCGTTGACCTGGGCATTGCAGCAATCGAGATCGGTTTCCAACCATCGCTGGACCGAGTAGAGGAAGCCCCGAAGGGGTGGACCCGGCCTCGCCCAGCTGATCGTCGTGTACGCGGGAGACCCGGTCAGGTAGAGATTCGTGGGCGGAGCAGCCGGCGTCAGCAGGGTGGCCGACCCCGGTCCACGGACCCGGGGGGGCGTGACAACCTGCTGGGTGAAGGCCGGCGCCACCGCGAGCGGCAGGATGCTGATCAGCGCGAAAGCGGCTCGGGCGACGGAACGCCGGGGGATCACGGGACGCGCTCCAGGCGGAGGTAGAGGTAGTAGCTGGCGATGGCCTCCGTCCCGTCCCACGCGCGATCATCGTCGGTGAAGTTGACGAAGAACGTCCCGGGTCCGAGCGCTTCCATCTTGAGGTCTTCCGGGGGTTTGCCGACCAGGAGACGCTCCACCCCGGTCCTGGTGAGCACCACGGGCCGGTCGGACCAACCGGCCGCGCGATCAAAAAGCCCGATTCCGGCGTCGCTCTTGAGTCCGAACGGCCGGTCGACACCATGGACCTCGCACGGACGACGCACGATGACGCCGAGCGTCGTATTGCACTGAAACAGCTGACTGGCGCGGGATCCATCGAAGACGAAGGGCCAAAACCGGTAGTCCGCCAACCGCGCGATACTCTCGTAGGTGCGGTAGGTCCGCTTGTCCAACGCAAAGCCTTCGGGCCACCGGTAGTCCGCTTGCGGCGAGTACGACGTCCGCGCCTCGTCCGACTGCAGCCTCATCCAGTTGGCCTGCACTCGGGGGTTGACGTCATCCTCCCAGAGCGCCGTATGGACCACCACGACCGCATCCGCCTCGAGCGATCCCTCCCAGAGGAGGAGCGGGAACTGGTTGTCATGCAAGGTACCGGGCGTCGGCCCCGGGAGGTCCAGCGACGCGGGCACTCGATCCCCGGTGCGAATGCCGCCGACGGCGCTGGCCGTGCCCGCCTTGATGCGGCCATATGGCACGGCAACGGCTTCGCTCCCGTGCGACCGAGTCATGCGAAACGTGACGTTCGCTTCCTTCACGACCGGCAACGGCAGGCCGGTGAGCCTCGTCTGATTGACCAGGGCCGTCAGGTAGATTTCGTCGCCGATTCCGTCGCGGGCGTCGTCGGCGTCGACACTCTGCCGCACCGCGCGAACGCCGAGGGCGATCAGCCGGTAGCGCGGAGCCGGGTCGGCCGCCGAAATCGTGGCCGTGGCGCTCGGCCAGCCGCCGCTCGAGGTCAGCACTCCGCCCGGCTGGTAGTCGGTGGCAATGGTCCACCGATGCGTCCCCGCCGGGAGGCCGGTCAAGGTGTGGCTGGCGGGGCCCGTGGACCCCGGCGCGGCCGAACTCACGACCGAGATGCCACCGCTGGTCCCGGGGCCATTGAGGCGATAGCTGGTGGCCCCGGCCACCTGCTGCCAGTCGAGCCGAACCTGTCCCGGCCCGGTCATGGTCGCCGTGAACCCGCTCGGGTCGGCCGGAGCGGGCGGCGTATGGGTATGCGGCGTCGTGCCGTAGGTGCCATCGGCCTGCAACGCGTGCAGTTCGTACCGGTACGTCAGGCGATGATCCAGGGGTCCGTCCACCAGGAACGGTGCAACGGCGGTCGCGCCCCCCTCGGGCTGCGGGATGGGAGTCGGGGTCAGGTCGGTCCATTGGCCACTGGCGGCAACTTCACGACGAATCCGGTAGCCCGCGGCGCCCGCAACGACGTCGAAGGAGAACTTGGCGGTCGTCGGTGTCGGCTCGACCACGACGAATCGCGGCGATGCCGGGGCGTTCGGCGCCGGGACGGGACGGCGCGGGCCGCCGGTCGGGAGCGGCTCCCGATACTCGAACGTCGTCTCGGCCAGTACCTGCCCGCCGGGGGTGACGGCGACGACCTGATAGAGGTAGGTCCCAGGCATCGGGAGTGGCTGGTCCTGCCAAGGCGAGGTCGCCCCGTACGTCCGGGCGCCGAACGAAGTGTTGCAGCAGTTGGCGTCATCGACCTTGGTACGGCTGGCCCGGTACCCGGTCGCCCCCGGGGCCGCCGTCCAGGCCACCACGGGGCCGCTCGGGCCCATCGCCACGGTGACCGAGAAGGCGGCGGCTGGCGTCACTGCCCGGGGACCCGTCGACTGACCGCCGGCCGGCGGCTGGCCGCTGCGGCCCCGGGCGACGTAGTCGAAGCTCGTCCCGGCCGTGGCCGAGCCGCTGCTGGACACCGCGGTGACTCGATAGGTGTACGTTCCCGACAAAGGCGGCGGTTGATCCTGCCATGGCGGCCCCGTGAGCGGCGGATCGGCGGCCGAAGTGTTGTTGCAGCATTGGGGATCGTCGGTCTTCCACCGCTGGACGGTGTAGATCGCCGGGGCCGCGGCGTGTTGCCAATCGACGACCGGTCCGTCCGGCCCGAGCGTGACCGTCACGTCGGTGACGATGGTTGCGCCCGGCACCCCGGTCGCCCCGCCCGGGTCGGCCTTGTTCGGCGGGGTCTCGGGTGGCTTCCCCTCGACCGGTTGCTGCGGGTTGTCCGGCCTGGACGGCGTCTCGCCTCCGGCCGACGCAACCTGCAACGGCCCAACCGCGACGCCTTCCACGACGCGCAAGGCGGCCAAATGGACCGCGAGTTGACCGTCGTCCTGACCACCGAGAAAGATTCGCAGCACCCGTCCCCGCACGAATTTTCGATTGGCCTGAGCGTACATCAGTCGCCCGTTGGTGAAGAGCCTCACGCTCTGGCCCTGTACCGCAAGCACCACCTGCGTGAGGCGGCCCGGCAGTGTTCCCGCCAGCGACGGTGGGACTTTCGAGTCGTACGTCGGCCCTCCCCCGACGATCTGCAGATAGTCCCGGTGCCACATGACGTTCGCCGAATTGGGACCCTGATTGATCGCCTGCGTGCCTTCGATGGCGATGTCCTCGGGATTGCCGGTCGCCTTGGGGACCAGCTCGCACTCGATCGTGAAGTTCTCTGCAAGAACCTCCGGGAGCCTGATCAAGAACGTGGAGCGCGACGAAGCCCGAAGCATGGGGCGCCCAGCGAACGAGACGACGTCCATTACGCCGTCCACCATCTCCAGAGAAGTGGGGAAGCTGCCAAGCGGGACACCGGCCAGGTCGAGCCGAAAGATGTCCCGGCCTCCGACGGTGAAACGCTCCGGAGCCTGCGCCAGGGCCGTTCCGGTCATCAGGCCCCGCCCCGCCAAGGCGGCCAGTACCGCCAGGCACGCCAACCGCCGAACCGCCGTCACTCTGACCATCTCGCCTCCCGTGCGCCCCAGGACCATGGCGCGAGTTATCGTTTGACGATCTCAACGCGCCGATTCTGGGCGCGGCCGACAGCCGTGGTGTTCGGCGCGGCCGGCGCGGTGTCCCCGAGGCCCTTGGTGGCAAGTCGGTCGGCCGCGATGCCCCACTCCGCGACGAGCGCCGCTTTGACGGCGGCGGCTCTCGCATCACTCAGCGCGAGGTTCGCCGCGGCCGAACCGACGTTGTCGGTATGGCCCTCGATGAGGATCCTGAGGTCGGCGTGTTGCGTGAGGGTGGCCGCGATCTCCTTCAAGACGGGCCTGGATTCGGGTTGGAGGCTCGCTTTACCGGTGGCGAAGAGGATGCCCTGGGTTGCCCACCGCCCTTTGGCCGCGAGCGCCTCGTAGAGGACGCCGGTCTCGCTTTCCGACACCCGAATGCCGGTAAGGAATAGCTCCTTGCCGGCCTCATCGGACCCGACGAGGAAGACCCGGATGACCGAGTCGCGTCGAAAGGTCAGTTCCGGAATATTGAAGAGGCGTCGCTCGTTGACGTACATCTTGAAGTAGGCGCTGTCCATCAAGACCCGGAGGTGGACCACCTCGCCGACCAACTGCTCGGCAATCTCCTCCGGGACCTTGACGCCGCCGGCCGCGCTCTGGCCGCTGCCGATGATATATGCCCCGGACGGATGCCAGTTGATCGCGGCCGACCGGTCTCCCCGGTCGAGCGTCGGCCCGCCCTCGAAGCTCACGGGGTCGTTCGCGAGCGGGTTGGTGACGAGTGCGTCGATTTCGAGCGTAAAACGTTCCGGAAGCCGTTTGCCAACCGGGATCAGGAACTCGGCCCGACCGGCGGCCCGGAGGACCTTGGCGCCCCCGCGTTCGACCACCTCGACGGGGCCGCTCCGGTACCTGAGCCCCCGCGCAAAATTGCCGACCCGATCCTCAGAGAAGTCGGTAAAGAAGATGACCCGGCTGCCCGGCACGAAGTCGTAGTTTTCCCAGACCGTCGCGGCGGAGGTCTGCGCGGCCGCGCCGAGGGGCACCGCCGCGGTTGCGAGATTCAAGATGAGGACGGTTCGATGCATCGGCTCCCCTGGGTAGCTCGGTCGAGAGGTCCCGCTCCGCCGGTCGGATCCGGTGGTCCCGTGCCTCCGTCCTTGAGGAGCGGTCAAGCGGGCGGTAAACTCCGCTCAGTCTAGCGTAGGACCGTCAGTTGAGGTGACAGGACAGTCAGCGAATCGTCATCATCGAGCTATCGTGTTGCGATTACGGACCTTCGGGGGACTGGAAATCGAGGGACGCGGGGACCCGGGAACGCCGAAACCCGGGCCGAGGCGGCTGGCGTTGCTCGCGGTCGTGGCGGCCGCGGGTCCGCGCGGCATCTCCCGAGAGCGAGTCCGCGCCATTTTCTGGCCGGACGCCGATTCGGACCCGGCGCGGCAGGCTCTCCGCCAGACCCTCTATGCTCTCCAGCGGGACGTGGGGGCACGAGTCGTCGCCGGCGGTGCCAACCTCCGTCTCGACCAGGAGGCGATCGCCAGTGACGTGGCCGACTTCCGGGGTGCGGTCGCGAGGCGGGACTGGCGGCGCGCTGTCGAATTGTATCGAGGCCCGTTCGCCGCCGGGCTCTCGCTTCCCGACGTCCCGGAATTCCAGCGGTGGCTCGAGGACGAGCAGGCCGACCTGGCCCGCGAGGCCCGGATGGCCGCGGGGAAGCTCGCCTGTGAGGCCGATTCGATGGGCGACCGCCAAGGTTCGGTCGAGGCCTGGGGAATGGCCGCCGAGCTCGATCCCATGAGTGCCCGGGTCGCCGTGTCGTACATGTCGGCGCTGGCCGCGACCGGCGACCGCTCCGGCGCCATCGCGTACGGCCAACGCCATGCGGCCCTGGTCCGCCGCGAGTTGGACGCCGAGCCTGAGGCGATCGTCACCCGGCTGGCGGACGAACTTCGGGTCGCCGTCCGCCAGGCGGCTATCGTCCGACCGAGCCAACCGGTTGCCGATCGAGTGGTGCTGCCGTCCGCGGCTCCGGCTCCTGCCATGGAGGCCGCCGCAGGAGCCAGGCGGCGCTCGTTTCCCGCCGCAGCCATGGCGCTGGTGGCCCTGCTGGTTGCGATGTTCTGGACGGCGTCCCCGAGGGCCGATCGGCACCTGGTTCTGGCGGTCGCCGACCTGCGGGACCTGACGATGCCAGACTCCAGCCGGTCCGGCGCCGTCCTGAGTGGCGTGCTGACGACCAGTCTAGCCCGCCTCGGCGGCATCGACGTCATCGCCAATACCCGCATCGTCGAACTGCTGAACGCGGACCGCGAATCCGCGCCGGCCGGTCGTCGCGGCGCGGCCCGACGTGCCGGCGCGACGGAGGTCATCGAGGGCGAGCTGGTCGCGACCGGTGATGGACGGCTCCGGCTCGACCTCCGACGGGTCGACGTCGTCAGCGGCACGCTCCGGGGAGGGTATTCCGTCTCGGGGACCAACCGCCTGGTCCTGGTCGACAGCGCCACGGTGTTGCTCGCCGCCGGCCTGCGCGTCGCGCCGCCGGCCAAGGAGCTGGGCGAGGTGACATCGACATCGCCGACCGCGCTCCGCCTCCTGGAGGATGGGCTCTCGGCGTACTACGACGGCAGGACCGACGTGGCCCAGCGCCTGTTTCGGGCAGCGATGGCGGAAGACACGACGTTTGCGATGGCCGCCTACTACTCGTACCGGGCCGGGTATGACCCGGGCCGCCGAGACCCGGCGCTCGAAACGCTGGTACTTCGGCTGTCGTCGAGGGCGACCGATCGCGACCGGCTGTTCGTCAGGGGCGCCATCCTGGCCGACCAGAACGACACGCTCGCGGTAGTGATGGCGGATAGCCTCGCGACCCGGTTCCCAAATGACGCCGAGGCGCTCTTCCTGGCCGCACGCCTCATGAGCACCGCCAAGCTGATCGATCGACGCTCGCGGGCCCTGTTCGAGAGGGCAATCGCGCTCGATTCTGCGGCGGGTACCGGGTCACGCCCTTGTCTCTTCTGCACCGCCATGGCCTCGTTGGCCAGTTCGCTGCGGTGGGCGGACAACCTCGCCGCCGCCGACTCCGTGGTGCGTCGCCTGATTGCCCTCCGGCCCGCCGACGCCGGTGCAATCGCCAACCTCGCGCTGCTGCGCTTTTCGGAGGGGTCGTTCGAGGCCGGCGCCGAGGCGATGGGCGCGCTTGAAGGCGGCTTCGGCGGCCGTGATGCCGGGTTGACCTTCGTTGGCTTGCTCCTGACCGGTCGGCTCGAGGAGGCCGACCGGGAATGCGGGGTCCGACTCGCCCAGTTGGATCCCCGAGAAGTCGGCTCCCCCAGTTGGCTTTGCCCGATCGTCTGGCGGAACCAGGGACGCTTGGCCGACGTCGCCGCACTGGTCTTCTCGGGACGGCTTCCGGACGGGCGACGCATCGCTGGCGGCAGAACCCGCGATCCCGTTGGCGAGTACCTTGTCGGCCTCGAAACGAGCCAGCCGGCCCTGGCTCGACGGGTACTCGACGAAACGGCCCCTCGCTTCGACCCGGATGTCCCGCCGGGTCTGATCGCCCGGGACCTTGCCTGGAGCCTGACCCGACGCGGCACGGCCGCGGCCGCCGCCGGGGACATCGAGGGCACACGGCGGCTCGCCGACAGCGCCGAGGTCGTCGGACGGGCAAGCCTCTTCGGCAGAGATCGGCTGCTTCACTACTTCCTGAGAGGACTCGTTGCCCGAGCTGCCGGCGACCACGAAACCGCAGCAGACTTCTTTCGCCGTTCCATCTTTTCGCCGACCTTCGGGTACACCAGGGCCAACTACGAGTTGGCCGGCTGCCTCTTGGCGCTCCACCGGCCGACGGAGGCCGTCACGACTCTGCAAGCGGCCCTTCGGGGCGGACATGACGGCGCCAATCTGTACGTCACCCGCACGGAAATCCATGAGCGGTTGGCCGAGGCGTTCGCGGCCGCGGGCCGCGCGGACAGCGCGGCCGTCCACTACCTGATCGTCGAGCGGGCGTGGCGGCGGGCGGACCCCCAATTCGCGCCCCGGATCCAGCGCGCCCGCGACTTCCTCCGCGGACACAGTCCGCTGAAACTCACCGATTCCCGCCGCTAGCCGGTCCGTAACACAAGGCGCGGCGCCGGCTACCGGGCCGGCCGCAGCCGACTGCCCGTCTTCCACGTCGGCCCGGCGTCCTGATCCGCCACCCGTGCGACAAGGCCATAAAAGAATCGGTTGAAGTCCCCTGCCGCCTTCCAGTCGATCGCCTGCGCGAGATCGTCCTGCGGGGTGTGGTATCCCTCGCGATACCACTTCCGATAGATCCGCTCGCTCTCCGTGCCCGGCCGGTAGCCGAACACGAAGTTCACCGCCGGAATGCCCGCCCGGAGGAAAGTCCAGTGGTCCGAGCGCATCAGGAGCCGGCGGACCGGTTCGGGATCGTTCTGGACCTCGATGCCAAGCCCGGTGGCCACCGTGCGGGCGTCGTCGCCCAGCGTGGTTTCGTCGAGCGCGTGCACCGTGAGCAGCTCGAGGGGAAAGAGCGGCCGGAGCTGGTCGAGGTTGATGTTGCCGGCGATCCGCTCCTTGGGCACCGGGAGGTGTTCGATCAGCCAGTTGGAACCGAGCAGGCCTTTCTCCTCGCCGGTCAGGGCGACGAAGATGACCGGCCGGCGGAAACCCTTCCCCGCCCGGCGCTCGGCCAGCTGGACGAGCAGGGCGACGTACGCGGCGTCATCGAGCGTTCCGTTGTAGAGGCTGTCACCCTGGACCGGTTCGCCGTAGCCGTATCCGTCGAGGTGGGCGGTGAGGACGACGATCTCGTCGGCTTTCGCCGGATCGGTTCCGGGCAGCATCCCGATCACGTTAGGCGAACTGAGCGGACGGCTCGCCGTCCGGTACTCGGCGCGGAAGCGGCCGGGCACGGCGAACGACGGCAGCGGCCGGCCGGCCGCGCCCGCTTCGATGAGCGCGGCCGCGTTCTGCCCGCTGCCCTCGATCAGCTTGCCCAACGCCGCCGCGTTCAGGGTGAAGGCCGGCACCTCCGATTCGCGGCTCTGGGCACCGGCGAGCGTGACCCGCCGGGAGTAGGCGAACGGCCACCGCGGCGGCTCGATCAGGAAGCCGGGGTCGGCAATCGAGATCGTGCCGAGGACTCCCGCCGCCTCGAGGGCGGCGGCACGGTCCTGGGCCGAGGGCAGCCCGTCCCGCCTGGACGCATGACAAATCACGAGCTTGCCGCGGACGTTGCCGAGGGCCCCGGGGCCGCAGTAGCCGCCGTACGCGAGCTCCGCATCGACCTTGGGCGGGTTGAGCTGCGCCCCGGTGGTGATGTCCCGCAGGAAGTCGATCGGCCGACCACCGACCGTAATCGTTGCGCTGACGATCCGGGTCTCGGTCATCGGGACCGACTGGAACCAGGTGCCGTCGTCGCCGAGGGGTTTGAGGCCGGCCGCTTCGAGCCGCCGGGCCACGATCCGGGCGGCGCGAAGGTAGCCGGGAGAGCCCGTGTCGCGGCCTTCCATCGAATCGGCGGAGAGCACCGATGTGGTGGCCCACCAGGCGCGGGTATCGGCATCGACTGAGGGTGGTGGCGCCTGGAGGGCGAGCGACAACAGAACGGCAAGCATTCGAGTTCAGCTCCTCGGCATGAAGCGGGGGTCGGCGGTCGTCAGGCCAGGCCGTCGGCCGGAACAAGCCGCCCGGCGGGTGGCCCCGTAGTATGCGGCCGCGCCGACGGCACTGGCAACTCGGCCCCGCCGCCGAGGCCGGGCCGGCCGGACGCAGGGGGAACCGATTCGCGACTCCCGGCGTTCAAGGGGTGCGCGGCCCCGATATTCGCCCCGAGCGCCGCACCCACGACTCGAGCCGAGGAACCGACCGATGGCACTCCCCCTCTCTCCGAATGCCTCGCGCCTGAGCTGGGCCGCCCAGATCGTCGCGGCGGTCATTCTGGCCCAAACGCTGTTCTTCAAGTTCACCGCCGCTCCCGAATCGGTCTACATCTTTTCGACCCTTGGGGCCGAGCCGTGGGGCCGGATCGGGAGCGGGGTCGCGGAGCTGATCGCCGTCATCCTGCTGCTGCGCTCCGGCACGGCGGCGATCGGGGCAGCCCTGGCGTTCGGCGTGATGCTCGGAGCGATCGGTGCGCACCTCACGAGGCTCGGCATCGACGTCCAGGGCGACGGCGGCACCCTGTTCTACCTCGCCCTGACCGTGGCCGCAGCCTCCTTGCTGGTGCTCGGGCTCCGCCGGCGGGCCCTGCCCCTCATCGGCAGCCGACTCTAAGCCGTCCCGGACGATTCCCCGAGAGCGGCGTCGACGATCGCCTGGGCTTCGGTGATGATCCGGCGAAGGTGGTCGTCTCCCCGGAAGCTCTCGGCGTAGATCTTGTAGATGTTCTCGGTCCCGGACGGCCGGGCCGCGAACCAGCCGGCCGCCGTGCTCACCTTGATCCCGCCGATCGGGGCGCCGAGCCCCGGCACGGCGCTGATCACGCTCTCGATCGGATCCCCGGCCAACTGCGCCGATTTCACCCGGTCCGGCGCCAACGCCGCCAGCTTCGCCTTGTCCTCGGCTGAGGCCGGGGCTTCGACCCGGTCGGACACGGGATCGCCGAGCTCCCGGGTCAGTTCGCGGTAGATCTCGCCGGGATCGCGGCCGGCCGCCACCGTGATTTCAGCCGCCAGCAGCGCCGCGACGATGCCGTCCTTGTCGGTGGTCCAGACGCCGCCATCCCGGCGGAGGAAGGTGGCGCCGGCGCTCTCCTCTCCGCCGAATCCGAGACTGCCGTCCACCAGGCCGGCCACGAACCACTTGAATCCGACCGGCACCTCATGGAGCGGCCGCCCCAGCCGGGCCGCCACCCGGTCGATCATGCTGCTGCTGACGACGGTCTTGCCCACCCCGGCATCGGCCCGCCACGCGGGCCGGTGGCGGAAGAGGTGGTCGACGGCCACCGAGAGATAGTGATTGGCCGGCAGCAGGCCGACACTCGGCGCGACGATGCCGTGGCGGTCGTGATCGGGATCGGACGCAAAGGCGACGTCGAACCGGTCCTTGAGCCCGACCAGCCGGGCCATCGCATGGGGCGACGACGGATCCATCCGGATCTTCCCGTCCCAATCGACCGTCATGAACCGGAAGGTGGCGTCCACGATGTCACTGACGACCGTCAGGTCGAGCCGGTACCGCTCGGCGATGGCGCCCCAATAGCGAATCCCGGCTCCGCCCAGCGGATCGACCCCGAGCCGGACGCCCCCGGCCCGGACGGCGTCGAGATCCACGATGTTGCCGAGATCCCCGACATAGGGGCCGAGATAATCGTGGAGATGGGTGGTGCCGGCCCGCCGCGCCCGGGCATAGGGCATCCGCCGCACCCCGGCCAGTTCAGCCTCCAGGAGCTTGTTGGCCTCGTTCTCGATCCACTTGGTCACGGCGGTATCCGCCGGCCCGCCGCTCGGCGGGTTGTACTTGAAGCCACCGTTATCGGGGGGGTTGTGGGACGGGGTGATGAGAATCCCGTCGGCCAGACCGGTGGTCCGGCCCCGGTTGTAGCCGATGATCGCGTGGGAGACGACCGGGGTCGGCGTGTAGTCGTCGTGATCGGCGATCATCACTTCGACCTGGTTGGCGGCCAGTACTTCAAGGGCCGTCGCCTGGGCCGGAATCGACAAGCCGTGGGTGTCAATTCCGAGAAAGAGCGGGCCGTCGATTCCGTGCGCTCGCCGGTAGCGGCAGATCGACTCGGTGATGGCGGCGACGTGCGATTCGGTGAAGGTGGCGTCGAACGACGTGCCCCGGTGACCCGACGTCCCGAAGGCTACCCGCTGGGTCCGGACGGCGGCGTCGGGCGTGTTCTCGTAGTACGCCGTGACCAGCCGGGCAACGTCGGTCAGGATGGAGGTTGGCGCCGGCTGGCCGGCCAAGGGACTCAGCGTCACTGAGGCGTGCTCCTGTCACTCCGGTCGGCAGCGGGATGGAGATGGCATGAACGGTCCACAATAGGCAGCGCCGTCGATTTCAGCGAGCCCTTCCGGGGCGCCGTCCTGGCCGGGTTCGGCCGGTGCGGCCTCCCCATCCCCGGGCCGGGAGGGGCTGGCCGAGGCCAAAATGCCCCCCCCACTAGCGGAAAAGCCGCTCATTGCACAGATTTAGGCTTGATCGAGAACTGTTCCGAGCAACGTCCTGGGGCCCGGCAGCAACGCCGGGCCCCTTTCGGTTGCAGCGATCACGTGCGACCTGGGGAATTCCCATCGGCGCCGGGAACACCCTCCGTGGGGGCAGTCACGGAATACGAACGGCGGCGGCCGCGCGCCTCCGCTGGAACATCAGGAGTAGCACATGCGCAAGACCGGCACGGTGAAGTGGTTCAACGACGCCAAGGGGTTCGGCTTCATCACCCCGGACGACGGCTCGAAGGATTGCTTCGTCCACCACTCGGCCATCCAGTCCCAGGGCTTCCGTTCCCTGGCTGAGGGCGAGAAGGTCGAGTTCGACGTGGTTCAGGGCCAGAAGGGCCCGGCCGCCGAGAACGTGACCAAGGCCAAGGCCTGAGTCGTCGGCCACGCGCCGAATGATCGCGGGAAGGCCGGGCGTTGCCCGGCCTTCTTCGTTTTCGGGCGCTACCTTACCCGCAGACCGGACCCGGAGAACCCATTGTCCCGACTCCTTCTTGCAGCGGCCGCTCTGGGCTCCGCCGCCCCGCTCGCGGCCCAGCGCCCAACCACGATGGCCGGCCGCTCGACCGTCTACGCCCCGAGCGCCGCGATCGCGACCAGCCAGCCGCTCGCCTCCGCGGCCGGCCTCGAGGTCCTTCGCCAGGGCGGCAATGCCGTCGATGCCGCGGTCGCGGCAGCCGCCGTCCTGGCGGTGACCGAGCCCCACATGACGGGCATCGGCGGCGACATGTTCGCGATCGTCTGGCTGGCCCGCGAGCAGAAACTCGTGGCGTTGAACGCGAGCGGCCGGGCCGGCGCGCTGATGACGCGGGAGACCCTTGCGGCCCGCGGATTCCGCCCCGGGTCCCAGCGCGGGGCGATGTCGGTCACGGTACCGGGCGCCCTGGCCGGCTGGGATCTGCTGGTACGCACCCACGGCCGGCGGACGCTGGCCCAGGCGCTCGCACCGGCGATCCACTACGCGGGCGATGGGTTCCCCGTCTCCCCGATCATCGCGGCCCAGTGGGCCGACGAGACCGAGTTCCTCAAACGCGATCCGGCCGCGGCCGCCACGTTCCTGCCCGGTGGGCGGGCCCCGAAGGCCGGCGAGTGGTTCCGGAATCCGGATTTCGCGAAGACGCTCCAGAGCATTGCCGACAGCGGTATCGGCATCTTCTACGGCGGTTCCCTCGGCCGCCGGATGGTGGACCGTCTCCGCGAGCTCGACGGCTTCGTGACTCTCGACGACCTCCGCAAGAACGCGCCGACCTGGGTGACTCCGATCTCGGTCCCGTTCCGCGGTTACCGCGTTTGGGAGCTCCCGCCCAACAACCAGGGCATCGCCGCCCTCGAGATGCTCCGGATCCTCGAGCCGTACGATCTCGCAGCGATGGGGCACAACTCCGCCAAGTACCTCCACCATCTGATCGAGGCCAAGAAGCTCGCCTACGCGGACCTCGACCGCTTCGTCGGCGATCCCGACCATCTCGACCTGCCCGCCGACCGGATGCTGACCGACGAGTTCATCGCCGAGCGGCGGAGCCATCTGGATCCGGCTCGAGCCCAGGCGCGAGTCGAGCCCGGCCCGCTCCGGACCCAGAGCGAAACGGTCTATCTCTCGGTGGCGGACGCCGAGGGCAACATGGTCTCGTTCATCAACTCGAACTACGACTATTTCGGGTCGGGCATCGTGGTTCCCGGCACGGGCATGGTCCTTCACAACCGCGGCGCCGGGTTCACGCTGACCCAGGGCCTGCCCAACACCGCCGGGCCCGGGAAGCGGCCGTTCCACACCCTGATTCCCGGCTTCGTGACCCGGACGGTGAACGGGCGCGACGAGGGCTACATGAGCTTCGGACTGATGGGGGGCGGGGTGCAGGCCCAGGGACACGTCCAGTTCCTGCTCAACCACTTCGTGTTCGGGATGGATCTCCAGGCCGCCATCGACGCGGCGCGCTTCCGCCACTACAGCGGCCAGCGCGTGGCGCTCGAAGCCCCGATCGGCGATGCGGTGCGGGCGGCGCTGACCGCCATGGGCCACGAACTGATCGAGCAGCCCACGATCGCGTTCGGCGGCGCCCAGGCCATCATGCGGCTGCCCCGGGGCTTCGCGGCGGCGAGCGATCCCCGAAAGGACGGGATGGCGGTCGGCTACTGAGCTACTGAGCCCCGAAGGGACTAGCCGTCGTCTCCGCCGCCGAGCCGGCCACCCCCGGCCGGAGCCGAGAGGCGTCTACCGGCCAGGCGCGCCAAGGCCAGCACGCTGGCGGCCGAACCGGTGCTCAGCACCACGATCGGTGCGGCGATGGCCGCGAGCCGGAGCCAGAACGGCAGCGACGCGCCGGCACCCAGACCGAGGGCGAGACCCCCGATGAGCAGTCCAGTCGCCGCGCCGAGGGAGGCGAACCGGGCGAGCGACAGCTCGTCGAACCGCCGCCGACGCTCCGCCACCCCCAACAGCACCGAGAATACCACCCCGCCGATGAAGCCCGGAATCGCGAGCGTCTGGGGCCACATGTCGAGGATCCGGCCGTCCGGGTCGACGAACGCCTCCATGATCCCGCCGCCCACGACCCCCCAGACGAGCGCCCAGCTGAGCCCCATGCCCAGCGCCCCGCGCAGCCGCCTCAACCAGTCACGCACCGCTCCATCCCTTTCACTTGGCACCGCAAAGTAATCTATCCCTCGCTCGCCGGGCACCGTGAGCCCTGAACCGGCCCGTTTGACGCGTCCTGGATGAAGAACCCAACTGGAGCACCTGATGCAGCACCGAAATTCCTCGCTTCGCGGTGGCGTGAGCGCCATGGCGGTGAGCGCCCTGTTGGCCTGCGGCGGTGGCGACGGCGGGCCGACCTCCCCCCCGCCGCCGCCCCCACCGCCGTCGGTGGCATCGGTGGCCGTCTCGCCGCCGACCGCCCAGGTTGCGCCGGGAGCCACGGTGCAGCTGTCGGCCCAGCCGCGGGACGCCTCCGGGAATGCCGTCGCCGGCCGGACGGTCACCTGGACGACCAGCGACGCGGCGGTGGCGACCGTCACCGGTTCGGGCCTGGTGTCGGGAGTCACCCCGGGTTCCGTCACGATCACCGCCACGGCGGACAGCCGGTCCGGCACCGCGACCATCTCGGTCGCCGTGCCGATCGCGACGATTACCCTGAGCGACAGCGCCGTGACGATGGTCCCGAATCAGACGGTGTCGCTGCAGGCGACCGCCCGGAGCGCGGCCGGCGACTCGCTGCCGGGCCGGACGCTTGCCTGGAGCAGCAGCGCGCCGGCCCAAGCCACGGTATCGGCGACCGGTGTCGTGAGCGCGCTTTCCGCCGGGTCGGCGGTGATCACCGCCGCGGCCGAGGGCAAGTCGGCCACGGCGAACGTCACGGTGGCTGAGGGCGGGATCGTGAACAGCGGGACGCCTTCGACCATCACGAGCACCGACGGGGCCGTTAGGATCGTGGTCCCGGCCGGCGCCGCGCCGGCCGGCCTCGGGATCTCGATCGTTGCCGAGTCGACGCCACCCGCACCGCCACCGGGCGATGCCTGGCTCCCCGGAGCGACCTCCTACCGTCTCGGGCCGGATGGAACCCAGTTTGCCGTGCCCGTCACCGTGACGCTCCGCTATGATCCGGCCACGCTGCCTCCCTGGGCGGTGACGAGCGATCTCGGCATCCGCCGCTGGGACGGCACCCAGTGGCACGCCCTGACCGACATTGTGGTCGACACCGTGGGCCACACGATCTCCGGCAAGACCAGCGGGTTCAGCACCTTCGATTTCGCGGTCGATCTCCCCCCGGTCGTCCTGACGCCGGCGCCGGCCCAGGTCAACTACAACCAGCGGCACGTCCAGTTCCAGGCGCAGGTGCCCGACCACGAGGCCTCGGCCTTCCGCTACCGGTGGGTTACCACCGGCAACGTTGGATCGCTGATCGACCTCTTCGCGGACAACGAGAAGGAGTACTTCACCGACTCGCCCCTGATCCCTGACGGGACAATCGACCTCGTCGGGGTCGAGATCAGCGCGCAGGAGGAGGAGGGCGGGCCGTTCATTCCGATCGCCAACACGACCGTCAAGGTCACCAGCGATCTCAACTGGAGCTTCGAACTGAACCCGTTCTCCCAGAAAGTCGGGTTCCGGGAAACGGCCCAACTGCACGCCGTGGTACGGGAACGCGACGGCGGGATCTACGAGAGCCCGGACCTCTACTACGAGTACACGTTCACGGGCAACGCCGGCGATCTCGAGCCCGAGGACGGCGTCCGCGTCCAGGAATCGGAGCTCACCTACACGGCCTGGGCGCCAAGCAAGCAGGTGAAGGACCCGCCGCGCGGCGAGAAGGTGACCGCCAAGTTCATTCTCCGCAGCCTGCAGTGGAGCGGCACCGCGTTCAATCCGAACCAGCAGACCTTCACGTTCCGCGAGATCGGGACGGCGGATGCGTTCCTCGAGATCGGCGAGGACACCTGGATCCCGCGGTTCGAAGTACTGACCATCCCGACGTCGGGCGGCGCATGCGTGGCGGCGGTGCTCTACGTGAAGAAGGTTCCTGGTGCCACCAGCTACGCGCTCAAGGCGGACGGGTTCAGCCTCTCGGGTTTCGGGACGACGTTCAACCGGACCTGGTCGGAGCAGACAGGCACCGGGATGCAGGACGTGGTTGACCTCGGCTCCCAGTGGCGTGTGGGGATGACGTCGGGGTGTGCGACGTCCGAATCGGCGATCTCGTTCCGGCAGAACCTCTATGCGACGACCTTCGCCAAGATCGAGGCCGAGGTGAAGGTGACGGTGCCCTGATCAAGGGCACCAAGCAGCCCGTTGGGCCGGCTCCGCAGCCGGCCCTAGCGTCGGGGGGCGGCGAAAATCCCCGGGTGCCCCCGGAAGATGCCGCCGCCGGTGGTGCCGATCAGTCCGAATCCGGGAACGACGGCGATCGCGTTGGCGACGAACCGGTTGGCGGGCACGTCGGCCAGACCGAGTTGGGTAGTCTGGCTCCAGTTGATGCCGTCGAAGCGGAATACTGCCCCGGCCAGGTTCGTCACGTACGCCTCGGTGGCGCTCACCGCCGCCACCCGGAAGAGGTCCCCGCCGCTGGTCATGAACGCGGGCAGTGCCAGGCTGATCCACGTCGTCCCGTTCCATCGCAGCACGAACCCCTGCCCGACCGCGAACGCCGCGGTTGGCGAGACCACCGCGACGTCCTGCATCAGGCCCACGGCAGGCATCGGCATCGCCGTCCAGGAAGTGCCATCCCACTTCGCCAGCCGGCCATTGATCCCCGCGTTCCCGCTTGCGACCGCGAACGTTTCGCTCGCGCCGGCTACCCGGTTGAAGAAGGTCCCGGCGGGAGCGGCGATCGTACTCCATGAGCTGCCATCCCAGCGCAGCAGCCCCCCGGCGGCCGCCGCGAACGCCACCGTCGGTGAGGCCGCCCAGACGGACACGGCATCGCTCGGCGTCGGATCGAGGGTCCAGGTGCCGCCCTGGCGCCGCCAGATCCCCCGGGGACCCGAGCCGCCGGCTACCATCACGAAATCCCCCGGCAGCGCGGTGACCGAGAAGAATCGGAACGCGGTGAAGTCGTGGTGATCAAGCTGCCACGCGGCACCGTCCCACCGGAACACCACGCCCGAGGCACCGACGGCCCAGGCTCGTTGCGACGACACCGCCGCCACGCCGTAGATCTGCGGTTCGAACGCTTCCTGGACCCATGCCGATCCGCTCCACCGAGCGATCGACCCGTCGGTCCCGCCGGCCCGGAGCACGTCGTCGCCGCCGCAGCCCAGGACGTGGCTGTTGGAGCCGAGTGGCCCTTCCCCATAGTCGGCGATGGTCGTCCACGCGGTCCCGTCGAGGCGAAAGATGCGGGCCGGGGTGGCGCTGTAGAGCTGGCCGCCGCAGCGAACGATGTTGCGAAACGGCTCCGCGGCGGCGCCGGCCCGGGCGGCGGGCACCGTCAGCGGCTCCCATGCGGTACCGGTCCAGCGGGCGCTGCCACCGGTGGAACCGCCGACGACCGGGGCACCGCCGGCGTCGTATTCGCCGGCAACGAGATTGAACCCGGTCGAAGGTGTGAATGACCAGGCGGTGCCGTTCCAGCGGCCCAGCACGCTGCCGCCCAGGAAGGTGGCGATGAGATCGTCGGCCGCCCGCCCCGCTACCGAAGTAAGGAACAGCGGCGTCGCCGCGGGGAGAACGGACCAACTCCCGGCCTGATAGAGAAGCACCCGCGGCGTCGAGGAATTGTTGACCCCCGCGACGAAGTTCCCGGACCCGGCACCGCCAATCCCGACCACCGGCCCGACAATGCCCGAGGGCGTCTCGACGAAAGCGGCTCCGGTCCAGCGCGCGAGCCGACCGGTCGTGCTGCCGATCCAGACATCGTTCCCGGCGCCGCCGACGACGTTCAACTGATCGAATGGAAGAATCGCCTCGGTCCCCCAGACGCCACCCACTCGCCGGGTAATCGTCTGGTTGCCGATGCCGCCCGGCCACGGCTCGGCGAAGGCCGCGCCGCCGCCAAGCGAATGCAGGCCGTCGATGAGGCCGTAATGGGACCGGTCCCAATCGCCGAGCGTCAGTTGGGTCCAGCTGGTCAGCGGCGTCGGACTGCTGACGGTGATCTGGGCCGCGGCGGCCCGGGATGGGTCCGCCACACTGGCGGCCGTGACCGTCGTGGCCCCGGGTGCCACGGCGGTCACCAGCCCCGTCGGCGAAACGGTGGCAGCGGATACGCTGCTGCTCGTCCACGACACGTTCGTCGAGAGCCCTGGATCGGCGGTGACCGTTGCCGTGAGTTGCACCGTCTCCGCGACCAACAGGGTGGCAGCCCCCGGGGTGACGGTGACATTGGCAACCGCCGGCGCCCGCACGACCAAGGTGGCGGTCCCCGCCGTGGCCGGCGTCGCAACGGACGTCGCGATCACGGTGGTGGATCCCGACGTCACCGCCGTGGCCAGGCCGGCGGCGCTGATCGTCGCGACCGCCGGCGTGCCGGTGGACCAGGTTACCGACGGATCGACCCCGTTGTCGGCCGTGACCGCGGCCGCGAACTGCCGCGTGGCCCCCGGGAGGATCGTGTCGCGCGCGGGCGTGACCGCGATGGCGGTGACCGAGGGGACGGACACGGCGATCGCCGCACTCCCCTCGACGCTGCCCACCGCCGCGACGGCCCGGGTGTTTCCGCGGGCCACGGCGGTGACGGTGGCGGTGGTCCCGCTGCCGGCGACCGTGGCAATGGCCGGATCGTCCGTCCGCCAGGTGACAGTGCCCGTGGCGTTCGAGGGACTGAGGGTCGCCTGAAGCGATGCCTGGGCCCCGACACCTGTAAGGGTGACCGTCGTCGGGGCAACCGCCAGGCCCGTTACCGCGGGTGGGGGGGGCGGCGGCGGCGGCGGGGGCGGCGAGGTCGGAGTCGACCCACAACCGAATTCGAGGGCGGCCAGGGCCACGGCAGCCAATCGGGAAGCACGCATCGGGATTCCAATCGAAGGGGCTCATCGGAACAGGCGCAGACCAGGCCGAATCTGGCTCACCGGCTCACCGCGACTGCGGTTGCCGACCGGCGGGGCGAGACCCTTGGCCGGGGGCCCAACCGAATAGATTCATCGGCGCCTCTCACCGGAGCCCCCGAATGGCCGACCCCGTGTGGCATGACCTCGGACCGATCGAACAGCTGGCCGCCAAGCCGCTCCAGCAGATCGTCGTCGGGCGAACCCGGATCGCCCTGTCGCACCACCGGGGCGAGTTCGGCGCGATCTCCGGCGCCTGCAACCACGTCGGCGGCCCCCTCGGCGACGGCCAACTCGACGGCGACTACGTCGTCTGCCCCTGGCACCACTGGAAGTACCACCGCCAGACCGGAAACGGGGAGCCGGGCTACGAGGCGGAGGCGGTCCCGCGCTTCGAACTCAGGCAGGAGGACGGACACCTCTGGGTGAACCTCGAGGCGGTGACGAAACGGACCCGCCTGCCCCACGAACCGCATCCGCTGGCCCGTCCGGTCAAGCGGGAACCCGGGCCGCCGCGCGTGGTTGGCATCTCGACCACCGCGATGGACCCCGCCTACCCGCGCTTTTCGACGTCCGAGCACCTGCTCGAGGCCGCCCTGGGCCACGCGGCGGGCTCCGGCTCCGATACCCGCCTCATCAAGCTCGGCGATCTCCGGTTCCGTCATTGCGAGGGGTACTACTCGAAAGCCGCTCACGCCTGCACCTGGCCGTGTTCGATCACCCAGATGGACCCGGACGACCAGCTCGACCGGGTGTACGAGGCCCTGGTCCACTGGGCCGACGTGGTCCTGCTCGCCACGCCGATCCGCTGGGGCGTGGCCAGCTCGCTCTACTTCAAGTTGGCCGAGCGGCTCAACTGCGTGCAGAACCAGACGACGATCCGGAACAAGGTGCTGATCCGCAACAAAGTGGCGGGCTTCATCATCACCGGCGGCCAGGACAACGTGCAGGGCGTGGCCGGCCAGCTCCTGACCTTCTTCGGCGAACTGGGCTTCCTGTTCCCGCAGTTCCCCTTCATCGCGCACTCGCGCGGATGGTCGGCCGAGGACATGGAGAACAACGTGGCGTCGGTCCGGGACAGCGCGGAACTCCGGGAAGGCGCCGAGCAGCTCGCCGAGCGGGCACTGTGCCTCTCGCGCGATCTGCTCGCCACCTCGCCGACGCCGGAATCGATTGCCCGCGGCGGGCGGAAGGCTCACCACCTCGCCTGACGGCGGGCCGGGCTATTCGAAGATGGTGATCCGGTCGGCACCGATCTCGACCCGGTTCCGGCCGGTGCTGGTCTGATCGCTCACGACCTGGGCGGCAATCTCCCGGAGGACCTCGTCACGGCGGGCGATCGGAATGCCCGTAGCGGCTACCCACCCCTCCGCCGCCGGCACGGAGATGATGGCCAGCACGTTCCCGCCGCCGAATTCGTAGTACATCCGGAACCGGTGCGGGCCCTCTGCATACTGGATCTCGCCGGCGGGGCCGTGGCCGGAATAGGTCAGCTTCGAGTTGGCGCTGCGCTTCCGCTCGGCCGGGCGGCCGGACGCCTTCCCCGACCGGAACACGGCGTTGGCCAATGATGCCCCGAGCCATCCCCACAGCGTCATCGCTACCCTCCGGACAAAACGGTCGCCCTTCGCGGCGCTCAAATTTCCGGACGCCGGGCCCGCCGCACCAGTCCCCCCGCCTGTCGACTAGCTTTCGAACTCCGTCCCGACCGCTGAGCCGACCATGCCGATGGACCGACGCACCTTCGTAGCCGCGACCGCCTCACTCGCCGCGGGCGCCGGCGGTGCCTCCCCGGCGGACCATGCTCCGGCGCCGCCTGCCTCCGCCGACGATCCGCTCGGCGTGCGGGCGGACTTCCCCATCGTCGGCGACCGGATCTATCTCAACTCGGCATACATCGCGCCGATCCCGGCCCCGGTGGTGGCGGCCGGCACGGCGTTCCTCGAGCGGAAGGCGATGCAACGGCACACCGTACGCGACCTCCTCCGGGTCAACGAGGAAACGCGGAACCGCTTCGCCCGGCTCATCAACGCCGGGCCGGACGAGATCGCCCTCCTCTATACGACCGCCGAGGGCGAGAACATCGTCGCGAACAACCTGCCCTGGGCGCCCGGGGACAACGTGGTCATCGACGAGCTGCACTACGACTCCGAGTTCGTGATCTACCGGGAACTCGAGGCGCGGCGCGGCGTCGAGCTCCGGATCGCGCCGCATCGCGACGGCGCCGTCACCGCCGCCGACCTCGAGCCGCTGGTGGACCGCCGGACCCGGCTGGTGTCGGTGGCGTGGGTCTCGCACCAGAACGGTTTCTGCCACGAGATGCGTCCGATCACGGACCTGGCCCATGCTCACGGGGCGCTCTGCTACACCGACGCGGTGCAGGCGGTGGGCATGTTCCCCGTCGATGTCCGGGCGGCCGGAGTGGATTTCCTCTGCTGCGGGACCTACAAGTGGCTCTTGTCCGGCTTCGGCGTGGCGCCGTTCTTCATCAGGCGGGACGTGCTCGACCGGCTGGGCCAGGATCGGTTCGGCGAGTTTGGCGTGGCCGCCTTCCTGCCCGACCACCGGCACGAGCTCCATCCGAACGCCCGGCGGTACGACTACGCCAGTCAGGCCTTCGGCGAGGTGGCGATGCTCAACGCCGCCCTCGGGTACCTCGAGAAAGTGGGCGTCGACCAGATCGGGAAGCACACCCTGGCCCTGGGCCGGCGGCTCCACGAGGGGCTCTCGGCCCAGGGGCATCGAATGTTCACGCCGGCCGGCAATCGCTCCGCGATCGTGACCTTCGTTGCCCGGAGGCCGGCCGCCGACGTGCAGGCCGCCCTACGCGCCGCGGGCCTCGATGTCACCGTGCGGGACAACGGGCAGGTCCGCGTTTCCCCCGCCCTCTTCAACCTGGCCGACGAGGTCGACCGCTTCCTCGAGGTCAGCCGGACGCTCTGAGGAACCGGCTCCCTCGCTCACCGGGAGCCGGTCGACGTCGCGAGAATCGACCGATAGCCAGCGCGACACTGGAAACCCGTCTGGTCGCCGCCGGCGAGCCGGATCGTCCACGGCGTCGTCAACGCGGCACCGGGGCCCCAGGTGTCATCCCATCCGGCGATCCCGGTGAACTCCGGCGTCGCCATCGTGGCCGTGGTGTTGGCGATCCAGCCGGCCGTGGCCCACAGCTCGACGATCCGCGGGATGCCGGTGGTCTGGAGGTACCGAACCAGCGCGCCGTCGGTGTATTCGAGCGGGAAGCCGAACGTGGCGGAGAGCCGCTTGTAGGCCCCCGGCAGCACCGTCACGTCGGGGCTTCCAACCGACCCGCCGAGGGTGATCGTTCGCGCACCCATCGCCTGGAACGATTCGTCCACCCGGCGGGAAAAGGTCGCCGTGGTGGCGTCGATCCGGAGCAGATGGTAGTCGTCCGCTCGCTGCTTGGCGGCGGGCACGCCGAACATCGGATGCGTGGCGAGGCTCTGGCCCGCCTGATACATCAGGCTCGCGTCGCAGCTGGGTCGGACCAGGTAGGTCATCGTCGCGAGCATCGCATCGCTGCCGTTGAGCCCGATGACGGTGAGCGGGGCGGAGGCCACCGTTGCCGCCTCAGCCGCGGCGAAGTCGAGCGGCGGAATCGAGGTGCCGGTCGCCGGGTTGAGGTCGCGACGGATGATGATCCGGTCGGCGGCCCCCGGCAGCCCGGTAAACCGATACGCGACGAGATCACGTTCGCCGTCGCGAACGCCGGCCAGCGTGTAGGTCGGGAACAAGGGCGTGGGCGTCGCGACGGTCGATCCGCCCATCGCCAGCACCGCGACCTGGCTCCCGGTGAGGCCGGTCACCGAGCCATTGACGATCTTGATCCCGCCCGTGGTGGGCGGGCAGAACTTGATCGGCGCGGCACTCATCTCGGCCCGGGTCTGGTACTTAACGACGGTCGTCGTGGCACTGCTGCCACCCTGCCGGACCACGTAGGCGAACGCCGCGGTCGGCGAGGCGACCGAGAAGTTGTAGACGGCCCCGACCCCGGTGATCCGGGTCCACGGACCGCTTCCGTCCTGATACGCTACCCAGATCGCATACGGCGAACCGCAGGACGAGAAATCGAGGGTGACATTGCCGCTGCCGGCGGCCGCGGTCACCGTGACCAGCACCACGGCTGCCCGGTCGGCGAGACCGGCGGCCGTCCCGCGGACGGTGAGCGTGTAGGTGCCCGGCGTCAGGCCTGCGGCCGCAACGACTGTGAGCACCGACTGGTCGCCGGTCGTGGCCGCGGGCGAGAAGGACACCGCGAGCCCCACCGGCGCGCCCTCGACCGCAAGCGCCACGCTGCCTGAATATCCGCTCCGGTCGATCGTGATCGTAGCCTGGCCGCTCGTCCCTTGGGTGATGACGACCGGGGATCCCGTCACGCCGAGGGTGTAGGCCGCCACGGGCGCGGCAACGATCGTGAGCGAATAGAGCGCCGTCGCGTCGTTCACGCCGGTTCCGGTGGCCCGGATCGTCATGTTGGTGGTGCCGGGCGCCGCGGCCGGTGCCACCTTGAACGTGATGGTCGTCTGGGTCGTCGCGCCGCTGGTGGAGGTATTCGATTGGGTGACGGTGACACCGGCCGGCACGTTCTCGACGGTGATCGTGACTGCACCGGTGAAGCTGCCGGCCCGGTTGACCAGAACCGTGATCGCGGCGCTGTCACCCTGCTGGATGGTCCCGTTGCTGGCGCTCGAGGCGATCGAGATCACCCCGGGCGCCGGTGGCGGCGGTGGGGGCGGTGGGGGCGGCGGCGGTGAGGTCGTGGTGCCGCCTCCCCCGCAGCCGGTTCCCAACTGCAGGGCCAACAGCGCCAAAGCGCCGGCCCGGGCCGCGATGCGGCCCGTCGCTCGCCGTTCCATGCCGACCTCCGGGTGACGGATGGTTCCAGCTCGCCATGCGGAAAACGCGAACCGGAACCGTCACACCGCCGGTCGTTCGGTCAGGCGCAGCCTTCGATGAGGTCCACCTCCGGACGCCGGCCGACGCGGTAGCGGGTCACCCTCGCGCCGTCGGTCTCGAAAATGAAACGGCGGACCCCCGGCGCTCCTTCGTCGAGGATCAGATAGTGGCCGACCGGCCCCTCGTAGGGATGCGGCTCGACCCGCATCCGGGTGCCGAATCGGTCCAGGAGGGCGGCCTCCGCATCGCCCACACCCACGCCGTCCGCCGTGCGAATCGCCGTCGTGTCGACGTCGATTCGAACGATCGTGTCCGCCGCCAGCATGTAGGCCACCCCGGCCGGCATCCGGGGAAACGCGGCGTACCCGCATTCGGCGTCGGGCTCCAGCCGGTCGACCCGAACCGGGCCGCCCAGAAGCGCTTCCACGTCGGCGATGCTCATGCCAAGCCGAACCGGCGCGAGCCCCTCCAAGGTCATGACGTTGCCGGCGCCGGGCGGGGCGCCAGCCGACTCGGCCAGGGCGGCCCGAAGCGAGCCCCTGTTGGCAAAGTCCCAGGTGCCGCCGTAGCGAACGTCATCGACCGCCGGCCGACCACCCTCGTCGACGACGACCACGGTGTCCGTCCAGCTCACTGCCGGGGTCGGACGCTCGTCTCGCAAATGGGCGACGAAGCGGTCGTCGGCTCCGACGACGGCGTCGATGGCCGTCGGGCCTTCGAACAGGCTCGAGAAGAGATCGCCGTCCGCGAACGGCGGTTTGTCGCCGGGATGGGCCTGTTCCTCCGTTTCGCGCAGCCGCCGGGCACGGTCGAGGTCGGCGCGCAGTCCGCTGCTGAGGTACGGGGCCAGGCTGTCCAACTGGGCCGCCGTCGGCGCCCCGGCGAGGCGCAGCCGGATCACCGTGCGGTACAGCCCCGCGACCGCCGCCTCCCGCGGCGCAGGCTGGCCCGCGCACCCGGCGACCAGGAGCAGCACGGATAGGCGGACGTGGCGGACGAGCGGGCGGGAACTCTGGTGCATGGAAGGCGAACCGGTTCGGGACACAGGCGGGTTGGCGCTCCAATGTACCGCCGGCCGCGGCCCGGGCAGAACAGGGCCGCCCCGGCCAGCGGTGCCCCGCCGGGAGACGTACCTTACCCGGGACGATACCGCGCATGCGGTGCCTTCCTGTCCCAACCCAGTGGAGCCGGCGGATCCGATCCGGTCGCCGGCGGAGCGCCTGCCCGATGATCCGATCACTCGCCAGCGCCGTCATCGCCGCCCAGCTGGCCGGTCCTGCCGCCGCCCAGACCCCGGCCTCAGACGGGAACTGGGAGGCCCAGCGACTGTGGTACCTCGCGCCGGCCACCCGCTGGGAGGAGGGACTCCCCGTCGGGAACGGCCGCCTCGGCGCGATGGTCCTCGGCGGCCCCGGCGAGGAACGGCTGGCGCTCAACGAAGAAACCCTGTGGTCGGGCGGCCCCTACGACCCGACCGTACCCGGCGCCCACCGGGCGCTGCCGGAGATCCAGCGCCTCGTCTTCGCCGGTGACGTCGAGCGGGCCCACGATCTCTTCGGCCGCAGCATGATGGGCATCCCGTTCGAGCAGCAGAAATACCAGCCCCTCGGCAACCTGACCCTGCATTTCCCCGGGCACGAGGGGGCCACGGGTTACCGGCGCGAACTCGACCTCGACCGCGCCGTGGCCACGGTGCGCTACACCGTCGGCGGCGTCACCTTCACTCGCGAGGTCTTCGCGTCCGCGCCGGACCAGGTGATCGTGGTGCGCCTCACGGCGGACCGGGCCGGCGCGCTCACCTTCGACACCCGGCTGCTTGGCATCCGGAACCCGGCCCATTCGAACTACGGGACCGACTACTTCCGGATGGACGGGCTCGGCCCCGACACGCTGCGGCTGACCGGACGGAGTGCGACCTATCTCGGGATCGAGGGCAAACTGCGCTACGAGGCGCGGGTCGTGGCCCGGGTACGCGGCGGGTCCCACGAGGTGGACTACCGCACGCTCCGGGTCCGGAATGCGGACGAGGTGATCCTGCTCGTAGCGGCCGCCACCAATTTCGTCCGGTACGACGACGTCTCCGCCGACGAGGCCGGGCGGGTCGCCGCGGCCCTTGCCCGCGCGGGCACCCGCCCGTTCGGCACGATGCTGGCGGACCACGTCGCCGAACATCGCGGCTGGTTTCGCCGGGTGTCCCTCAGCCTCGGACCCGACACCGCCACCGCGCCGCTCGACGTCCGGCTCAAGCGCTACGCCGCCACACCGGATCCGGCGGTCGCCGGGCTGGCGTACCAGTTCGGCCGCTATGTCCTGATCGCCTCTTCCCGGCCCGGCACCCAGCCGGCCAACCTGCAGGGCATCTGGAACGACAACCCGAATCCCTGGTGGGACTCGAAATACACGATCAACATCAACACCCCGATGAACTACTGGCTGGCCGAATCGGCCGGCCTGCCGGAACTCGCCGAGCCGCTGTTCGGTCTGATCCGGGACGTCTCGGAAACGGGGCGCCGGGTGGCGCGGGAGCATTGGAACGCCCGCGGCTGGGTCCTCCACCAGAACACCGACCTCTGGCGGGCCCCGGCGCCGATGGACGGTCCGTCCTGGGGCGCCTGGCCGATCGGCGGGGCGTGGCTCTCCCTCCACCTCTTCGATCATTGGCGGTTCGAACCAAACGACGCGTTCCTCGCCCAGTGGTATCCGGTCCTCCGCGACCAGGCCCGCTTCCTCGCCGACATCCTGGTCGAGCACCCGACCCGCGGCTGGCTGGTGATCAACCCGGGGATGTCCCCCGAGAACTTCCCCGGCTTTCCGGGCAACGGCCGGTTCTTCGACGAGGTCAGCGGTCTCTGGCTCGAAGGCCGGATGATGCAGGCCGGCGTCACGATGGACAACCAGGTCGTTCGCGCCCTGTTCGACGCCTACCTGCAGGCCGCCGCGCAGCTCGGCCGCGATGCCGAGTTTCGCGCCGAGGTGGCGGCGAAACGGGACCGGCTGCCGCCGAATCAGATCGGCAAGCACGGCCAGCTCCAGGAGTGGCTCGACGACTGGGACGAACTGGAGCCGCAGCATCGCCACCTGTCCCACCTCTGGGGGGTGTTCCCGGGCGAGGAAATCACGCCCCGCGACACTCCGGCGCTCGCGGCGGCCGCCGCCGTGAGCATCGAACGGCGCGGCACCGGCGGCTGCGGGTGGTCACTCCCCTGGAAGGTGGCGCTCTGGGCGCGTCTTCGCCGTCCGGTCGAGGCCCACCGGCAGCTGGCGGTGTACCTCGCCGAGAACGGTCTGCCCAACCTGTTCTCCCTCTGCGGCCGGGCGCTTCAGGTGGACGGGACGCTCGGCACCACGGCCGCCATCGGGGAAATGTTGCTGCAGAGCCGGACCGACACACTCGACCTGCTGCCGGCCCTGCCTTCGGCGTGGGGCAGCGGCCGGGTCACCGGACTCCGGGCGCGCGGCGGTTTCACGGTGGACCTCGCCTGGCAAGCGGGCGCGGTTACCGGCGTTCGGCTCCGAGCCTCGCGCCCGACCACGGTCGTCCTCCGGGGCGCGCCGGCCGGCCCGGTCCGAACGGAGCGGCGGAGGGTGGCGGCAAAGAGACTCGAACCTGGCGTGGCGGCGGTACCGGTGAGACGCGGGGAGACATATCTGATCGGCACCTGGCCGTGACCTGAGCACTCCGCCGGGCGGCATCAAGGTAGGAGAGGCACCACTCCTTCCGCCCCTGGTTTGACTCCAGCAAACCAGCGGCACGCGGGATACACGAGCGCGATCGGCACCGCGAACACCAGGAAGAGCACGTCGAGGGACCAGACGGACCGTCCGGCGGAGGCAGGTTCCCCATCGGGTGGTTGGCGCGAAATCGAACAGAGTGTGCCCCGCCACGATCACGACGCCGACCACGCCGACCCATCGGGCCGGCAGCCGGGTCAGCGCGGCCATGAGCACCATGCACCAGCCGATCACCCAGACGACGCCGGCCATTTCGTATCCGGCGAAGTCGAAATTGAACGGCGCGAGGGTCCAGTCGTGGGCGTGGCAGCCATGACGGCGAAAAAACTTGGACGCGCCGTCCCTGCGGTCAATAGCCCTCGCCCGAACGGCGCCCGGCGGCTGTCCGGCGAGGCCTCGCGGCCGGCGCCGCAAGGGCGTAACGTTGCTGGTGGCGCCGGCGGGACCAGCAGCGGGCGCCGCCAATCGACCCTTCTCAGGACCGAACGATGATGACACGCCGTGCTCTCGCCGCCGTGGCCGCGCTGTTCGCCGTGGCCTTGCCTGCCGCCGCCCAGACCGTCAACGAGCGCATCGACTACAGCGTCGCACAGCGGATCCGCGATGAGGAGATGACCCGCGGCAAGCTCGACGATCTGGCGAGCTACCTCACCGACGTGATCGGGGCCCGGCTCACCAACTCCCCCGGCAGCCGCAAGGCCAACGCGTGGGCGGCTGAGACCTTCACGTCCTGGGGCCTCGCCAACGTGAAACAGGAAGCCTGGGACTCGGCCTTCGGCCGCGGCTGGGACGTCGTTGCCTACAGCGGCCGGATCCTCGATCCGTGGGTCAAGCCGCTTGCGGCCTATCCGCAGGCGTGGAGCGGCAGCACCGTCGACAGCCGCGGCCGGCCGACCACGGTGACCTGCCCCGTCGTGGCCCTCGACATCAGCGACTCGGCCGACGTCGCCAAGTATCGCGGCAAGCTCAAGGGCACCTGCGTCCTCCGGAGCCCCGCTCCGGAAACCGAGCCGGAGTTCAACCAGCAGGAACGCCGCTTCTCGGTCGATCAGCTGATCAACGGAACCCCGAACCGGCCGGGCGTCATTTCGACCGTGCCCGACGAGCCGTATCAGCCGCCGGCACCCGCCGCGGGCGGCAACCCGAACGCCGCCGGCGGATTCCGGCGCGCCGCCGCGCTCAACGCCCTCGTGGCGGACCTGATCCGGACCGAGGGGGTCGCGGTGATCCTGCAGCCGTCCCGCTGGGGCTACGGCATGTTCCTCAACGGCGGCCATTCCGACGGCCGCCGGGCGCGCGACAGCGTCTACAATCCGACCCCGGAGCTGATCGTCGCCCAGGAGCAGTATGGTTCGCTCTATCGCGTGGCCCAGCGCGGGCTGCCGGTGCGGGTCGAGGTCAACCTCCAGACCCGTTTCCTCGACGACAACCGGTTCCCGACCAACGTGACAGCCGAACTGCCCGGTACCGACAAGGCGGATGAGGTCGTCATGCTCGGGGCCCACTTCGACAGCTGGCATTCCGGCACCGGAGCCACGGACAACGCCGCCGGGTCGGTGGTAATGATGGAAGCGATCCGGCTCCTCAAGGCGCTCAACCTGCCGCTCCGCCGCACCGTGCGGATCGGACTCTGGACCGGCGAGGAGCAGGGCTTGATCGGCTCGCGAACCTGGATCCGGATGCATCGCGACGAGCTGGCCAAGGTGTCGGCCTACGTCAACGTCGACAACGGCACCGGCCGGCTCCGCGGCGTCTGGGACCAGAGCAACGAGGCAGCCATCCCGATTTTCCAGCAGATGCTCGCCCCCTTCCAGGACGTCGGCGTGGTCGCGGTCAAGCACGGTAACACCGGCGGCACCGATCACCTCGCCTTCGTGGCGGCCGGCGTCCCGGGCTTCAACTTCATCCAGGATCCGATCGAGTACGGCACCCGGACCCACCACTCGAACCTGGACACCTACGACCACCTGGTGATCGACGACCTGAAACAGGCCGCGGCCGTGGTGGCGTTCACGGTGTATTCGCTGGCCAACCGGGACGAGCCGATGCCCCGGCCGCCCGCCGCGAACACCCAGCGGCGCCCGGTGCCCTGACACCGGCCGGCGGGCCGCCGAGCCCTTGCCCCGGAGCTACTCGAGCGTGAGTTGCTCCGGGGGCGGGGCCGGGGCGCGGTGGCGACGCCGTCGTTCGAACCGCAGGTCCCCATAGCGCAGCTCGAGATTCATCGCGGCCGGCACGATCTCCCGGAGGCGGTCCGCCCGCAGGCCCGCTCGTTGTTCCGCGGTCACCTCGCCATCCAGCCGGATCGACAGTACCGCATCCTCGGGTACCGACCGCACCAGCGCGGCCACCGCCCCCGCCAGCGCGTCGGCCGACCGACCCGTGGCATTCAGTTGTTCCCGGAACATCGGGCGCGCATAGAGGTGCCGGAACGACCACTGCACCGCCGCGGCGCCGGAGCCGAGATCCAGGATCAGATACCCCTTCGGTTCGCCGATCTCCGCGAGCGCTGTCCGCTCGATCGAGCCCGGATACAGGACCGGCACGGGAAGCGCAGCCCCGCGGAGACCGTGGGTCAGTACCTGATGGCGATGGATATGGCCGGTCAACGCCGCCGCGAACGCGGCCGGAATCGCTTCCGGTCGGATCACGTCGGGCGCCGACCGGAAGACGAAGTCCGCCGGCCCCACGGTCGCGCCCTCGACACAATGATGGAAGCAGAGCAACCGATAGTCGGCCGGTTCGGCTTCCCAGCCGGACGCCGCGAGCAGCGCGCCGAACTCGGTCCTGACGTTCCGTCGCTGATATGGGAAGCCCGTCAGCGCGACCCGGCGCCCCCGCACGGTCACCCCGAACGTTCGGGGCCGGTCGAAGACGTGGACGTTGCGATGCGCCGCAAAGCGCAGGTGCGGCAGCCGGGATCGTTCGTGATTCCCGGGCACGATGACCACCGGGGTCCCTCCCTCGGCGATCCGGAGCAGCGGCTCGAACGCCTGCCAGGCAAGGGTCCCGATCACTCCGGGGCGGTCGAACACGTCGCCGCCGTGGATCACGAGATCGACCTCGCCGGCAAGCGCCGGGGCCAGTGCCGCGGCGTAGTTGGCCAGGAAGTCGTGCCCACGGCGGCGCCGCTCGACCCGGGGGCGGATCGGGAGGTCAAAGCCGAGATGCGTGTCGGCCAGGAAGAGGATGCGGATCGGATCGGTCATCGGGATTGCAGGCAGTCCGGCGCGCGCGGCACCCTGTCCGGCGAGCCCGATTGGATGATAACCGCCGCGCGCCGGGACCTCGGGTTCCCGGCCGAATATCTTGGAAGAGCGCCTGAAGGTCCGCCGGGCGTACCGCCCCAGCAGGAGCAGCTTTCGATGTCGATCCCCTACCCGCCCGCGGCGGCGCGCGCCGCCAGCATCCCGTTCGCCCGACGCATCGGCCTGGTCGCCTGGTGGCTCGCATTTGGCTGCGCCGCGAGCCGTCCCTGGGACACCGCGCCATTACCCGTTGCCGACACGCCCGAGGCATTCGTACCCGCCGGCGCGACCCCCGCCACCGGCAGCGAAGGCTGCCAGACCCGGCTCCGGGACCCCCGTGACGGCACCAGCCTGACCCTGATCCGCTCGGTGGCTCGTTCCCCCGGGATCTTCTGGGGCGACTACGAAGTGGAGCCGCCGCGGCGGTATGGCCTGACGCCCGGTCAGCTGCTCCGGATCGACTGCCGGTCCGGACAGGCGTTCGGCAAAGTCCCCCGCGGCTAGCGCCGGTCACCAGCCGGTGCCGCCGGACGACCGCCTGGCGCGGGATTGTCGGGTCGGGCGCCCCCAGTGCGCAGTGTCTCCTGTCAGCCCGGGTCCCCGCCTGGGGCCCGTCACCCGCGAGCGGAGACCGACATGCACGACCCGACCCCGATCAAGGAAGCGCTGGAACGCAACGCCCGCGTCGTCACGGCGCGCCCGAAGGCCGGGCAAGGCACCGCGACGACCCGCGTGGCTCTCGGCCCGAATCTGACCTGCGAGGTGAGCGAAGGCCCGTGGCGATTCCAGGTCGGCATGACCGAGAAGTACGGCGGCTCCAACGCCGGCCCCAACCCCGGGGTGTTCGGCCGCGGGGCCGTTGGCGCGTGTCTCGCGATCGGGTATGCGATGTGGGCGGCCCGCCTCGGCGTTCCGATCGACGCGCTCGAAGTGGCGATCGAGGCCGACTACGACGTTCGCGGCGAACTCGGCGTGAGTCCGGAAATCGCCCCGGGGTACCTGGCGATGCGGTACGCCGTGACCGTCCGCTCGAGCGCCGACGAGGCCGACGTACTCCGGGTGCTCGACACCGCCGACCGCTACAGCTCGTGGCGCGACGATATTGCCCGTCCGGTGCCGATCAGCCGGTCGGTCCGGTTCGAGCGGACCTGACCATGGATCCGCGTCTGCAACTCCGGGTCCAGCGATACGGCTGGGACAAGGCCGAACCCCTCTACGAGCGCTTCTGGGCCGCCCAGCTCGAGCCGGCCCAGCGGCGCCTGCTGGCCCTGGCAAACCTCCGGCCGGGCGACCGGATCCTCGATGTGGCGGCCGGTACCGGCCTGGTCACCTTCCCGGCCGCCGAGGCGGTCGGCCCAGGGGGACAGGTGACGGCGACGGACCTCTCCGAGGCCATGGTCGAGTCTCTGCGGACGGGGGCCGTTGCCCGGGGCCTCGCCAACGTCACCGCGTTACGAATGGATGGCGAGTCGCTCGACTTTCCCTCGGCGTCGTTCGACGCCGCCCTCTGCGCCCTCGGCCTCATGTACTTCCCCGATCCGCGCCGGTCGCTCGCCGGCATTCGCCGGGTGTTGCAGCCCGGTGGCCGGGCGGTAGCCGCCGTGTGGGGCGCCCGGCGTCATTGCGGCTGGGCCGAGATCTTTCCGATCGTCGAGGCCCGGGTGGCGTCGGAGGTGTGCCCGCTCTTCTTCCAGCTCGGCACCGGCGATGCGCTCGCCGCCGGCTTCGAGGCAGCGGGGTTCCGTGATCTCACCGTCGAACGGCTGACCACCGTGTTGCGGTACGACTCGGCCGAAGACGCCTGTGGGGCGGCGTTCGCCGGCGGGCCGGTGGCGCTGGCGTATTCCCGGTTCGACGAGACCACCCGAGCGGCCGCCCATCGCGACTACCTGGACTCGATCGCGGAATACCGCCGGGGCACCGGCTACGACATTCCCGGGGAATTCGTGATCGTCGCGGGCCGGGCCCCAGCCGGGCAGGAGGGCTAGCGCCCGCCGCGACTCTCGAGCAGCAGGATGAGCACGATCGGGACGATCCACGCGGTTGCCTGAGCCAGGAGCACCCGGGCGGCCGACGGGCCCTCCCGCGGCAGCCACCTGGCGGCGAACCACACCATGAGCGGCAGTTGGGCCGCCATCAGCAGCTGGAAGACCCGGGCGGCCGTGCCCTCGTCCGGCTGGCGCACGTCACCGACGAGGGCGAGATGCCCGCCGATCAGCAACAGCGCGACGGCGGACATGGCGAGCGGCAGGAAGGCGCTGGGCTTTCGGAACAACGCAGTGGCGGACACGGACGCCTCTTACACCAAGGACTTTACAAGATAAAGCATCGCCCCCGATTCCGCCACCCTCCCCGATCCGGGACTCCCCGCCCAAACACTGGACGCAGCCGACGACTGCAGTTGGACCCGCTCGCGGTCGGCTGGCTCCGCCGGGCCCGGAGCGGCTAGCTTCGACCCATGGACGTCGTCCAGGCATCGATCCCGATCTTCTTCATCCTCATCGGTCTGGAACTCGTGGTCGCCCGGCTGCGGGGGCACCGCGTCTATCGTCTCAACGACTCCATCACCGATCTCTCGCTGGGCACGCTGAGCCAGCTGCTCGGGATCTTCATCGCCCTCGGTACGATCGCGCTCTACGGCCTGATCGAACGGTCCGGGTCGATCCAGACCCTCTTCGGCGCACCGGCGTGGATCGACCGCACCCCGTTCCCCGGCCGGAACGGCTTCCCGGGCTTCGGACTCGATTTCATTGCCCTCGCCTCGTGGACCGCGGTGTTCGTCATCGACGACTTCGCCTACTACTGGCTGCACCGGCTCTCGCACGAGGTCAACATCCTCTGGGCCGGACACGTCGTCCACCACTCGAGCGAGGAGTACAACCTCACGGTCGCCCTCCGGCAGTCGAGTCTCCACGGGCTCTTCGGCTGGGTGTTCTACATGCCGCTGGCCCTGCTTGGCATCCCGGTCACCATGTGGGTGGTCTGCCACGGCCTCAACCTGATCTACCAGTTCTGGATCCACACCCGCGAAGTGAACCGCCTGCCCCGCCCGGCCGAGGCGGTGCTCAACACGCCGTCGCACCACCGGGTTCATCACGGCGTGAATCCGCAGTATCAGGACAAGAACTACGCCGGGGTGTTCATCGTGTGGGACCGGCTCTTCGGCAGCTTCGAGCCGGAGGTCGAGGAGCCGGTCTACGGGATCACCAAGCCGCTCGAAAGTTGGAACCCGGTCTGGGCCAATCTCCACGTGTTCGTCCAAATCGGGCGCCTGATCCGGCGCGCCTCGACCTGGCGGGACCGGCTCCGCATCGTCTTCGGCCGCCCCGGCTGGCGCCCGGCCAACCTCGGCCCGAGCGAGGTCCCGCACCGGGTGTCGGCCGCGACGTACGAGAAATTCGACCCCCCGATGCCGCGGCCGCTCAAGGCCTATGCGACGCTCCAGTTCGTCGCGGGATTGCTCGCCGCGATCGCCCTGCTGTCGGCCGCGGCGCACCTGCCGGTCGCGCAGGTGCTGGCCGGGGTGTTCTATCTGACGCTCACGCTCAGCAACGTCGGTGCGGTGCTCGAGGGACGCAGCTGGGCCGCGATCAGCGAGCTGGTTCGGTTGGTGGTGCTGGCGGGGGTGACGGTCGTCCTGCTCGCCGGCGACCGTGGCCCCGCGCCGCTGCTTGCGATCGGGCTGGCCTTTGCGCTCGGGTCCACCGCCTGGCTGCTGCGCATCCGCCCCGCGTTCGGAACGACGGCGGCGGCGAGCCGATGAGCGGTCGCCCCCCGACCGTCGTTGCCGTCAGCCCTCAGGGAACGACGAAGAGCGTCGCCCAGTCCCGGCCGGACTTGGCCATGGCCTTGAGGTGGAGCTTCCCGGCCGCCGCGTCGTAGTAGTACCGGTCGCCGCTGCTGGCGTCGAGTTCGGCGAGGCTCGCGGCCGCCGGAATCGACGCCGAGGTGTTGTAGTCGCGGTAGACCTTGAAGCCCGACCCGGAGTACGGAAGCACCATCCGGACCCAGTCGCCCTGAGCGATCCGGTTGACATAGAAGTACGGCTTGGTCGGCACGGCCCCCTGGTAGGTCACCTGGTAGGTGCGACCAGGCACCACCGATGCGGCCACGATCCAGGGATTGTCCGGCACGCCGACGAACCCGCCCGACACGGCGTCATCCCGTGTGATCGTGAGCGGTGCCACGGGCTGCTGATCCGGTGTCCGGAGCTGGATCTGCACGAACCGCTGGGCGCAGACGTAGGCGTTCCAGACCGGCCGGGGGGTGCAGGCCGGGGTGAGGAGCAGCGGATTGTTCGCCGCGACGTACTGCCCGGCCGTGCCGGTCAGACTGCCGTCATCGTCGAGGATCACCGAGGCCTTGTCGCCGTCCTTGTCGGCGGCCGGGTTTTCGAGATAGACCTGGTTCGCGTTGTCGAAGGTGAGGTTCCTGGCAAAGTTGCCCGTGTTGATCGGGAAGCCGTTGCTCCGATTGTAGCCGAGGGCGCTCAGGTAGTTGTTGGCGGTCGGCTGGTAGTTGACGAACGTCACCCGCTCGGCGCCGACCCGTCCGTCGTAGAACTCATACCCCCGCACCGGGAAGTTCCGGGTAAACGCGGTGGCGTTGTTCGCGCTCACCCCCACGAGGAGCGCGTCCCGCAGCATCGTCTCGTTGGACGCGAACGTCGCCCCGATGTGGTTGTCCGCGAGCACCGGGTTGTCGAGGCTCAGCGAGGTGCCCCGGAGCCAGACGGCCCGGCCGGAACTCTTGTACCCGACGAAATTCTTGAACGAAGCCGGCACGATCGGGCTCGAGTTGTCGCCCGGCACCTGGCGGGGCGCGTAGTGCGCGGTTTCCACGGTGCCGTCGAGGCGAGGACCGTGATCGACGTTGAGCCCGGTATTGCGGTTCGAGTGGGCGACGTTGTCGGAAAACTCGCGAAGCGGCGTGGCCCGCGGCTTGGCGGGATGGCCGACCGACAGCCCGGTCGGCGATACCGGCAGCGCATACCAGAACCCGAACCCGCGCGACCCGGCGGCGACGTTTGCCCGGAACGTGTTATCGGGATTCGTGATCCAGTAGGTGGCCGGGTTGACGTCGGAGGGCAGGACCTCTTCCCCGGTGGCGGGCCGTTTGGTGGCGAGCCCGAGATTGTGCTCGAGGGTATTGCCCGTCTCGGCACCGTCCTCGAGGAAGTAGGCGTGACCGATGTTGTCGTAGCAGACGTTGCCGCTCGCCACGAGGTCGTTGGTGCCGTGGATCGTGAGGCACCGGTTGAACGTCTTCCAGACCGCATTGTTGCGGAAGTACTGACCCGCCACGCTGCCGGCCAGATGCCAGTGCATCGGATACCGGGCCAGCTGCTGCTTCTGCCCCATCCGGGTAAGCTCGACGCCCTCGACCCGCGCCAGCGCGCCGTGGTGGACGATGATGTGTCCGCCGAGACCGGTGGCGAGCGCCGTCGCGCTGTCGCCCTGGATCACGATGTTGCGAGTCAGCAGGCCGACCTCGCCCCGCTCGTCGACCGCCCGGCCCGCGTAGTTCTGCAATTGGCCCCAGTGGGCATATCGGAGGGCGCCCGCCACGGTGACGGTGGCGCCGTTCACCCCGGTCACCACGGCTTCCTCGGCCTGGAACGGATCGAAGTCCGTCGACGCGAGGACGAGCCGGTCGCCGGCCTGCCAGTCAACCGACCCCAGGACCTGCAACTGCCGCGCCCCGGCCGGTACCGTGGCGGCGAGTTTGGTCCAGGTGGTCCGGGTCCGGCCATGGAGGTCGAGCCGGCCGCTCAACACCGCCAGCACGCGGGCGCCCGAGCCCTGGATGTTTTCCCCGGCAGGCCCGGTGAGCGTGATGACCGCGCGCTGCTCGAACGGCTCCGCCTCGGTGCCGATTTCGAGTGCGCCGCGGACGACGATCCAGTCCGACGTCAGCGCCAGATCTTTCCGGTCGAACTCGAGCGTTCCGTCGACGGTCAGGCTGCGGAGGGCGGGCGGAGACACGTCGAGCCGGATCGTCGACCCGGCCGGAATCACGACTTCGGCGCCGGCCGCGGGCACCTTGTTGCCGGGCCACGCCGCTGGATCCGACCAGGTTCGAAACGCGGGAGGGGGCGGCGGCGGAGGTGGCGACACCGGGGGAGACGTGGGTTCCCCGGCTTGGCACGCGGCCAGGACCGCAACGGCGGCGATTCCGTAACGAGCGACGTTGCGGCGCATGAGCCCCCCAGACTGAAAGCAAGCGGCGTTCGAGCGGTGCGACGATGTCCAGTGGGACGACCGGCGGGCCCGCTGCCCACACGGGGTCTTCGCAGGTTCCACGCCCTGCCGCGGGGCTGAGGCCCCTTGCACTATTCCGGGAGCAGCCCCTCCGGAGTGCCGGCATTCGTGCAATCCGGGGCAGCGAGCCCGGGTCGGGCCGGATCCCCGGGTCCCCCAGCCGGCTCCAGGTCGGCCGGCGGACACCAGACGTATAGCGCGATGCGAGACCGGTTCGGCGACGCCGCCAGGGCTCGCCGCGGCGGCAGGGTGGGCTGGGTGACGGCGCCCGGGTTCATTTGCCAACTCCTTGGGTGGTATCTACGTTCTCAACTTCTCCGGCCCCCGTAGCCCATTCGTGACCTCTCTCCCGTCCGCCGGCCTCTCCGCGGCATGATCGAACTCCGGACCCTGGGCGCCGTGGACCTCCGGGCGCCCGGCGGGGCCGAGATCCGAGCCGTGCTCAAGCAGCCGAAGCGGCTCGCGCTGCTGGTGTACCTCGCGACCGCCAGACCGGGCCGGCTGCACCGCCGGGACTCATTGCTGGCCCTGTTCTGGCCCGACCTCGACCAGGAACACGCCCGCGCGGCCCTCCGGCGGGCGCTCTACTTCCTCCGTCAGGCCTGCGGCGCCGACCTGGTCATCGGCCGCGGCGACGAGGAAGTGGGCCTCGACATCGATCGGATTCGGACCGACGCCACCGAGTTCGACCAGGCCATCGACGCCGACGACCTCGACGCCGCCCTCTCGCGCTACCAGGGCGATTTCCTCGACGGCTTTTATGTCCAGGGCGCCCCGGAGGCCGAAGCCTGGCTCGACCGGGAGCGCACCCGCCGCCGCTACGACGCCGCGCTCGCCGCCTGGCAGTTGGCCCGCCGTGGCCTCGACGACCCCGGCGCCGCGGCTCGCTGGGCGGTGCGAGCCATCGAACTCGCCCCGAGCGACGAAGATGCGATGCTCGCCTACCTCCTCGAACTCGAGCGCCGCGGCGAACGCAGCCTGGCTCTCCGGCTCTACGATCAGGCCGCCGAGCGGATCCGGACCGAACTCGCGGCCGCACCGCGCGACGACCTCCAGGCCGTGGCCACCCGCCTTCGGGACAGCGGGCCGGCCGCCGCGCCCACCGGCCCGTTGCGCGACGGCACCCTGGTCGCCGTCTGCCCCTTCGTGATCCGCGGCGATCCCGCGCTCGGCTACCTCGCCGAGGGCATGGTGGACCTGTTGAGCACCAAGCTCGACGGCACCGGCGCGCTCCGGACCGCGGATCCCCGCCAGGTCGTCACCCTCGCGGCGGCGCTGGCGCCGGATGGTGCCGATGCCTCGACGGGTACCGCAATTGCCTCGCGACTCGGCGCCGGCCTCTTCCTCGTCGGCTCGGTGGTGAGCGCGGGCTCCCGGCTCGAGGCCGTGGCCGCCCTGCACGACGCCGATGGGCACCTCCGGACCCGCGCCGACGGCCGCGCCGACCGCGAGGACGGGATCTTCGATCTCGTCGACGAGCTGGTCCGCCGGTTGGTCGCCGACCTCGACCAGTCGGCCGCCGGCCGGATCGCCCGGCTGGCGGCGCTCACCACCGATTCTCTGCCCGCCCTCAAGGCCTACCTCAGCGGCGAACACGACTTCCGGCTCGGCCGGCACCTCCCTGCCCTCGATCAGTTCCGCCGCGCCACCACCGAGGATCCGTCGTTCGCCCTCGGCTACTACCGGCTCGCCTCGTCGCTGGCGGCGAACGCGTTCATCGGCCCGGCCCGCGAGGCCTCCGCGGAGGCCTTCCGGCATCGCGGCCGGCTCTCCGATCACGATCGCCTGCTTCTCGAAGGCCAGCATGCCTGGCTGACGGGGCGGACCGCCGACGCGGAACGCCGCTACGCCGCGCTCACTGTCGCCTACCCGGAACAGGTCGACGCCTGGTTCCTCCTCGGCGACCTGCTGTTCCACACAAACCCGTACCGTGGCCGTTCCGTCACGGAGGCCGCCGAGCCGTTCCGGCGGACGCTGGCCCTCGACCCGACCCATGTCGGCGCGCTGGTGCAGCTCGCCCGCATCGCGGCCCTGGAAGGCCGCCCGGAGGAACTCGACCGCCGGGTCGACGCGGCGCTGGCGATGAGCCCCGCCGCCGATCAGGCGCTCGGCCTCAAGGTGCTGCGAGCGTTCGCCAACGGGAGCCGCGAGGAACAGGATGAGGTGGGCCGGATTCTCGCCGCCGCACCGGGGTTGGTGATCGCCCGGGGGTTTGCCGACGTGGCCCTCTACGCCGGCGATCTCGAGGGGGCGAGCCGGCTCGCCGCGGCGGTGCTGCCGGCGGCCCGATCGGCCGAGTTCGCCGCGTTAGGCAGGATCGTCCTGGCGCATCTGGACCTGGCGCGCGGGCGGGTGACCGAGGCCTTCGCCCACCTGGCCGAAGCGGCGGAGCACGAGCCCGCCTGGGTCCTCGAGGTCCGGGGGCTCTTCGCCACCCTGCCGGACAGTCCGGTGCCTCGCGCCGAGCGGGAGGCGATCGAACAGCAGCTGGCGGATTGGGATGCGGACGCGGTGCCGGCAAGCGTGGCGGTGCCCCTCGTCTTCCACGACGGGCTCCACGCCCACTTCCGGCAATACCTCCTTGGCCTGCTCGCGGCCCGGCGGCGGGAGCCGGCGGCGGTCCGGCTGGCCGGCGAGGCGCTTTCGGAGTTGCCGGTGCCGGATGGAGCCGAGGTGCTGGCGGAGCAACTGGCCCGGACGCTGGATGCCGAAGCCTTGCGGCTCCAGGGCCGACCAGCGGACGCGCTCGCGGCGCTCGAGCGGCTCACGACCGACGTCTGGTTCCAGTATGCCGTCGGGTCGCCGTTCTATGCCGGCACCCACCACCGGTTCCTCCGGGCCGAGTTGCTGGCCGAGCTCGGCCGCCGGGACGAGGCGGTGCGCTGGTGGGGCACCGTGGCGCAGCGGTCGCCGTACGAGTTAGTGTTCGCCTCGGCAGCGCGGGCCCGCCTCGAGGGCGGTCGTCCCGATCCCCGCCGGTAACCCCAACCGGAAGCGTGCATGCGACGACTGGTGCTGAGTGCGGTCCTCGTCGGGCAACTGAGCGGCTGTGTTTCCTGGCGGGCCCAGAGCCGCTCGGTGGGGGACGTCCTCGCCGAGAAGCCCCAGGACGTCATCCTGGTGGCCACATCGGATTCCGCCAAGGGTTTCCGGGTGTATCAGCCCCGCATCATCGGCGATACGCTCACCGGCCACCCCTCCGAGACGGCGATTCTCCGGCTCGCCGTCCCGGTGCGGGACGTGACGCAGGTGTCCACCCGCTATCGGCACATCGGCAAGTCCCTGCTCGCCGGCATCGCGATCGTGGGAGGCGTGGCGCTCTACGGCCTGCTCCAGAGCCTCAACGGCAGCCAACCCTGACTTCCACCCCGGCCGCGCCTACCGCTGGCCGATCGGCGCGGTGACGATCGCCTCCAGCGCGTCCTGATCGCCAAGGGTGGCGAGCCGGCGAATGGCGGCCCGCCGCAGCGCCGGATCCGTGTCGGTCTCGGCGATCCGCGCCACCCGCTCCCGGGCCGACCGATCGCCGATCCGCACCAGGGCCTCGAGCAGCGCCTCCCGCACCTTCCGGTCGGGCACCTCATCGTACAGGGTCGCCAGCCCCGCGGAACCGAGGCCCGCCTGCTCGGCGGCCCGCACGGCCTGGGTTCGCACGGCGGATGCCTCGGCGTCGGTGCGGACGATTCGCGTCAGCCAGTCCTGGTGTTCCGACCCGCCGAAGTCACCCGCCGAACGAATCACCGCCTGCCGCTGCTCGCTCGAAAGCGAGGGCCAGAGTCGGCGCAACGCGGCGAAGTCCGCCGGCGTCGCGTCCTGTCCGCCGAGGACCCGGACGGCCTCGGTCCGAACCGCTCGCGGGCGTCCCGAATCGGCGGCCAGCCGCTCGAGCGCCGATCGAATCCGGGCATCGGGCTCGCGCCCGACGGCGGTCACTGCCGCCTTGGCGAGCGCGGGGTCATCCTCCCGGGCAAGACTCAGCAAGGCGTCCGTGGCGCCGGACCCGCTCCTGCCGGCGGCCGCCACGGCCCGGGTACGCACGCCGGTCGGCAGCCCCGGGTTTCGGACCAGGTCGAGCAGCGCACGGACCAACGCGGGGTCGCCGGTCGCCGCGGCGGGATCTCGGCCCAGCCAGGAGACCGCACTTTCCCGGAGCCCACGCGACAGCCGGGCGTTGCGGGCGATTTCGAGAAGCGGTTCCCACGAACCCGAGTCGGCCAGAACGCCGGCCAGGAGGGCATCCCGGCCCGCCCGCCCGTCGATCCGCCCGGCCAGTTCGAGGAAATAGCCGGCCGCCGTCCGGCTCGACACGGTGCCGAGGTCGTTTGTGCCCGAAGGCCACTCGGCCGCCCCGGCCCCGACCCGAACCGCCACCACCCGGCCGGCGGCCCGCCGGACGAGCACCCGGAGCGGGCCCGGCTCGCAGGGGCCCGAGCCGTTGGAATAGCTGTAGATCCAGTCGCCGTCGCCAAACGTGCTGGTGCCCACCCGGAGCATCGAGAAGCCGTTGCCGCAGACCTCGGCGCGGGACGAGAAGGTCAACCCGACCAGGCCATCGGAGCCCGACTCGACCCGGCGAGCCAGGGAGGGATCCTGGGCCGCCCGAGCGGCGATGCCGCCGGCGCCGCCGAGGGCGATGATCGCGAGAAGGACGGATCGCATTGTCACTTCTCCACGATTTCAGCGAGAATCTTGTCGATGCGAGGGTCTTTCTTCTTCGACAGCAGTGAGATCGCCGTCTGCCTGATCCGCGGATCCGTGCCGGACTTCGCGATCGAGATGAGCTTGTCGGTGGCCGCCGGCTCCTCCCGTTCCCCGAGGAGGCGAACCAGACTCGACCGGAGTTCCCGTTCGGACAGCCCGTCGTAGAGGCGGGTGAGTTCCTCGACCGCCACCGTCGGGCGTCCCAGGCGGCTCAGGGCCGCGGAACGGACCCTCATGTCTTCGTCGAGGTCTCGCACGAGGCCGGCCATCCACGAATCGATCTCAGGCCCGGAGCTTCGGGCCATCGTTTCGACGATCGCCCGCCGGATATTGCCGGAGCGGCTTCGGGCGTAGGTCTGGCGGAGCATGGCCGCGTCCGCGTCCGGAATCCGCGACTCGGCGGGCCGGGCCCGGGCCGTGGTGGTCAGGGCGACATGCTGACCGATCTGCTGGGCTGGTCCCGCGCCGATCGCCCGGATCGCCTCCACCCGCACGGCGTCAGCGAGGTCTTCCCGCTGGACCACCGAACGGAGGAGGGTCGAGGCCACGGCGTCATCGCGGCTCCGGAGCGCCCGGACGACGGCCCGCTGGTTGGACTCGTCGTTCGACGCCTGGAAGAACTCCCGGAGGGCGCGGCTGGCGGCTTCCCCGGGGATCTGGCCGAGACGGGAAATGGCGTCGGTGCGGACCGAGGCATCCGGGTCGTTCCGGGCGATGGCCAGCACTTCATTGACCTGGGACGGCTCGCTGTCCTTGCCGAGGAGGTAGACGGCCCGGCGGCGGAGCGGCACGCTGCACTGGTCCTTCCGCTCGAGGATCCGGCGGAGCACGGGCGTCGCTCCGGCCGGGTCGTTCTGGTAGAGCGCCGACAGCGCTTCCGCCCGCACGGCGAGTTCCTCCGAATCGCAGGCCGCGTCCGCCCCTGAGGCGTCGGCCCGCAGCCGGCCGGCCGCGCCGGCGTCTCCGCGAGCCGCGAGCGCCCCCAGCACCCGGGTCAGGAGGGCGTTCACGTCATCGTCCCCGGCCGCCTTGGGCGAGACCCGGCGGGTTTCATCGAGCAGGGAGAGCGATTTCCGGAGGTCCGGCTCGGCACCGGACCGGTAGAGCGCGAAGGCCTGCCAGTAGGAGGCCGCGTCACGGTAGCGCGACTCGGGAAACCGCCCGCTGAACGAGCCGAACAACTCGGCCGCCCGGCGGTATTCTCCGCGGTTGAGAATCTCCCGGGCGACGCGATAGGCCGAGTCCTCGGGTGTCTGCCGCTGCCGCAGCGTCGGTTCGACCAGGGCGAGGCGCCCCGAGGCCAGGTTCTGTCCCCAGGCGATGTCGACGCCGTCCACGCGCCAGGCCAGTCCGAGTTCGCCGCGGATCAGGGGTTCGCCCCGCAGGGTCACGGTCGGGGCGCTCTGCTGCTGGGCCACGAGCGGCGCGGCGGGCATCAGGGCGCCGAGGGCAAGCATCGAGAACTGGATCTGCTTCATGGAGTGGTCTCCCCATCCGAAATGATCAGGGTCAGGCGCGAGAGGACCTCCCGCTGGTCCATCGCGTCGGCGATCAGCTGTGTTTCCGGCTGCTGGTAGCGCACCGCCGGGAGCCGGGCCACCTGGGCAAGCACCAGCTCGAGATCCTGCAGGAGGTCCCGCATGGCCGGTTCCGGCAACGGGCCGTCGAGGAGGAGACGGGTGGTCGAAAGCAGGCTCTGCGCCTGGCGGATCGTGCCGGTTGGCACCGAGCCACCGCGAAGGTCCCCGGCCAGCGCCACGACCAGACCGGTGGTCTGCTGGAAGTAGTCCCTCGCCAATCCGACGAAGGGACTCGGCGTCTCGAGTGACGCCGGCACGACCTCGAGCGGCGCCGGCTCGGCCGCCCGGCTGGGCGTGCCGCCAAAGGGGGCGAACCGGGCCCCGGTCCATCCGATCCCGATGCCGAGGAGCAGCATCGCCGCCAGGGCGAGGCCCCGCGGCCAGGAACGCCGGACCGGCGCCGCCGCTCGAGGCGCCTGGCCGTCGAGCCGCGCCTCGATCGCGCCCCACATCCGCTCGAGCGGCGGGTCCGTCGGCGTTCGATAGCTGTCGCCGTGCTGCTCGAGCAGCGGTTCGATTCGTTCGTGCTCCATCCTGCCTCCTTGCCTACTGCGCGTAGGCTGCGAGTGCTTCCCGCAGCCGGGCCCGGGCGTTCATCAGCCGGGTCTTGCAGGTGCCTTCCGGGCTGCCGGTCAGTTCGGCGATCTCGGAGTGCGTGAACCCCTCGAGATCGTGCAGCACCAGCGGGATCCGGAAGACGTCGGGTAGCGTATC
>JBFXAY010000013.1:0-82007 GCA_050183815.1 Gemmatimonadales bacterium | reverse complement strand
GCCGATCCGCGCTTGGGGCGGGACGTCTCCGTACGCCTGGCCGAGTTGCGCCCCCAACTGGCGACGGCCATGGAGCGGTTCTCGGCGATCACTCGCTGACGGCCGGTTTCTGCAGAATCGGTGAGAAGTTCTTGCGGAAGGGCCCTCGCTCTGGCGGAGCGGGGGCTCTTTTCCTAGCGTAGTGCATGGCACTCCGCTCCGGCGTCTACATCGTTCCCACCGACCGCTGGTACATCGAGCGCACGGTCTGGCTCATTGCCGGCATCGTGCTGATCGCCGGCACCTCGCTGGCGCTGTTCGTCGACCCCCGCTTCGTGCTGCTGGTCGCGGTCACCGGGGGCTTCTCGATCGTCGTGGCCCTGACGGGCTACTGCATCGTGGGCAACGTGCTGCGCCGGTTCGGGTTCCGCGGCGCGCTCGAGTCTCCGGCGTCGACGCCCACCCGCTACCTGATGCAGACGGACCGGTGGTATCTCGAACGCCGGATCTACCTCGCGGTCGGGATCAACATCTCGATTGCTTCGGCGCTCACGCTGGTTCACAGCCACTGGTGGCTCGCGTTCACCGGGTTCGTCGGCGTGGCCATGGTATGGTTTGCCGCGACCGGCTTCTGCATCATGGCCAACGGGCTCTACTGGCTCGGAGCCGAGCCGCGGCTCGCGCCGGGCTGCGTCCGCCGGGACAGCGCCGGCCTCAATCCAGCTCGTCGATCGACCGGGGCCAATCCGATTTGAGCAGGCGGGAGAGCGCCCGGTCGGCCAGGAGCCGGCCGCTGGTCTGGCATCGGGCGCAGTAGTTGGTCTCGTTGTCCGCGTAACGGATCCGCTGGACCTGGGTGCCGCAGTCGGGGCAGGGCTGTCCGAACTTGCCGTGCACCGCCATTTCGGCCCGAAAGGCCGTCACCTTCTCCGGAAAATCGCCGGCCCGTTCCGTTCGCAGCCGCGCGGTCCATTCGACGAGCACGGCGCGGCTGGCGTCGTGGAGGCGGCCGATCTCCTCGGGGGCCAGGCTCCGGGTGAGCTTGAGCGGTGACAGGCGGGCCCGGTGGAGAATCTCGTCGGAATAGGCATTGCCGATGCCGTCGAAGGCGCGCGGGTCGGTCAGGGCGCGCTTGAGCGTGTGGTTGCCGGCGAGCAGCCGGCCCGCAAAGCTGTCGGGGCTCGCGGCGAGGACGTCGAGGCCGCCGCGGTCGAACTGGTCGAGGTCGTCGCGGCGCGCCACGTGGAGAGAGGCCCGGCGTTTGGATCCCGCCTCGGTGAAGGTGAGGGTGCCGGAGTCGAAGTCGAAGGCCGCGAGGGAGACTTTCGAACCGATCTTGGCGCCGGCCGGTTTCCAATGGAGCCGGCCGGCGATCATCAGGTGGATGACGAGAGCCAGGTCGCCGAGCTCGATGACGAGCCGCTTGCCGAGCCGCCCGACGCCGGTCACCGTCCGGCCCTCGGCGGCGGTGATCGGCGGGTCCACCGACCGGAGCAGGAACGGCGTCCGGATCCGGACGGCCGTGAGCACCCGGCCGCCGATTCGCTCGGCGAGCGCTTCCTGGTAGGTGAGAATGTCGGGAAGTTCAGGCACCGTGTTCCTCGGGTAACCGTACGCGAGCCGCGCGCCAATTCCTGCTCCGAGGCGATGCCGGGCCGGTTTGCTCGCTCCGGCCCCCGTTCGCCCGCTAGGCGGCGAAGAACTCCCGGTGGAGCGCCCGCACCGCGCCGGGGCCGTCCTCTTCCCGGACCACGAAGGTCACGTTGATCTCGGAGGCGCCCTGGGAAATCATCTCAATGTTGACGTCCCGGACGGCGCCGAACAAGCGGGCCGAGAGGCCGCGGGTGCCGCGGAGGTCGATACCGATCACGGCCACGATGGCCCGGCCCTCGAAGATCGTCACGGCGCCGAGGGGCTCCAGATCCGCGATCAGCGAGGGGAGGTCGGTCCCGTCATCGAGGGTGACGGACACGTTGACCTCGGTCGACGCGAGCACGTCCACCGAGACACCGTGGCGGGCAAACACCCCGAAGAGCTGGTGGAGAAAGCCCACCGCGCCGTAGGCCCGGGGTGCCCGGACGTTGACCACCGTGATGCCGCGTTTCCACGCGATCGACCGGACCGGCGAGCCCGTCACCAGGAGGCCGGGGCGCGCTTCCGCCACGATCCGGGTGCCCGGCCGCTCGGGCGCGAACGAGTTGAGTACCAGGCAGGGAATCCGGGCGGCGATCAGCGGCAGCTGGGTGGCCGGGTGCAGGACCTTGGCACCGAACGCCGCCAACTCGGCCGCTTCGAGATAGCTCGCTTCCGGCAGCAGCCGGGCCTCCGGTACGATCCGGGGGTCGGCGCTGAGGATGCCGTCCACGTCGGTCCAGATTTCGACCCGGTCGGCGCCTAACGCGGCTCCCAGGAGGGACGCGGTGTAGTCCGAGCCGCCGCGGCCGAGGGTGGTGGTAGCGCCGTCGGGGCCGGCGGCGATGAAGCCCTGGGTGACCGGGATCGAGCCGGCCGCGAGCAGCCCGGGCACCGCCGCGCGGGCCCGCCGGGTGATCTCCGCCTGGTTCGGCACCGCTTGCCCGTGGTGGCCGTCGGTGGCGACCAGGGTGCGGGCATCGACCCAGACGGCCGGCAGTCCGGCACCCGCCAGTGCCGCCGCCACCAGCCGGGTGCTCCAGAGTTCCCCGTGGGAAACGACTTGGTCCCGCTCCGCGTCCGTCCAGTCGCGGCCGGTCCATTCCGCGATGCTGCCACGGAGGGCCGCGGCATCCGCCGCGATGCTCGCGACCGGCTCGATCCCGAGCTCTCCCGCGAGCTCCGCGTGCCGGGCGACGATCGCGTCGAGGCGGCGGTTCGCGTTGGCGGCGGAGATGCCCTCGAGGGCGAGGAGGCCATCGGTGACCCGGGCCAGCGCCGAGAGGACCAGCACCGGCTGCTCGGCCTGCCGGCCGGTGACGATCCCGATCAGCCGGCGGATGGCCGCGGCGTCACCGACCGAGGTGCCGCCGAACTTGCAGACGATCATCGGGCAACGACCCCCGCCGACACCAGCAACTCGGCGTTCTGGATGGTGGCCCCGGCCGCGCCCCGGACGGTGTTGTGGGAGAGTACGACGAACCGGACATGGAGGAGCGGGCACGGCCGGATCCGGCCCACCACTGCGGACATCCCGCCACCCCGCTCGAGGTCGAGCCGCGGCTGCGGCCGGTCGGGCCGGGTTTCCACCAGAACCGGGCGTTCCGGAGTGCTCGGCAATGCCGCGATGGGCGGCTCAGGGCGCCACGACTCCAGGGCTGCCGCCACTTCCTCCGGCGACGCCGGGCGCCGGAATCCGATCGACACCGTTTCGGTGTGCCCGTCGATGACCGGCACCCGGTTGGTATGGGCGCTCACGACCACCGGGGCCTCGACGATGTCCCGGCCGTCGAGCCGCCCGAGGATCTTCCGGGTTTCCCGTTCGACCTTCTCCTCCTCGCCGCCGATGAATGGGATCACGTTGCCGAGGATGTCGAGGGAGGCCACGCCGGGCCAGCCCGCGCCCGAAATGGCCTGCATCGTGGAGACGAAGAGCCGGTCGATCCCGAAGGCGGCCTCGAGCGGTGCGAGGGCGAGGACGAGCCCGGTGGTGGTGCAGTTGGGGTTGGCCACGACGCCGCCCCGCCAGCCGCGTTCCTTCCGTTGCCGGTCGAGGAGCCCCAGATGGCGGGCGTTGATCTCGGGGACGACGAGCGGGACGTCCGGCGCCATCCGGAGCGGGCTCGCGTTGGTGACGATCATGGCACCGGCGGCGGCCCAGAGCGGCTCCAGTTCGACGGCGGCCTGGGTATCGAGCGCCGAAAACGCGAGGGGCACGCCGGCGGGCCGACCGCTGTCGCCCAGGACGAGGCCGGCGGCCCGTTCGGGGATCGGCACCGGCTCCCGCCAGCGGACGGCCTCGCCGTACGGTTTGCCGGCGTTGGCGCCCGAGGCGGTGACGAACGCGACCTCGAACCAGGGGTGCTGGTCGAGCAGGCGGACGAGCTTCTGCCCCACGGTGCCGGTGGCGCCCAGCACCGCGACGGGAATTCGCGACATGAGCCGGTTCCTCGAAAACGAAAAGCCCCGCGCTTCCGGTGAGGCGCGGGGCGTCGGTGGTTCGAGCTGCAGATCGACTTCAGCTGAGACCGGCCGCGCCCCGCGAGACACACTTCGACTTGCCGCCCGTCATCGGGGCGGCCGTCATCATGGTCTTTCGGGTCGCGGCGTTCATGGTTAGGCAAACTAGTGAGCGTCGCGAACGGACGCAAGCGGGTCCGATCAGAAGGCGATCAGGCCGTTCGCGCCCGCCGGGAGGCCGCCGGTTACGCCGACCGCTTCGAGGGAGCCGTTGCCCTTGAGCCGGAACGCGCTGATGGAATGGCCCCCGGCATTGAGGGAGTACACGTAGTCGCGGCCCGCCGCCGACGTAGCGGCGAGGTCGATCGGGCCGCCCTCCGTCGTGCCGCTCACGCCGGACGGCTCGAGCAGGGTCAGCCGGCCCCACCGGTCGATCGCGTAGCCGGTGATCGAGGCGCTGCCGGTATTGGTCACGAAGGCGAAGCGGCCGTTTCCGGCGACGAGGACCCAGCAGGCGGCGGTCTGCGTGGTCGCGACCGAGGGGCTGATGGTGCGCGCCTCGAGTCCGCGGAAGCCGTAGGACGACACGGCCGATGCACCGGGTGCGCCGCCGAAGGCCTCGCTCACGATGAGATGGTTGCGCCGGTCGAAGCCGAACCCGAAGGGGGTGACGCCGGTGGACGGGGTCACGTTGGGGCTCCCGGCCCGCCCGAAACGGTCGACGGGATAGACCACCAGGTTGTTGGTACCCTTTTCGGTCACGATCAGGCGGCGGCCTTCGGCGTCGAAGCCGACCTGGGCGGCCGCGGGGTCGTCGGCGCTGAGCGGCTGGGTGGAGCCGGGGATCGGGTGCAGCTCGCCGTTCCACTCGATCCGGAAGCCGGTGATGTTGGCCGGCGAACCGTTGTTCAGGACGTAGAGCAGCCGGCCGTACGTCGTGACGCTGATCGGCGTCGACCCGCCGGACGGCACGGTCTGCCGGAGCTCCAGCCCGCCGCTCCGGATCCGGAAGGCACTCACGGTGTTGCTGCCGGCGTTCACGAGGAAGACGTGGCCTCGGCCGTCCGTCGTGATTCCGCCCTGGTTGCCGAGGCCCGCCCCGGTTCCATTGCCGCCGGTGGCGAAGGCGGTCGGGGAGCCCAGGGCCCCGTTCTTGTCGCGGGGGAATACCAGCGCCTCGTTGCCGGCGGCGCTGTTGGTCATGGTGACGACGAAGCCCCGGGTACCGTCGCGGTCGGCGTGAAAGTCGGGCGCGAGGTCGGACGGGGCGAGATCGGTGGTCGGATCGGTGGTGGTGTCGGCGTTACATGCGGCCAGCGCGAGAGCGCCGAGGGCGGCCGCCCAGCGGAAACGAGTCATCGGGTCCTCAATCGGTTGGAGATGCGTCGCTGCAGTTGCCGTGTGATCACACGGGGAATCAACGCAGCGACGGATCGACCGGATCTGAGAACCGATGACCCGCTGGGCTCGTTTAGTACCTCCCCGGTCGCTGGTCGACGGCCGGCCCTGCGACTGTCGGTGGATCATGACGGCGGCCCGGGCCGCCGCCATCCGAAGTGACGGGAGATAGATCCCCTCCTCGGGCGTGTGACCGCCGAAGCCGTCGACCCCGAGACCGTCGATGCCCGGGATGAAATCCGCCACGAACGAGACGTCGCCGGCCCCGCGCCGGTCCGGCGGCAGGGCCTCGACCGGGCCGTAGCCGAGATCCTGGCTCACCCGGTCGAACACGGCGAGCACCTCACGATTGCCGTCGGTTGGCGGCATGCCCGGGTATCCCTCGTCGAAGGAGATCGACGCCGTGGTGCCGGGAAGGTTGTCGGCCACGATGGCGCGCATGATCGCCCGGGCGGAGTCGAGCTGCGACCGGGTGAGTGACCGGATGTCGCCCTGCACCACCGCGCTTCGGGCGATGATGTTGGTCTTGCCGGCCGTCTTGCCCGCGACGCCGCCGCTGTCGTAGTCGACGTCGGTGCCGCCCACGATGGTCCCGGGGTTGAAGGTCAGGTACGGCTGGCCGGCCAGCCGTTCCCGGAACTCGTTCAGGATTCGGGCGGCCTCGAACACCGCGCCGTACCCGCCGCGGAAGATCCCGGCCGAGTGTGCCTGGCGGCCGCGGACGGTGAGGATCCAGCCCGAGGCGCCCCGCCGCGAGATCGTGGCGGTGCTCGCGTTGCCGCCTTCGAACGCCAGGGCCACGTCGCTCTTCTGGGCCGCGTCGATCAGCGCCTTGCGGGACACCGAGACCGGCCGGCCCGCCGCCTCCTCGTCGCCGGTCATCACCACCGTCACAGAGGTTTCGTCGAGGGCGCCGGCGTCCTTGAGGGCGCGGAGGGCCAGCAGCATGGCCACGTCGCCGCCCTTCATGTCCGAGGTGCCCGCCCCGCGGCCGACCGTGTCGCGGCGCACGAACCGCTGGCCCTCGCCCTCGAAGACGGTGTCGAGGTGTCCGATCAGCAGGACCCGCTTCCCGGTCCGATTGAACTTGGGTCCGGTCCACTCGGCCACGAGATGGCCGGCCCGCTCCAGGGCCGCAGGCAGTTCGACCCAGCGGACGGTGAAGCCCAGGGATTCGAGTTCCCGGCGGTAGATGGCACCGACCGCCTTGACGCCGGCGATGTTGAACGTGCCGCTGGCGGTGTTGACCGATCGCTCGAGCAGCTGCACGGCGCCGTCGTAGTTGGCGTCGACCGCGGCGCGGATCCGGGCCTCGCGCGGGGTCAGCGACTGAGCGGCAAGCAACGCCGGGAAGAGGAGGCACGCCGCCGGCGCGGCCGCCAACCGGAAGACGCGGCGCCGGGCGCCGAAGGGGCAGGGAGTAGTCATTCCGCAAAATACCCCGCCGCCCGGAGCCTTGCCCGGTAGCGGGCGGTGGGCCTTCTTTTCCCGCCACATGCCCCAGCCACTCATCGAACTCGGCGGTGCGGGCCCGCTCCTCCACTGGGCGCCGGCCAATGGGTTTCCCCCCGCGACGTACCAGCCGATCGCCGCCGCGCTGGCCGACTCGTTTCGTTCGGTCTGCCTGCCGCCGCGCGCCCTCTGGGGCGGCGAGCCGCCGTCCGTGCCGGGCAACTGGCCCGAACTTGGTGACGACATCGTCCGGGGTCTGGCGGCGCATGATCTCCCGCCGGTCATCGCCATCGGCCACTCGTTCGGGGCCGTCGCGTCGCTCGTGGCCGCGGTGCGGGCGCCGGCCCGATTCCGGGCGCTGGTGTTGCTCGATCCCACGGTGTTGACGGGGCCCCGCCTCGACGACTGGGGCCGGGCCAAGCTGCTCGGTTGGCCGGACGGTCATCCTCTGGCCCTTCGGGCCCGCGAGCGCCGGGACCGTTTCGGAAGTCATCGCGAGGCGTTCGACTACTGGCGCACCAAACGGCTCTTCGCCGACTGGCCGGACGCGGCCCTCGAGGGCTACGTCGCGGCGATGCTGGTGCCGGCGCCGGATGGAGCGGGGTTCGTGTTGGCGTGGCCGAAGGCCTGGGAGGCGTACTACTACGAGTCGTTCTACCCCGGGATCTGGGACGACGTGGCCCGCTTGCCTCGAGACCTGCCGGTGCTGGTGATCGGCGGCGCCACCTCGGATACCTTTCTACCCGAGGCCGCCGCCCGGTTCGCGGCGGCGGTTCCCTGGGCGACGGTCGAGACGATGCCGGCCTTCGGCCATCTGTTTCCGCAGGCCGCTCCTGCCGAGACGGCGGTCCGGCTCCGGCGGTGGCTCGCGGCTTGCTCCTGACCGGCGCCATGCGGCGCCTCCGACTTCATCGAAGCAGGTCATCGTGACGCTGGCGACATCCGAAACCGGGCCGACCGGCCCGGCACTCTGCGAAGGCGGAGGACCGTCGTGACCGCACCGGACGTTCGCGCCGAGCGCCGGGGTTGGCGGGAGCTCACGCCGCTGCCGCCGGACGGCGAATCCGTCGAAGTCTCGGTGGTGATGCCGTGCCTCAATGAGGCCGAGACCCTCGGCCGCTGCATCGAGCAGGCGCAGGCCGCGCTCCAGGGGGCGGGAATCGCGGGCGAGGTCGTGGTGGCCGACAATGGCAGCACCGACGGGTCGCCCGAGATCGCCGCCGGCCTCGGCGCCCGGGTCATCGCGGTGGCGCAGCGCGGCTATGGGGCCGCGCTCATCGGCGGCATCAACGCGGCCCGCGGTCGCTACGTCCTCATGGGCGACGCGGACGCAAGCTACGACTTCGGCGAGTTGCCCAAGTTCGTGGCCCGGCTGCGCGACGGCGACGACGTGGTCCAGGGATGCCGGCTCCCCTCGGGCGGAGGCCGGATCGAACCGGGGGCCATGCGATTCCTCCACCGGATTCTCGGCAACCCGTTGTTCTCGTTTCTGGGTCGGTGGTGGTTCCGGGTTCCGATCCACGACATCCACTGCGGCCTGCGGGCGTTCCGGCGCGACTTCTGGCTCCGCCTCGGCCAGCGCTGCACGGGGATGGAGTTCGCCTCGGAGATGCTGATCCGGGCGGCGCTCAAGAGCGCCCGGATCGGCGAGGTGCCGATCACGCTGCACCTCGACGGCCGGACGGCGCACCGGTCGCACCTGCGCACCTTCCGCGACGGCTGGCGGCACCTTCGGTTCTATCTGCTCTTCAGTCCCCGGTGGCTCTTCCTCGTGCCCGGCGCGATCCTGATGCTCCTGGGTCTGGTCGGCTACGGCCTCGGCTTCCCGCGAATGTCTCTCGGCCGCGCGACGTTCGACGTCAACACGCTCCTGTTCGCGAGCCTCGGCATCATCCTCGGCTACCAGTCGATCGTGTTCGCGTTCATGACGCGGGTCTTCGGCACCGTCGAGGGTTTCATGCCGGAGGATCCCCGGCTGACGAAACTGTATCAGGTGCTCAATCTCGAGCGCGGACTCGTTCTCGGCCTGCTCGGCACCCTGGCCGGGTTTGGTTTCCTGGCGGCCGCGGTGGCGATCTGGGTCGACGCCGATTTCGGGCAATTGGACTACGCCCGGGTGATGCGAATCGTGATCCCCGGGGTGACGCTGGCCGCGCTCGGCGTCCAGACCGTGCTGTCGAGCTTCTTCTTCAGCATTCTGGGCCTGGCCCGCCGCTAGATGGGCAACCCCGAGTTCGACGCGTTCGCCGCTGAGTACGACGAAGACCTCGAACGGGCCTGGCGCTCACCGGGGAGCGCAAGGACTACTATGCCCGGCGGCGGATCGAGTGGCTCGCCGGGCGGCTCGGTTCGAACGCCCGCGTCGACCGGGTGCTCGATTTCGGCTGCGGAACGGGAACGTCGGTGCCCCTGCTGCGGGAGGTGCTCGGGGCTCGCGAGGTCGTGGGCGTCGATCCGTCCGGTGCGTCACTCGACCGCGCCCGAGCGGAGCACGGCGGCGTGGGCGTGAGCTTCGCCCTTCCCGGCGAGCCGGCGGCCGCGGGGCCGTTCGATCTCGCCTTCTGCAACGGCGTTTTCCACCACATCCCGCCCGGGGAACGGCTCGAGGCTGTCGCCTCGGTCGTGCGGTCCCTGCGGCCGGGCGGCTGGTTCGCGTGCTGGGAAAACAACCCGCTCAATCCCGGCACCCGCATCGTGATGCGCCGGGTCGCCTTCGACCGGGACGCCATCATGCTGCGCTCCGGTGAACTCGCGGGGCTCTTCCGGCGAGCCGGGCTCGCGGTCGTCCGCGTCGACTTCCTGTTCGTCTTTCCGCGCTTCCTTCGGATTTTCCGGCCGCTCGAGCCGTTCGTCACGGCACTGCCGCTTGGCGGCCAGTACCAGGTGCTCGGCCAGCGCCCGGAGCAGGCGTGACGCCGGACGGGCCGGGGCTCGCCGCGCGGATCGAGGGAGCGCTCGGGTCTCGCGCTGCCCCCTGGGTTGTGGCGGCCCTCACCGTGGTGTTCTTCTGGTGGCTCAACGGTTCGCTCAACCCGGAACCGTGGATCTACGACGAAGCGGCCTACGTGCTTCAGGCGCGAATCTTTGCGGGCTGGCACTGGTCGGTACCGGGGCCGCCGCTGCCGGAGTTCTTCGAGCAGTTCCATGTCTTCGTCACGCCACGCCTGATCCCGAAGTATCCGCCTGGCCACGCGCTCCTCATGGTGCCCGGCATCTGGCTTGGCGCGGCGTCCCTCGTTCCGTTGCTGGCCTCGGGCGCGAGTGCCGGACTGCTCTATACCGGCGGGCGGCGGTTGGGCGGCGGTTGGATCGGGCTCATGGCGTGGCTCGTCTGGATGTCGGCGCCCGAGATGCTGCTCTTCGGGCCGAGCTACATGGCGCAGAGTACCTCGACGCTGGCGTGGCTGGTGGCCTGGGGGGCGCTGCTCCGCTGGCGCCAGGCCCCGGAGCGCACCGGATCGCTGGCGGCGTTCGGCGTGGCCGCCGCCGTCGGCGCGATCGTCCGACCGGTTACGGCCATCGCGCTGCTGTTGCCGGCAGGCCTCTGGATTCTCTGGACGGCATGGCGGCGGGGCCGCGCCCGGCCGGTGCTGGTGGGGGTGGCGGTGGCAGTGCCGATCCTGCTCCTCCCCTTCTGGTGGAGTTTCGCCGCCACCGGGAAAGCTTTCCCGACGCCGTACAGCGAGTATTCGCGCGTGTATGCCCCGTGGAACATGCCGGGGTTCGCGGTAGACACGGCGGCGCCGCTGCGGGCGCCGACGCCCGCGATGAACAAGTTCCGGCAGCAGTTCCTGCCGCAGCATGAGGCCCATCGAACCGAGCCATTGGCGACGATGCTGGTGCGACGGATCGAGGGGATCGGTGTGCGCTTCTTCGGGCCCCGGGGTCGGCATTGGCGGTGGTTGCTGCTGGTTCCGTTTGTGGTCGGCGTCGTGGTTGCCCCGGGGCCGCTCCGGTTCGGGTTCGTCTCGGCCGCGGTCCTCGTGGGCGGGTATCTCTGGATGACCGCGCATCCGATGTGGACGATCTACTACCTCGAGGTGTATCCGATCCTGGCGCTGACCACTGCACTGGGCGCGTGGCGCCTCGCCGGCTGGAGCGGTACGGCGTGGGCCAGGTCCCGCGGCGCGCCCGGGTTGGCCGGGACCGGGACCGCCGTCCTCTGCACAGTCGGGATCCTGATCGCGGCGCCCGGAGCCTGGCGCCGCGTCTCCCGCGCCCAGGCCTCGCTCGACGGCTATCGGGCACCATTCGCGGCGCTGACCGCGGCGGTGGCGGGGATCCCGGGGAGGGCGATCGTGTTCGTGGCCCCGGGGCCGGCGGACGACCCCTTCGACAGCTTCGTCCGTAACGCCCCCGATCCCGCGGCGGAGCGGGTCTGGATCGTGGACGATCGGGGTGACGACAACCGCCGGCTGATGGCGCTGGCGCCGGACCGGGCGGCCTACCGATACAACCCGGTCCAGCGGACGCTCGAACCGTACCGGGCCGAATCGAGGGCCCCGTGACCGGCCAGGGCCTTCCCGAGCCTTTTCGTCCTCCGCCGCGAGTGCTTCCCGAACTCGCGGCCGCCGGCGCACCGGAGATCGAGGTCGAACCGGTGTCACGGTGCCCACTCTGCGACGGCGGAGATGCCGAGCCGTTCTCGTACGGATACGACTACGAGTTGCTGACCTGCCGGAACCAATGGCGGTTCGTCCGGTGCCGGTCCTGTTCTCACGTCTGGCTCGATCCCCGGCCTGCCGTGTCGGCACTCGGCACGATCTATCCGCCGACCTACTACGCCTACGACTACGCGAAGAAGATTCATCCCGTCGCGCAGCGCGCCAAGGAATGGCTCGACAGCCGCAAGCTGCGCGGGATCCTCCGGCACGTCGCTCGGGAACCGCAGGCCTACCTCGACGTTGGCTGCGGGGACGGGCGCTATCTCGCCGCGATGGAACGGCGCGGTCTGACCCGGGACCGGCTGTTCGGCCTGGAACTCGATCCGGCGGTGGTGGCGCGGCTCGCGGGGCAGGGATACCGGGTGGAGTGCTCCCGGGTGGAGGACTCGACGATCGTGCCGGCGGGATCGCTCGACCTCATCACCATGTTCCACGTACTCGAACACGTGGACCGGCCGGTTCGGGTGGTGGAAAAGCTCGCGGGGTGGCTGGCACCCGGCGGCCTCCTGGCGCTCGAGACACCGAATCGCGACAGCCTCGACGCACGGCTCTTCCAGCGAACCTTCTGGGGCGGCTACCACATTCCCCGTCACTGGCAGTTGTTCCGGACGGAGGGTGTCGTGGCCCTGCTCGAGCGGGCCGGGCTCGAACCCGCCGGCGTCATGTACCAGACCGGGCACTCCTTCTGGCTCTATTCGTTTCATCACGGGCTGCGCTACCGGTTCGGACTCCCGCGTCTTGCAAAGCGATTCGACCCGGTGGGGTCGCTCGTGTCGCTGGCCGCCGTGACCGCAGGGGACCTGGTTCGCTCCCGGCTGGGGTTCAGGACCTCGGCCGTGCTCGTCCTCGGGCGGAAACCCGAGTGATCAGGCGAAACGGGCCCCGGCTGGCGGCTAGAAGGGTTCGGCGGAACGGCTGGCGGCGCCTGGGCCTCCGGGGCGTTTCGTCATCTGCAGTGGGCATGAGGTTTGCCGCCCGATCGAGGGGATGTGCCCGATGACCGAACTTCACGCCGATACTGCCGAGTCCCGCCCGGGAGACCCGTACTACCCCTGGCGGCAGACGCTGCTGAGTACCGAGCGAGTCCGGGAGCTGAGCGTGCTCCGTCCGTGGCGAGCCGTTGCCGACACGTTCAAGGGCTGGTTCGGCATCGGACTGGGATGGGCGCTCGTCGCCTGGCGCCCGGGCCCGCTCACCGTGGCGCTGGCCGTTCCGCTGATCGGTTCCTCCTTCTACGGCCTGTTCATTCTCGGCCACGATGGCATGCACCGGCGGCTCTTCCGCAATCGGCGCCTCAATGATCTCTGGAACGATGTCTTCTGCCAGGGCCCGATCGGCGCGATCACCCACATCAACAACCGGAACCACCTCCGCCATCACCAGTACCTGGCCACGGGCGACGATCCCGACCGCCACAAACACGCCTGCTTCAACAAGGTCGAACACGGCGAGCTGCTCGGCTTCCTGTCCGGCATCGCGGGACTGGTGCGGACCGCCGCCAACGTCTTCCGCCCCAACCAGGCCGCCCGCCGTCGGTCGGAGGACGAAACGGCGGACGGTTACACCGGGCGCGATGTTCTGCTCGGCCTCGGCGTCCAGGCGGCCATTTTCGCGGGACTCACGGCGGGCATCGGATGGTGGGCGTATCCGGTGCTGTGGTTGGCGCCGGTGTACCTGTTCACCTATCTGGCGGACAACTTCCGGTCTTTTGCGGAGCATTCGCAGCCGCACAACGACCGGGCCAGCGACCGGCACCGGATGATCACGTACCGATCCAACCCGGTGGAGCGGTGGTTCGTGGCTCCGAACAACATGAACTACCACGCCGCCCATCACCTCTGGCCGTCCATCCCCTACTACAACCTCCCGATCGCCGACCGCGAGATGCAGGGCCATCCCGATGCCGCCACCCTCGAATGGCGAGGCAGCTATCTTGGCTACCTGTGGCGGTATTGGCGGGCGCAGCCGATCGAGGAGTGTCGGGAACCTGCTGCGACGTAGTTCGGCGCCGCCGTGACATCGGCCCGGGCGCGGTCGGGCCGGCCGAGCGCCCGGGTGCCGGTCGGTTGCCGGGCCCGGGTGTCGAACCAGGAAATTCCGGAGGAGCCATGAAGGCATTGGTTGCGGCACTGGCAGTCCTGGTGCCCGCGGCGGCCGGGGCGCAGACCGTCGAGCGCCAGGCATCGGGTACCACGGCGCGGCTGCAGGCCGTGTCGGTCGTCAATGATCAAGTCGTCTGGGCCAGCGGGGCCCGGGGTACCTACGTGATCACGACCGACGGCGGCCGTCACTGGACTGCGGCGGTCGTGCCCGGCGCCGACTCGCTCGAGTTTCGCGACGTGCACGCGTTCGATGCCCGTCGCGCCGTGCTGCTTGCCGCCGGTCCCGGCGACCGTTCGCGGCTCTATCACACGACTGACGGCGGCGCCCACTGGACCCTCGTGTTCACCAACCCGGATCCGGCCGCCTTCTACGACTGCTTCGATTTCCGCGGCAATACCGGAGTTGTGGTGAGCGACGCGGTGAACGGGCACTTCCCGCTGCTCCGAACCACCGACGGCGGTGCCAGCTGGCAACCGTGGATGCCGCCCGGCTATCAGGACATCGCCGCCGCCGAGGGTGAAGGCGGCTTCGCGGCGAGCGGAACCTGCCTCACGCTCGACGATCAGGGCCGCGCCTGGCTTGGGACGGCCGGGCAGGGGCGGGTCATCCGTTTCGGTGCGGACGGGTCGGTCGCCGTCAACACGCCGGTCATTCACGGCCAGGCGGCAGGCATTGCCTCGCTCGCGTTCCGGTCCGCCACGATCGGACTGGCCGCCGGTGGTGATCTGGCGCGAGCCACCGAGTTTCTCGACAACGTGGCGGTGACCCGTGACGGTGGCGCCACCTGGACGCTTGCCGGGCGGCCGAGTTTCTCGGGTGCAGTGTACGGGTTGGCGTACGTCGCGTCCCGTCCGGGCACCGTGGTGGCCGTCGGGCCGAAGGGTGCGTCCTGGTCGGCGGACGATGGCGCTACCTGGCGGTCGCTCGATGGCGGCGACTACTGGGGCATCGGGTTCGCCCCGAACGGGACCGGGTGGCTGACCGGGCCGCGGGGTTCGATCCTCAAGGTCGCGTTCTGAGGGTCGCGGGCGGCTTGCCATAGTCCCGCAGGACGGCCGCGACGCGAACCCGGTAGTGGCGGAACAGTGCCTCCCGCCCGCGTTTCTGTGCGGCGCGATGCTCAGCCTGGGCGCGCCACTCCGCGACAGCCAGCTCGTCCCGAAAGAAGCTCAGCGAGAGCACCTTGCCAGGTTCGGTGAGGCTCTCGAAGCGCTCCACTCCCAGGAATCCGTCGATCGAGTCGACCAGGGGCCGGAGAGCTGCCGCCCGGGCGAAATACTCGTCCCGCCCCGACTCGGCCGGCCACATCTCGAAGAGTACGGCGATCACCGCGGAACCTCGGCGCCGGGCGCGGGAATCGTCTCGAGAAAGGTCCGGTCCTCCCGACGGATCAGCCGTCGGCTGCGGGCCAGCTCGAAGTTGGTGCGCGCCTCCGGATCAGCCTTGAGTCGGAGCCGGTACGCCTCGTAGTCGGCCAGACTCGGGAAGCCGACCAGTCCCCAGCCGACGTCGCTGGTTCCCTCGTGGGGCAGGAAGTAGCCAAGGAGCCGGCCGCCAAGCCGCGGGATGATCCTTGTCCATGCCTCGGCATAGGCGCGGAAGGTGTCGCGTTCGGCCGGATCGATTTCGTATCGAATGAAACAGGTGATCATTGGTCGTGGCATCCGGGGTGAGGGCTCGACATCGCGAGAGTCAACCTACCGATGGAACGTTTCGATCCCGATTGAAATGTCGCCGTGCCATATTCCGGGATGGCCCGCGACCGGCGACAGCCGCCCCTTCGGACCGACGCCCCCGTCGTTCCCGCCGCCTCCCTCCTCGCCGACCGGGCCCGGGTGGCCATGCTCTGGGCGCTGGTGGATGGCCGGGCGCTCTCGGCGGGGGAGCTGGCGCGGGCGGCCGGGGTCGGCCCGTCCACGGCGAGCTTTCACCTTGGCCGCCTCGCACAGGAGGGTTGGGTGGCGCTTGAGACGCAGGGCCGGCACCGCTACGCCCGACTGGTCAACCCCGATGTGGCCGCTGTCCTGGAGGCATTGGCCGTCGTCGGCGCGGGCCGTTCGGGCGCGCCACCCCGTTCCGGTCCCGCCGATCCCGCCCTGTGCCTGGCCCGCAGCTGCTACGATCACCTCGCGGGGGCGATCGGGGTTGCCGTTACGGATGCGCTGGTGGCGGACGGTACGCTCCGGCTCACGGGTCGGGAATATCGGGTGACCACGGGCGGGGCCGACCGTTTCGCGCGGCTCGGCGTCGACGTTGCCGCAGCCGTCCTGGCGAGCGACCGCACCGGCCGTCACTTCGCGCGGGCCTGTCTCGATTGGAGCGAACGCCGCTACCACGTGGCGGGCGCCCTGGGCCACGCGCTGATGGATCGGCTTCTGGAACGGGGCTGGCTCGCGCGGCGGCCCGGGACTCGGGCCCTGCGAGTAACCAACGCGGGACGGCGGGCGCTCAGGCGGGAGTTCGGTTTCGTGCTCGGCGGTGGCTAGGCGGCGCTCCGCTCCTGAACGTCAAAGGCAAAGACTGCGGCAACCGCGCCCAGCACCGGTCCCACCAGGTAGTACCACAGATTGCCCCACTCGCCTCCGCCGAGGAGTGCGTTGACGATCGTCGGTCCCGCCCCCACGGCCGGGTTGAGCGCGCCGCCCGACACCGGCCCCGCAGCGAAGGCCCCCGCCATCACCACCAAGCCGATCGCGAGGCCGTAGTACTGATTGCCCTTCGACCGCTTCGAGATCGCCACGTTGAGGATCACGAGCGCCAACACGAAAGTGAAGAATCCCTCGCTCAGGAGAATGGCGGTCGTCGAGGCGGCCGGCGATGGCGCCGGCGCGAACGTCTGGCCCGTCATCGCGTCGATGGCCGCGGCCGCCGAGGTGGCGCCGAGCAGTTGGGCCGTGACATAGGGCAGGAACTGGCCGCGCGGCAGGGTGCCCCGGAGCAGGAAGGCCAGTGAGATCGCCGGATTGTAGTGCGCGCCGGAAATCGGGCCGCCGAGATAGACCAGCGCCGTGAGCATCGCCCCAATCGCGATCGGCGCCGACGCCGATCCCTGGACGACCGTCAGGCCGATGACGAGCACCAGGAAGAAGGTGCCGACGAACTCCGTGAAGAGCTTGCCCACGTCCACTCCTTGCCTGGGTGCCGGCGCTCCGGCGTTGCCTACCGGAGCAGGAAGGCCATGTCCTCGAAGTTCATGATCAGGGCGCCGAATCGGTCGAAGATATCGTGGCCGAGATTGCAGTCGAGGAAGTTCGCGGCCGGCCGATCGGTGATGGAGCGGGTCAGGATCTCCGCCTGCTCAAGCGTGAAGGTGGTGTCACCTACGCCGAGGCCGAAGTCACGGACCAGCCGGACCGGGAGCGTCCGCAGGCCGCCGACACCGCCGGTCTGGGTCGAGTCGGCCGTGCCGGCGCTGTCGATCCAAGTCGCCCGGGGGCGGTAGAACGGCTCGTAGAACTGGGTGCTGTTGGCGCCGGTGTCGAGCCGGCAGACCAGGGACTGGTCGCGCCAGGTCACCCGGGCCAGCGGCGTGAGTCCGTCGAGGGCCAGGTTCGCGGCCGCGCGGCGCGGCGCCGGTGCGGGAACGGTCAGGGTGCCGGCCGTGCCGAGCCGGACCTCGCCCATCGCCTCGATGACCGGGAAGCCGACGATGCCGTCGATCGTCATCCCGGGGAAGGTGAGCAGCCGGTCGTCGAACACCAGGAACACGACGTGCCGAAACTCGAGATTGCCGATGGCGAGGACGTTCGCCACGGCCAGATCCGCGGTGTTCCGGATATCGGTCGACGAGCCCACGTCGATGTCGGCGTCGATGACCGTGAGCCCGAGCCGGGCGGCCTCCCCGCGGGAGAGCACCGACAGGTTGGCCCCCGTGTCGAAGAGATAGGTCCGGTTGCGTCCCTCGATCGTCACCGGCAACCGGCCCCCGTCGAGCGCGACCGTGGTGGACTCCCGGCGCGCCACCGTCTGTTCCGGCACCGCTTCGAGGGCGGCGAGGATCCGGCGGAGGTTCGCCAGGTCGCGGATCTCGGCGCTGTCCACGGCCGGCCCGGCATGGGCCAGCGTGGAGTCGGCAGCCGCCAGGCCGTCGCGATACCGGAAGGTCCGGAGCAGGTTGGTGGCCTTGAGGTTGCCCAGCTCGAACCGCAGCGAATCGGACACCCCACCGGCCATCGCCGAGTCGATGGCCGCGGTAGAGGCCTCGAGCCGGTTGAATGCGTGGTGGGTCAGGCTTCGAGCCACGAGGGCGGCGACGGTCGACTCCGCCGGGCGGCCCGCCAGGCTGTCGCGCAGCGCGAAGTAATCATGCTCGGCCGCGAGCGTCGTGACGACGCTCAGCGAGAGCGGCGGATGCTCCGCGGCGCTACCACTCGAGCGGCAGCCGGCTGCCGCGGCGACCGCGGCCGCGGCGAAAGCGACCGCCGTGGCGATCGGCGGTCGCCGTTTTCCTGGCCGGGCAAGGCAGCGCAAGCGGCTATCGCCCGACATTGGCGATCGCGGCGCGGGTTTCCTCGGACAGCACCAGCGTCCCGCTCATCGCGGCTCGCTCGGCGAGCAGCTGGTCCCAGCCGTCGGTGCCCGCCCAGAACACCTGCTTGAGCTGCTTCATTGCCGCCGGGTTGCAGCCGGCGAGCCACTGGGCGCGCCGGTCGAGCGTCTCGTCCATCGCTTCGACCGTGTCCGCCACCGCGGCGTAGAGACCGTGCGCCGCCCCCCACTCGGCCGACCGCCAATCGGCGTCGACGCTCATGGCGGCGTACGCGCCGAGGCCGATCTTCCGCTCGATCACCGGCCCCACCACGAACGGTCCGATCCCGACCGCGAGTTCGCTCAACTTGGCCGCGGCTCCGCTCGACGCGATTGCCCAGTCCGCCGCCGCGACGACTCCGACCCCGCCGCCCGCCGTTTTTCCGTGAACCCGGGCCAGGACGAACTTCGGGGCCCGGATCATGGCGAGAATGACCCGGGCAAAGCCCGAGAAGAACTCCCGTCCCTGGTCCGGATTGGCGATGGCCCGCAGTTCGTCGAACGAGGCGCCGGCGCAAAACGGCCCGGTGCCGCTGCTCCGGAGCACGATCACCCGAGCGGCCGGATCCCGGCCGGCATCCGTCACGGCCGTGGCAAGCCGCGCCAACAGTGCGCCTGGCAACGAGTTGCTCTTCGGGTGGCCGAACGTGATGGTGGCGACCCCGGCCGCGGTGGTCCGCTCGACGAGGCCGTCCTGGCGGGGATCGATCGACATGGTCCGGGCTCCGGGCGGGAGGGTCGGGGGACAATATAAGGAGGACCGTGAAGATTGCCTAAAGCCATGTCCGGTTTGGACTTGGACGAGTCTGGGGCGGGATGGTAGATTGGGTCAGACGGCAGCAACCCCGACAGGACGGTTAGACGCATGGCGAAACCACAGGCGCCCCGGCCCGACGCTCCTTCCGACGATCCGGCCAAGCTGGCCGAGTTCGACGCCCGGATCGACCGTGGCGAGACGATCGAGCCGAAGGACTGGATGCCGGCCAAGTACCGGAAGCAGCTCACGCGGATGATGTCCCAGCATGCCCACTCGGAGGTCGTCGGGATGTTGCCAGAAGGCAACTGGATCACCCGGGCACCGAGCCTCCGGCGGAAGATGTGTCTGATCGCCAAGGTCCAGGATGAGGGCGGCCACGGCCTCTATATCTATTGCGGCACCGAGACTCTCGGCATCGACCGGGCCGAGTTGATCGATCAGTACCTCTACGGCACCGCCAAGTACTCGAGCATCTTCAACTATCCGACGCTCACCTGGGCCGACATCGGCGTGATCGGGTGGCTGGTCGACGGTGCCGCGATCGTCAACCAGACGATGCTGGCGCACGCGTCGTACGGGCCCTATGCCCGGGCCATGATCCGGATCTGCAAGGAAGAGAACTTCCACAAGCGCCAGGGCTACGAGCTCTGCGCCACCCTCGCCCGGGGCACGCCCGCCCAGAAGGCGATGGTCCAGGACGCCGTGAACCGGTGGTGGTGGCCCTCGCTGATGATGTTCGGGCCCCACGACTCGGACTCGCCTCACAGCGGCGACCTGCTTCGGTGGAAGGTCAAGCAGAAGTCGAACGACGAACTGCGGCAGCGGTTCGTCAATCTCACCATCCCGCAGGCGAAGGCCATCGGCCTCACCGTGCCGGACCCCGATCTCAAGTACAACGAGGACACGAAGAACTGGGAGTTCGGCGAGATCGACTGGTCCGAGTTCTATCAGGTGATCGGCGGCAACGGTCCCTGCAACCGCGAACGGATCGCGGCCCGCCGGAAGGCGCACGAAGAGGGCGCCTGGGTCCGCGAAGCGGCCGCGGCGTACGCCGACAAACACCGGCCGGCGCCCGGGCGCGCCGCCTGATCGAGGAGCCGACGATGGCCAACGACAAGAGCGGTCCGGGCGAGTGGCCCCTCTGGGAAGTCTTCACCCAGCCGCCGGGCGGCAAGCCGCACGAGCACGCGGGGAGCGTCCACGCGCCGGATCCCGAGATCGCGCTCCAGAACGCCCGCGACGTCTACACCCGCCGCGGCGAGGCCGTGAGCATCTGGGTGGTGCCGGCGATGTCGATCACGGCCTCCGCGCCGAGCGAGGCGGGTCCCTTCTTCGATCCGGGCAACGACAAGCCCTATCGCCACCCGCAGTTCTACAAGACGCCTCGGGGAATCGAGGTGTTCTGACGTGACGACCGCCAACCCGTTGTTCGAGTATCTCCTTCGCCTCGGCGACGACCGCCTGATCCTCGGGCATCGCAACGCCGAGTGGTGCGGCCACGGACCGATCCTGGAGGAGGACATCGCCCTTGCCAACGTGGCCCTCGACCTGACCGGTGAGGCGCAGCTGTTTCTCGACCTGGCCGGCAAGATCGAGGGCGAGGGCCGCGACGCCGATCGGCTCGCCTACTGGCGGGACGAAACCCAGTTCCGCAACTGCCAGATCGTCGAGCTGCCGAAAGGCGACTTCGCCTTCACCATCGTCCGGCAGTTCCTCTTCTCGGCCTGGAGCCACCACGTGCTCGAGGCGGCCGCGCGGTCGAGGAATCAGGACCTCGCCGGGATCGCCGCGAAGGCGCTCAAGGAGAACGCCTACCACTTCCGCCACTCGGCCGAGTGGGTGATTCGCCTCGGTGACGGCACGGCCGAGAGCCGGACCCGGACCGAGGCGGCCCTTGCCGAGCTGTGGCCCTGGACCGTCGAGTTCTTCCTCGAAGACGAGGTCGACGCCGCCATGCAGGCCGAGGGGAATGCCCCCGACGCGGCCGCGGTCAAGACCGCCTGGGACGGCGTCGTGGGCGACGTGCTCAAGCGGGCCACGCTGAGCGTGCCCGCGGGGCCGATGCGGATGGTGGGCGGCCGGAAGGGCCGGCACACCGAGCACCTCGGGCATCTGCTCGCGGAAATGCAGATCGTGGCGCGGTCGCACCCGGGGGCGAGCTGGTGAACGCGCCGGCGGGGCTCCCGACGACCGCCGCCGAGGTGATCGAGCTGCTTCACGAGGTGAAGGATCCGGAGGTCCCCGTGATCGATGTGGTCGACCTCGGGATCGTCCGCAACGCCGTCGTCGAGGGCGACCGAGTGACCGTCCGGGTCACGCCGACGTACTCCGGCTGTCCCGCCACCAAGGTGATCGAGCAGGAGATCCGGGAAGCGCTCGAACGCCGCGGGTTCCGCGAGGTCACCGTGGAGACGGTGTTCGCGCCGGCCTGGACCACCGACTGGATCACGACCGAGGCCAAGGAGAAGCTCCGCGCCTACGGCATCGCCCCGCCGGGGAAGGCGCCCGGCGCGCTCGACCTGGTGAGCCTCGGCGGGCCCACCCGGACGGTGCCGTGCCCTTTCTGCGGGTCCTCGGATACCGCGCGGCGGAGCGAGTTCGGCTCGACGGCCTGCAAGGCGATCCACTTCTGCAACTCCTGTCACCAACCGTTCGAGCACTTCAAGCCGCTGTAGCGAAGACCTGCGCTCCTAACCCTTGTTTGCACATCCGGCTCGTCGAAGTACATTCCTCAGCCCGGCCCGTGCGAGGACGACTTCTGCGAAGCTGAGACCATTCGCAGGCCATCCCACACAACCAAACTCGAACCGACGGAGACTGATGCGATTTCGTGCGCTGCTGCTGTCGTTGGTTGCAATCGCCGGCTGCCGTAGCAGCGGAGTCGATCGAGACGTCGCTGATTTCGCGATGACGCAGGTGCCGTTCGACAGGGCCTTTGTTCTGATCGACACGATGCGCCTCGGGGACAGCGCGACGGCCGTTGGCAATCCGGCCGATCTGCTCCCGGTTCCGGAGGGTCTCATGATCGCTGACGCCGGCTTGGCGAATCTCGCGGTCTTTGACCGTCAGAGCGGGGAACGCGTCCGGGTTGTTGGCCGGCCCGGCGACGGTCCGGGGGAGTTCCGTGGCCCCACTGCGCTGGCTCCGGGAATGCGTGGATCAGTCGTGGTCATGGACCTGCGGCGAAAGCTGCTGTCTCGGCGGACAGCAGCCGGTGACCTCGACACCGAACTGCATCTCAACGGGCGGCCGACGGCGATGACCACCCTACCGGACGGGCGCCTGATCTTGTTCGGGCGTTTACGAACGAGCGCGGCTGACAGCGTGCCGTTCGATGCGCCGGTTCCGATCATTCACGAAATCGACTCCGCCGGGGTAATCGTTGGATCGCACCACGTCGTTCCCTGGCCGACCGATTCGTGGCGGGCCACGTACGCGAACTATTTCGGCACGGCGGTCGGATCGGTGATAGTTGCGGGCTCCTTCCACTCCGCCGAACTCCATTTTGAGGACCTCGCGTCCGGTCGATCATGGTCGACCCTGCTCCGTGCGCCATGGTTTCACGAGCCCGAGTGGCCGACGGACTCGCGTGCGCTGAGTGGGGAGTCGGCCGCCGAGGAGCGGCGGGAATGGCTCGCCCGCCAGACGCTGGTCCATCGGGTGACCAATATCGGGAAGGGGAGGGTCGTCGCCGAGGTGGACTTCAAGGAGGTCGATAGCTCGGCCGAATACGGATACATCGTTGTCGATACGACGGGGCGTGTCCTCCAAAGCACTGAAAGGACGCCCGTCCGGCTGCTACGCCTGGAGGCGGATACCCTTCTTGGGCTCCGCCTGAACGATGATGGCTCCCTGGTGCTAGAGCGGAGAGTACCGAACGAGTCGCTGCTGATCGGGGTCAAGCGAGGCCGTTCCTAGGAGCCGAACCACCGACGGTACCGCCGATCTCGGTCCGGCCTCAGCGGGGACCGCCAATCGGCGCCGGTGCGGGAAACAGCCGTTCGCCACTCGTCGTAGGGACTCGGGTCCCCAAGGATTCGAGCCCGATGGCCCATCTGACGTCAAACCGCCTCCTCGGCGTCTTGCTGATTGCGACTGCCTGCCAGCCGGGCGCCCCGGCCGGCGACGTAGAGTCTCAGTTTCGCGGCGACGCCCGCCACACCGGCCGCTACGCCGGCAGCGAGCTGCCCAACTTCGCCGGCCTCGCCTGGCGGGCGGCGCTGGACGGCCCGATTCGCGGCGCGCCGGCCGTCACGCCGGACCGGATCTATGTCGCCACCGATCGGGGGTCGGTCTACGCCCTCGACCGCGCCGCCGGCCGAGTACTCTGGCGTGCCGGCGTCGGTTCGCCGGCGTCATCGACCCCGGCGGTGGCCGGCGGCATCGTCGCCGTAACCACGAAGGACGGCCGGGTGCACGGCCTCTCGGCGGCGGACGGTGTGAGCCGGTGGCACACCGATCCCGTCGGTGAGGCGCCATTTCCCTGGGGACATGAGAGCGGTGACGTCTATCTGTCGTCCGTGGCCGTTCTGGGCGAAGCACTCTACGCCGGCCGGCCGGACGGCACGGTCATCCGGCTGGATGCGGCGACCGGCCGGATCCGCTGGACGGCTCACACCGACGGCCGGGTTCGCGGCACGCCGGCGGTCACCGACGACGCCGTCTTCGTCGGCAGCGCGGACGGCAGCGTCTATGCGTTCGATGCCGTCGGCGGCGATCAGGTCTGGCGGTTCGACACCGAGGGCCGGACGCTCGAGTCGAAGAACTTCGGCTACGACCGGCGGACCGTGCAGGCCTCGCCGGCGGTGGACTCCACCACCGTCTACATCGGCGCCCGCGACGGGTTCCTCTACGCCATCGACCGGACCACCGGCAAGCAGCGGTGGCGGTACGACCACCAGATCTCCTGGGTCAATTCCTCCCCCGCCGTCGGGCTCGGTTTCGTCTACGCCGGCAGTTCCGACGGCCACTTCGTCCAGGCGGTCGACCTCGTCACCGGCCAGGAGCGGTGGCGGTTTCCGACACTGAGCACCTCCTGGAGTTCTCCGGCGCTGGTCGGCGCCACCCTCTACACCATGGAATCGCCCGGCGTGCTGTACGCCGCGGATGCCCGCACCGGGGCGGTTCGCTGGCGCTACCGGCTTCCCGCCCGCACGTTCTCGTCCGTCGTGCCGGCCGACTCGATGCTCTACGTCGGTGCGGACGACGGGGGCCTCTACGCCGTGGCGACCACGAGCGGGCCGGCGGTCGAGCGCTACGTCTACTGGGACACCACGGCCGTCGGGGAACGGCAGTTCTTCGGCGATCAGCCGGTGCGACGGTATCTCGTCGAACACGGTTTCCAGCTGGTGGGGAACGACTCGCTGGCCGCGTTACTGCGCGACCGGGGTGACGCCTCCCACCGGCGGATCGTCTTCGCCCTCGACGTCCTGCCGGCGGCGCTCGGCGACTCGGCGCCCGCAGCCCTTCGGGGGTTCCTCGACGCGGGCGGTCGCGCCGTGTGGCTCGGCCTGCCGCCGGGTCTCTGGCCGGTGGACCGGCAGGCGGGCGGCCGGGAAATCACCGGGATCGACCGACCCGCGGTCGAGCGAGTCTTCGGCGTGTCCCTCGCCGCGTCGCAGTTCGACGTGACGATGAGTTGGCCCACCCCGGCCGGCCGGGCGATCGGCCTCGACCGGCCCCAGCTCAGCAGTTGGTCCGCGGACACGACCGGCCTCGTGCCGTTGGCCCTCGATCCGGACGGCCGGGCGGCGGCCTGGGCGAAGGTGTATCCGGGGAACGGTCTGCTGATGCGAGTGCTCGGCGGGCCCTGGCGGGATCTGGGCCCCGCGGAACTGGCCGCGATCGAACTGGCGGCCGACGTCGCGACCGAACGGATCACCCAGGCGAAGTAACTCGGCTTCGGCCGACCGTCACCGGCAGAGCGGTGAGGCGCGGTCCCGCGGCGGCACTCGCCGCGGCGGGCGAGGCGTCGTGGCGAGTACCTCCCATTCCTGCAGGGCAACCGCGGCATAGGTGGATCCGTCGGTGGACGCATCGAACACCGCGCGCAGGCACCGGGTGGTGACCGGCGCAAACGAGATTCGGTTGAACGTGCCGAGCGCGGCGGGGTACGGTGTGGTCGCGCCCACCGGCCTCCAGTCCTGGCCGTCGAAGTATTCCAGATGCCAGGCGCGCGGAGCGGTCACGCCGATGGCGGCGCCCGGCGGCTGATCGCCCCAGAAGTAGAGGCGCACCGCCTCGATCGTCACCGGTTCCGGCCACTGATACAAGGCCCACTGCTGCGGCGGGTTCCGCGGCGTCCAGGTGGCCCACAGATCGGGCGGCAGCGGCGCGGGCCGCACCTTCCCGTCGTTGAGCGCACGCAGCCGGTACTGCACCGGCACCGGCTCGTTCGACGCGGCGATCCGCGCGTGCGACGCGACATTGGTCGTCGGCGTCGAGTCGAACGGTGCGCCGCCCGTCGGCACCACCTTCCTGATACCGGCCGGAGACTGGCCATCATCCCACTCGAGTCGATCGATGGCGACCGACCGCCGGAAGTGGCCGCCGCCCGCCGCGTCGGCGGTGTGATACGCCAGGTACCACCGTCCCTGGAACTCCACGATGCCGGGGTGCGAGGTCGTCGAGGAGACCGGGTCGAGAAGCACGCCGCGGTAGGTCCAGGGGCCGAGCGGGGAGGGGGCGCTGCCGTACGCGAGGCAGGCGCGATAGATCGCGTCGGTACACGGCGATTCCGGCCCCGCGTTGTTGCCGGCGTAGGCGAGGTAGTAGGTGCCATTCCGTTTGAACAGCCACGGCGCCTCGAAGAATCCGTCGAGCGTCGTGACGTCGATCGGGGCGCCCTTGAAGGTCGTCATGTCGGTGGCGAGTTCGACGCCTTTGAGCTTTCCGAAGGTGCCCCAGTACAAGTAGACCCGTCCGTCGTCATCGACCAGCACCGTCGGGTCGATGTTCTGGATGCTGTTGGGAACCGGATAGGACTGCGAAACGACCGGCCCCTCCGGATGGGCGTCCGTCCAGGGGCCGGTCGGCGAATTCGACGCCGCCACGCCGATCGCGAACGGATCGCGGTTCCCGGACTGCGCCTGGACGACGGGCGCGTAGAGGTAGTAGCGGCGGTCCGGGCCGCGGACAATCTGCGCCGCGTAGGCCCGGCCGGGCACCGCCCATCGGAACAGGCGCTCCGGCCGGGCGAAGTGTGGGGTATGCCGCCACCTGGCACGCATCGGATCCGTGGTGGTCGCCAGCAGCTGCCACTCGGGCATGACGAAGTCGTTCTGGTCCGGCGCGGCCAGATCCCGGCCGGCGAGGAGATACAGGGTGCCGTTCGCGACCAGCGGGGCCGGGTCGCTGGAGTAGTCGGTGCCGTCGCGCAGAATGGGGTTGATGAGCGGCGGCGCTGGACGGCAGCCGGCTGCCAGGAGGAGTCCGAGGCTCCATGCCAGCAGTCCGCGGCTTTGGGACGCGCGGGGGGCCGCATCGGTTGGTGAGTCCGCCATGACGACCGTCCGGGAGGGACGGTGTACCGGCACCGTCCGGGCGGTTCAATGTACTGCCGATGTCCTGATGACGGGGTGGCCGGAACGATCGGAGCGCCGCCTTGCGAACGGCGGCAAGGGGGCGGATTCTTGAGAACGTTCCCGCCAATACGAGGCCGCCGATGGATGCCGCCCGCCGCCAGTTCCTGAAACAGTCCGCCACCTCGGCCGCGGCGCTCACGCTCGCTCCGGCCACCCGAGGCCTGGCGGCCCCGACCGCGGGCGATGCGATCGACCACCGGCCCGCCGCCGCGACCGATGTGCTCGCCTTCGAGCGGGCCATGCTGCGGGCTCGCCCGGTACCCCTCGACCGGGTTCGCGTCACCGGCGGGCCGCTCAAGCGCGCGCAGGATCTCACCGCGGCGTACCTGCTGGCGCTCGACCCGGACCGGATGCTCGCCTACTATCGCGTCCGGGCGGGACTTCCCCGGAAGGCCGAGCCGTATGCGGGGTGGGACGGCGGTGGCCGCAACCTCACCGGACACATCGCGGGGCACCACCTTTCCGCGGTATCGCTGATGTACCGGAGTACGGGCGATGAGCGCTTCAAGGCGCGCGCCGACTACCTGGTCGGAGAACTGGACCTGGTCCAGCGCACTCACGCCGACGGCTACTGCGGCGCGCTCGAGGGCTTGCGGGACGCCTACGCCGCACTCTCGCGCGGCGAGATTCGGTCGGGAGGTTTCGACCTCAACGGTCTCTGGTCGCCCTGGTACACGCTGCACAAGACGTACGCGGGGCTTCGCGACGCCTACCGCCACACCGGCAACCGGCTGGCCCTCGAGGTGGAGACCCGGTTCGCGGCCTGGGCCGAGGGCGTGCTCGCGCCGATGACCGAGGCCCAGGTGCAGCAGATGCTGCTGACCGAGTTCGGCGGGATGAACGAGGTGTTCGCGGACCTCTACGCCGATACCAACGACGAACGGTGGCTCCGGCTCTCGCAGCGGTTCGAGCACCAGGCGTTTACCGGGCCGCTCAAGCGCCATCAGGACAACCTCTCGGGCAAGCACGGCAACTGCCAGATTCCGAAGCTGATCGGCTCGGCGGCCCGCTATGGCTACACCGGCGACCCGCAGGACATCATCGCCGCCTCGTTCTTCTGGGACCGGGTGGTCCGCCACCACAGCTACGCCAGCGCGGGCCACGGCCTGTCGGAGTACTTCGGGCCGCCCGACGAACTCAGCCACCGGGTCGACGGTCGCGCGGCCGAGACCTGCAACGTGTACAACATGCTGAAGCTGACGCGCCGGCTCTTCTCGCTCCGGCCGGATGCCGCCTACGCGGATTTCCACGAGCGGGCGCTCTTCAACCACATCCTCGCATCGATCGATCCTGAGGACGGCCGCACCTCGTACATGGTGCCGGTGGGCCGCCGCGAACAGCAGGAGTACCAGGACATGCAGCGGGACTTCACCTGCTGTGTGGGATCGGGCATGGAGAGCCACGCGATGCACGGCCTCGGTGTCTGGTACGAGTCCGCCGACACGATCTACGCGAATCTCTTCGTGCCCTCGACCGCGGCGTGCGAACTCGCCCAGGCCCGGCTGACGATGGACACGGGTTTTCCGGAGGGCGAGACCGCCACGATCCGGGTCGATCTCCCGAGTCCCGCCGAGTTCACGCTGGCGGTTCGGCGGCCCGTGTGGGCCGGCGATGGATTCACGATCGCCGTGAACGGGTCGGATCTCCCGCAACCGGCGCTCAAGGCCATCAACGACCCGGTCGCCGGCGGCCGGGCCGGCGGGCTCGGCAACGAGGCCGAGGAGGCGGCGAGCAGCTACGTCTTCCTCACCCGCACCTGGCGCGCGGGCGACACCGTCGCCGTCACGCTGCCCAAGTCGCTCACGCTCGAGCCGACCAGAGACGATCCGCGGGTGACCGCCCTGATGTGGGGCCCGCTCGCGCTCGCCGCCGACCGGGGGCCGCGCCGCGACGGCCGCCGCGGTGCGGCCCCGCCGCCGCCGGTGCCGATTCTTGTCAGCGAATCCCGGACACCGAATGACCTGGTGGCGGCCGAACGCCCTGGCGAGTTCCGCACCACGGCACCGCTCCGGATACCCGGCGAGTCGGCTGCTGCCGCGGCATTCACCTTCAAGCCGTTCTATCGGGTCCACCGCCGGTCGTACGGACTCTACTTCGACCTGATGACGCCGGCCGAGTTCGCCGCCCGAACCGCGGAACTCGCCGAGGCGAAGGCGGCCGCCGCCCGCCTCGAGGCGGCAACGGTGAGCCGGGTGGTGGTGGGAGACGAGGCGTCGGAGCGCCCTGCGGCGTATCGGAGCTCCCCGGCCGACCGGGCCGCGACCCGCGGCGCCGAGGGCCGGATGCAGCGAGGCGGGACCGGCTGGTTCGAATACACCGTGGCGGGCGATCCGCGCGCCCCGCTCGCTGTCGTGGTGACGTACTTCAACGACCCGGGCCTTCCGGCGCCGATCGGCGACTTCGGGATCGTCGTCGACGGGGAGCGCGTCGCGGTCCATCAGGCGGATCAACGGGTATCCGGGTTCCACGACGTTGCCTATCGGATCCCCGAGTCGCTGACGCGGGGGAAGGGCCGGCTGACGGTTCGCTTCGAGGGACTGACGCCGGCGGGTCGGATCGTGCCTGTCTACGCGGTGCGTGTCGTGACCCGCTGAGCGCGGGGCCCGGGACCCCACCGGCGCAACGCCGGCGGGGCGCCCGGTGCCGTCTACCGCTTGCCCGGCAACTCGCTCTCCGGGCGGAACGTGACCGTGGCCGGATCGGTGAGCCGGATTCGAAGCCGGGTCCCGGCCGGCAGCACGATCTGATCGCCCTTGGTCGCGACCGCGACCACGGTGCCCGCCGCCGCGCCGACCACGGCACCCTCGACCGGCTTCTTGCCCAGGACCTGGCCGACCACCGCACCGACCACGGTCCCGCCGCCGATCTCGGCCACGCTTTCGAGGGCGTCGTCCTTCCCCTTGAAGCGGAGGGGTGTCGCCGTCATCGGCAGTTGGTCGCCGCCGGCCTCGAGCGTCGTGACCCGGATGGTCAGCTCGGGCGCGCCGGCCACCCGCCCGCCTCCCTTCGCGTGCGTGACCTCGCCGATGAGCTTGGCGCCGGCCGGCACCGCGGGTCCGCCCTTCGTTTCGATCGAGTCGGGGATGATCAGCTCGATCCGGTCGCCCACCCGGGCCGACTCGGTGGAGACGCTGTTGGCGAGCCGGCCGACCACTGTGGTGCCCGAAGGAATCGTCGCGGTGACCACCTCCGGCCGGTTGATCATCACGGCCGTGGCTACGCCGGCAACCGCCACCATGGCCACGGCGGCCACGGTCCACGGGACCAGCGATCGGTTGCGAGTTGGGGTCCGGGTCTTGATTGTGATCATCGTTCCCTCCGGTTGAAGACTGTATGCCTGCACTGGGCCGCCGCGCGGCCCAGGTCGACGGGGAAGATCTATGGCCTGCACCGGGCCTAGTGGCGGCCCAGGGTGATGTTGAGCCCGCCGGCGATCTGGAAACTCGAGCCGTCCCCGAGGGTCAGGCGTGCTTCGCCGAAGGGATGAACCCGGCCGCGGAGCGGTTCCGCGCCGGCGAACAGGTTGAGGCCGGCATCGGTATTGTCGGCCGAGCCGACGCGGCGGTGCGCGAGGTTGAGGCCGCTGCCCAGGTAGAGCCAGTCGGCCGACCGGCTCTGCGCTACCCGGTACTTGAAGTCGGCGTTCAGACCCCAGAGCGAGCCGCGATCCGGGAAGTAGACGTCGAAGGACGGGTAGAACTCGAGCCGCCGCGCCATCGGGACGCCGAGCTGGACGCCGACCGCCAGCGCCTCGGCGTCGAAGTTGTAGCTCAGCCGCGGGCCGAGATGGGCGCGGTGGGTCTGGGCCTGCGCGGCCGTGGTGCCGAGGCCGGCGGCGAGAGCGAGCAGCAGAGGTGCCTTGCGCATGAGAGTCGTCTCCAGTGAAAGACCCGGCGTTTCCGGATCAGTTATCGAGAAAGACCGCAACGGGTCGGGTCAGCTCGACCCGGTCACAGCCCACTTTGATCAGCACCATCATCGGAACCGCAAGCACCATCCCGGTGATGCCCCAGACCCAGCCCCAGAACAGGAAGCCGACGAAGACGGCCACCTGGTTGAGCGGCAGCTTGCGGCCAAGCAACATCGGCGTGAGGAGGTTGCCCTCCAGCAGGTTGACGACTCCGAAACCGCCGACGGCGAGCAGCGCCTGCTGAAAGCCGTCGAAGGACACGAGAGCGGCGCCGCCGATGATGGTGAGGGTCGCCACCGCCCCGAGGTACGGCACCAGATTGAGCACCCCCGCCACGACGCCCCAGAGTCCCGCGCTCGGCATCCCGACGACACTGAGCCAGCCCGTCGTGGCGACGCCCACCGCGAGGCAGGTCAGCGCCGTCAGCAGGAGGTACCGGGACATATGGCCTTCGACCTCGCGCATCGCGTGGGCGATCCGCTGCCGGGTGTCCTCCTCGGGAACCACCGCCTCGAGCTTGCGCCGGAACAGCGGTGCTGCCGCCAGCAGGAAGTAGGTGAGGAAGAGCACGCTCAGGATGCCGCCCGCCATCGTCGTGGTGAGATCGCCGAGGCGCTGGAGCAGGCCGGGCTTGGCCACCTGCACGGGCTTGGCCGTCGTCCCGCTCGCGGCGGATTCCACTTTCTCGGCCGCGGCGCCAAGTGTCTGGATCGGACGGGCCAGGCGGCGAATCTTCCGCTCCGCCTGCCGGAGCGATTCCGGCGCCCGTTCGAACCAGTTGGCGGCCGGGGCGGCGAGCATGCTCACCGCGACGGCCGCCGCGCCGGTGACGAGCAGCATCACCAGCGCGGCTCCCGCGGGTTCGGGGATCCGCACCCGGCGGAGTCCCCGCACCAGCGGGCCGAGCAGTTGACTCAGGAGGAACGCCACCGCGATCGGCATGAGGAAGTCGGCGCCCAGTTTGAGGGCGGCGACGGTCCCGATCGTGGCCAGAGACACGAGTGACGTCCGCGCCGGAGTCCAGGTCATACAATCTTCTTCGCCCCCACGATGCCGAGCAGGAACGTCACGGCGAAGACCACGAGGAACACGAAGAACAGGGTCTTCGCGATCCCGGCCGACGCGGCGGCGATGCCGCCGAAGCCGAAGAAGGCCGCGATCAACGCCAGAATCAGGAAACCAAGTGCCATGCGAAGCATGAGATCCTCCTCGTCAGGGGTGCGGAAGCGGTCAGCGGACCTGTTCGAATCGCGCCTTCCAGCGCGTGGCGAACTCGTCGACTTCGCGCTCCACCTGCTCCTTGGCGAAGCCGTACTTGCGCTGGATCAGGCCCACCAGCTGGTCGCGCCGTCCGGCGACGACGTCGAGGTCGTCGTCGGTCAGCTTGCCCCACTGCTCCCGAATCGAGCCGCGAACCTGCTTCCAGGCGCCGGCGATGGTATCCCAGGTCATATGTCCTCCTTGGGCTGTTTCCCGGCGAAGCCGGGATGGGTACAAAACAAAACGCGGACGCCGGCCGCTCTCCCGAGGGAGACGGTGGGCGCCCGCGACTGACGAAGCGTGTCTTCGTCCGACCGGGGTGAACCGGAGCATCCGGTTCCCGGATTGTGATCCCGCTGACAACAGGGGGGACGAAAAAGGCGCGAGGAGACCACACGTCCGGTCCCTGTTCGCGCCTTCGACTGGCGATCCGCCTGCATCGCCCGTTCAAGGGTGGCCGTTCAACTCGCCGGCCGTTGTCGTCCCGCCTCTTTCATCCTAGTAAACATTTTCGAACCACGCAACCCCCGCCGCGAATCGATCACCCATGTTCGAGCAGCAATTCGAGCTTGTGACGCAAATCACCGAGTGTCTTCGACTTGAAGGCGCCCTTGGTCTCCTCGAGCACCCGGACGGTTTCCTTGACGGCCTCCGCGAGTTGACCGCCGCGCGGGCAGTTGAGCAGCTGGCACGGCTGGGCCTCGACGGGCTTGTTGGCGAGGGCGCGGCTCAATCGCTCGAGGTCGGTCAGCGAACCCATGACGTTTCGCAGCGTGAGCGCCAGGAACACGTCGATGCCCGACTTGCCGCCGTCGGTCAGTCCGCCGACATCCGCCTGCCACTCCTTGAGCCGGTCCTCGGTCCGCTGCATGGCCTGATACGAACGGAACCGGCTCACCGCGGCGGTCACCTTCTCCAGCAGCAACGGGAAGTCCACCGGCTTCGTGAGATACGCCGCCACCGGCAGCTCGATCGAGGCGATCGCCGAACGAACCGAGGGATAGCCGGTCAGGATGATCACCGGCAGCCCGCCCGAGCGCTCGGCGATACCGCGCACCAGCGCCAGATCGGCGTTGCCGGGCATCTCGAGGTCGCTGATCAGCAGGTCGAACGGCTCGGTGCCGACCCGCTCGAGGGCCGCATCCCCGTCGCTGACGGTGACGCAGTGATAGCCCTCCCGCCGGAGGAGGTCGGCGGTGGCATCGAGGAAGACCTCTTCGTCGTCCGCCATCAGGATCGATCCCTTGTTGCTCATGCGCTGCCTCCGGTTGCGGGCGAGAGCGGCAGCCGCACCACGAATTCGGTGCCGCCGCCCTCGGGGTCCACGATGGCGATCGAACCGCCGATGGCGGTCACGCCGCGCTTGACGAGCGACAGGCCGAGGCCCATGCCGCTCGACTGGTTGCCACGATCCTTGGTCGAAAAGAACGGCTCGAAGATCCGGTCGCGGATCGCTTCCGGCACACCGCGCCCCTGATCGCGCACTCCGATCTCGAGCCAGCCGTCCGCCGCATCGGCCCGGACCGACACCAGGCCCTCGGGCGGTGAGGCGTCCACGGCATTCTGGACCAGGTTGAAGACGATCTGCCGGATCATTGCCGACGGGAGGGGTACTACCGCCGGTACCGACGCGCTGATGGCCACGTCGATCCGGACGCCGGTGCGCTTGTTGAGCTGGCCGAGGAGTTGGGCGGCATCGGTCACCAGCGTGCCCACCGATGCCTGCGGGGTGCTCTCCGTCTCGGGCCGGTAGGTCTCGTAGAGTTGTCGGGTCACCGCGCCGATCCGGCCGATTTCCCGCTCGATCGCACCGACGTACCGGGCGTGCGGATGATCGGCGGGGATCGCGTCCCGAATCAGCAGAAACGCGCTCTGAATGCCGGCGAGCGGATTGTTGATCTCGTGGGCCACCCGGGCGGCGAGCCGGCCCATCGTGGTGAGCGTGCTCACTTCCTGCAGGGCCGACTCGGCCTGCCGGCGGGCGGTTTCGTCCCGGCCTTCGAGCAGAATCTGGGAGGTGACCCCGGTCTGGTCAGGGACGGTGGACAGCGCCAGGCCGAGCACCGGGCCGCCGGGGATGTCCTGGTCGAGCCGGGCAGCGTGCCGTTCGCGGGTCGTGGCGATCGCCTCGGCCAGCTCGGCCGCCGCCTCGGGGTGCGCCGCCCACCAGAGCGTATCGGTGATGCGCCGGCCCTTGAGCGCCGTATCGTTGTTGTTCCCGATCGCGAGCGCGGCGCGGTTCACCTCGAGGATCCGGCCCTCCAGGTCGAGCAGGAACTGGAAGTGAAAGGCGCTGTCGAATACGGCCCGGAAACGGCGCTCGCTTTCGGCGCGGGCGGCGGCGGCCGAGGAGGCTTCGGTCACGTCGCCGCTGATGCCGAGCATTCGGAGCGGTTTCCCGGCCGGGCCGCGCTCGACGATCCGGCCGCGGTCGACGATCACGTGCCAGCTGCCGTCGCCGGCCTTGAGCCGGTATTCGGCTTCGAATCGCTCGCTGTCGCCGGCCAGGTGGCGGCGCAGGGCGTCCTCGACTCTGGGCCGGTCGTCCGGATGGAGCAGGGTGAACCAGCGGTCGGCTCCGGCACGCATCGGATCGTAGGAGAGGTGGCGCCAGAGGCTCGCGCTGCGAGTCACCTGGCCCGTCCCGAGATCCATTTCCCAGACGCCGTCGGTGGCGCTGTCGAGGCCGCGGGAGAGCCGGGCGCGCGCCACGGCCTGGGCATTTCGCCGCGCCACCTGGCCGAAGTGGAGCGCGGCGGGCAGCAGTCCGGCCACGACCAGCCCCATGAAGAGCACGGCGGCCGGCAGGTCGGAGCGAAGCCGGGCCAGGGCCGAGGTGGTGGGCCAGGCGGAGACCGTCCACGTCGCCCCACCCACCATCAGTTCCCTCCGCCGTTCCCAGGGCGCGAGCGGGCCGGGCCGCGGCGAGCCGGGCAGGTAGCCGGCGCGCCCGATCACCCCGAAGTGGTATCCGCCGCTCGTGTCCGCCACGGCCGAAGCGAAGAGCTCCCCCGCGTCGACGACACCGACGAAGGCGCCGCCGCACCCGCGGGCGTTGCAGCCGGTCGCGATCACCGCGATGCGCGACGGAATCGAATCGAGTGGAAAAATGCCAAGCGGATCGGGGCTGAGGCTGTCGAGCCGCCAGTCGAGCAGGGCCGCCTCGAGGCCGGCCGTGTCGATCGTCGGTGGCACCGGCAACGGCGGTCCGGATGGCGGAAACCAGATCCCGCCGACCAGGCCTGGCAGGTCGCGCACCACGACGCCGAGCCGCTCGGGGAGGACGTCCTCCGGGAGTCCGCTCGAGGCCCAGTCGGCCAGCCGCTCGATGGCCCGGGTGTTCGACTCGACTTCCCGGAGCAGCACCAGGCGCTCCGCCTCCACCGCCTGGGCCGTCTGGGCCAGCACCTGCTGCCGTTCCCGCCCGAGCAACGCTACCCAGACCGTGAGGACCACGGCGACCATCGCGATGCCGGCGGCCGGTGCCAGCCAGCGCGGCGCCTGCCCGCCCGACAGCTCGCTCGCCAGCACCACGTACAGGAAGAAGGCCCCGAGCCCGATCCCGACGCCGAGAAGCGGCATCGCATTGGCGAGGAAGTGGGCTTGTTCGGGCTGACTGAGAATGCCGGCCAGGCGGACGCCCGTGACCGTGCCTGCCAGCGCCAGCAGGGAAATCCCGGCGACCGCCAGCACCGCCTGGCCGACGGTCGGCGGCGCGGCCGACGCGAGCACCACCACGCCGAGGCTCGCGATCAGCACCACGATGGCTCCGGCCACGACGAGCGGCTGGCCCTCCGCGCCGGTCGCGATCCCGACGAGCACCAGGATTCCGGCCAGCAGCGCGCCGCCGCCCAGTGCCCGGGCCGCGGTGCGACGTCGGTCGATCACGAGCCAGATCGCCGCGCCGAGGAGCATGGCCGCGACGGCGATCGCGAGGCGGCCCGGCGAGAACGGCTCGGCCGCCAGGTCGCCGGCGCCCCGGCGCACCTGGCCGACCGCGCCGAGCAGACCGGCGGCCACGGTCACCGCGGCGGTGAGCCGGCCCAACCGGATGACCCGGGGCCGGTGTCGCGCGGCGATCTCGATGATGTCGGTCGAGTCGTAGCTCTCGGGCATGTTCGATCAGCGGATCCGGAAAACGAAAAAGGGCCGAACTCCCGTCGATGCCTCGACAGTCTGGGAGTTCGTGCCCCATCGACCTGCGGAGCGCCTGCCTCCGCCTGTCACAGGCCACCATATGGAGGCGCAACAGCTTCGCCAGCCAATGTATCCGTCGGGATCGAGTCCGGTCAAGGAAGGCGGCGCGGCGACGGGCCCGCCGCTCAAGGGCCGGGCCGGTCGGACCGATAGCTTCATGAACACCCGCCGACCGCTTGGGGAGCTGCCCATGTGCCGGTTCACGCTGTACGTCGGACCGCCGATTCCGCTCGCGTCCCTGGTGACGGAACCGGAGCATTCGCTGATTCACCAGAGCTACGAGTGCCGGGAGCGGTCCGAGCCCCTGAACGGCGACGGTTTCGGCGTTGCGTGGTGGCCGGCGACCCGGCCGGAACACCCTGCCGTCTTCTGTTCCACCACGCCCGCCTGGAGCAACCGGAACCTCCTCGAGCTGGCGCCGGTCGTCGAGAGCGGGCTGATCATGGCCCACGTCCGGGCGGCCACCGTCGGCAGCGGGACCATCGACGTGAACTGCCACCCGTTCAAGTCGGAAGGCTATGCCTTCATGCACAACGGCGACGTGGGGCGGTTCGGCGGGATCAAGCGGCACCTCACGGCGGAACTGAGCGACGAGGCCTTCGGCGCCATTCGGGGCAGTACCGACTCGGAGCATGTCTTCGCGCTCTTCCTCGACGAGGCCCGGAGCCTCGGCCGGGAACGCGGCGATGCGGCATCCCTCGGCGCGGCGCTCGAGCGGGCGCTGGGCCGGATCGTGACCCTGGCCATGAAGCATGCGCCGGGCGCCGACCTCCACCTCAACCTGGCGGTGTCCGACGGGGTCTCGGCCGCGGTCGTCCGCTATACGAACCTGCCCGGCCACCCCGGATCCAGCCTCTACCTGAACCGGGGTCGGCGCTACGTCTGCGAAAGCGGCGTCTGCCGGATGCTCGAGCCGGAAGAAGGTGCCGGTGCGGTGCTGATCAGCTCGGAGCCGCTCAGCCAGGAGCCGGGTTGGTCGCCGGTGCCGCCGCAAAGTCTGGTCATGGTGGCCGCCGATCGATCGGTTCAGGTCCGGCCGCTGGGCCTGGCCACCGCGCTCCCGGCCGGGATGGCCCGGCGGAATGGTGTGACCGTGCCCGCCTGAGCGGTTTTGGTGCGCAGCACCGCAAGTAGTTGGATCCCTTCGAGTTCAGCGTCCGCCGTCAGATGGCCGGCGCGGCGCCGCCTCCCCGTCTGATCGGCGCGTCCGTCCCGTGATACGGGGATGATCCCGTGCTGATCCCCTTGCCGTATCTCCCAACCGTTCATCGAACGGCCGCTCGGCCGTTTCACGGTCCGGACTCTTCCTGGGTGGGGTATGAACATGCGTTTGTTTCGGCGACACATCGGCCGGCTGGGGCTCGGGCTGGCGGCGGCACTCGGCACGGCCTGCGGGTCGAGTGGCGGGGACGGGGGGACCAATCCGGGGGACAACCCGGCTATCGCGATTTCGATCAGCAAGAGCAGCCTGACCATCCAGCAGGGCGGGAGCGACAACCTCACCGCCACCATCACCCGAAGCGGCGGATTCACCGGGAACGTGAACATCGTGACCGAAGGGGCCCCGGCCGGGGTCACGGCCGCCGCTTCCAACGTGGCGACCTCCGGCGGAACCACGACCGGGACGATCACGGTTTCGGTGGCTGCTTCGGCCGCCCCGGGCACCTACAATCTGACCGTCCGGGCCAGCGGCAGCGGGGTCTCCGACAAGACCCAGGCGCTGACCCTGACCATCACCGCGGCCCCGGTGGCGGGGATTGCGATCAGCGTGAGTCCGGTCACCGTCAACGCCAACCAGGGCGCCAGCGGGACGGCCACCGTGACGATTACCCGGACGGCCTTTACCGGCGCCGTGACCCTCGCGGCCGAGGGCGCCCCGGCGGGCGTGACGGCGGCGTTCGCGCCGAACGGCACCACCGGAACCACGTCGACGTTGACCCTGCAGGTGGGGGCGGCGGTGGCCGTGGGCAACTACAATCTCACCCTGCGCGGCACCGGCACCGGCGTCAGCGATGCCACCACGCCGATCCAGCTCACCGTGGCCGCGGCTCCGGCGTTCGCGATCAGCACGATTGCGCCGAGTCCGCTCAACGTGACCCAGGGTCAGCAGGGCACGGCGGAGGTCACCCTCACCCGGACCAACTTCACCGGGGCTGTGACCCTGAGCCTCGACAATCCGCCGGCGGGCGTCACCGGTACGTTCGCGCCGCCCGCGCCGACGGGGACGACCTCAACGCTGACCGTACAAGTGGCCGGATCGGTGGCGCCCGGGAACTATCAACTGACTGTGAAGGGTACCGGCACCGGCGTCTCGGATCAGACGAAGACGTTCACGGTGGCCGTTGCCGCCGGCGTGAGCGGGAACTACACCATCACAACCACCCCGGCGACTTCGGTGTCCCTCCAGCAGGGTGCTTCCACCAACGTGACGGTCAATGTGAATCGCACCGGTGGGTTCGCCGGTACGGTGAACCTGGCGGTGACCGGCGCTCCGGCCGGCCTGACCGCCACCCTCAATCCGACCGCCGTGACCGGCAACTCGTCGACCCTGTCCCTGCAGGCGGCGGGTGGCCTCGCCACCGGGGCCATTCAGCTGACGCTCACCGGAACGGCGACCGGCCTGGCGAACCAGACCCAGAATCTCACCGTCAACGTCACCGCGCCCTCGGGCGGCGGCAACGTGAGCCTCGACTTTTCGACGTGTGACCTGTCCGACCGGCCGATCTGGCTTGCCTATCAGGACGGCACCGGCCCGTGGACCAGGGTCGTTGGCACCGGCAACGTCTACTCGTTCGACATCAATCAGTCGAAGGGCGGGGTAGCCTTCGTCTTCGACGCCGGCAGCGGTGCCTTCGGCACCACCATCCAGTACTACAGCCGGACCGAGTTCCTCGCGGTTCCCGCCGGCACTTTCTGCTCGCCGGCCGCGACTACGAAGAACCTTTCGGCGACGGTGGCGAACCTGTCCCTTGGCCAGCTGGCCATGGTATCGCTGGGCGGTGGCAGCGGTAGCGCGTTCGCTTCGGGCCCCGTCACCATCAGCGGCGTGCGGAACGGTACGTTCGATCTCTTCGCCTATGCCCGGAGCGTGCTGACGCCCGGGTCGGGCGATCGGATGGTGATTCGCCGCGGGATCAATACCGCGGCCCTGGCGGAGGGTGCATCGATCGGTGCGCCAATCGACTTCGGCGCCGGCAGCCTGGTCCCGGCCGCCGCCTCGATCACGATCACCAATCCCGGCGCCGGTGAGACGATCATCCACGGCATGCAGGCACTCTCCGGCGCGTCGTGCGATGTCGGCACGCTCTACGCCGGCGCGGAAGCCGCCGGAGCGACCTTCACCGCCTACGGCATTCCGGGCGCTTCGATGGTGGCCGGCGACGGGCACGGGCTCTCGGTGATCGGTACCACCGGCACCAGTGCATTCCGGAGCCTCCTCAGGTACACGGGCGCGCTCACCGGTGGGAACGTGACCCTGCCGACCGCATTCCCTGCCGTGACACCGACGGCCGTGGGCGGGGCGCCCTACAAGCGGCTCCAGTTCAGCTACACGCTGCCGGCGGACATCCAGTCGTCCACGGCGGTGAGCTGGACCGATGCGGGCAACGCCAAGGTCGTGAGCATCGGCGCCAGCGTGGCCGGGTATTTCGGGAGCGGGTCGATCCAGTTCGAGATGCCCGACTTCAGCGGCCTCTCGGGGTGGGACAACAGCTGGGTTCCGGCGACCGGGGCCACGGTCAACTGGACGGCCACCGGCGCGGGGGCGAGCATCACCAGTCCCTGCCTCGGCGGGACCATCGGGACCTCGAGCCGCCTCGGAACGAACTGACGGTTCTCGAGCGCAGGGAACAGCCCCCGGGGAAGGCATCCCGGGGGCTGTTGCTTTGAGGCGACTCGGGGCCGGACGGCCAGCGCTCGACCGGCTCAGATTGCGGACATTATCTGGCGCCCCGTCGCCGCTGGCAGCGCGGCTTCGGCTCGGTCCGTGAAGCGGTCCCGGTGGGGTGCCAGGGCGTTACTCAGCGGCGGCAGGCCTCGTCGTCGACGCCGGGTTTTCGAACCCACCGGTAACCGGTCTCGCCGACCGCCCCCGGTTCGGCCACCCGCTCGGCGCAGGGCCCGAAGGCATCGGACGCGGGAACGAGTGTCCGTTCGCCGCGGAGAATCAGGCCTTCGAACTCCTCGCGGGCGGCCGGACCGAGTTCCCCGACGACCAGGTCGATCCAGGCGGCCTGGTCGAACCGAACGCCGGCGGCCCGCCGCCGGAACAGTTCGCGCACCAGGATATCCAGGTTCCGGCGGCCGGCCGAGCGCGCCCGCACCTGCGCGTCGAGTTCGGCGAAATAGAGACTGCCCCGAAGGTACGGAATGTGGCGGACGTCTTCGTCCCGGAAGCCGATCCGCGCGATCGAGTCGGCCGAGAAGTTGCGGGCGGGGCTCCGGTAGTAGGTGCCGAAGTCGTCGTTGACCTCACGGAGATAGTCGGCCACGGAACTGAAGCCGCCTCGCATCCGGAGGAGCCGGGTGTAGTAGGTGTTGAGTCCCTCGGTGAACCAGCTGCCGATGCCGGGCGGCGCCTCGATCCCGCCGACGAAGAGATGCCCCATCTCGTGCGCGAAGGTTTCCCGGTTGGCCTCGCCCGAGGGCGGAGCCCCGGCCGCCCGGGCCTCGGCGCCGGCCATGAACGAGCTGTCGAGCGCGGTGCCGCTGCCGTTGAACCGGCTGCCGGGTGGCGCGACCCGAACGAACACCCGGTAGGAGGGAAGCGGGAGATACTCGTAGAAATCGCCGAGGTAGCGGAACATCCGGCCGGCCCAGGCCATTTCCGCGTCCGGGTCCCAGACCGGCGTTCCGAGCCAGAAGGCCGAGAAGCGGCCGGCGCCGGCCGGCGGATAGCTGCCTAACGGTCCGGCCATGATCCAGCCCTGGCGGAGGGCCGCGGGCGGCACCGTCAGCGAGAAGTCGCCGACGCCGAAGCTGGAGGCCGCGGTGGCACCGGCGGGGAAGTCGCTCAGGTCCCAATGGACCCGGTGGAGGACCGGCGTCTCGAATTCCGGCAGCACCAGGAAGCCGGCGCCGGCGCCGCTCACGCCACCGTAGGCGGCATAGAGGCCGAACGGCGGGCCCCGGAGCGGCTCGGCCGGCGCCAACGCCCGGTAGGTCACCACCACGGGAAAAGACACGGGCCGCCCGGCGCGGAGGTGGCGGAAGAACGGGAAGCCGGAGGGATCGGCGGGATCGTCTTCCGGCGTCAGCGGGACCGCGCCGCTCGGGTCCGCCACCATCAGGTCGCGCACCCGGTCGGCAATGCCCGCGACGCCGGCGTAGGTGATCGGAACGTCGAGGCTGAACCGCCGCCCCGCCGAGTCGGGCAGCCCGCTGATCGTCATCCGGACCGCGATCGCGGTGACCGCCGGACCGCCCCCCCGGAGCGGTTTCCACGCCTGTTCGATGGAAGGCTGGGCTGGCTGGGCCGGCTCGGCCGGCCCGGCGGCCGCGGAAAGCGCGAGCAGCAGGACGGTAACGAGGGGTAACGCCATGGCCGGAAGGATACATGGTATTGTTCCCCGCATGATCTCTCTCGCCGTGCTGGCCGCACTGCAGACTGCGCCTGCCCCGCCCGTGCCCCCGGGCGCGGAATCGCTGGTGACCACCCGTCACCAGATCACCCTGGCCGGGCGCGTGCTCCGCTACGTCGCCACGGCGGGGCGGCTTCCGATCATGCACAATGAGACCGGGGACGTCCGGGCCTGGATGTTCTTCGTCTCGTATGCACTCGAAGGCGGCGGCGCGGGCCGTCCCGTGACGTTCGCGTGGAACGGCGGTCCGGGGTCGAACGCCGGACTGATTCAACTCGGCGGCCTCGGGCCGCGCCGCTTCACCGACGCGGGTCTCCTGGTCGACAACCACGAGACCTGGCTCGACCGCACCGATCTCGTGTTCGTCGACCCGGTGGGCACCGGGTTCAGCCGGGTGACCCGGCCCGAGTACGGCGCCGACTTCTACCAGACCGCCGGCGACGCGGAGTCGGTGGCCGAGTTCGTCCGGGTCTGGCGGAGCCGGTTCGGCCGCTGGCAGTCCCCGGTCTATCTCGTGGGCGAGAGCTTCGGCGTCCGCCGGGCCGCGGGCGTCGCGGCGGTGCTGGCCCGGCGGCGGATGCCGGTGAGCGGCGTTGTCCTGATCGGCTACCCGATGCCGGTGGCGCCGGAACCGCCCGAGGTTCGCACGGCGTCGTTGGTCCCGTCATTCACTGCCGCCGCCTGGCATCATCGGCGCCTCGGGACGGGTCTCGGTTCGACCCTCGCCGAGGCACTCGGCCGCTCGGCCCGGTTCGCCTTCGACACGCTGGCGCCGGCGCTCCGATCCGGCGCCGCCGACCGCGCGACGCTTGCCGCCCGGCTCAATCCTTATCTTGGCGTGACCGCCCCGGTTCCGGACAGCGGGTCGGTCGTCCCGGGGATCTACGAATTCGCCCGCATGCTGCTCGCGGACCGCGGGCTCCGCCTCGGTCACTACGACATCCGGTTCACCGCGCCGATGGATCGTCCCGATCAGCCGTACGATCCTACGGACGATCCGAGTCTTCAGGGCCCGCCGCCGCCGGACGGCGTTGTCCGCTACCTCCGCAGCGAGCTTCGGTACGCCAACGACCTCCAGTACACCGGACCGTTCGGCGGGGTCTATCCACCGCCCGCCCGGTTTCGCGCCGACTGGATGTCGGTCCGATGGCACTGGGAGCCCGGCGAGAACAGCGACACCACGACGGTGGCCGTCGAGGATCTGCCGCTGCGCGGGGCACTCGCCGCCGATTCGGCGCTCAAGGTGGTGGCCGTCTGCGGCTTTTTCGACCTGATCTGCAGCCCGGCGGCGAACGACTGGCTGCGAGATCAACTCCCTCCGGCGCTCCGGGCCCGGGTCCTGTCGGTCGGGTATCCGGGCGGACACGCCACCTACCTCGACCAGGAGGCCCGCGCCCGGATGAAGGCCGACGTGTTCCGCTTCTTCGGGTGGACTCCTCGCTAGGGTACCGCCCCCTCGCGCCAGGGGTATTTTGGAGGCTCTTCCCGGCGGCTCGGTCCGGGCCGCGCCGCGCCGGAACCTTTCGGTCTCGAGGACAGTGGTGAGCAACGAACGTCGATACAGCGAAGAGGAAATCGCCGCGATCTTCGAGAAGGCGGCGGAGTCCCAGGCCACCGGCCGCCGGGCGGTGGCCGGCTCCACCGGGTTGACCCTGGCCGAGTTGCACGAGATCGGGCGGGAGGTCGGGATCGCGCCGGAGCTGGTGACGGAAGCGGCCCAGAGCCTCAGCCGGCCGCTGCCCGCCGTGGCGCAGCGCCGGGTCCTCGGCATCTCGATCGGCGTGGGCCGGAAGGTGGATCTCGGGCGCCGGCTCACCGACGACGAGTGGGAGCGCCTCGTGGCCGACCTGCGGGACACCTTCGGCGCCGCCGGCCGGGTCCAGCAGCACGGCTCGCTCCGGCAGTGGAGCAACGGCAACCTCAAGGTCCTCCTCGAGCCGGGCGAAAACGGCCACCAGCTCCGGATGCAGACCATGAAGGGCAGCGCGCTCTCGACGCTGGCCGTCGCCGGCACGACGCTCGGCGGCGGGCTCCTCGGCCTCTTCGCCATCCTGGGCCGCGGGCAGGCGGGCGACCTGGTCACGCCGGTCGTCCTCACGGCCACCGGGATCGGCTTGTTCGGCTACCTCCGATACTCGGTTCCCCGCTGGGCCCGCGAACGGGCCGACCAGATGGCGGCCATCGCCCAGCGCTGGTTTCAGCGTTAGGCAGGGTCGGTGCCGCCTGGGCGCGGTTGGGTCCGCGGGAATCGGCCGGGGAGTGGCGCGGTTCATGACCGCCCCCAGCGCCGGTGGATCGCCAGCAGCACCGGCGACGCCACGAAGACCGACGAAAACGTCCCCACGAAGATTCCGAAGAACATCACCAGTGCAAACGGCCGGATGACCGGCCCGCCGAAGATCGCCAGCGCCGCGAGGGTCGCGAGCGCCGTCCCGCCGGTGAGCAGCGTCCGCGGCAGCGTCTCGTTCACCGATCGGTCGAGGACCGTCTCGAGCGGTTCCGTCCGGCGCGCGGCAAGGTTCTCCCGCGCCCGGTCGAAGATCACGATCGTGTCGTTGAGCGAATACCCGACCACCGTCAGCAGCGCGGCCACCACCACCAGCGTGAACTCGATCCGGAGGGCGATCACGAACGCCAGCGTGGCGAGCACGTCGTGCGCCGTGGCCGCCACGGCCGCGAGGCCGAACCGCCATTCGAATCTGACGGCGAGATAGGCCAGGACGGCGCCGAACGAGAGCGACACCGCCAGCGCGGCCCGGGTCTGGAGCTCGCTCGCCACCTTCGGTCCGACGCCCTCGCCGGACGAGGCGGACGCCGGCCGGCCGCCGCTCGCTTCGGTGACGGCGGCGACGATCGTGGCCCGCTGGGCCGGCAGATCCTCGGCCGCCGGCGCCCGGATGGCGAACGTGGTCTCGCCGCCGAATCGCTGGACCTCCGCGCCGGCCACGCCGTTGGCGGCCAGCGCGGTGCGAATCCGGCCGGGGTCGACCGGCAGTTCGGTCTCGACCTGGAAGAGGCTCCCGCCGCTGAAGTCGACGCCGGAACGAACCCCGCGAAGCGCGCCGACCAGGGTGCCGGCCAGGAGGACGACCGCCGTCGCCCCGTAGGCCCAGCGCCGGAACCGGAGGAACGGAAATCGGCTCCCGCGAAACAGGCGCGTCGCGCCGAGCGGCAGGGGCCGGTCGGCGGGCCGGCGGGCGAGCCAGGCCAGGAACAGGGTTCGGGTCACGAAGACGGCGGTGAACATTGACGCCGCGATCCCGACGATGAGCGTCACCGCGAATCCCTGGACCGGCCCGGTGCCGAACTGGAACAGGAACAACGCCGTGAGGACGGTGGTCAGGTTGGAGTCGACAATGGCCGGCATCGCCTGACGGAACCCTTCGGCCGTGGCCGCGCGGCTGCTCCGGCCCCGGTCCTGTTCCTCACGGATCCGTTCGAAGATGAGCACGTTCGCGTCGACCGCCATGCCGATCGAGAGCACCAGTCCGGCCAGCCCGGGCAGCGAGAGCGCCGAGCCAAGGAGGGCGAGGGCTCCGAGCGTCAGCAGGACGTAGCAGCCGAGGGCGATGACCGCCACGAGGCCGGCGCCGGCGTAGTAGCCCGCCATGATCGCCACCACCGCCGCCGTGCCGGCCACGCCGGCAAGGATGCCGCCCTGGATCGAATCTTCGCCCAGGCTCGGACCCACCTCATGCTGCTCGACGATCCTGAGCGGGGTCGGCAGCGCCCCCGCCCGGAGCACGAGTGCCAGGTCCTGTGCCTCGGCCAGCGATCGTCCGCCCATCTCGATCCGGCCGTAGCGCTCGATCCGCGACTGGATCACCGGCGGCCGGCCCTGGATGCGGCCGTCGAGCATGATGGCCAGATGGCTCCCGATCCGGCGCCCGGTCTCCTTGCCGAAGGTTTCGCCGCCGGTCCGGTCGAGCGAGAAGTTCACCTGCGGGGCGCCGCTGAGCGGATCCGGCTGCGCGGTGGCGTGTGCGAGGCTCGTGCCCGTCAGGACGGGGCGCGACTCGAGCGCATAGAGCAGTCGGGCGCCGTCGGTCTCGGTGGCGGACCAGAAGAGTTCGATGCTTCGTGGCAGGACCGCCTGCACCGCCGGCAGCCGCAGGACGCTGTCCACCGTGGCGAACGCCGTGGCGGGAACCGCGTACTCGCCGGGGATTCCGCCTGCGGTCGGGATCAGGAGGGACGACAGGGTGACCCCCGGCGCCGTGTCGGCGGCGGACGGACCGGTCAGCAGCCTTGCTGCCGTGGTGATGCCGATTGCCGGGTCGGCGATTCGGGGGGCGGCCCGGTCGAGCGCGGGCATCGCTCGATCGAGCCGGCCGGTCTCATCGGTGAACCGGAACTCGAGGTAGGCCGTCCGCTGAACGACTTTCCGGGCCCGGTCCGGATCGCGGAATCCCGGCAGTTCGACCACGATGCGGCGGTCGCCCACCTTCTGGACCACCCGCTCGGTCACGCCGAACTCGTCGATCCGGCGGCGGAGGACCGTGAGAGCGAGATCGAGATCCCGGGCGGGGTCGGTGGACGGGCGGACGGATTCGTCGAGTTCGAGGCCGAGATGGATGCCGCCCTGAAGGTCGAGGCCGAGGTTGACGGCCTGGCCCGCCCGGTCGGGTGACGTGGTTCGGCGAACGTTTTGCCAGAGCGCCGCTCCGGCGGTGAGCGCCACCAGTCCGATCAGCAGAATCCGGCGGCGTAGCGTCGTGATGAACATGAGGCTCCCCTTGGGGCCGGCTCGGGACCGGGCGCCCGGCTTCGCACGTCGAGCGTGCGGCAGCCGCGAGCCGGCCCGGGGCGGCCCGGGTCAGTGTGGCGGACCCCGCCATCCCGGCCGGCGGACGGGATCGGGGACCGATTGCCTAACGCTGATTCAGGAGGAGCGGGGCGGGCCGGTGGGGAAGTATCCGGGTCGCCGGACCGCGGGGCGGAACGGGCCCGCCGCGCCGGCCTGGGACCGGCTGACGGCGGGGCTCCGAAGGGCGGGTGCGGCCGGGTCGGCCGGCAGCGCGCCGCCGGGCAGGTCCGGATGCTCGGCCCGCGGGGAGGCGGCGGTCTCGCGGGTGGCGCTCGTCGGGACGCTGTGCGGCGCCTCCCGCCGTGCCGGCCCGAAGGCCGACCCGGACTCGGCCATCCGGCGCGAATGCGCCGGGGTCGAACCGAGGAGGAGGAGGGCGAGGAGGGAGCCCCCGCCCGCGAGCAGGCGCCGCGTCATGGCCGGAACGTACCGGGCCCCGTTCCCGAGCGGAAGCGCGCCTGGATTCCGGACCCGAAATGCCTTCCGGGTGGGCCCGCCGCCGGCTGCAGCCGACCACTGGCGCCCGGGCGGATCAGGGGCGGATCAGCTCCTCGACCGGATAGACCGTCCCGTTCGCGACCGTGTACCGGACCTTGGTCGTCGCGGTGATGTCCGCCAGCGGATTGCCGGCGACGATCGCAAGATCCGCCAGCTTGCCGGGCGCCACGACGCCTGCATCGAGACCCAGGGCCCTGGCCGGGTTGACCGTGGCGGTGCGGAGAGCCTCGGCCGGCGTCATCCCCGCCAGGACGTAGCTCAGGATCTCGCCGTGCAGGGCGGGTGCCAGCGGCACGTCCGTCCCCGCCACGACGAGCGCCCCCGCTTTCATCAGGTTCATCGTCATGTCCCCGCCCGGGCCGGCGCTGTTGGCCGGCGGCAGCGGGAACGCCGGGCCGAAGCCGCGGGTCATGAAGCCGGTGAGCCAGTCGGGGTAGAGTTTGACTCGTGGGTCGGTGGCCAGGCCCGGCTCCCGGACCAGGAGCGACCGGAGCCCGCCGCCGCCTAACGCCAGCGTCGGGGTGAACGCCATGCCGGTGGCCCCGAACAGGGCCGCCACGTCGCCGTAGGAGCGCTGGAGGGTGGCCGCCTTGGGCGAGTAGCCCCGGCGGCTGGTGCCGGTGGTGTGCTCGGTGCCGTCGAGGCCGGACAGCGCCGCCGGATAGATCTCGTGCGAGGCGGCCGGAATCCCGGCCGCGTGCGCGAACGCGGCGATCTGCCGCTGCGCGAGATCCGGCATCCGGACGTAGCTCTTGATCATGTCGAACTGGAGCGCGCGGGCCCGCTCGAGTTCCCACTGGAGATGGGCGGGGCTCGATACCGCCACCGCCATCTTGTAGTAGACCCGGTTCCATTCCATCAGGTACCCGGTCACGAAAAGCCGCGGGCCCGGCCGGGTCCCGGCGTCGATGGCCTCCCGCTCCTCGACCGCCTCGTAGGGCGTCCCGCCCGGGCTGCGCACGGTGGTGACGCCGAACGCCAGGTAGGCCCGGAAGGCCGCACTGCCGAGGTCGTTCTGCAGGTGGCTGTGATACTCGATCAGGCCCGGCATCACCGTGAGACCCGACGCATCGACGACCCGAACGCCCGCCGGGTGCGCGGCGTGGGCCGCGACCCGTTCGATCCGGTTGCCGGTGATCAGGATGTCCACGTTGCGGCGGAGCGCCGGCGAGGTGCCGTCGATCAGCTGCCCCGCGTGGATCAGCACCTGGCCGGTGGGCCCGGCGGGGCGGTAGTCGAGCGGGACCGGTACCGTGGTCACCGACCCGGACTCCAGATCGAGCAGCCGCAGCGCGTCGTTCGACTGATAGAGGATCCGGCGCGAGTCGGCGCTCCAGGTGGGCTGGAAGGCGATTTCGTTCGATTGGCGGCGTGGGGGGCCGAGGGGCGTCCCGTCGGGGGTGACCGGCAAGAGGGAAAGGGCGCCTTCGTAGACGAGAGCCAGCCGGGTCCCGTCGGGCGACCAGGCGGGCCCCGCGCCGACGCGGGAATCGATCGACCGATGTTCGACCGGCGTGATCCAGCGGTCGTCACCGCCGGTCGCGGCGATCGAGAGCAGCTGATTGGTGCCTTCGCGGAACCGGCTCGAATAGGGCCGGAGGGCCGCCACCAGCACCCGCTTCCCATCCGGCGACCAGGTGGGGCTCCCGGGGCCGAAGAACTGGTCGTGGATCTTCGTCACCGTCCCGCTGGCCACCTCCACGACCGCAACGCTCGAGGCCCGCCAGAACCCGTCCACGTCGAGGTACGCGATCCGGGTGCCGTCGGGTGACCAGGCCGCTCCCATGGCGGAGGTCGGTTCCGTCGTGAGCCGGCGCATCGTTCCGGTGGCCAGTTCGAGCGTCCAGAGGTCGAGCAGCGTGCCGCCCGCGCGGTCGGACGACCAGGCGAGAAACCGGCCGTCCGGCGACCATGCGGGCTCGGCGTCGAGGGCCGCATCCTCGGTCAGGCGGCGCGGGGTGCCGCCCACCGGCATCAGCCAGAGATCGCCTAACGCCACGAACGCGACCTGCCCGCCGTCCGGCGAGAGCGCCGGGCCGACGATGCCCAGGGCCCGCCGCGGCTCCCCGCTCGAGACGTCGCGGGTCCGAGGGGCATACTCGGCGCGGGTGACCGCGAGGGTCGCGGAGAAGGGAATGGTGGCGGGCTCCCCGCCGGCGACCCGGCGCCGGCGGATGAGGCCGTCGGAGACATAGACGATTTCCTCGGCCGAGAGCCAGCCGGCCCGGAACGCGAACGCGTTCTCGCCGCCCGTGAGGACCCGTTCCGCGTCCTCGGCATGCGCCCGCAGGCTGCTTGCCGTGGCGGTCGCGGTGGCGTAGACGATCGTGCCGGACGGTCCCCAGGACGGCGCATCGGCGGAGGGATCGGCGCCGGCGACGGTGCGCTCCCGGCCGTCGGCCGGGCGGATGGCCTGCACGCCCCGCCGGCCGCCGCGGGTGCCGATGAACGCGACTTCGCCGTCCGGTCCGAACGACGGCATGTAGTCGTCGCCCGGATCCTTCGTCACCTGGCGGAGCGTTCCGGTGGCGATGTCGAGCGTCCAGATGTCGTAGTTGCCGGAACGATCGGAGCTGAATGCCACCAGCCGCCCATCCGCCGACCACGCCGGTTCCCGGTCGTCGAACGGGCCGGAGGTGAGTTGGCGCAGTCCGGTCCCGTCCGGATTGACGGCCCAGATGTCGAAGCCGCCGTCTCGGTAACCCTGGAAGGCAATGGTTCGCCCATCCGGCGACCACGCCGGCTGGCGCGCGTCGTTGTACTCGTCGGTAATCCGGCGGGCGGTGCCGCCCGCAATCGGCAGAGTCCAGAGCGACCCCTGCAGATCGATCACGAGCCGCCGGCCGTCCGGCGAGGCGGCGACCGACATCGACGTGCCTTCGTGGACGGTCACGTCCATCTGGCGGGATGGAACAAGCAAGACGCCGGCGGCCGCGGCGGCCGCCCAGGTCCGGGTGCGCTTCATGAACGATTACCGGGTTGGGGAGGGACGAACGGAAGTTCGTCCCTTGGCGTGCCGGCCGCTAGGGGAGCGGCCGGATCCGGATCGCCTGCCCGCCGCCCGGCGCCATCGCGATGCGAAGCCGGCTCGCCGAGGTGACGGTCCGCCTGGTGATCGTCACAGGCAACGGATGCCGGAGCCAGTCGGCCCCGGGGCCGTCTGCGTAGATCTCCGCCTGGTAGCGGCGGCCGCGCGGGAGAAAGTCGAGCGGCACGTCGATCGTCCGCGCCTGTTCGTCGGAGATGGCACCGAGGAACCAGGTTCGGCCGCCGCGTTCCCGCCGGGCCACGACCACGTAGTCGCCGATCCGGCCGTCGAGGACGCGGGTCGTGTCCCAATCGACCGCCACGTCCCGGATGAACTGGAAGGCGGGCTGGCGGGCGTAGTTCTCGGGCAGGTCGGCCGCCATCTGGAGCGGCGAGTAGAGCACCACGTAGAGCGCCAGCTGCTTGGCCAGCGTGGTCCGGACCCGGGGCTCCCACGGTTCCTTGGCCCGGCCGGAACTCGTCTCGAGGATGTCGAAGATGCCCGGCGTGAAATCCATCGGCCCGGCGAGGAGCCGGGTGAAGAAGAGAATCGTTTCGTGCTCCGGCGGGTTGCCGCCGTCGCCGCTCCAGGCGTTGTACTCCTGCCCCCGGGCGCCTTCCCGCGACATCATGTTGGGCCAGGTGCGGCGTTCGCCGGCGGCGTGGATCGGCTCGTGGGCGTCCACCATGATCCCGTACTTCGCGGCGGTCTCGACGACCTTCCGATAGTGGCGCACCATGAACTGCGACCAGTGCGAGTGGCCTTCGCCGGTCGTGTCGGTCACGTAGCCGGTCTTGATCGCGTCGAGACCGAGGGACCGATAGAGCGCGAACGCGCTGTCGAGCTGGCGTTCGTAGTTCTGGATCCCGCCCGACGTCTCGTTGTGGACGATGAGGCGGACGCCCTTGCTCTTCGCGTACCGGGCCACCTCGGGCAGGTCGTAGTCGGGGTAGGCCCGAGTGAAGGAGAACGCGTTCCGGTTCGCGATCCAGTCGCCGTCCCACCCGGTATTCCAGCCCTCGACCAGCACGCCGCCGATGCCGTTCGCCGCCGCGAAATCGATGTAGCGTTTCGCGTTGGCCGTGGTGGCGCCGTGCTTCGGCCCGGAACCCCAGGTCTCGACGCCAAGATGCATCCCCCACCAGATCCCGACGTACTTCATCGGATGGATCCAGTCGGTATTGGCGATCTGGCTCGGCGGATTGAGGTTGAGTCCCAGCACCGACGGGGAGAGGTCGGTGACCCGGTCCGCGACCTGGACGGTCCGCCACGGCGTCACAAACGGCGCCCGGGCGGTGACCTTGACGCCGTCGGCCATTCGCTCGAGGGCGGCGCGGAGCGTGCGGCCCTCCATCCGAGGCCCCTTGAGGCTCATGCGGGCGTAGTCCACGAGGTTGGCCTCGTGGATGACCATGAAGGTCCGGCCGTCGGTGCCTTCGAGCGTGAGCGGGGTCTGGATCTGGTCGAGGGTGCTGACCGGGGCGGAGGAATAGAGTTCCTCGGAACGGTCCATCCGGGACCGATCGGAAGGAATCCACCATGCCCTGGCGTTGTCGGCCAGCGCGAACTCGGTGAGCTCCTCCTGGATGGCGACCGAGTCGAGGCCCTGCTGGGCGGGGAACTCGTAGCGAAAACCGATCCCGTCATCGAAGGCGCGGATCCGGACGACGAACCGGCGCCGCGGTGCCACAACTTCCTCCACGGTCACCGCGAGTTCCCGGTGGTGATCGTGCACCCGGGCCACCTCGCCCCACGGCTGCGTCCACCACTCGTCGTGCGCCGCCCGGCCGGTGTCGGTGATTCGAAGTCCGTCGAAGAGGCGGGGCGCGCCCCGGAAGTCGAAGCCGAGTGCCGAGGGGAGGATCAGCGGCCGCCCGTCTCGGGCGAACGACCAGACCAGCCGACCCTCCGACACCGCGATCGTGACGGCGTTCCGGCCGTCGGGCGAGACCACCTGCTGCGCGGCTGCCGAGGCCGGGGCGACTGCGACAGCGACGGAGAGCAGGGTTCGAGACAGGGCGTTCGGCGTCCGCATCGGGTGCAGATCCTCAGTTTCCGGCTCGCGGTCCCTCGGCCGGCGGCCGCAGGTGCTCGTCGTACCAGGCGAGCATCCGCCGGTGGAAGTCGAGGAAATCGGCCTCCCGGGCCATCGGGATGCCATGCCCGCCCTGCATGTAGTTCGCCCAGACGACCTGCTTCCCGAGTCGTCGCAGGGCGTAGTACATCTCCCGGGTGTTGTCCGCGGGCACGTTGCTGTCGAGATCGCCGGTCATCAGCAGGAGCGGCGTCGTGATCCGGTCGGCGAACATCACCGCCGAATGCTCGACGTACTTCTGGGGCTGCTCCCAGAGAGTGGCACCGATCCGGTCCTGGCTCTTTTCCGCCGCGTGGGTGTTGCGGACGCCGAGGCGGGGGGAGTCGGTGTAGAAGCTGATGATGTCGACCTTGCCGGAGATGTTGATCGCGGCCTTGAACCGGTGGGTCTGGGTCACCAGCAGGTTCGTGGCGTAGCCGCCGTAGCTGATGCCCTGAACCCCGAGCCGCGACGAATCGGCGATCCCGCGCTCGATCAGGTGATTGGCCGCCGCCGTCACGCCCTTGAGCCACGCCTCGCCGGGGTGGCCGGTCTCGAGGCTCACCGACGGCTTCACCGTGATGTAGCCCCGGGCCGCGAGCACGTTGGCGATCGGGTCGAAGGTGTCGTCGAAGAACTGCTCGTAGACGTAGAAGACGGTCGGGTAGGGGCGCCCCGGCGTGTAGTCGGGCGGATAGTAGACGACACCATACTGCCGCTGGCCGTCCACGTCGAGATAGTTGATCAGTTCCGTCCGGGCGAGTGCTACGCCGTCCAGTGCCGGGTTCGTGGCCACCAGGCGGCGGAGATCGGCCAGCGTGGCCGCACCGGAGAACAGATCCGGCGGCCGGTTGCCGTCGGATGCGGCTAGGACGGCCCGTCCCCCGGTGCGTGGCAGGGTGACGTTCTGGTAGCGCCGCCCGTCCCGCACGACCTCGGTGAGCCGACGAGCGGCTCGATCGTAGCGGGCCACGCCGCGCTCCCAGCGGGTCCGGGATGAGAACGTCAGGAAGATCGACTCCCCGTCCTCGCTCCAGCCGGCCAGCGAGTACTCCGGTGCGGTGAGGGTGTCGGTGGTATCGAGGAACAGCTCGCGGCCTCCGCGCTCGACGTCGAAGACCCAGAGCCCCTGGCTGTTTCGGGCGATCAGCTCGCTCCCGTCGGCGCTCCACCGGAGCGGGGTGAACCGCTCGCGCTGGCGGGCGTCCCGGGCCGCCTTCGACGTGTCGCGTGGTGCCGCCGCCGAGTCGCCGGGACCGGCGAGCACCCGGGTCGCAGTGTCCACCACGGTGCCGACCACCAGCCTGCCGTCCTTCGCATAGGCGTACCGCAGGCCGTTGCGGCTCGGGACCAGCGAGATCCCTTTGGTTGACCGAACCACGACGAGGGAGTCGGCCGTGCCCCGCCGGGCCAGCAGCCGGGTCTCGGTCCCGAAGATCACGTCGTAGTCCGTCTTCGGGGTGATGTCCTCCTGCCAGACCAGCGTGCTGTCGTCCTCAGCGAGGCGCCACGTGGTCAGGCGCCGGGTCGAAAGGATTTCGACGACCCGCCCGGAGCGCCGGTCGAGGGATGCCACCGACCGGACGAACCCGTCGCGGCGCAGCGCGTCCCAGGCCAGGAACGGGTCGGTGCTCGACTGGACGAAGACCGGACCCTCGGTCATCTCCCGGAACCGGGCCGTGACGGAATCCTTCCAGCCGCGCGTCCGGAGATTGAACAGCACCCGGGATCCGTCCCGGCTCCAGGCGAGATCGCTGTTCTCCGCCACATAGCGATCCGCCGGCATTCTCGGCCAGGTGAGCCGCGCGGTCTGACGGTCCCAGAGGGCCAGCGCATATTCGCCGTTCTGCTCGACCAGCAGGGCCAGCGTGCCCGCATCGGGAGACCAGGCTTCCGCGCGGCGGTTCCGCGGTTCGGGAAACACCTTGCGCCGGTCGCCGGTCGCCGTGTTGACGACCCAGATGTCGGCGGCGGCCGGCCGGAGGTAGGTCGGATCGCCGTCCCGGCGATGATCGACGCCGAGCATCGCCCGGCGGGTGAGCGAGGTGGTAACGAGCCAGGCGCCGTCGTCGGAGAGGTCGCCAATGCTCCAGGTGGCGACATCGAGGGAGCGTTCGGCCGTGAAGGCCGTCCGTTCCTGCGCGGCGAGCGGGAAGGCGGCGACGAGCCCGATGAGGGCGGAAAGCCGGGTCAGTTGCATGGGACCGTCCGGGAGGCGGAGGCGATCCCGGAATTGACTGCCGCGGAAGCCGCCCCGCAACCCGGACCCGCTGCTACCAGTCCGTCTGCTGGATCGTCTCGGTCCAGCGGGTCAGGAACGCGTTGGCCTGGAAGCCGTCGAGCACCCGGTGGTCGATGGTGAGCGTCACATACACCATCGGCCGCACCTCCACCCCGCCGCCCGCCCCGACCACGACGCGCTGTTCCAGCTTGCCGATGCCGAGAATCGCGGATTGGGGCTGGTTGATGATGATCGGGGCCGCCACCAGGCTGCCGCTGGTTCCGTGGTTCGAGATGCTGAAGGTGCCGCCCTGGACATCCTTCGGCTCGAGCTTGCCGGCCCGCGCCCGGGCGGTGAGATCCTGGAGCCGCTCCGCCGTGCCGAAGAGGTCGAGGCGCTGCGCCGAGTGGACGACGGGCACGATCAGACCGCCCGCGTCGAGCGCCGTGCCGATGCCGATATGGCACTCCTCGAACAGTTCGAGCGCGGTGTCGTGCCACCGGCTGTTCACCTCCGGCACCGCCTGCAGCGCCGCCACTGTGGCGCGGACGAAGTAGGCGGTGAAGGTGAGTTTGGCGCCCCGCGCCTCGAAGTCGGCCCGGTGCGCTTCCCGGTGGGCCAGGATGGCGGACAGGTCCGCCTCGAAGACCGACGTGACGTGGGGGGCGGTGGCCATGCTGTGCACCATGTGCTGCGCAATGCTCTTCCGCATGACCGAGTGGGGCACCATCCGGCTGGCCCCGCGGTCCGCACCCGCCGCCGGGGCCGGGGTGGCGCCGGCGGCGACGGAGGTGCTCCTGGCGGCAAACGCCTCGACGTCCTCCACGGTGATCCGGCCCCCGCGACCGGTCCCGGTGATGGCCGCCGCGTCGATCCCGTATTGCTTGAGGAGCCGCCTAACGGCCGGCGTCAGCTCCCCCGCGGCGTCCGCGCTACCTGCCGGCGCCCGCCCGGGCGCGGCCGCCGCGCCCGCGGCGGCGGCCGGCAGGACGCTTGCCGCCGCGGCCTGGCTGCCCGCCGGCCCGACCCGGCCCAGTACGTCGCCCGGCTCCACCGTATCGCCCTCGGCCTTGAGGATTTCGACCAGCACGCCGTCGGCCGGCGCGGCGACCTCCACGGTCACCTTGTCGGTGGTGATCTCGAGCAGGGGATCGTTGACGGCCACGGCCTCGCCGACGGCCTTGAACCACTTGCCGACGGTGTTCGAGGTTCCCTCGGCCTGGTCGGCCGGCATCACGATGTCGGTGAGGTTCGCCATGAGCGGAGTTCGGGTAACGGTTCGGCCGGCGACGGCCGGCGGGTCAAGCAATAATAGGGAAGCCGCCCCCTCCGGCGTAGGCCTCCGGGAAACCTGTCCGCCGGCGGTGGCGTAGAGCGATATTCAGGTCGGTTTTCCCCTTCTGCGAGGCTTTCGATGCGGGTGTTCACGGTGGCGGCGCTGGCCGCCCTGACGGTGGCAGCGCGGCCGGCGGCCGCCCAGGAACCGAAGGCCGAGGTGTTGACGGCCGTCGAGGACTTCATGCGGGGGCTCAAGGCCAGGGATCTCGACCTCCTCAACAGCCGGATCGACTCGACGACCCGGTTCACCCTCGTGCGGCCCGGTCCGGGCGGGTCCCGCGTGATCGTGCTGGCGGGCGCCGATTTCATCCGGGTCGCGACCCGCGCCGACCAGCCGGCGATCGACGAGCCGATCCGGAACCCGGTCGTCCAGGTCGATGGCGACGTGGCCACCGTCTGGGCCGAGTACCAGGTCCGTCGCGACGGGAAGGTGTCGCACTGCGGCCATGACGCGTTCCACCTGGCCCGCGTGGGCGGCCGGTGGCGGATCATCAATCTGATCGACTCGTTCCAGCCCCAGGGTTGCGGCGATCCCTGGCCCTGACCGGTTCCCCCCCCCCCCCGGAAAACCGAACCGGCCCGACGCCTCGGTGGCGCGGGCCGGTTCACGTTTCCGATACCGGGCGGTCGGGCTACTTGACCTCGAACTCCCGCTCGCCGACGGCGCCGTCGTTCAGGAAGATCGCCACCTTGTACTTGCCCTTGGGCCACGGCGACGCCTTGCTGACGTGGAATTCCGTCACCGCCGGTCCGGTCGGCGCGATCATGACGGTGGTCGAATCGACCAGCTGGCCGGTCTGGAAGGTCCAGTGGGCGTGGAGGCTGGCCGATGCCGCGGTCCCGGTGGTGGCCACCGAGACGTAGATGGTGTCGCCCGGGCCGAACTCGCTCGTCGGGCTGGTGACCATCTTGTCGGCGCCGATGGCGTTGCCGGTCTTGATGTCGGACACCGCGACCGGGGCCGGTGCGGCCGGTTCCGCCGCGGGTGGCGGGGCGGCTTCCTTCTTCTTGCAGGCGGCAACCGTGGCGAGCATGGCGACGGCCACCGCCGCGGTGCGGATACGGGCGGGGATCACGCGTTTTCTCCGAGTTCCGGGATGACGAGGACCTGACCGGGCTTGATCAGATCGGGGTTGGCTCCGACCACGGCCTTGTTGGCCTCGTAGAGCATCTTCCACAGCGTGACCTTGCCGTAGTACTGCTTGGCGATCTTCGAGAGGCTGTCGCCTTTGACGACCGTGTGAGTCCGGACCACCGGCGCCTGTTCGGCCTGGGGTTCCGGGGCGCTCGAGGAACCGCCGCCTCGAACGTCGGAGAAATCGGGAAACGGCTGGTTGCCACTGGGCGTCATTTTGCGACCTCGTTCGGCGTCGGGACGGGCAGGAAGTGACCTCGTTTGAACATACCCCGCCCGCGCGGGGCCGCAATCAGCGAATTTCGGCCTCTGGTGGGTCGCCGAAGCGCGGCCGAGTCGCCGCGCCGAGACTGAGCAGGGCGCCGAGCGCCACGAACAGCGCCGCGAGGAAGAACGCCGCCCCCGGGACCTGCCGGCCGCCGGGCTCGATGAATGCGGCGAAGACCGCGCCGAACACCGACGGCCCGATCAGGCCGGCGATCCCCATGAGCGAACCGTTCGCGCCCTGGAGCCGGCCCTGCTCGGTGAGGTCCACCCGGCTCGTCATCAACCCCTGGATGGCCGGGTTGAAGAGGCCCGCGAACGCGCCGATCGCGATCCCGACCCAGAGGAGCGCGGGCGTCGCCGCGAACCCGTAGAGGGTGTACGACACCAGTTCGGCCCCGAGGCCGGCGAGCATGGCCCGGCGTTCGCCGAGGCGGCGAACGATCGGCTGGACCAGGCCGCCCTGCACGATCATCGTGGCCACGCCGACCGCCGTGAGGGCCAGGCCGACGTCCCGCGCGTTCCAGCCGAACCGGTACCCGGCAAAAAGCACGAAAACGCTCGGCAGCACCTGGTGGGCGACATGGTGGAGGAAATAGATGGAGCCGAGGCCGAGGAGGCCGGGGCGGGAGCGGAGGAGTCCGAGCGCCCCCAGGGGATTGGCCCGCTTCAGGTCGAACGGCCGCCGGTTCTCGACCGGGTGCGACTCCGGGAGGATGACCAAGCCGTAGAGGGCGTTGACGAGCGTGAGCGCGCCGGCGATCCAGAAGGGGAGCCGCGGGTGCCACTGGCCCATGATCCCGCCCAACGCCGGGCCGAGGACGAAACCCACCCCCCAGGCGGCGCCGATCATGCCGTACCCGGCCGCCCGCTTCTCGGGCGGGGTCACGTCGGCCACGTACGCCGCGGCGGTCGAGAAGTTGGCCGCGAGCGCTCCCGACAGGACCCGTCCGAGGAAGAGCCACCCGAGCGTCGGGGCGAGCGCCATCAGGACGTAGTCGAGCCCGAGCCCGAAGAGACTGATCAGGATGACCGGCCGCCGCCCATAGCGGTCCGACAGCCCGCCGAGGATCGGCGAGAAGAGGAACTGCATCAGCGCCCACACGGTGCCGAAGAGACCGAAAATCCGGGCGGCATCCGCGGTGTCACCGCCCACGAAGGTCTCGACCAGCTTGGGCAGCACCGGCAGCGTGACGCCGAATGCCAGCACGTCGACGATGACGGTAACGAAGATGAAACCGAGAGCGGCGCGCCGTCCGGTCGGGGCGGTCATCGAGTGGCGGGCGTCTGTCCCGGGCCGGTCCGGACCGTCGTGACGAACCGCGCGATCCGGTGCCCGGCCTCGCGGAGCCGCGCTTCCGCGGTGCCGAGGGTGATTCGGACATGACCGGCGCCGCTGGGTCCGAAGCCCTCGCCCGGAGTGACCGACACGCCTTCGGCGTCGAGCAGACTGCGGGCGAACGACAGCCCGTCGAGTCCCGTCCGGCGCACGTCCACGAAGAGGTACATTCCCGCATCGGGGATGCGGACCCCGAGTTCGGGCGTTCCGGCCAGCGCTTCCGCCAGCGCGTGGGCCCGGGAGCGGAAGGCCAGCCGGAGCCGGTCGAGATCCGCGCCGCCTTCCCGCACTGCGTGCGCAGCGGCGTCCTGGACGAACTGAGCGACCCCGAAGTGAGTTGCCCGGGCGAGATTGGCGAGGTGCCGGGCCAGCGCCGGCGAGGTGACTGCCCAGCCGCAGCGCCAGCCGGTCATCGCGTGGGACTTCGAGAGGCTCGAGATGAGGACGCCGCGTTCCGCCATGCCGGGGCGCGAGAGCGGACTCTCGTGCTGCCCGTGGAACCGAAGGGCGGAGTAGACCTCGTCGGACACGCACCAGAGATCATGGCGCCGGCAGAGATCCGCCACCGCATCAGCCTCCGCCGCCGACAGGCAGCTGCCGGTTGGATTGTGCGGAAAGTTGACCACCAGGCCGCGGGTCCGCGGCGTGATCGCCCCGGCGAGCGCCTCGGGCTCGAGCCGGAAATCGAGGTCGGGGCGGAGCGGGACCTGGACCATCCGGGCGCCCGGGGCGCCGAAGACGGCTTCGTAGGTGACGTAGGTCGGCTCGAGGACGATCACTTCGTCCTCGCGGTCGAAGAGACACTGCGCCACGCCGAAGAGCGCGGCCTGGGCCCCGGGGAACACCGTGACCTGCGACGGGTCGATCGCCCGGCCGACCGTCCGACCCGCCTCGGCGGCCACCGCCGCCCGGAGCGCGGGTTCGCCGCCACTCGGCGAATAGTGGGTCCGCCCCGCGCCGAGGGCCTCGTTCGCCACGGCCCGGATCGGTGACGGGGTGTCGAAATCGGGATCGCCGATGCTGAGCAGGATGACGTCCTCCCCGGCCGCGCGCCGTTCGACGGCGAGGTCGTGGACGATCCAGGCGTCGGCACCGCGGCCGGCGATCCGGTCCGTGAGGGAGGAAAAGCGCATCAGGGTTTGGCGGCGAGGGAAGGCGGAATCCTAACGGCGTCGTCTTCCCAATCCCAGAGGATGCTCATGATCCACCAGCGGCCGGCGTCCTCCCACAGCTGGAAGCTGTTGACCCCGCGGGCGAACGCCGGACCGTTCGGCGTCCGGCTCGAGGCGTAGGCGCTCGTGGCATGAGCCCAGCGCCCGAACCGGACGACCGCACGGCCGAGTTCGTACTCGTAGAAGGCCTCGTCCAGGAACCGAGGGCCGTTGACCTCGATGAACTCCGCCACCGTTCGCACCACCACGCCCGGCGTCGGATCGGCGCCGCGGGGCGCGCCGGCCGGCAAGCCGCGCATCAGCCGGGCGGCCGGGTGGAAGAGGTGGCGCTCCCGGTCCCAGTCTCGGGGGCCTGCCGGTCCCGAGATGACGTCGTAGCTGGCGGCGATGATGGCGTCGACCGAGGCGACGTCGGCACGGTAACGGGGGTCGATGGTCATGGCGTGGTCCGGGCGCTAGAATCCGGCGTTGCGGCAAGAAGCTCGCTTCGGATTTTCGGGCCGCTGACCACATTGCGCCAGGGAGGATCGATGAGAGACCGGGAATCGCGGGGCCGCCGGACACCGGGTCATCAGGCGCCGCCGGCAGGGAGGGCGCTTCCGGCGCGGCTGGCAATCGCCGCCGGCGTCATGGTCGGGGCGGCCCGGTGTGGCGGCGCGGCCGGCGGCCTGCCGGCCGATCTCCAGCACCTCGTCGACAGCGCCGCCGCCGCTTCCCCGACGCCGGGAATAATGCTTCGGGTCGAGTCCCCCAAGTTGGCGCTCGACTGGTCGGGCGCCGCGGGCCGGCTCGATCGCGCCGCCGAGGCGCCGTTGCCGGCGGACGCCGCGGTCCGGATCGCCAGCAACACCAAGACGTTCGTGGCCGCAGCCACGCTGCGGCTGGTGGAGCAGGGCCGGGTGGCGCTCGATACCAGCATCCGCCGCTACCTGAGCGACGAGTCCCTCGCCGCCCTCGGACGCGGCGGCTACGATTCGGACCGGATCACCGTCCGGCATCTCCTCAATCACACCAGCGGCATCTTCGACTACGCGATGTCACCGCAATTCGGGACCGCGGTGTTCTCCGCGCCGGACCATCGGTGGACCCGGCCCGAACAGCTGGCGTTCGCGGTGGACAGCGGCCAGAAGGTCGGCGAGCCGGGCGAACGGTATCACTACTCCGACACCGGCTACATCCTGCTCGGCGAGCTGATCGAGCGGGCGACAGGCAGATCGATGGCCCAGGCGGTGCGCGAACTGCTCGACTACCAGCGGCTCGGGCTCCGGCACACCTACTTCGAAAGCCTCGAACCGGAACCGGAAGGGATGCCGGTGCGCGCCCATCAGTATCAGGGCGACGTCGACGCGACCGGGTTCGATCCGTCCCTTGATCTCTATGGCGGCGGCGGGCTCGTGTCGACGCTCGGGGACCTCACGCGGTTCTACCGGGCGCTGCTCACCGGCGGGGTCTTCGAACGGTCGGAAACCCTGAGCGAGATGCTGCTCATCACGCCGCAAAGCGAGGCCGACCGGCCCGGGGGCTACGGCATGGGCATCGGCCGCTCCGACATCGCCGGCACGACCTGCTGGGGCCACAGCGGCTACTGGGGGACGACCGCGCGCTACTGTCCCGACCTCGACCTCGCCATCGCCGCGTCCGTCAACATGGCCGGCGATACGACCGGGACCTTGCAGCGCGTGGGCACCGCCGCGATCGAGTACGTCGCGGCGCGGTCGAAGCGCTAGCATGACGGCGCTCGCTCCCGCCGAGCGGGCCCTGCTGGCCGGAGAGGGGGGGGCCGCGGCCCGGACCGCGATGCGGATCGTGGTCCGGATGGCCGAGATCTCGGGGGCGGCCGGCCTGCTCGACATCAGCGCCGCGCATATCGACTCGAGCCTCTACCTCGGCGACGCGACGCTCGCGTTCGCCGAACGACTGGCCGCCGAGGGCGGGCGGGTGGCCGTACCGTCCACGCTCAATGTGAGCGGAGTCGACGAGCACGGGTGGCGGGACTGGGCCGTGCCGGCCGACCATGCCGCCAAGGCCCGGCGCCAGATGGACGCCTACCGGCAGATGGGCTGCGTCCCGACCTGGACCTGCGCTCCGTATCAGACCCGCCATCGGCCGACGTTCGGCCAGCAGCTCGCCTGGGGGGAGTCGAACGCGATCTGTTTCGCCAACTCCGTCATCGGAGCCCGGACCGAGCGCTACCCGGATCTGCTCGATATCTGTTGCGCGCTCACCGGCCGGGTGCCGGCGCTCGGCCTCCATCTCGACGAGGGCCGCCGGGCGGAAGTGCTGATTCGGTTGCGGGGCGTCCCGCGTGCGATCCAGGAGGCGGACGACTTCTACCCGGTGCTCGGCCACCTGATCGGGCGGCGCGCCGCGGATCGGATTCCGGTCGTCGAAGGTCTCGAGGCGACGCCCGACGACGATCGGCTCAAGGCACTCTGCGCCGCGGCCGCGTCCGCCGGGGCGGTGGCGCTGGTCCATCTTGTGGGGGTCACTCCCGAGGCGCCGACGCTCGCGGCGGCTACCGGCGGACGCTCACCGGCCCAGAGCATCGACATCGGGCTCGCCGAATTGCGGGCCGCCCGCGCGGAACTGACGACCGCCACCGGCGATGCGCTCGACCTGGTCGTTCTCGGCAGTCCGCACTTTTCGCTCGCCGAGTTCCGCGCCCTCGCTCCGCTCTGCGCGGGGCGCCGCCGGGCCGCCGGCGTCGAGTTCCTGGTGACCACCAGCCGGATCATGCACGCGCTGGCCCGGGACGAGGGATTGGTGGCACCGCTGGAGGACTTCGGGGCCCGGATCACCGTCGACACCTGCATCCTCACCTCGCCGATGCTCCGGCCCGAGACCCGCAGTCTGATGACAAACTCCGCCAAGTATGCCTACTACTCGCCGGGTCTCCTCGGGACCACGGTGGCGTTCGGCCGCCTGGCGGAATGCGTCGAGTCCGCCGTGCGGGGCAAGGTCGTTCGGGAGGCCGATCCGTGGCGCGCCTGATCCCGGCCCGGATCATCGAGCCCGGCGACGCGGCGGGCGCGATTCTCGCCGCCGCCGAGCCGCTCAGTTTCTGGGGCGGCTACGACCAGCGCACCGGCGAGATCATCGACCGGCGCCATCCGCTCTCCGGCCGGAACGCGGCCGGCCGGGTGCTGGTGCTGCCGGGCTCACGAGGTTCGAGCACGACCTCCGCCGTGCTGCTCGAGTCCGTGTCCCTCGGGACGGCTCCGGCCGCCATCGTGACGACGGGGGTCGACCGGTTCGTGGCCCTTGCGGCAGTGGTCGCTCGGGAACTGTACGGGCACACGTTCGCGGTGCTGGCGGTTGACCCGTCGAGCCTGTCGCAGTTCGGGGACGGCAGGATCGCGCGGATCGAAGCCGCCGGGATCCTCATCGAAGATTGAGAATGGCCGGCGGGCGCGGCCGGGCCGATTCCCCGGCGACTGACGTCGGGTGGCGGGCAAGGGGCCCGGTCCGTCCGAAGGCGGACCGGGCTCCGTCGCTCAGCGGGTGGCGAACGTGAGCGAGGCCCACTGGGAAACGTGGGTCACCCCATCCGGCCCGTTGACCCGCCGCATGTTGATGAACTTCGCGAACCACACGCCGGGGGAACTCACCGGGATCGTGACGATGCCTTCCGCGTTGGAGCGGAGGCCCTGGTCGGCCACCTTGCCGCCATTCGCGGTGCGGGCCCCGTAGATCAGGTACTGGTTCGGGACCGCCTTGCCGTCGACGAGCAGCCGGAATCGGAGCGACCCCCCGCGCCTGGCGGCGTACGGGTTGTCCACCGGAACGATCTCCGCCGGGTAGCCGAGCGCGGTGGCGAAGCCCTCGCTCGGGGTGTCGCCCACCTGCACGATGGTCTTCACGTGCTTCGCGTAGCGCTCCTTGGCGTCGGCGTTCGTCTCGCCGGCCTGGGCCCGGCGGGCGATCTCGTCGGGGATGCCGTCCTCCTTCAGGTACTCGTTGAAGTCCGCGGCGTCGAGCTCGATGTTGTTCGCTTTCGTCGACACGCCCATGACATACGTCCCGCCGGCACCGGCGCGGAACGTGACCCGGCTCGTGTCGCCCGTGGCCTGCCACTGAGTGGTGTCGATCCGGGTCCGGCCCGAGGGGCCGATGACCGAAATGTCGGCGATCCGGTTCCGGTCGATCGAGTTCGAACTCAGATCGAAGGTGCCGTTGAGAAGTTCGGAGGGGATCGTCGCATTGGGGGCGACGAAGTAGGCGCTCGGTTTGAGGAACATGTCGTGCGCGACCCCGATGGCCGCGATCCCGACGAGCATGCCGAGAATGGCCAGTGAGGTAGCGCGGGCGCGACTGCGGAAGGACCTTCGCATGGTACCGCCTCTCAGGTGGTGGTGGACTGGGTGGCGCCGCGGGCTGCGCGGCGTTCGACGATGAGGTACAGCGCCGGCACGACCACCATGTTCATGGCCGTGGACGACAGGAGCCCGCCCAGGATCACGATCGCCATGGGCGTCTGGATTTCGTTGCCCGGCTTGCCGCCGCCGAGCGCCAGCGGGATCAGCGCGAGGCCCGCGGTGAGCGCGGTCATCAGAATCGGGGCCAGCCGCTCCTCTGAGCCGCGAGCCACCGCCTCGGCGAGCGACGCCCCGCCGCGCCGCAGGTGGCGATAATGCGTCAGGAGCAGGATCCCGTTCCGCGTCGCGATCCCGAACAGGGTCACGAATCCGACCAGCGAGGCCACCGACACGATCCCGCCCGTGGCGAACACGGCCGCCACCCCGCCGATCAGGGCCAGGGGAAGGTTCGCCAGCGCCAGCGTGGCGATCCGGGCGGAGCGGAACTCCGTGAACAACAGCAGGAGGATGATCACGCCGACCATCACCGACACCAGGCCGATGGTCCGGACCGACTGCTGCTGCGCCTCGAACTGGCCACCGTATTCGACATGGTAACCCTCGGGCAGCGTCAGGCCGCTGCCGAGCACCTCGCGGATCTCGGCCACCGCGCCGCCGAGATCGCGCCCCGCCACGTTGGCCTGCACGACGATCTTCCGCTGGGCATTCTCGCGGGAGACGGTGTTGGGCCCGCGGTCCGCGCGGATCCCCGCCAGCTGGGCGAGCGGGATCAGGCGGCCGTCGGGTGCCACCACCGGCAGCCGCCCGATGGTCTCGGGGTTCGCTCGCAGGGCCGAATCGCCCCGGACGACCACCGGAGTCCGCCGGTCCTCTTCGAGGATCTCGCCGGCCGGTTCGCCGGCGAGCGCCACGTCGATCGTCTCGGTCAGCGCGCCCGCCGTGATGCCGTGCCGCGCGAGCGCCCCGCGGTCGGCGACGATCCGGAGTTCCGGGACGTCGCTTTGCTGTTCGAGCTGGACGTCGACCAGGCCGGGGATCGGCGTGATCGCGTCGCGAGCGGCCGTCCCGAGCTGGCGCAGCTGGCGGAGGTCGGGCCCGAAGATCTTCACCGCGATGTTGGCCCGGGTCCCCGAGAGCAGGTGGTCGATCCGGTGGCCGATGGGCTGGCCGATGGTCACGTTGGTGCCGGGAATCGCCGAGAAGGCCTCCCGGAGCCGGGCGGACAGTGCCTCCCGGTCGGTGCCGGGCGCGAGGGTCACGTCGATCTCGGCTGCGTTCGAACCCTGGGCATGTTCGTCCAACTCGGCGCGGCCCTGGCGGCGGTCGGTGGTCCGGACCGCGTCGTCGCCGAGGAGAATGGTCTCCACCCGGCGGCCGATGGCGTCGGACTCGTCGAGGGAGGTGCCCGGCACCGTCACCACCGAGATGGTGAGGGCCCCTTCGTTGAACTCGGGGAGGAAGGCGGTGCCGAGGAACGGCACCGAGACTGCGGTCGCCGCGAGCGCCGCGGCGGCGATGGCCACGACCACGCCGGGCGCCGCCATGACTCGGCGGAGGGTGGCCCGGTAGCGCCGATGGAGCCAGCCGAGAAGCCGGCTCTCCCGGGGGTCCGCCGCGGCTCCCGGGAGCAGGAAGGCGCAGAGCACCGGGGTCACCGTCAAGGCCACGACCAGCGACGCCAGCGTCGCGATTCCGTAGGCGATGCCTAACGGCTGGAGCAGGCGGCCCTCGACGCTCCGCAGGAAGAAGAGGGGCAGGAACACCACGATGATGATCGCCGTGGCGTAGAGAATCGACCGGCGCACTTCGCGCGAGGCGTCGAAGACGACCCGGAGGCTCGACCGGCCCCGGGGGTCGGTCCGCCATTCGCGAAGCCGGCGGAAGACGTTCTCGACGTCGATGATCGCGTCGTCCACCAGGACGCCTACGGCGATCGCCAGGCCGCCGAGGGTCATGGTGTTCACCGCCACGCCGAGGGCCGCCATCGCGAGGAGTGCCACGGCGAGGGACAGCGGGATCGCCACCACCGAAATGGCGGTCGTCTGCCACCGCGCCAGGAAGGCGAGCAGCACGAGCACCACCAGCACCGCCCCGTCCCGGAGCGCGATCGCCACGTTCCGCACCGCGACGGCGATGAAGTCCGCCTGGCGGAACAGATCGGCTTCCACCGTCATCCCGCCGGGCAGCGACGCGGCGATGCCCGCGAGTTCCGTCTCGATCCGGCGGGTCAGCTCGAGGGTGTTGGCGCCGGGTTGTTTCTGGACCGCCATGACCACCGCCGGCTCGCCGTTGACCGACCCGGTGCCGATCCGCGGAGCCGCGCCGATTCGGACCGTGGCCACGTCGCCGATCCGGATCGGGGCCCCGCCCCGCCAGGCCACCGCCGAACCGGCCAGGTCGGCGGCGTCCCGGGCCCGGGCCAGACCCCGGATGGCAATCTCCTGGCCGGACTCGGAATAAAGGCCGCCCGAACTCACGCCGCTCGCCGCCCGGGTGGCGTCGAGCAGCTCGCCCAGGGTCACCCGCGCGGCCTGGAGCCGCACCGGGTCCGGGTGGATCTGGTACTGGCGAACCAGGCCGCCGATCGGGATCACCTGCGCAACGCCCGGCACCGCGAGCAGCCGCCGCCGGACGGTCCAGTCGGCTGCCGTGCGGAGGGCTTCCTGATCCGGGCCGCGGAGTCCGACCATCATGATTTCGCCCATCACCGACGACACCGGCGCCAGGAGCGGCGGCGCCACGCCGCTCGGCAGCGCGGCCGTGACGGTCTGGAGCTTTTCCGCGACGATCTGCCGCGCCCGGAAGATGTCGATCCCCCAGTCGAACTCGACCCAGATGACCGCGATGCCGTGCGCGGTCGACGACCGCACTCGGCGAACGCCCGAGGCGCCGTTGACGGCGGTCTCGATCGGAAAGGTCACCAGCGTCTCGACCTCTTCCGCCGCCATCTGGTGGGCCTCGGCCAATACCGTGACCGTCGGCGCGGTGAGATCGGGAAAGACGTCCACCGGCAGCCGGATCGCGGTGAGCACGCCGCCCGCCAGCACCAGCGCGGCGAGGCCGAGCACCGGCATCCGGTTCCGGAGGGACCAGCGAATCAGGGCATTGAGCACGGGTGTCTCCTAGTGCTCGTGGCCGTGCGCGGGCACGGTGCTGCTCTGCGAGGCGAGCCGGATGCCGTAACCGCCCCCGGTTACCACCCGTTCGCCCGCCCGGACCCCGTCGGTGATCAGGGCACGCGAGGCATCCCGCGCGGCGATCGCCACCGGTCGCTGCTCGAAGGACTCGCCGCTGATCTGCACGAAGCAGTAGGGACGGCCGTCGAACTCGAAGATCGCGCTCGCCGGCACGATCACGCCGCTGCCCCGGCCGGCCCGCGGCACCAGCACCCGGACCGTGGCACCGATCGGAATGGCGCCGTCCCGATTGGCCACCGGATAGGTGATCTCGACCGCCCGGGTCTCGGGGTCGATCCGGGGCGACACCGCCGCCGGCGGCGACGTCGCGACGGTCAGGTCCGATCCATCGACCCGGATCGTGGCAGGCTGCCGCCGGTTCACCTGGCCGATGACGGTGCCCGGCACGAGCGCCCGAACCCAGACCACCGACGGATCCACCACGGTGAACAACGGATCGCCCGCGGCCACCAGCGCCCCGGCCAGCGAATGGCGGATGGTGATCACGCCGCCGAGCGGCGACCGGACCGGCACCCGGCCATCGACGAGCTCACCGCCGCCGAATGGCGCCAACGCTTCCTGCGCGGCTCGGAGCCGGATCTCCGCCTCGTGGAGCCGGCGGGCCGGTGCCGCCTCGGCCTCGACCAGACGCCGGGCCCGGGCGTGCTCCTCTTCCGCCTCCGCGAGTTCCGCCCGCGCCCGGGCGTAGCCGCTTCCGCCGTCGCCTAACGCCGGAGTCACGGCTGCCAGGATCGTCCCCGCCGCCACCCTGGTGCCGGCGGCCAGGCCGGCGCCGGTCCGCGGATCGACCGTGCCGGCCAGCGGCGTCGTCACCACCGCAAACCGGCCGCCGGCCGGGACGATCTCGCCCGGCACTTCGCTCGCGCCGGCCAGCTCGCCGGCGGCGGCGAAGGCCGTCCGGAAGTCCGGGCTCTTCCACTGCTGTTCCTTGAGGAACGAGATCCCCGCCGGGGTGTTTCCTTCCGTCGGGGTGTCGTCGATCGTCGGATAGACGTCGACCTCGCCGGCGTCGATCGAATCGAGGGCCTGCGGGCTCCGCACCAGGACGGTCATCCGGTACCGCCCCTCGGCGGCGGGCGTCAGCGCCGGGCCGTAGATCCCGGGGGAGCGGGGCGTTTCCTGGGTGGCCTCGACCGGGGAACCGCCGCCGACCGGGGTGAGCCGCAGCGCTACCAGACCGGCCGTGAGCGGGGCGAAGTCGGTGAGGTCCGTGAGATGGACCGCGAATTTGGCCGGCTCGCCCGCCACGAGCGCCGGATGCTCGAGGTAGAGTTCGGTGGAATCGGTCCAGCGAGTGACCGACAGCGTCGTCGGCTCGATGGCAAGTTCAGCCTCGGGTTCGCCGCAGCCGGCGGCGACGAGGATGCCGGCGAGGCCGGCGGCCTTGAGCGGATTCATCGGGTGGTTCCCCCGAGGCGTTCGAAAGTGATTCCGGCCGCGGCCGCGAGTTCGGCCTGGCGATCGACGATGGCGGCGTCGAGGAGCAGCAGCGTAGCCTGGGCGTCCCGCCAGGCGCGGACCGCGTCGAGCCACTGCGCCGCCGTGACTTCGCCTTCGATGAAGCCGGCGTTGATCGCGACGAGGGCCCGGTCCGCCTCGGGACCGAGACGGCCGGCGAAGAGGCGGTGTTGCTCCAGGGCGGTCGCGAGCGCCCGATGGAGGCGGCGTACCTCGACTTCGGCGTCCCGCCGGGCCGCCCGCAGATCGGCCTCCGCCGCCTCGACGAGCGCGCTGCCGGCTGCGGTGGCGGCGGAGCGGCGATCCCAGAAAGGCAGGGGCAGGGCAAGGCCGGCGATGAAGCCGTCCTGGCGATCGGCGGACCCCGCGGTCCGTTCGGTCTTGTAGCCCGCGGCAATCGTCGGCACCGGTATTCGCGAGCGGGATCGAGCGGCGGCCTCGGAGCGGGCCGCCTCCACGAGGTGCCCGGCGGCCCGGAGATCGGGCCGAGTGGCCATCCAGACGAGCAGGGAATCGAGCACCGGCAGCTCGCCTGGAGTGAAGGCCGTATCCGCCAGCCGCAGCTCGCTCGGCGTTCCCCCGATCAGCGCCGCCAGTTCGCCTGTCAGGCTGTCGGCTTCGAAGCGCTCCTGAATGGCCACGCCGGCCAGCCGGGCCGCTTCGAGGTCGAGCCGCCGGCGGTCGTAGCCGGCCGCGTCGCCGGCATCGACCCGGCGGGCAGTCCGCGTTGCTGCGGAGTCGGCCAGGGCCCTCAGGCGGTCGGCCAGCACGACGCGGCGGCCGGCGGCCGCCAGACGCGCATAGAGACGGCTGACCCGGGCATCGAGCAGATCGGCTGTCCGCGCCACCCGAGCCTCGGCGGCACCGGCGCGGGCGGCGGCGGCGGCCGCCGCCGCCGGACGGCCGGCAAAGTCGAGGCGCTGCTCCAGCTGGAGCGTCGTCTGGGCGTTCACCCCGCCCGCGCCGCTGGTGCGTTCCCGGCCGATCGCGAGGACCGGGTTCGGCGGCGCCCCGGCTTGGCGGGCGTCGAGCCGCGCCGCGCGGGCCGAGGCCTGCGCGGCGGCCAGCTCGGGACTGGTGGCCCGGGCCCGCTCGCGCGCCTCGCGCAGGGTCAGCGGGGGGGCCTGCGCCGCCGCCGGGGTGGCGGCCAGCAGCAGAAGCATCAGATCGGTCCGCATCCACTCTCTCGTGATCGCAGGCAACGGGAGCCGCGGCGGCCACCCTGGCCGCACGGCGCGAGAGTCCGGACGTTCGCGGGAACGCCGGAAGCACTCCGGTTCGCTTGGAACCGGGTCAGGACGGCGGGGGCGCTCTGGGGAGGTCGGGAGGGTGGTGCGTTCGCTCAACCCGGTGGACCACCCGGATCGGCGCCGACAGGCGAGTCGGTGTCGTCGTGGCGACGACCAGGTGGCGGACCGGTGCGGCCGGGAGGCCCACGTCGGCGCGGCTCGTCAGCTCCGGCGCCCGGCGCGACGAGAGGTGGCCGTTGTCGGCGTGGTCGCGACTCGAGGCGGGCTGACGAGCCCCGGCGTGGGTGTGACCGCCGCCATGATCATGCCCGTGCCCGGCGACGCCATGTTCCGTCTGCCGCCGGTCGGCGGCGTGCGCCGAGTCGTGCGCGGCTCGCGCCAGCGAGGGCGAGGCGACGACGAGCAGCGCGAGCAGTGCGGTGGCGAACCGGGTGACCAGCGACGGGACCATTCGAAAAAATCTACCGATGGCCGGCGGCGCTGTCCAATTGCCTGAAGCGAAGCGTTGCCTCGACCTGCTCGGGCCAGCACCCCTTCCGGCGACCGCCGTCGGTCCTTGCACCCGGCGCGTCATCCGACGAGCGTTCAGATCCCCTTCGGGAAGGCGTGCGTCGTGAGCCAAGATTCCTACTGGCCGGCCGTCGCCGTGGCCGCCGTCACCCTCGTCGCCGGCTGCGGTGGTCAGCCCAAGGATGCCAACGGGGTGGAGGCTGGTCGTCGCCCGGCCGGCGCCGACATGGCGATATTCTCGCCGGAGCAGCATGACCGGTACGACGGCCAGTTCCACCTCGCGGGCGGCCGCGTCTACCAGGTCGGCCGCCTCGCCGACTCGGCACCCTGGGATCATCTCGATGACGCGGCGTCCACGGCCCACCCGGTCGGCGGGACCGTATCGATCGACGTCGATGCCATCGCGGACACGGGTTCGTTCCGCGCGGCGCTCGAACTGCCCGAGGGCCGGTACGAACTGATCCTCGACCGCGTCCACGAGTTCAATCCCTGCCAGCAGGGGGGCATCGCCGCCTGGTTATACGAACACGGCGACTCCGGCTGCGGCGACGCCAACTGGCCGAAGAGCCTCCTGTTCGTGGCCGGGTGGGGCTACGGGACCGGCATCCTCAACGGCGATACCCTCTACACCGGCTACGAAGTCCACTTCATGGTGACGCAGGGCATGCGCGACCGGGCCACGCTGCGGGTGGCTCCGCCGGCCGATTCCTCCGCGGGGCGGGCCGGGCTCGTCAACCCGGCCGCCCAGCAGCTCGACTTCTACATCCGCAGTCCGGCGCGCAATCCCCGCAACCGGCCGGATCGGGAGGTGTTCGATCACTTCTTCGCGATGGAAGTGACCTGGCGCTGACCAGGCCCTGCGCCCGCTCCCGGGCCTAGGGAGCGACGCCGGCCGCCTCGACGGGCGCCTGACCGAGCGATGCCGGCGCCCGGTCCGTTGCAAGCGCGCCGGCCGCGGCCTCGAGTTCCCATCGCACCAGGGGATCCGCGGTGTCCCGGGCGGTGGCGGTGATCGCATTGACGAAGCCGTAGAGCGAGCGATCCCCTCCCTGGAAAAATTCCCGCAGAATCGCGACCGCCATGCCCGCCACCAGCGGGCTGCCCAGGCCGGGCAGCGCGGAGAGGGCCAGGTCCATCGGCGCGATCCGGGTGGCCGCGAATCGTCTCAGGTTGTCCTGGAACAGGTCCACGTCGGCACAGGACGAGACGGCGGCCCGGATGGCGCCGGCCGCTCCGCTCGGGCCCCAGGAACCGACATCGCCGAGTTCGATTGCCTCGAGGGTTCGGGGCAGGATCGCGCCGTTGCTGCACACCTCACGGACGACGTAGGGGTGGACCCACACCTCACCGGCGTCGGCCCGAATCGCCACACCGCTCTTGAAGGGGTCGTTCGGAGCGACGGTGCCGGCCGGCGGGAGGAGAGCCCGCGCGATCAGGAAGGACTCGTTCTGAACGGCGCCGACGACTGACCCGCCGTGGTCGGCGACCGCCTCGGTGAACGCCTCGAGCAGATCATCGGTGGACGCCTGATACGCGAATCCGGACATGACGGCACCCTCGGGTGTTTGGAGGGTACCAAGTTGGTTAGGTCGGCCCCGCCCGTCCAGCGCCGGCGGCGGCCGGCGCGGAATCGGGGAATCCCCGTCGCCGGACGGCTCGTAGGGTCGGGTGTTCCCCGACGTCGAATCGAGTACCCGATGACCACCTCCAGGCGGGAATTCCTCCAGCAGGCCGTGCAGGGGCTGGCTCTCGTCGTCGCCGTCCCGGCCCTGGGCTGCCGCACCCGGCCCTCGGGGCCGCCGCTCACGGGCGGCGAGTGGCTCGAGATCGCCGCCGATGGCACCGTCACCCTGGTGCTCGACAAGGCGGAGATGGGGCAGGGCGTGAGCACGGCCCTGCCGATGATCATGGCCGAGGAACTCGGGGCCGATTGGGCGCGGGTGCGGGTCGTGCCGGCGCGCCCGGGTCCCCGGTTTCCCGAAATGGGGACGGCCGGAAGCGGCAGCGTCGTCGATGCCTGGTATGGACACCGGGTGGCGGCAGCCCGGGCTCGCGAGATGCTGATCGCCGCCGCGGCCGTCCGGTGGACCGTTCCGCCCGGGGAGTGCTTCACCGAGAACGGCTTCGTGCGCTATCGCGACCGCCGCCTCGCTTTCGCCGCCCTCGTCGACGCCGCCCGCCAGTTGCCGGTTCCCGAAGCGCCGCGGTTCAAGGACCCGGAGCGCTATACCTTGCTGGGTACCCGGGTTCCTGATCCGGCCGCGCCGGCCATTGTCACGGGTACGATCCGGTACGGTTTCGATCACACGGTGCCCGGGATGTTGTACGCAGTGATCGCCCGGAGCCCGACTGCCGGTGGCCGGTGCGTCGACTTCGACGGGGAAGGGGCCCGCGCGGTGGCCGGTGTCCGCGAGGTGATCGAGGTTCCGGCCGGCGTGGCCGTCGTAGCGACTTCGACCTGGGCCGCGCTCGAGGGCCGGAAGGCGCTCTCGGTGCGCTGGGCCGACGGACCGAACGCGAGGTTCGACAACGCGGAAGGCTGGCGCCGCCTCGAGGGTGCCCTGGCCCGGGGCGGCAAGATCGCCCGTCGGGCTGGCAACGCTGAGAGGGCGCTGCGCCGGGCCGACCGGCGGTTTGACGCGGAGTTCCGGTGGACCTGGCAGGCGCATGCGGCCATCGAACCGCTGTCCGCCGTGGCGGATGTTCGGGATGGCCGCTGCGAGATCTGGGCGGGGATGCAGAGTCCGAACGGCGCCCAGGTGCGGGTGGCCCAGGCACTCGAGATCCCGGCCGAGAATGTGGTGGTCAACGTGCTGCGGCTGGGCGGGGGCTTCGGGCGCCGGATCGCCAACGACTTCATCGTCGAGGCGGCCCAGGTGTCCCGGGCCGCCGGGGCGCCGGTCAAGGTGTTGTGGTCCCGCGAAGACGACTACCGGCACGACATGTACAACCCGGCCCAACTCAATCGCCTGTCGGCCGGCGTCGATGCCGCCGGCCGGATCGTGGCCTGGCGCCACCGGGTCGCCGACTTCCATCTCTCGATGTTCGGACCGTTCAACCCCGCCACCGACCCCGCCGCCGAAGGCGATCCCTGGGGCGGGTTCGACTCACCCTATGATGTGGCCGACCTCGAAGTCGAACTGGCGCTCTCCGAGGCGCCGGTCCGGACGGGGGCCTGGCGGTCGGTGACCTACCCCGCCGCGGTGCTGGCCCGGGAGAGTTTCCTCGACGAGATCGCCCATGCCACCGGGCAGGACCCCGTCGGCATCCGGCTCGCCCTGATTCCCTCCCCGGGTGCGGTCCGGCGAGGCGACCAGGACGTGCCTAACGGTGACCGGCTCCGCCGGGTGCTGCAGCTCGCCGCCGAGCGGGCCGGCTGGGGCGAACCGCTGCCGGCCGCCGAGCCGGGTCGCCGGGTCGGACGCGGGATCGCCTGCAATCCGTACCATCGCGGGACCATGGTGGCGCAGGTGGCGGAGGTATCCGTCGGCGCCGCCGGCGACATCCGCGTGCACCGGATCGTGAGTGTGGTGGATTGCGGCCAGGTGATCAACCGGACGGGCGTCGAGCAGCAGTTCGAAGGCGGGATCGGCTGGGCCCTCACCGCCTTGCTCGGCCCGGGCGTGCGCTTCAATGCGGGTCGGACCGTGGGTGGCGGGTTCGGCGACTATCCGATTCTCACGATCGACCGGATGCCCCGGGTGGAGACCCACGTCGTGGCGAGTACCGTCCGGCCCTTCGGGCTCGGCGAACCGCCGGTCCCCGCCGTGGCCCCGGCCGTCCTCAATGCGGTGTTTCAGGCCACTGGGGTTCGGCTCCGGACCTTGCCCCTTGATCCGACCCGGCTTCGCGTTTGACGCCCGGGAGCCGCGGGGCCTTGCAGATCGGGCACTGCGCCATCTCGGGGTTCTTGCCGAAGCGGACCGTGATCGGTCCGAGCAGAACGGGCTTGCCGGTCACGGTATCGTTCACGGTCACGGCCAGGGTCAACCGGTCGCGAACGACCTGCCCCGCGAATTGCGCCGGAAACTCCGGACCGAGCACGATGGGGTAGGCCTGCAGGACATAGGTCCCCGCCACCGAAAAGCGGCCCTCCGCGTCGAGGGCCACGCGCCCGACAACGTCACCGAAGGTGCAGCCGATGTGGATGTGGGTAACGGAGTCGGTGGCGATGACCGCCGCCTTGTCGCCGCCCCAGGTGCCGAGTTCCAGCCGGTCGCTGTTGCCGACGGGACCGTCGGAGCAGGCCAGGGCGGCCGCCAGCAGTACTGCCATCGTTCGGGTAGCCGGCACCTCGGGTCCTCCGGTTCAGGCGGTCTTCTTCTTGACCCGCCGGCCGGGCGTTCCGTTACCGGCGGGCTTCCGGGCTGCCGACTTCCCGGCGGCCTCGGCGGCTCTGATCCGGGCGATCCGGCCGATGAGGGCCGTCGGCACCCGATGGCCGAACTCGAACCGGAGGGTGCCCTTGCCGCTCCGGTGGGCCGCGAGCTGCGGGCCGAGGGCGGCGATGAGTCCGGCCGTTGCCGGGTAGACCGAGTAATGGTCCTTGAAGCCGGCGAAGTAGAGCACCACCCGGCCGTCGAGCTTGTAGGTCGGGATCCGGTAGGTCACGGACTCCTCGAGCCGCGGAACCGCCTTCCGGATCGCGGCACGAACCTGCCGGAGCAGCGTCCGGGCCGCCGGCGGCTGCGCGGCGAGATAGTCGGCGACGGTCTCCGGCGTGGGCATCGGCATGGTGGGGGCTCCGCAATAGATTCCGGTCATGCGCAATCTACCCGAACTCTTCGCCAGGAACCGCGCCTGGGCCCGGGCCATCGAACAGCGCGAGCCGGGGTTCTTCGAGGACCTCGCCCGGCAGCAGGCGCCCCAGTATCTGTGGATCGGCTGCGCCGACAGCCGCGTCCCCGCCAACGAGATCGTCGGGCTCCGGCCGGGCGAGATGTTTGTCCATCGGAACGTGGCGAACGTGGTCGTCCACACCGACCTCAACATGTTGTCGGTGCTCCAGTATGCGGTCGAGGTGCTCAAGGTGGCCCACGTCATCGTCTGCGGCCATTACGGCTGCGGCGGCGTGCAGGCAGCCTTCGATGCCCGGCCCCTCGGCCTGATCGACAACTGGCTCCGGCATGTGCAGGACGTTGGCGAGCGCCATCAGGGCCTCCTCGAGGCATTGCCCGGCGACCCCGAACGCGTGGACCGGCTCTGCGAACTCAACGTGCTCGATCAGGCCATGAACGTCTGCCGCACGTCGGTGGTGCAGGGTGCCTGGGAACGCGGGCAGCCGCTCAGCATCCACGCCTGGATCTACCGGCTCCAGGACGGCCTGCTCCGCAGCATGGACTTCTGCGCCTCCGGGTCAGCCGCCGTCGAGGGCGAGTACCGGACCGCCCTGGCCGCCCGGCCGCGGATGGAATAACCCGGCCGGCGCCTCACTACAGTCATACACCCGAGCGGGAGGAGAAACGGTAGCATTGGACATGGCCTCCCTCCCCCGACTCGCCGCCGCCGCGGGGCTGGCGACGATGCTCGCCGTCTGCGGCCAGTCCGTCGACCCGGCCCCCTGCGGCGCTGCCTGCGATCCCGGTCCGGAGCTACCACCCCGGGCGCCGATCAGCCTCTTCCAGTACGACCGCAACGCCCCGCTCGATTTCCGGCAGACGCCCATGACCTCCCCGGCGGCCGGCGTGCGGGTGTACGCCGTGTCCTATCTGAGCCCCGCCGGCGGTCGGGCGACCGGCTGGCTCGGCGTGCCCGAGGCGGCGGGTCCGCACGCCGGCATCGTCCTGATGCATGGCCTGCCCGGTACGGCCGAGGGAGCGCTGAGCGGCCAGGGGCTCGACCTGGTGGCTGCCGGTGCCGTGGTGCTCGCGGTCGATGCGCCGTGGGCTCGCCGCGGGGAATTGCCGGACCTGACGCCGCGGGACAGCGCCGATCAGGTGCAGCTGATGTGGGATCTCCAGCGGGCGGTCGACGGGTTGCTCGCCCGGAGCGACGTGGACGGGCAGCGCCTGGCCTACGTCGGCGGAAGCTACGGAGGCGCGATGGGCGGACTGTTCGTTGCGATCGAGCGCCGGCTCGCTGCGGCGGTGTTGTTCGTGCCGGACGGCGGCCTGGTCTCCCATTTCACCACCCAGGGCGGCGCCCCGGAAGGCCCGCTCGCGACCCTCGGCGCGGCCGAGCGAAACCGCTGGATCGAGGCGATGTGGACGATCGAACCCATCCGGTTCGTCGGTGAATCGTCGCCGACGCCGCTCCTCATCCAGAACGGGACCCAGGATGCGCTCGTCACCACCGACGACGCCCAGGCCCTGCAGGCGGCGGCCGGGGAGCCGAAGACTATTCGCTGGTACGACGCCGGCCACGGTCTCACGCCGACCGCCAGGGCCGACCGGGTCGCGTGGCTGACCGAGCGGCTCTCGCTTCGGCAGCCCTGACAGACGGCGTCTCGGGAGTTACTTCGCGTCCAGCTCCCGGTACCAGGCGCCGAAGGCCGTCTCGATGAAACGCGGGTTGAAGAGCGTCCACTCGCCCAGCGATTCGGGGAGCCGGTACGCCTTCGCGCCGTCCGCCGCCGAGAGTCCCTGCTTGCGGGCCGCTTTCGCGGCCCGTTCCACTTCGTCGAGCATGTCCCGATAGCGCTTCACCTCGGGGTCCCGGGCCAGCGGCCCGTGCCCCGGCACGTAGAGCGCCCCCTTGGATTCGAGGCTCCTGACGCTCCGGGCGAGCGTGGACGGCGCCGCATCGACGTAGTTCGGGAACATGCCGTTCCAGAGCAGGTCGCCGGCGAACACCACCCGCGGATCCTCGACGACCGCCGTCAGGTCGCTCCGGGTGTGTCCGGTTCGGGGGACCAGAGTCACCTTCCGGCCGCCAAGGTCGATCGTCGTGGCGGTGGCCGGGTCGACGGACACCACACTCTTGAGGAGTTCGTTCCGCTGCTCGTCCGCCTGGTTCTTCTCGAGGGCCCAGTCCCGGGTGGTGGCGGTGGTCCAGATCGCCGGCCGGGCCCCCTCGGCGAAATAGCCGGCCACGCCGTTGATGTGATCCGAGTGGTAGTGCGTGACCATCACGTGGGTGGGCCACCGGCCGGTGAGGGTGCGGGCCTGCTCCGCAAGCCAGGTGGCGCCTTTCGGCTGCATCAGGCCCTCGATGACGAGCACGGCGCTCCGGCCCGCGATGATCGCCCCGTTCGAGACCGTGGTGAAGTCGCCCGAGAGCGGTGTCGATACCATGGCCCAGAGGCCCGGTCCGATCTCCTCGATCCGGCCCCAGGGCTCCGCCGCCACGACCCGGCCCATCGTGCGGGCCGTCCAGCGGTGCCGGAGGGAAGGCGGCAGGAACGCGGATGCCAGCGCCAGGTGCGCGGCACAGCTGCCGGTCTGGGCCAGGAATCGGCGACGGGAGGTGGGGTCGGGGCGGTCGGGCATCGTCGGGGTCTCCGGGAGGGCTCGGAACAAAGATCGGCGGGTCGCCGCCGCGGGGCTACCGGTCGGCCAGGCCGACCTTGGCGAGCAGAGCCGGGTAGCGCGGGTCGGCGCGAAGCGGATCGAGCATCGGCTCGACCTTGAGGGACATCAGGTCCGGGTGGTGGCGGCGGTAGCCGCGATCGAGCCAGGCGAAGGACGAATCGACCTCGTCGAGGATCGCGTAGCTGATGGCCGCGATGAACGGATGATCCTCGAGTGCGGGAGCGCCCTGGTTGGCGATCGCGGCGAGGGCCTCTGCCCGGCTGACCTCGCCGATCCGGCTCCGGATGAGCACCGCGCCAAGCGAGTCCCCGGCCCGGCGCGCCTCGGCCAGCGCCTCCCGGTAGCGGCCCTGCCCGAAGTAGGCGCGCGCCGCCAGCGAATGCGCGAACGTGAACGTCGAATCGAGCGCCAGGATGCGGGCCACCTGGGCCAGCGCCTCGTCGTAGCGCCGGGCGTAGATCAGCGCTTCGCCCACGCCATGGAGGATGGGAAGCGAGAGTGGGTCGATGCGGCGGGCCCGCTCGAGCTGTTCGAGCGCGTCGTCGGCCCGGCCCCGCGCCGTGAGCGTGTTGGAGTACCACGATCGGGCCGTTGCGTAGTTCGGGCTCAGCGCGATCGCGCGGCGGAAGAGCGAATCGGCGGCGACCCAGTCCCAGCCGGCGAATCCCCGCATCAAACCGAGGGTCGCGTACGCTTCCCCCAGGGCCGGATCGAGGCGGCGGGCCGTCTCGGCGGCTTCGATCGCGGCGGCGGGCCCGGTCTCCGGCGGCGCCATGTTGTTGAGGGACATGGCGGCGTACGTGGCGCCGAGGCCGGCATAGGCGAGGGCGAAGTTCGAGTCCCGCGCGATCGCCTGACGGTATCGCTCGATGGCCCGCGCCATCGCTTCCGGCGTCCGGCGGTTCCAGAAATGGCGGGCCTCGAGGTACAGCTCGTAGGCCGCCGGATTCGTCGTGGTCCGCCGCGCTCCGCCGGCCAGCGTCACCCCGAATTGCCGGCCGAGGGCGGCGGTGACCTCACGGGCGACCGTCTCCTGGAGGGAAACGAGGTCGCGGGACTCGCTGTCGTAGCTCGCGGCCCAGCGGTGGAGCCCGTCGGCCGTTCCGATCAGCTGGACCGTCACCCGATACCCGCTGTCGCTGCGCCGGATACTGCCTTCGAGCACGGCGCCGACGCCGAGTTGCCGGCCGATGTCGCGAGCATCGAGCGACCGGCCCTTGAACTGGAATGCCGACGTGCGGGCCACCACCGCGAGCCCCGGCACGGCACCGAGGGAGGCGGTGACTTCCTCGGTCAGCCCGTCACTCACGTGCTCCTGGTCCTCCGCGCCGGTGAGGTTGAGGAACGGGAGCACCGCGACCGATCGCGCGGCGGGACGGTCGGTCCGCCCGCGAACCACCCAGCCGGCGCCGAGGGCCACGGCGGCGACCGCAACGACCGTCGCGATCCATCGGCCGCGGGATGGGGTGCCGGTGATCGGTTCCGGAGGGGCCGTCGGCGCCACCGGGCGAACCTCGAACCGGGGCAGGTAGGTGCCCTTCGGGATCTGGATTTCGATCGGCTCGTGGCGGCCTTCGGTGGCGAAGTACTCCGTCAGCTTGAAGCGGAGCTGGCGGGCCTGGACCCGGACCACGGCGTCGACGGTTGGGTCGTACTCGGCCGGCCGGCCGAAGACGGCCACCCCGATGGCTTGTTCGCGGAGGCGGGCGCCGGGGTCCGCCAGGGCGGCGTTTACTACGTACCGCAGGAAGCGGGTCAGCTGGTCGGATCCGGCGAATCCCGGCGATGCCGCGATCCGATCGACCAGCGCGGCGGCAGCATCGGCCGGGACGGGAGCTTCAGGCGGCACGGGAATCCCCTCGGGGCGAGTCCGGTTTCGGAAGATCGCCCCCGAGAAGGGTTCCCGTAAGCGCCGGCCGGGGTGGCCGGCCTTTTCGACGGCAGGCCGGCTACTTCATCAGATAGGCCGTGCCGGACGGCGGGGCGGCCGGCACTGGGAAGGACGGCAGGCCGGCCGCGAAGTGGTTGGCCGGTTCCAGTGCCAGGGAGAGTGGGGTCGATGGCCCCATCAGCGACCCACTGGCCTGGATACAGCTCCGCTGTGGGTCGGTGAACTGTTCCTCGGCGACGTCGCAGCCGCCGTCATTGTCGACCGTGACGACATCGGAGGCGTTGCCGACGGCGGTGCAGACGCACGAGGTCTTCCCGTGGCAGCCGGCCAGGATGACGGTTGCGGCGGCGGCGAGGAGGACGGCAAGGGGCGGGCGCTTCGGCACGTTTTTGGAGTCCGGTGGTCGGGTCGAAGCCAGTGTAGGGATCGGGAAGGCCGCGAAACAGGTCCTAACGGTTATTAACGGCGGCCGCCTGGCATACGGTGGCCTCCCGGAGCGCTCCGCCGACCGTGTCCCGAACCTTTTCTCCGGGGCGGCGTTTCCCTGTCGGCGGCCTCTGCCGCTGAACGCACGGGAAAGGAGCCGCCGGATGCCGGCGCGGATTCGGGAACTGATAGTCGGTACTGTGACGGTGCTCCTCGGCTGCCGGGGCGATCTCCTGTCGGTCGGCGATCCGGGGAACCTCGTGCCCCGGACCGTGGCCGAGGATCCGTCGCTGCCGGCCATCGACGTGAACGGCACCCGCCTCCACGCCGAAACGGCTGGCACGCCGGGGCGCCCGATGGTCGTGGTCGTGCACGGCGGGCCGGGGGCCGACTACCGCTACCTGCTCCGGTGTCGCGAGCTGGCCGACTCGGGCTTCTTCGTGGTGTTCTACGATCAGCGCGGAACCGGGCTCTCTCGGCGGGAACCGCGGGGCGGGTACTCGGTCGCGGTAATGGTGGCGGATCTCGCGGCGGTCATCGGCCACTATCGGGTCGGACCCGAGCAGCCGGTGTTTCTCCTCGGCCACTCCTGGGGCGGGATCCTGGCCACCGCCTTCATCGAGCGGTCCCCGGACGCGGCGACCGGGGTGATACTGGCCGAGCCCGGCGGGTTCACCTGGCCCGACATCGAGGATTACGTCGCCCGGGCTCGCCGGTTTTCGCCGCTGAGCGAAACGCTCAACGACGCGGCGTGGCTCGACCGGATCCTTTCCGCCGGGCGGGAGGATCACGCCGCCGCCGACTACCAACTGGGGCTGCTGGCCTACACCGACGGTGCCACCGACAGTCCGTTGGGTGACGACGGTGCGGTGCCGTTCTGGCGGGCCGGTGCGGTCACCAACCAGGCGCTGTTCGACATCGGCCGGCGCGACCGGCCGGACTGGACCGCCGGGGCCGCGGGGTATTCGCCTCCGGTGCTGTTTCTCTACAGCGAGCGGAACCGGGCGTACGGAGCGGGCCACGCCGAACGCGTGGCCTCGGCGTACCCGAACGTGACGATCGAACTGGTGCGCGACGCCGGCCACGATCTCTTCACCTTCGCGGCCGGGTGGCGGAACGCGATGCCGCTCGTCGTCGCCTACCTCCGGAGCAGAGCTCGATGAGCCGGGGAGTCCTGCTCGCCCTCGTGGCTGCTGCCGCCCCGTCCGCCGCCGCGGCCCAGCCGCTCAACTGGCGCTCCCCAGCTGCGGCCCGGCACCTCGTGACGGTGGCGGCCGGGGTCGACTACGGCGCGGTTCTCTCGGTCGGGTACGGGTATCGATTGGGCCAGACGGTCGTCGGGGCGGAGTGGTCGGTGCCGGCGGGGCGGGATCGGGTCGACGACTTTACCGGCCGCGCGGGCGTCCGCACCGTCCTGCGCGGTGGGCGGGCGTTCGTGGCCTCACTCTCGGCGGCCGCGACCGTCACCCGTTTCCGCAGTCCGTATCTGGCGGCGACCGGCCTCGGCGGCGACGTTGCCGCCCAGATGGGCCGCTATGGACGCCGGTGGTTTCTCGCCGCCGAGGTCGGTTCGGATCTCACCGTGGCCAGCCGGCTGGTGCACTCGGAGGCGTATCGGGCCAACTATCCTGACGTCCGGGACGGCTGGTACCGGGCGACCGGCGGACACCTGCGGCTGGGGGTGCTCGGCGGTCGGTCGATCGGGGCCGCGGACCTGCACCTCGGGGCGGGCCGGCTCTTCGAACGTCGCCTCGGCGGGGCCCCGCTGGTGCCGTTCTACCTCCGGGTTGGGGCTACCGTGCGGCTGGGGGCCTGATTTGCGCGCAGCGCTGGGCCGCTCCAGAATTCAGGCTCCCCCGACCGTCCCACTTGGAGTCCCCATGCGTCTTTCGCTCGTCGCCGCCGCCCTCGTCGTCCCCAGTCTGCTTGCGGCCCAGCCGCCCGCCGACCCGATCACGACCGCGTTCAAGGGCCGGATCGCCGGGATGCACCGGAATCTCGCCCAGGCGTTCGACTCGATCCCGGAGGCCAAGTTCAGCTACAAGCCGACCCCGGCCTAGCTGTCGATCGGCTACATCGCCCAGCACGTGGCCAGCGACAACTACTTCTTCTG
>JBFXAY010000012.1:0-82809 GCA_050183815.1 Gemmatimonadales bacterium | reverse complement strand
TTCGGCGGCGCCGGCGTCGGCAAGTCGGTCGTCATTCAGGAGCTGATCAACAACGTGCAGAAGGGCCATGGCGGCCGGTCGGTCTTCTGCGGCGTGGGCGAGCGGACCCGCGATGGGAACGACCTCTACCTCGAGTTCAAGGAAGCCAACATCCTCGACTCGGTGGCCCTGGTCTACGGCCAGATGAACGAGCCGCCGGGCGCCCGGCTCCGGGTCGGTCTCTCGGGCCTCACGATCGCGGAGTACTTCCGCGACACCGAGGGGCAGGACGTGCTCCTCTTCATCGACAACATCTTCCGGTTCACCCAGGCGGGGTCGGAGGTGTCGGCGCTCCTCGGCCGGATGCCGAGTGCCGTGGGGTACCAGCCGACGCTGGCCACCGAGATGGGTGACCTGCAGGAGCGGATCACCTCGACGAAGAAGGGCTCGATCACCTCGGTGCAGGCCATCTACGTGCCGGCCGACGACCTGACCGACCCGGCCCCGGCCAACGCCTTCGCCCACCTCGACGCGACGGTCGTGTTGAGCCGGGCCATCTCGGAACTCGGCATCTATCCCGCGGTCGACCCGCTCGACAGCTCGAGCCGAATTCTCGATCCGCAGTTCGTCGGCCAGCGGCACTACGACGTGGCCGTGGGTCTCCAGCGGACGCTCCAGCGGTACAAGGCCCTCCAGGATATCATCGCGATCCTGGGCATGGACGAACTGACCGAGGACGACAAGCTGATCGTGGCCCGGGCCCGGCGGCTCCAGCGGTTCCTGTCGCAGCCGTTCTTCGTGGCCCAGCAGTTCACCGGCTTCGAGGGCAAGTACGTCAAGCTCGAGGACACCATCGCGAGCTTCGAGCGGGTGCTGGCCGGCGAGTTCGACCACCTGCCGGAGCAGGCGTTCTACATGGTCGGCACCATCGAGGACGCGGTCGAGAAGGCCAAGGGCCTGGCGAGCGCCTGATGGACGTCACCGTCATCGGGCCCGAGGCCTCGGTGTTTTCGGGGCAGGCCGACGCGGTTTCCGCGCCGGCCTACGACGGCCAGGTGGGCATCCTGCCCAACCACGCGCCGTTCATGACCCTCCTCGGCCAGGGTGTCCTGACCGTGAAACACGGGGCCAAGGAGCACCGTTTCACTGTGCAGGGCGGCTTCCTGCAAGTCGTCTCTAACCGGGTTCGCGTGGTTGCGGAACACGTGGTGCCGGCGGCCTGAGCCGCCGGTGCCGATCGACTCGAGGAGACTGCCAGTGCTGCGTAATGTCCTGACCGCCGTCGTTCTGTCGTCCGTCCTGCTGGCCGATGCCGCCGCCCAGTCGACCGCCACGCCGGTCTTCATGGCGCCTTACCGCTCGTTCAACCGGGTGGAATTCGGGGCTTCGCTCTCGGATAACGGCCCCGGCGTGGCCGTCGAGGGTTTCTACCGATTCGGCCAGCAGAAGTACGACGTCGGCTTCCGCGGCGGGTTCGCGGACGTCGGGTCGAACACCCAGTTCCTCCTCGGCGTCGACTTTCGGACCCGGGTGCTCGATCACACCGAGGACTTCCCTCTCGACGGGGCGTTCACCGTCGGCGTGGGCGGCAGCTTCGGCGACGGGTTCTCCCAGGGGTATATCCCGGTCGGCCTGACGCTGGGCCGCCGGGTCCAGTTGGAGGACTCCAACACCGAGTTCATTCCCTATCTCCATCCGGTGCTCGGTCCCCGGTTCGGCGACGGCGGCGGCGACCTGATCTTCGGGCTCGGTCTCGGCGTCGACATCTCGCTCAACCGGCGGTTCGACGTCCGGGTGGCCGGCGCCCTCGGCGACTACGACGGCGTCAGCGTGAGCCTCGCCTTCCTCCGATAGGCAGCCAAGGAGCCCCATGCGAGCCGGAATCCGGGCGGCCGCGATCGCCCTCGTGACCCTTGCCGGGACGGTGGCGGCGCAGGCGCCCGGAATTCCGGTCGCGAACGCCGGGGCCGCCCGCGGACTCACGGTGGGCGGGATGGTCGCGTTTCCCAACGCGGCGGCCGGCGATGGCCGGGCCCTCGGTGCCACGGGCGCGATCGGATTCCGCCGCGTGGCGCTGGTCGGCCAGGTTACCCGGGTCACCGACGTCCCGGCGGACGAGGACGGCTACTACGGCGCCGGTGGCGCGCTCGTGCTCAAGGTGGCGGGCGGACCGTTGGTCCCGGTGGCGGTCTATCTTCTGGCCGGAGCGGGATATGCGGCCATCGGTACGGGGGTCAACGAAGCCGACCAATTGCACGTTCCCGTGAGCCTGGGCATTTCGTGGACGATCCCGCAGCCCGTGGTGGCGCTCAAGCCCTGGGTTGCGCCGCGGATCGACCACCGCCGGTACTCCGTTTCGCCCCTGCTGGCCAAGGCCGGCGCCGGCGGTCTCGACTATACCACCACGGACTTCGGCCTGAGCGGCGGCCTGACCCTGGGGTTCCTCAACGGGATCGGGATCGACCTGGCGTTCGACCGGGTGTTCTCGGACGGACCGGGCAGCAAGCCCACGATCTTCGGTGTCGGCCTCAGCTGGAATCTCCGGTAGGGGCCCGCCCCGGCCCGGGTGTCCTTCCTCGTCATGACTATCGTTCGGCGGCTCGCGGCCTTGCCCCTGCTCGGGCTCGGCCTAGTTTCTCCGGGCCATGCCCAGGCCGTCGGGGTGCCGATTCGCAACGCCGGCGTCAGCCAGGGCATCTCGGTGAGTGGGGAAGTCGGCTTCGGGCGGATCAAGCGGCCCAATGACGACGACACCTCGACGGGCTTCGGGGCCTTCGGAACCGTGGGGCTCGGCCCGATCGGGGCCGCGCTCGGGGTCACCCGGGTGAACATCGACCCGGCGGGCAGTGCCCGGCGGGAGAGCACCACGCTCAACGCCGCCGCCAACCTGACGGTCTTCGGCGGCCCGCTGGTGCCGCTCCGGATCACCTGGCAGGTCGGGGCGGCTCGAGGCCTCGACGGCCCGGCGAAGGACGACTGGCGCGGGCATCTGGGGCTCGGGGCGGCGCTGACGATCCCGGCCGTGGCGTTCGCCCTTCGCTCGTGGATTGCGCCGCGGGTCGAGTATCTTGGCCGGGAGCCGGCGGTCGGCGACCGGATCCGGGGGGCGGTGAGCGCCGGCATCGACCTCGGCTTGCTCAACGGGATGGGACTTCGGGTGAGCTACGACAGCCGGCTGGGCTGGGACAGCAACGACGATCGCGCCACCGGTATCGGGATCGGCGCGTCATTCCAATTCTGAGGAGTCGAGTGTGACGAGTCTTCGACGCTTGCCCGCGATCGGGGCGCTGCTGGCGCTGCTGGCAACGGGCTGTGCCCAGACGTTCGACGCGACCAATCTCGGCGTGCCGGCCACTCTCGCCTCGGCGGCGGGGGAAACGCCCGTGGGGCAGGCGTTTGCGGTGAAGACCCACACCGTCCACGCCTTCTGGGGCCTGGTGCCGCTCAAGAAGGCGCGGCTCGACCGGGCGCTCGCCAACCAGTTGGTCGGCGGCAAGGCGGTCGCCAATCTCACCATCAAGACCAAGTCCCGGTGGAGCGACATTCTCCTTACCGGACTCACGCTCGGGCTGATCGCGCCCAAGACCGTCGTGTACGAAGGGATCGTCGTCGGCCGCTGACGCGGCCTCAGCCCAGCCCGGGCAGCATCAGCCGTTCGATGACCGCAGCGTTGCGCTGCGCCCCGCCCGTTTCGCCTTCGAGGACCGCATGGGCCCGCTTGCCCGCCGTGTCGCGGGCCCGCGGATCCTGCAGCATCCCGAGCCACCACTGCGCCAGTTCGGCGGCCGCGTCCGTGGCCGATACCTCATCGAGAGCCCGGGCGGCGCCCGCCGCCAGGAGCAGGCCGGCCTCCCGGCTCGACTGCCAGCGCGGCCCGAAGGCGACCGGGACCCGGCACGCCGCGGGCTCGAGCACCGAGTGCAATCCGGCCGTGCCGAAGCCGCCGCCGACGAAGGCGGCAACGGCGTCGTGATAGAGGCCCGCCAGCAGCCCGACCCGGTCCACGACAACCACCGGGGGGATCGCGGCGTGTCCGGGGAGAGCCGAGTAGGCGGCGGCCGGGGTGTCGGACTGGGCCAGGACCTCGAGCAGTTCCGCCACGTGGTCCGGGTCGGGCTCGTGCGGCACCAGTACGAGGCGGGCATCGGTTCGGTGGGCCCGGACGACGGCGAAGGCCTCGAGCAGTACCGCCTCGTCCGGAGGCCAGGTGGAGCCGGCCACCAGGGCGCGGCCGTCCGCCGTTAGGCGTCTCGGGGGCCAGTCGGCCGGAAATCGCGCGGCCCGGGTCAGGGCGCTGTCGAACCGGGGATCGCCGGTGACGGTGATCCGGTCGGCCCGGGTGCCGAGGACCCGGAGGCCCTGGGCGTCCTGGTCGGCAATGGCCCCGACCCGGTCGAGCGAAGCGTAGCCCGCGCGCGCGAGCCACCGGGCAATCGGGCGCCGGCGCCGGCTCACGGGGCTCACGGTGCCCGCCACCATGCCGACCGCGATGCCCCGGGTTCGCGCCCGGGTGGCGAGTTCGGGCCAGAGATCCGCTTTGGTGAAGACGATCGCCGTGGGGGTCAGGGCGGTGAGCATGGCGTCGACGTTGGCCGGCGTGTCGTACGGGATGTAGTCGACGTGATCGGCCGGTTGGCGGCCGGCGAGCGGTTCGGCGGAGGGGCTGAAGAAGGTGGCGACGATCTGCCACTCGGGGTGCCGCGGCCGGAGGATCGCGAGGATCGCCTGCGCCTGGAGGCCCTCGCCCACCGACGGGGCATGGATCCAGAGGAGCGGCCGCGCCGGGTTCCGGTGCTCGGCCGCCCACGCGCGCCACCGGGCCAGCGCGGCCCGCCGCTCGCGGTCGCCGGTGGCGAGTTTCGGCGAGAGCGAGCCGGCCAGCGGGAGGGCGAGGTCGGCGACCCGAGCGAGGGCCCGGTAGGCAAGCGGCGTCTCGGACACGTGCGCAATGTAGAGGCGCCGGCGGGCCAGCGGCACCCGCCGTCGCGCGCCCCTTGTGCCCGGCGGGCGACCTTCCCAAGTTTCGGATGCCCCTGTGGTCGTTGTGTTCCACCCTCAAGAAGAGGAGGTGATCCATTGTCTAGTGACAGTCGTCGATCGAGCTCGAGCAGGGCAAGCGATCGCCAGGTGATCGCCTAGGTTTCCGAGCAGCAGTCGGCGTCGGAACCCTTGCGGGAACTGGCGCTCGTCTCGAGTCTCGAAAGACAACGGTCGCGCCGTCCGCCTCGCTGGTGGGCGGCGCGACGCACATTCGGTCCCGAAAGAGGTCGTGATGGTTCGTCGGTTGCGCCGTCGTCTGATGCCCCTGTTGGCCCTGCCGCTGATGGCGGCGGGCCCCGACCCGTCGGCGGAAGTGATCCTCGCGCTCGCGGTGATCTACGTGGCCGCGCTCGGGTTCGGCGAGGCCGCCGTCCGGGTCGGGCAGCCCGCGGTCCTCGGCGAGCTCCTCGCCGGCGTGGTGCTCGGCAACCTCCCGCTCTTCGGCGTGGACGTCTTCGCCTACATCACCAGCGACCCGGGCATCGACCTGCTGGCCCGGATCGGCGTCCTGATTCTGCTGTTCGAGGTGGGCGTCGAGTCGACGGTGCACCAGATGCTCTCGGTGGGCACCCGGGCCCTCGTCACGGCGGTGCTCGGGGTGGTGGCGCCGTTCGTCCTCGGCTGGGCGGTCGGTGCCTGGCTGCTGCCGAGCGGCGGCCCCTACGTCAACGCCTTCATCGGCGCCACGCTCTGCGCCACGAGCGTCGGGATCACCGCGCGGGTCCTCAAGGATCTCGGCGTCGTGCAGACCCGGGAATCGCGGATCATCCTCGGCGCGGCCGTGATCGATGACGTCCTCGGCCTGGTGATCCTCGCCGTGGTCACCGGGGTGATCGCGGCGGCGGACGCGGGTACCGCGATGAGCTACGGGGCCATGGGTCTCATCGTCGGCAAGTCCGTCGGATTCCTGTTCGGGGCGGTCGTCATCGGCGTCTGGTTGGCGCCGCGGGTGGTCCTGTGGTCGGCGCGGCTCAAGGGGAAGGGTGCCGGGCTCGCGGTCAGTCTCGCGATGTGCTTCCTGACGGCGTACCTCGCCTATTACATCGGCCTCGCGCCGATCATCGGTGCCTTCGCGGCCGGCCTGGTCCTCGAGTCGTCGCACTATCGGCCGTTCGTCGACCGGGGTGGCCGTCCGATCGAAGAGTTGCTTCATCCCCTGATCCAGGCGCTGGTGCCGATCTTCTTCGTGCTGATGGGCATGCGGACCGACCTCCGGGCCTTCGGCGACTGGTCGGTCATCGGGCTCGCGGCGGTTCTGATCGCGGCCGCCATGGTCGGCAAGCTCGCCTGCGGCATCGGGGCGGGAGCGGGAGTGAACCGGTGGGCCGTGGGAATCGGGATGGTGCCCCGCGGCGAGGTCGGCCTGATCTTCGCCAATATCGGGCTCGGGCTCTCGATTGCCGGCCAGCCGATCATCACGCCGACCCTCTATTCGGCCGTGGTGCTCATGGTCATCATCACCACCGTGGCGACGCCGCCGGGCCTCAAGTGGGCGTTCCGGGGGCCGGTCGGCGGGACCATCCGGGGCGACGGCGCCGGCGGGTGATCCGACGCCCGGCTGAATCTCGCCGCGCCCGGGGCCGTAGGAGGGTCGGATGAAGAAGAACTCCTATTGGGTCCGGTCCCGCGCGCCGCGGTACAGCATCACCTTCGCAGTGCCGCTCCTGCTTTGCTACGAGGCGCTGGCATTCCTCCTGAGCGGCGACGCGATCGCCGGCGTCAGGAACGGCGCAGACGTGCTCCTCAAGAGCGCCTTCACCGCGCTCGGGGGGCGGCACGGCCTGACGATCTTCGGTATCGTGCTCCTTGGGGCGGGTGCCGGGCTGATCCTGCGCGACCGGCAGCGGAACGGCGCCATCGAACCGCGGATCTTCCTTGGCATGACCGCCGAGTCGGTGCTCTACGCACTGGCGCTCGGGGGCGTGGCGGGAACGCTGACGTCGCTGCTGCTCGGTCACGTCCCGCTCGCGGCGGGAGGCCTGACCCAGTTCGATCTCCCGACCCGGTTGATGATTTCGCTCGGTGCCGGCCTCTACGAGGAACTGGTGTTCCGGGTGCTGCTCGTTTCCGGGCTCGCGTTCCTCGGGACGAAGGTGCTGGGCTGGTCGGCCGGCGCGAGCGGCGTCATGGCCACCATCCTCGGCGCGCTGATCTTCTCGGGGTTCCACTACATCGGCCCGTTCGGCGATCCGTTCCGGCTCGAATCGTTCGTCTTTCGGGCGGTGGCCGGCGTGCTGTTCAGCGCGCTCTATCTCCTGCGCGGCTTCGGGATCGCGGCCTGGAGCCACGCCCTCTACGACATCTTCCTGTCGCTGCTGCGGTAGCGGTCGGCGCGCTCGGGGCGGCGGGGTGCGGCGGCACCGAGGTCGGGCGCGCCGGGAATGATGGGCGCCACTCCAGCCGGCGGCGAAGGGCGCGGAGCGGTTTGGGTCCCGCGCCCTTTGCCGTCGGTGGCGGTCAGTTCGGCGCGGGTAGCGGCGCCGGGCTGGTGGCCAGGTCCGCCACGCGGAGCCAGTGACCGTCGATCAAATGCCAATGAATCAGATAGGTCCCGGTTTCCGATACGGCCGCCGGGGCGCCGGGCGGCACCACCGACAAGGTGTATTCGCCGGCCTCCACCGCGAGGGGACCGGAGGCCGAGACGGACACGGCCTTGGTGCGGATGGCCGCCTTCATGGTGGCCAGGCCCGCGACACCTTGGGCGATCGCGTCGCGGCCGGCCATGACGGGACTGTTGGCGACGGCGAGCGAGCCATTCTCGGCGTACTGCGCCGCGACGGCGGCGCCATCGCCCGCGTTGAAGGCCGCATCGAACTCGGCGTTGAGCGAGTCGATGACGATCTTGGCCGCCACCGATTCGGAGGCGAGACGGGCGGTGGCCTGTTCGGGGGTTTCCGCCTGCGGGCCGCATGCGGCGCCGAGGGCGAGTGAGGCGAGGAGAACGAGACGGCGGGACATGGGTTCAGACCGGGTCGGGGGAACGGAGATGATCCCGTCGAAACGGGGCCGGGTCAAGCTCGGGGCGTCGGGCCCGGTCAGGCGGCCGGTTCGGCGCGGGCGGCCCAGACCGCATCGGCGATCGAGGCGACCCAGTGGAACATCCGTTCCGCCCCGGCCACGATCGAGTCGGTTTCCGGCCCGGTCCGGTCGAGTCGGTCGAGTGCCTCGCGGAACCCGCGCCACCGCTCGGGCTGTTCCTCGCCATAGGGGTCGAGAAAACGGAGGCCGTCGCGGCTCTCCGGCGGGGTTCCGAGAAACCGCCTGGCGGAGCGGACCAGGAATCGGCCGCCATTGGTGCTGCCCTCGAGGACGTAGAGATAGCCGATGACCTCGGCCACCGGGGCGCCGGCGATGGCGGCCACCGCGGCCGCGGTGGGGGGCAGGGGTGCTGCCGCCGGATTCCCGGCCAGGGCGGCGAGGTCCGCGGCGAGGTCGGGCACCCGGCGGCGTTCGGGGCCGGCAAGTTCCGCCAGCCAGCGGGGCGACTCGCGGGTGAGTTGGTCGATCCGCCGTTCGAGAGCCTGGTGGAGGATCAGGTGCTGCTCCAGGTGGCGGCGCCAATCCGCCGGCGTCAGTTCCCCGCGGGCGAGGCTGCGATTGAAGTGGCGGCGCTCCGCATCCTGATGGGCGGGTCCGGTGCGTTCGCGGAGCTGGATCGAGAGGGCTGGTTCGTCCGGAGTCGGCTCCGGCGCGGGGGAGTGGTTCATGTCGGGGTGGCTACTGGTTGGCGAAGAAGAGGAGCCCGGCTCCGGCGGCGAGCCAGACGAGGCCCTTGGCAAGAAACGCCAGGAACACGATCAGGGCCAGGCGCTTCCGGAAAGTGGGCCGGCGATATCCGATTGCCATGGTCTTAATTAAATGAAAATGAGTTTCATTTCAACTTCAATGATGTTAACGTTTGATGAATCTTCTCGCAAGGTGGGAATAGTCGTGCGAACCGGTCGGGAGGGAATACTCGACCAGCGCCGGACTTTCGCGCATGGGCTCTGACGTTCTGAGGTGGTACCGGCTTGGGCGCCGGTGTCAGCGAAAGTCGCGAGACCGGAACGTCAGGGCCGCCTGAGGACGGATCGGTTTCAAGCGCTCCGCCAGGATCTGGATGACCGGCCCATCTCGCTGGATCCGGCCCAGGATCAACAGAAACGGCGCTCGCCGCGCCACTTCCCGGTAGGTCACCTCCACTTCCCGGCGGACGATCGCGTTGAGAAAGCCGAACTCATCCTCCATCAGGATGAACAGCACGCCGTTGGCGCTCTCGGGCCGTTGGCGGGCCACCACCAGGCCGCCGACGAGGACCTGCTCGCCGTGCGGCACGTTCGGCAGCTGGCGGCTGTCGAGAATGCCGCGATCGGTGAGGCGCCGCCGGAGGTGTTCCATGGGATGTCCCGCGAGGCTGGTGCCCATCGCGAAATAATCGAGGAACACGCCTTCGGTCTTCCGGAGCCGGCGGGGCGAATGCCCGATCGGCCGGGCGGGAGCCAGCGGGAGGTGATCACCCGCGTGACGCAGCGCTTCCCACGCGGCGCGCCGCCGGTCCGGTTCCCAGGCTCCGAAGGCCCCCGCGCGCGCGAGCGCGGTGACGTCGCTCCGCTTGAGCCGGGCGCGTTTGACCACGTCGGCGATGTCGCGGAACGGATGGAGGGCCTGGAGCCGGGAGAGTGCCTCGAGGGCCTGATCGCCGATACCGCGGATGAAGCGCCACCCGAGCCGAAGCCGGACCGGGTCGTCCGGCCGGATGGCTGCGGTGCCGGAGGGGTGTCCGGCACCGCTCGAATGATGCGCGATCGGTGCGGCGGTGCCCGGGGCCGGGCCCGAATCCTCCGGCCCCGCTGCGGCGGCCGGCGGCACGAGCGAGCTTCCCGCCCGGGTCGGCACCCGGCGCCACCCGTCCGGACCGCCGACTTCGGTGGTGCAGTCGGCGGCGCCGTCGCGGAGGCAGGGACCGGTCACGACCACACCGCTCCGGCGGGAATCGTTGATCAGCGTGGCGATGGGGTAGAACCCCATCGGCTGGGCATTGAGAAGACCGAGGAGGAACTCGGTCGGGTAGTGGCACTTGAGGTATGCGGTGGCGTAGGCGATGAGCGCGAAGCTCCACGCATGCGATTCCGGGAACCCGTAGTTGGCGAAGCTCACCAGGTCCTCGGCGATCCGGTCCGCCACCGCCTGGCTGATGCCGTTGCCCACCAGTCGTTCGCGGAGCCGCTCCAGCGCGGCGACCAGTTTGTGGCGCTTGCGCTGGTGTCCCATGGTACGGCGGAGGAGATCGGCCTCCGCCGCGGTGTAGCCGGCGAGCGCCATGGCGATGGCCATGGCCTGTTCCTGGAAGATCGGGATGCCCTGGGTCCGTTTGAGGATCGGTTCCAGTGCGGGATGGAGATAGCTCACCGCTTCTTGTCCCCGCCGCCGCTTGGTGTACGGGTGGACGAAGCGCGCCTGGATCGGCCCGGGGCGGATCAGTGCGACCTGGACGACGATGTCGTAGAGCAGTTCCGGCCTGGTGTGGTGGATCGAGGCGATCTGGGCCCGGCTCTCGATCTGGAACGTCCCGATGGTCTCGCCCCGGCTGATCATCTCGTAGGTGGCCGCATCGTCCACCGGGAGGCGGTACATCGTGTGCGTGGCCCCGGTCCGGGCCTCGATGGCATCGAAGGCCCGGCGGACCAGCGCCAGGCCGCCGAGGCCCAGGAAGTCGAACTTGGGGATGCCGAGGCTGTCGAGATCGTCCTTGTCGAACTGGATGATGGTCCGGCCCATCGAGGTGGACTCGATCGGGAGATGGCTGCCTAACGGTTCCGACGAGAGGACGAAGCCGCCCGGATGGGTGGAGCGGATCCGGGGCAGTTCGTCGAACCCTTCCATGGCGGTGAGGAGGGCCCGGGCCCGCGGGTCGGCGAGGTCGAAGCCCTGGGCCGCGGCAAGGCCGCCCTCGAGCTCCTCGATGCCGGTGCGGCAGCCCGCATGGTGGAGCCGCTTGGAGAGCTTGAACGCGAGTTCGGCCGGATAGCCGAAGGCCCGCATCCCGTCCTGGATGGCGGTGCAGGCGCTGTAGATCTGGGTGACGCCGGTGATGGCCGAGTGGGCCCGCTGGTAGCGGCGGTAGACGTAGTCGAGCACTTCCTCGCGGCGATCGTGCTCGAAGTCGACGTCGATGTCGGGTGCCTCGGTCATCCCGTCGACCCGCGCCTCCGAGAGAAACCGCTCGAAGAGGAGCCCGTGGCGGACCGGATCGACCGCGGTGATGCCGAGGCAGTAGGCCGCGGCCGAGTTGGCGGCGCTGCCCCGGCCCTGCGCCAGAATCCCGCGTTCCCGGGCAAAGCGGACCGCATCCCACATCACCAGGAAGAATCCCGAGTAGCCGAGCCGGGCGATGACGGTGAGCTCGTGCTCGATCTGGGTCGCTTCCCGCGGACTCGGCGCCCCCCAGCGCTCCCGGGCGCCGGCGTACACCAGCTCCCGGATGAAGCTGTCGTCGGTGTGGCCCTCGGGCACTTTGAAGCGCGGGAGCGGTGGCCGGACCCACTTGAGATCGAACCGGCACTCCTCGGCGATGGCGGCCGCCTGCTCGAGGCCCGCTTCGGCGCCGCGCCACCGGACCGCCATCTCGGCGGGGGAAAGCAGCTGCCACTCGCCGTTGGGGTGCAGGAGTCCGTTGCGGGTGGCCTCGGAGACCGTGGTGCCGTGCCGGAGCGAGGTGAGGATCTCGTGGACCAGGCGCGAGGGCCGATCGACGTAGCGCGGATTCCGGGTGGCGAACCAGCGGATGCCGCGCTGCCGGGCCAGCGTCACCAGCGCCCCGGCCAGCGCCTCCTCGGTGCGGCCGGCGTGATGGAGGTGGACCTCGACGGCCACCCGGTCGGCGAAGGCGGAGCGGTAGCGGGCGAGGAGGAGATCGGCGTCGTCGGGGCGGCGCTCCAGCACGGCGGTGGCGAGGGCGCCCGAGGGCGGGCCGGTGAGGAGGAAGAGACCCTCGCTCCGGGCGGCCACGTCGTCCCAGGCGAGGCGGGGGCGGCCCCGGGTGGCGGTGCTCCGGGTCCAGCGGCGGAGTTCGCCGACGCGGGCGTGGGTGATGAGCGCCGCCAGGTTCCGGAACCCCGCCGCACTCTGGACCAGGAAGGCGAGCGGCCGGCCGTCCACGAGCAACTCGGCGCCGACGATCGGGCGGAGATCCTGCTCCCGGCAGGTGACGCCGAAGCGGACGATGCCGCCGAGGTCGGCCCGGTCGGTGAGCCCGAGCGCCTGGTAGCCTAACGCTTTCGCCCGGCGGGCCAGTTCCTCGGGGGCGACGCCGCCGTCGCCGAAGGAAAAGGCGGAATGGGCCCGGAGTTCGACGAACACGTCAGTCCCACCAGCCGGCAAGGTGCCAACGGTCAGTCGGGAGATCGCGGAAGAGCAGGACCATGACGCCGTCGGCGCGGACGCCCTGGAAGTATTCGCGCGCGAACGCCGCTTCGCCGAAGCCGCCGCTCACCCGATCGGGACCGAGGGTGGCGGAGAGGGTGTAGTTGCGGATGCCGTCGTAGTAGCGGTCGGGGATCAGCGCGCCGCGGCGGGTGACGGTCCGGACGTCGATCGGCCGGGGTGCCGCGAAGAGCTGGATCGAGAGGACCGGGCCGCCGGGTTCGCTCACGGCGAGCGGGGGTTCGGGGAGCTGGCCGGTGGGATCGGGCACCCAGCGGGTCCGCCGTTCGGGCAGGGGATGCGCTTCCGGCTCGGCGAGGACCACGGCGTCGAGCTGCTTGTCGAGCAGATGGGCCAGAGCGGCTTCGGTGGCGCGGGCGGTGGCATGGCCCCGGTCGAAGAGATCCACCTGCCGGTCGGCGAGCGGCATGGCCGAGGCGACCCGGATGCCGATCCGAGTGACCGCGGCGCCGAAGGTGACCGGCTCGAGAGCCGCCCGGGTGACCCGGAGCCAGGTCTTCCGGTCGGCGGTGGCGGTGGAGCAGCGGACCGGCACTTCCACCACACTCCGGTCGGCGAGGGCGAACTCGAGCACCATGGTGTGGGCGCCCTGGCGGCGGCGGAGCAGCTCGTCGGTGACGGTGGCGAGCAGGGAATTGACGATGAAGACGACCTGCTCCTGGCGGTCGAGTTCGTAGTCGACCCACTCGAGCATGGCGTTCGGCAGTTCCCGGGGGCGGGAGCCGAAGACCGGCCGGTGGTCCGCCGCCCGGGCCAACCGCCAGACCCGCACACCCTCGGCGCCGAAGCGGACCTCGACCGACTGGAGATCGAGCGCGGCGAGATCGCCGCAGTTCTCGATGCCGATGCCGGCGAGGAGCGGAAAGAGCGACGGGGCCGGCGGCGGATCGAGGAGGCCGAGGTCGAGCGGAGCCAGGTAGGCGCGGTCCTGGCCGGGCGGGACGATCTCGAGCCGGCGGCGCGCCGGCTCCGTCCGGCCGGCGGCCCGGCGGGAGGCGACCAGGGCCGCGATCGGGGTGTCGGCGATGCCGGCTCCCGGAGCGATCAGGACGAAATCGGCGTCAGGATCCGCCGGGGCGGCGGCCGCCACCGAAGCGCCGGTGGTCGCGGCGGGGCCGGTGCCTAACGCTACCGCCGCGGGAGTGCCGGCCGGATCCGGACCGGCCGACGCCGGACCGGGTTCTCCGCCGGCTGGATCCGGAACGGCTGGCGCCGGACCGGGTTCTTCGCCGGCTGGAGAAACGGATCGGGCGAGGAGGTCGAGCAGCCCCAGCGCCATCCCCCGGGCGTCGAGCCCGCGGGCGTCCGCCCAGAGCCGGCCCGCCGCCGGCTCGGCCCGGATCCTGGGGGCCAGGAGCAGGGCCCGGCGGACCAGCTCAGCCGAGGTCGCCGCGTCGGTCGGCCAGGCCGGGGTCGAGAGACAGACGAAAGTCATGGGTTCGGGCGGGCAGGGTGAGCACCTGGGAACGGGACCAGCCGGGAGCCGAGGCGGTGACCTCGAGGGCGACCGTTTCCACGGCGGCCACGTCGCCAAAAGGGCCGGTGGTCCAGCGGAACCGGTCGAGGAGAAACCGGGAGGTGAGCCGGAGGCTCGCGGTGAGGCTCTTTTCGGTCAGCGCCACGAAGGCCCCGCCGCCTTCATGGACCATGCGGGAGAGCCGGAGCATTCCGTGCTGGTCCGGGGTGACTCCCGACAGCACGATCAGGGCAAAACCACCGGATCGAAGGAGGATTTCAGCCGCCGTGAGGGCGAGCGCTTCCGTGGCCGGGCGCACAAGGATGGTTCCGGTGGTGATTCCTGTTGCGAGTGAACACTTACCATCTATCCAACATGTTCTCTCACCACGATTTGAGAGGCTATTAATCGATGACCTGAGGATGGCTGTTGCCCCGCCGATTGGGCTTTTCCAGACCGTCATCCGGCCGCGTGGGAGGCCGCCGCCGGGCAGCAGTTGGTCGAATACGGCCAGACCGGTGGGGATCGGCTCGGCGGCCCGATCCGGGAGCAGGACCGCATCGGGAAACTTTTCGCCGAGGAGCCGCCGCAGGGCCTCCGACCGGCTGGAGGCGACCTCGAGTGCCGGAGCGGCGGAAGAAGTGGAATCGAACCGGGCTGGGAGCCGGCGGGCCAGGGCGGGCATTGCTGCTCTCGAAGTCGGGGGAATAGTGTAACCCGAACAAACCCCGAAATCAAGATTCGCCGACCAGCAGATCCGGGGAGGGGACTGCCCTCCCCGCTGGGAGCTTACTTCTTGGTCTTGGCCGCGTAGGCCGAGTCGAGGACCATCCGGAAGAGGCCGATCGGCTGCGCCCCGATGATGAGATTGCCCTCGACGTAGAACGTCGGGGTGCTCTGGGCTCCGCTCTTCACCGCGCCCTCGGCGTCCGCCTTGATCTGGGCAACGGTTTCCTGTTTGTCGAGGCAGGAGACCATCGGGGCCCGGGAGAGCTTGAGCGAGTCCACCAGGGTCAGGAGGAACGGCGCGGGGTTCTTGAGCGGGCCCCAGGTTTCCTGGTTGCGGAAGAGCACGTCGTGAGCCGGCCAGAACTTGTCCTGCCGGGCGGCGCACATCGCGAAGGAGGCCGCGGCCACCGCGTTGGGATGGATCGAGGTGAGCGGGTAGTTGACGAAGACCCATTTCACCTTGCCGGTGCGGACGTACTCCCGCTCCAGCACCGGGAAGGTTTCCAGGACGTGGCGCCGGCAGAAGGGGCACTGGAAGTCGGACATCTCGTAGACCGTCACCGGGGCCGCCGCCGAGCCCAGGGTCCGGGCCGAGAGCGGGACGTCCTGGGCCGCGAGCCGGCCGGCGCCGACGATGCCTAACGCGATGACGGAAACGACGAACGAGCGGATCATCTAGTACCTCGGCCGGTTGCGGCCGGTTCGGGGGTCGAGATGGACGGTATCGCCTTCGACCCGGACGTTCCAGTACCACTCCCGGTTCGGGTCGGCGGGGTCGACGGTGCGGGCGGTGGCCCACCACCGGGCGGAGGTGATTGCGGCCGAGCCCCAGCCGAGGGCGTCGGTCGTGTCCGCGACCGGGGTGGCGAAGATCCGGTCCGCCTGGGACCGGGTCACCTTGCGGTAGTCGCGGTAGACGCTGTCCTCCCATGCTGCCACGTCCTGCCGGTACGCGGTGATCGTGGGCCAGAGTTCGGTTCGGGCCGCGTCGAGCGTGGTGCGGGCGGCGGCCAGCCGGGAGGCGAGGGCCGCGGCGGCCGCGTCCGGTGCGGCGGGGTCGAGGCCGGCGGCCCGGACGCTGTCGGCGGTCTGCCGGGCCCGGGCGGCCGAGTCGCTCAGCAGCAGGAAGCGCTGGAACGGAGTCCGGAAGGCCCGGAACAGGCTGTCGAGCGCCCCGACGTGGGGCCGGGGTGGGGCGCCGGCTTCGAGGGTCCGGAGAATGCTGTCGCGGTCGTAGGGGAGAAACGTGACGATCAGGTCCGGCACCGGGGTCTCGAGCCCCGCGAGATCGGGAATGCTCACCCGGAAGGTGACGACACGTTCCTGGCATCCGGCGAGCAACGCCGCCAGCAGCACGAGACCGGGGAATTTCACGCGGGAATACTAGCCGATTTCCCCGGGAGCGGGGCCGGCGAACGGATCAGTCGGTGATGACGTTCGGGAGGATGTAGCTGAGCGGATTGACCGGCCGGCCGTTGACGTGCACCTCGTAATGGAGATGCGGCGCCGTCGAGAGTCCGGTGTTGCCGACCAGGGCGATCCGCTGGCCCCGTTCGACCCGGGCGCCGGCGCTGACGAGCAGTTTCGACGCGTGGGCGAAGCGGGTGACGATGCCGTATCCGTGATCGATGACGACGGTGTTGCCGTATCCGGTTTCCCAGCCGGCCGAGATGATCCGGCCGCGGGCGGGCGCCTCGATCGGGGTACCGGCGGGTGCCGTGATGTCGACGCCTTCGTGCGGCCGGGCCACGTGGAGAATCGGGTGTTCCCGCATTGCCTGGAAGGCGCTGGTGAGCCAGCCCTGGGTCGGCATGATCGACGGCGTCGCGGCGAGCCGCTCCGAGTGCGACTCGAGGCTGTCGGCCGCTTCCCGGAAGGACTCGGCCAGCAGGTTGGCGCGCCGGAGCATGGCGTTGAGGTCCACCCGGACTTCGCTGGCGCGGTTCACCAGGATGCTCGACGAATCCGCCGGTTCGGGGCGGACCACCGGACCGCCGATACCGGCGCCGCGGACGTCGGGGCCGATCGGTGTCAAGTTGGCGAGGAGCCGGAGCTGCGAGTCGCGCTTCTCGAGCGAGATGACCGAATCGGAGAGCGCCTCGAGGCGGCCCTGCACGAGCCCGAGTTCCTGGGCGAGGCGGGCGTTCTCGTCGGAGATTTCGCGGGCGTGGTTGAGATCGATCGAGCGGGCCACGGTGCCGTAGCCGAGCAGCAGCGCGAGCAGAACGGTCGCGAGACCGACGGCACCGGCAAGCTTCACCGCGGTGTGTGACACCTCGATGACGCGCGACGTGCTCGATCCCTGCGGCACGACGATGACCGTCCAGCGGCGCTTCTGCATTCGCCCTAACGCCTACCTAACGATGGATCGGGACAGCGGGTCTGAACTGTCGACCGATTGTGATACGGGTATTGCACCCGTGTGCATCCGGACGGGGTCCGGAGTTCCCCCAAGTCAAAGCCTTACAATAGTTTCGGCAAGACTGGCCGAGACAATAATGGTCCCGGCCAGGGGGAGTGTCAAGCGTTCGGATACTTGACGACAACCGATTGTTGGACAACGGGTTGAGGGCCGATTTTCAGGCCGGATTCGGCTTCGGGAAGAGGATGGCCGGCCGGGTCACTCTAAGTCCTTGCGTGGGCGGCGATTGCAGGGTGCCCCATTCGATTTCGGCCACCGATCCGGGCTGCCCGAGGGCCGTCCAGATCTCGGTCGCCTTGCCGGGGAGGTAGGGTCCGGCCAGGGCCGCGAGCCGCACCAGGGTCCGGTAGAGACCGGCGAGGACTTGGTCGAGTTCGGCGTCGCGACCCTGCTTGGCCAGCGTCCAGGGGGCCGCCTGGGTCACATAGCCGTCGGCCCGGCTCACCAATTCCCACGCCGCGTCGAGGGCGCCGCGAAGATCGTAGCCCGCCATGGCCCGTTCGTAGCCCGGCAGGGCCGTGGCGATCGCAAACTCGTCGAGCGGCGTGGCGGCGCCCGCCGGCACGATGCCGCCCCGGTACTTCTCGATCATGGCGAGCGACCGCGCGGTGAGATTGCCGAGCCCGTCGGCGAGATCCGCGTGGTAGCGGGCGTCGAACCGCTCCCAGGTGAAATCGCCATCGGCCTCGAAGCCCACTTCGCGCATCAGGAAGTAGCGGAGCGGGTCGGGCCCGTGCCGGTTGATCGCGTCGTCGAGGTTCACCGCCGTGCCGGCGGTCTTCGACATCTTCGCCCCCAGCCACTGGACGTAGCCGTGGGCCCAGACCGCGCGGGGCGGGGCGATGCCCGCGGCGAGGCACATCGCCGGCCAGAGGACGCAGTGGAACCGGGTAATGCCCTTGCCGATGATGTGCAGGTCCGCCGGCCAGAGCCGCTCGTACCCCTCGGCCGGGAACCCGGTGGCCGAGAGGTAGTTGATGACCGCGTCGAACCAGACGTAGATCGTGTGACCTTCGCTGCCGGGGAAGGGAATCCCCCAGGGCAGGCGCGAGCGCGAGATGGACACGTCCTGCAGGCCGCTCTCGAGCAGCCGGAGAATCTCGTTGCGCCGGATCTCCGGTTCGACCGCGAGCTCGCCGGAGGTGATCATCCCGAGGAGCCGGTCGCGGTAGGCCGAGAGCCGAAAGAAGTGATTCCGCTCGCGGGTCGGCACCAGGTCGAGCGTCGGATGCTCGAGGCAATGCCCGTCGACGATCTGGGCTTCGGTCTTGAAGTCCTCGCACCCGGTGCAGTAGAGACCCTCGTAGTCGGCCAGGAACAACTGCTCGGGATTGTGCTCCTGGATCCGGCGGAGCAGCTCGAGCACCGCCCGGGAGTGGCGCGGTTCGGTGGTCCGGATCCAGTCGTCGTGGCTGCACTCGAGCCGGTGCCAGAACCGGGCGAACCGATCGGCCATCTGATCGACCCAGGCCTGCGGGGTGATCCCGTGGCGCTCCGACATGTCGGTGACGCTCTGGGAGTTCTCGTCCATTCCCATGAGGAAGTGGACCTGGTCGCCCCGGAGGCGGCGGTACCGGGCAATGACGTCGGCGCCGATCTTCTCGAGCGCGTGGCCGTGTTGGGGATCGCCGTTGGTGTTGTCGATCGCGGTGGTGAGATAGACCTTGGCCACGTCAGGCCTCTCCATCCGGTGCGGGACCGGCGTCGGGTGTGCCGGGACCGCGGCCGCGGCGCCGGCGCCGGCGCCGGTTCCGGCCGCCCCGGCGGGTGTCCTCGCTGCCGCCGGATTCGGCCGGCGCCGGGCGGTCGCGATCCTCGCTTGCGATATCGGCGCGGGGTTCCCGCGGGGGGCGCTCGCCCTCGGGCCGGGGGCGGCGGCGCTCCCCATCTCGCCGGGGACGGTCGCGTCGGTCGCCCCGGGGGCCGCCCTCGGCCGGCCCGCGCTCCGCCGCCCCGGCGGCGTCGGTCCGATCGTCCGCGGGCCGATCCCGGCGGTCGCGGGCGTCGCCGCGCCGGGTTCGGTCGCCGTCGCGGCGGGAGCGTTCGCCGTCGGGGCGGGAGCGTGCGCCGTCGGACCGGGTCGGTTCGCCCTCCGCGCGGGTTCGGTCGCCCTCCGCGCGGGTTCGGTCGCCGTCCGGGCGGGTTCGGTCGCCGTCCGGGCGGGTGCGCTCGCCGTCGCGCAACCGGTCGGCGCCGCTCTCGTGCGGGGGCCGGGGCCGCTCCTGGCCGCGGGTCGGCCGTTCCCGCCTAACGGTCAGGGCGGCCAGCTCCTCGGGCGGGAGGTCGGCCGCGCGGGTCATTTCCTCGCGAAGGTCGGCCAGCGGGATCGTGCGGTGGCCGTTTTCTCCGCGGAGAAAGACCCGTTCCCGGAAGATGTCCACCGCGATCACCTTCTCGCCGCCCTGCAGGGTGCGAATCAGTTTCCCTTCGCGCGGGAACCGCTTCCGGCTCGCGACGTAGAACTCGTGCTCGTACTTGAGGCAGCAGAGGAGCCGGCCGCAGCCGCCGGAGATCTGGGCCGGGTTGAGCGAGAGATGCTGGTCCTTGGCCAGGGCCAGGCTCACCGGGTCGAGGGAGCGGAGCCAGGTCGAGCAGCAGTATTCCTTGCCGCAGCGGCCCACGCCGCCGAGGCGCGCGGCTTCGTCCCGGACGCCGATCTGGCGGAGTTCGATCCGGGTCTTGAAGGTGGCCGCGAGGTCGCGGACCAGGTCGCGGAAGTCGACCCGCTTCTCGGCGGTGAAGTAGAAGGTGAGTTTCTTCCGGTCCCACTGCCACTCGGCGTCGGACACCTTCATCTCGAGACCGTGGTGGCGGACCCGCTCGGTGGCGCGGACACGGGTCGGCTCCTCGGACCGCCGGAGATCGTTGGCGGCGCGGATGTCCTCCTGCGAGGCGGTGCGGACGACGTTGCGCGACGCCGTCGGCGGCTCGCCTCCGACGGCGCAGCCGCTGCACCCCGCCGCGCATTTCGTGGCGGCGACGTCGCCCACGACGCCGACGCGGCCGAAGTCGAGGCCGCGTTCGGCCTCGACGATGACGGGTTGGTGCAGGCAGAGCCGCTCGGCCTCGTCCGGCCAGAGGAAGTAGTCCTTGCGGTTGCCCTTGAACCGGACTTCGACGGTGGTGGGCATCAGGCTTCGGTGTAGACCCCCATCGCCGCGTACTTGTCGGCCCGTCGGCGGACCAGCTTTTCGGGGCGGACCTTCTTGAGTTCGGCGACGTGGCGGATGAGCGCCAGGCGGAGGGACTCGCCGGCCGCGTCGGGGTCCTGGTGGGCGCCACCGAGGGGTTCGGGAATGACCTCGTCGATGACCTTGAACGAGAGGAGGTCCTCCGCGGTGAGCTTGAGGGCCGCCGCGGCGCGGTCCCGCTGGGCGACGTCCTTCCACAGGATCGCGGCGCACCCCTCGGGGGAAATCACCGAGTAGACGGAATGCTCGAACATCAACACCCGGTCGGCGACGCCGATGGCGAGCGCGCCGCCGGATCCGCCGGTGCCGATGACGGCCGCCACGATCGGCGTTGCGAGGGACGCCATCTCGAGGAGGTTGGTCGCGAGCGCGTTCGACTGGCCGCGCTCCTCGGCGCCGATCCCCGGATAGGCGCCGTCGGTGTCGATCAGGCTGATGATGGGCGTCCGGAACCGGGCGGCGAGCTGCATCAGCCGCAGCGCCTTCCGATAGCCTTCCGGATGCGGCATGCCGAAGTTGCGGCGCAGGTTCTCCCGGGTATCCCGGCCCTTCTGGTGGCCGATCACCATGACCGACTGGCCGCCGAGGCGGGCCCAGCCGCCGACGATCGCGGGATCGTCGCGGTAGAGCCGGTCGCCGTGGAGCTCGACGAAATCCGTGAAGATCGAGCCGAGGTAGTCGAGGGTGTACGGGCGCTTGGGATGGCGGGCCACACTCACCCGCTGCATCGGCGTCAGGTGCCGGTAGGTGTCCTCGCGGAGCCTGGCCAGCTTCGACTCGAGCCCGCTCAGTTCCTGACCGACGTCGATGACGCGTTCCTTCCCGACCCGCTTGAGCTCCTCGATCTGGCGTTCCAGTTCGAGGAGCGGCTTTTCGAATTCGAGGGTATAGATCGCCATGATGTCCTATCCGGCTTTCACCATCCGCACCGCGTCGGGACCGAGCAGCGTCCGGAGCGCGTGGATGAGGTCTTCGTTCGGGGTCACTCGGAGCCGCCGGGACTTGAGCCGAGCGGACTCGCCGTTGCCGTCGGACCACTCAATATAGACCGGCGCCGGACCCGGATGCTGCACGCAGACGGCCGCGAGGGCCTGAATGTCCGCGTTGCTCGGCCGGCTCGGCGTGGCCCAGCGGAGGGCCAGCGCCATCGCCCCGGTTTCCCGGAAGGCGGCGAGCGGCCGGGCGCCTTCCACGACGTACGGGGCGCGGTCCTCGCCCCGGTCCCGCATGCTGTACCCGCCTGTGAGCAGCAGGCAGGCATCTTCGGTGATCGCCTGGTTGAGCTGAGCCCAGGCCTCGGGGAAGACGATCGCTTCGCCGGTGCCGTGGAAGTCCTCGAGGACGAGCCGGGCGTACTCCTTGCCGGTCTTCTTCGAGATCTGCCGCTTGATCGCCGTGACGACCGCCCCGATCGTGACCTGCTGTTCGCTCCAGGTCGAGATCGTGGCGGTAGTCCGGGTCCCGAACAGCTCCACCTCGCTCCGGAACGGTGCGAGCGGGTGACCGGAGATGAAGAATCCGATCAGCTCCTTCTCGCGGGCCAGCCGCTCCGCCTCGCTCCAGGGCGGGACGTCCGGCAGCCCGGCCGGCCCCGGCTGGGCCTCGGGTGGCGCCTCGCCGAACAGCGAGCCCTGGCCGGCCTCCCGTTCCTGCTGGAGAAGTTGCGCCTCGGCCAGCACGCTGTCGAGTCCGGCCATCAACTGGCTGCGGTGGCCGTCCAGGGAGTCGCAGGCGCCGGCGGCGATCAGGGACTCGATCACCCGCTTGTTGCAGAGCCGGAGGTCGACCCGCTCGACCAGTTCCTGCAGGGTCGTGATCGGGCCGACCTCCCGGGCCACGAGGATCGAATCGATGGCCCCGCGGCCGACGTTGCGGATGGCGCCGAGGCCGAAGCGGATCCGGCGGTCGCCGACGACGGTGAACTTGAACCCGGATTCGTTGACGTCGGGGGCCAGTACCTCGAGGCCGAGTTCCCGGGCCTCGTTGATGTACTGGACGACCTTGTCGGTGTCGCCGATTTCCGACGACAGCAACGCCGCCATGAACTCGGCCGGATAGTGCGCCTTGAGCCAGGCGGTCTGGTAGGACAGGACCGAGTAGGCCACCGAGTGGGACTTGTTGAATCCGTACCGGCCGAAGGTCTCGATCTGGCCGGCGAGTTCGTCCATCAACTTCTTGGGATGCCCCTGGGCGATGCCCCGCTCGACGAACTTGCCAAGCTCCTTCTTGATCAGTTCCGCGTCCTTCTTGCCGACCGCCTTCCGGAGCACGTCGGCTTCCGCGAGGGAGAAGCCCGCGAGGACGTTGGCGATCCGCATCACCTGTTCCTGGTACGTGATGACGCCGTAGGTCGGCTCAAGCACGTCCTTGAGGAGCGGATGCGGATAGCTGACGGCTTCCTGGCCGAGTTTCCGCTTGATGAAGACCAGGTGCATCCCGGTGTCGAGCGGTCCGGGGCGGAGGAGCGCGTTCGAGGCGACCAGGTCGTCGAACCGGTCGCAGCGCATCTGCCGGAGGGTTTCCGTGGCGAGCGCCGACTCGAACTGGAAGACACCCGCGGTCCGTCCCTGCCGGAGCAGGGCATAGACCGCCGGGTCGTCGAGGCCCTGGTTGCCGAGGTCGAGTTCGACGCCGTGACGTTCCCGGATCGAGCGGACGGCATCGTGGATCACCGTCAGCGTCTTGAGGCCGAGGAGGTCCATCTTGAGCATCCCGACCTTCTCGAGCCCCACCATGTCGTACTGGGTGATGATGGCGCTCTCGCCGTCGGCGGACTGGCCCGCGCCCTTGGTGGGTACCGTGCAGACCGGGACGTAGTCGGGCAGCGGACCGGGCGCGATGACGACGCCGGCGGCGTGGACGGAGAGATGCCGCGAGATGCCCTCGATCCGGGAGGCCAGTTCGGTCATCCGCTCGTAGAGCGGCGTGGTTCGAACCAGCTCGCCGAGCTCGGGTACTTTCTTGACGGCCTCGGGGATCGTGAGGCTGTACGCCGGCCCCGACGGGATCAGCTTGGTGATCCGGTCGGCCTCGCCGGGCGGGATCTTGAGGACCCGGGAGACGTCCTTGACCGCGGCCCGGGCCTTCATCGTTCCGAACGTGACGATCTGGCCCACGCTATCGCGGCCGTACCGTTCGCGGACGTATTCGATGACCTCGCCCCGGCGTTCGAAGCAGAAGTCGACGTCGATGTCGGGCATCGACACCCGTTCCGGATTGAGGAACCGCTCGAAGAGGAGGTCGAACCGGAGCGGGTCGACGTCGGTGATGCCGAGGCCGTAGGCCACGAGCGAGCCCGCCGCCGAGCCGCGTCCGGGCCCGACCGGAATGCCGCGGTCCCGGGCCGCCTGGATGAAATCCTGGACGATGAGGAAGTAGCCGCTGTAGCCCGCCTTGGTGATGACGCCGAGTTCGTACGCGAGGCGTTCGGTCACGGCGGGCGGGAGCGGGGTGCCGTACCGGTGCTCGGCGCCGCGGGTGGCGAGGTCGGTGAGGAGTTCGTCGTCGTCGCGATAGGCTTCCGGCCGGGGGAAGCTCGGGACGAAGTACCGCTTCTCGAAGTCGAACTCGCAGAGGTCCGCGACCCGGACGGTGTTGTCGATCGCGTCCGGATACTCGGCGAAGAGCTTCCGCATCTCCGCTTCGCTCTTGACGTACGATTCCTGCCCGGTGAAGCGGAACCGCTTCGGGTCGTCGAGGTCCGCGCCGGTTCCGATGGCGAGGAGCACATCGTGCGCCTCGGCGTCCTCGCGGCGGAGGTAGTGGGCGTCGTTGGTGGCCACGACCGGGAGCCCGAGATCCTTCGACAGCTGGATCATGCCGTCCAGGACCACCCGCTCTTCGTCGATGCCGTGATCCTGGATCTCGAGCCAGAACCCGTCGGGGCCGAAGAGCCGGGAGAACCACTGGGCGGAGGCCTTGGCCTCGTCGTAGCGCTGGGCGCGGAGGCTGTGGGCCACCTCGCCCGAAAGGCAGGCCGCGAGGCAGATGATACCCTCGGCGTGCTGCTCGAGCGTCTCCTTGTCGATGCGGGGGCGCCGGTAGAACCCCTCCGTGTACCCGATCGACGTGAGTTTGATCAGGTTCTGATATCCGGTCTTGTTTTTCGCGAGCAGGACCAGATGGCTGTAGTGCGACGGTGCCTCGGCGGGTTTCTGGGAGCTGCGCCGGTCGCCGTACGCGAGGTAGGCCTCGAAGCCGAGGATCGGCCGGAGCTTGCGGGCCTTGGCCGTCTCATAGAACTCCCAGGCCCCGTGCATGTTGCCGTGATCGGTGAGCGCGGCACTGTCCATGCCGAGGCTCTGGAGGTAGCTCACCAGTTGGGGGATCTGGTTCGCCCCGTCGAGCAGGGAGTATTCGCTGTGGGTGTGGAGATGGACGAAGCCCATCGGCAGGCAACTCCCGGGCGACCAGCGGGTCACCCGATCTATTTCGGAGGCCCCTGGGGACCAGCTCCGGACGCGGAACCGGGTAAGGGGGCCAAAACCATTACGTTGTCGCGGGAGGAAGGGTCGACTCCCGGGGCCAGCACTACCGATATTGCAGGCGGCCGCTGGTTTGGCTGAAGGTACCTGAGGCGGACGAGCTTGTCAAAAACCGTTATCAATCAACGAGTTACGATGCAAGGTCATGAGACGGTACCGGGCCGGACCCGGTCGATCGCCGGACCGGCGCGAATGGTTGCCGGCGGGCTCACGCTGCTCGCCGCCTGTGGCTCGGAGCCGGTGTCCCCGCCGCCCCCGCCGCCGCCCCCGCCGGCCGCAGCCAGTTGCAGCGGGCAGCCGGTGCTCCAGTTGGCCGTCGGGGCGCACCAGGTGCTGGACGCCACCCAGAACGACGGATGCGCCCGGGTGCCGACGGCCGGCGGGTCGGGGGCCGAGTACCTGGTGGTGATCGCCGCCGGGGCCGGGAACCGGTCGACGAGCGGGATCAGCGCGGGGTACCAGCTTCGGGCCAGCACCGCCGCTGCGGCGGTCGCCGGTCAGGTGCCGGCGGCCACGGTCGTCGCCGACCGGGCGCCCGCCCGGACGCCGAGCGCGCAGGAATCGTTCGATCTGATGCTGCGTCAGCGGGAACAGGAACTGTCCCGCGATCCGGCGGCGCACCTCGTGGCGCCGGCCGCGGCCCCGATCGCGCTCGCCCCGCCCGTCGTCGGCGACGTCCGGACCTTCAAGACCTGCAACAACCTCAGTTGCACCGGCTTCAGCGACGTGACGGCCACGGCCCGGTACGTGGGGACCAAGGCCGCGATCTACATGGACAATTCGGTCCCGACGAACGACACACTGCTGGCCGCCGACTACGCGGACCTCGGCCAGACGTTCGACCAGTACCACTACCAGATCGACTCGGCGGCGTTCGGCACCGAGTCGGATCTCGACAACAACCAGCGGATCGTCATCCTGATGACGGACGCGGTGAACAGCCTCACGCCCGACTGCACCAACGGGCGGATTCTCGGGTACTTCTTCGGGCTCGACCTGATCACGACCGGGACCCAGTCGGCCAATTCGAACAAGGGCGAGGTCTTCTACACGTTCGTCCCCTCGCCGGCGAACGCCACCGGCACCTGCAAGGAAGTGAGCCGGAGCACGGCGCTCAACAACATCAAGCCGACGCTGATCCACGAGCTGCAGCACATGATCAGCTGGAACCGGCGGGTGACGCTCGGGGGCGGCACGTCCGAGGAAACCTGGCTCAACGAGGCGATGTCACACTACGCCGAGGAACTCGGCGGGCGGCTGATTCCGAACAGCGAATGCCCGAATCCGCCGTTCTCGAGCTGCCGGAGCCAGTACGCCTCGAGCAACATCATCAACGCGCACGACTATCTCTCGGACTCGGAGAGCCATTTCCTGGTGTATCCGACCAGTTCGAGCGGCACCCTCGAGGAACGGGGCGCCAGCTGGCTCTTTCTCCGGTGGGTGGTCGATCATTTCGCCACCGACACCATCGTGGGCGGGGACTTCACGCCGGGGATGGTGACCGGCGGGGGCGGGGCGGCGACGTTTACCGCCCGGACCGGGGTGCCGTTCGCGACCCTCGTGACCGAGTGGCTGATGGCGTCGTACCTCGACGACCAGGTCGGTTTCACCGGGCTGAGCGACCGGCTCCGGTTCAAGAGCTGGGGGCTCCGCGCGGTGTGGACCAACCCGGCGAACAGCCAGATCTTTCCGGCCGGCTTCCCGATCAAGCCCGACTCGACGAGCGGCGGCTACAGCCGGACCGGCACCCTGCGGGGCGGGAGCGGCGGGTACCTCCGGCTGATCCAGGCCGCCAACGGGGGCGGGATCGACGTCCAGCTCGTGGGGTCGGGCGGGTCGGTGATCGATCCGGCGATCGTGCCGCGGATCGGGATCGTGCGCGTTCGTTAGGCGGCCGGGCGGGTCACCAGACCCGCTCGAACGACAGCCCGACCTGGTGGGCCACGAACGCCTTGTCGGGGTCGTTCGACCGGCGGCCCTCGTATTGATACTCCATCACGATCCCGAACGACCGCCACGGCCAGACCTCCCACGTGGCGGTTCCCTGGTAACGCCAGTCGAGCCGGCGGGTCGGGTCCGGCAGGTCCTCGACGAGCCGCTCCGGGTATTCCTGCCGCCGGAGCCGTCCCCCGAGCGTGAGGCGGCCGGCCGGCAGCCCGGTCTCCAACTCCAGCTCCCCGGTGTGCCGGGCGTACCGGTACCGGGGCCCGTCCGCCTCGTTGCGCTCTCCGCGCCACGACGCTTTCACCTCGACCGCCTCGCCGAGGCGCTGGCCGAGTTCGAGCCGGACGTAGCGATTGGTCCCGTTGCGGTCGAGGTTGTCCTCGTACCGGCGGAGACGGAATGCGGCGGCGACCTCGACCGTGGTGCGCCGCCAGGGCCGCCAGGCGATCGTCTGGCGGGCGAGATACTGATTGCCGAGATCCCGGTCCTCCGAGGACCCCTTGAGCGTGACTTCCGCGTCCGTCTCGAGCGTCAGCCGGCGGTTCGGCCGCAGCGCGAGCCGGGCGGCGCCCGCCTGGCTGACCCGGTTCCACTGCGCGGGGATGGAGTACTGGTGCCCGGCCACCTCGTAGCGGAGCGCCAGGACCGGACGGGTGCGGCTGCTCTGGAACTCGAGGCCCATGCCCAGGACGCCGCCCCACGCCCGATCGGGCGTCTCATCGTGCTCGAGGTTGGTATCCATCAGCATCGCGGTGCGGAGTCGGTAGCCGAGGAGGCCCCGGGAGGCGGGCTGCCCCGCGAGGGGGCTCGGCCCCGCGGTGGCGACGAGGAGGGCGGCGATACCGCCGGCCGCGAAGGTGGGGCGCCGGCGGCGGGTGGGCGGCCCGGTCGGAATGCGGTGCATCAGGAGGCTCCCGCCAGGCGGCGTTCGCAGAGGTCGAGCAGCGCCGCGGTGGTATGCCGCCGGCCGGGGATGGTGGTGCTGAGCGCGATGTGCCGCGCCAGCGTGAGCGTCAGGTACCCGTCGATCGCGCCGGAGTCCACCCGGCCGCCCGCGTCGCGATAGCCGTCGATGAACGCGGGACCGAGGGCGGCCAGGTTGGAGCCGGTCCGGAGGTCGTGCTCGATCAGGTGGCCGACGAAATTGCCGAGATCGAGGGCGGCGTCGCCCATGGCATGGAGATCGAGGTCCAGGAGGACGACGGTGGCGCCGTCGAGGAGCACCTGGTCGGGGTAGAAGTCGCGATGGAGCAACCGGGGATGCGCGGCGCGGATCGACCCGCAGCGGCGAATGAGCCCGGCCCGGATCCGATCGAGGCGGGATTTGAGGGTCCGGTCCCGCTCGGCGAGGCCGTCGAGCGCCCGCATCGCGATGCCCAGCTCGGCCGGCAGTCCATGGCGCCGGTCCGTCGCGGCGGCCGCGTGAAGCCCCGCCAGGGCGCCGCCGATGGCGCCGGCCGTCGCGGCGCCGGTCGATGCCGCCAGCGCGACGAACCCGCCGTCCCCCGGGCGCCATTCCTGCAGCCAGCCGTGGAACGCCGGCACGACGCCTAACGCTCGTGGTACGGTCCAGCCGGACCGGGCCCTGGCGGTGAGGCCGTCGTGGAGGGCCGCGGTGCGCCGGTCGGCCTCGCGGACGCGGCATTTGAGGAGGATCCGGTGCCGCAGGTCGGCGCCGTTCCGCAGGTGGTACTCGATGAGGGCCCGGCGGCCGGTCTTGTGCCGGAGCAGGGTCGCGGATTCGAGCCGCCGTTCGCCGCCGGGCAGCGCCCCGGGCCGGAGGCCGTCGGCGAGCACGGGGGCGGCCGCGTCGAGGTCGAGGGCCGGCTCGAGCCACGGCATCGCGGCGTCGCGGCTGGGGGCGGTCAGCGCCATGGGGCCGCCGGGGCGACGCCGAGGATCGGGGCCATCGCGGCCATGCTGAGCTGCATCAGCGCCTCGACGCCGCGGCTCCAGCCCGGCTCCCGGTGCCGAAAGGGGTCCTGCGCCAGCCGGAAGCAGCCGATGGCGGTGAAGAGCTGCACCCGGAGGTCAAAGTCGGATCCGCGGCGGCCGTAGCCCTCCCGGAACGCATCCCAGATTCGTTCGGCCCGGCCCGAGGCGAGCCGACCGCGCAGGACGTCGCGGAAGAGGTGGGCGCGGAAGGTGCCGAGATCCTCGGCCTGGTCGCCCCAGCGGGCCTGGTCGCAATCGAGAATGCTGACCCGGCTGCCGTCGAGCAGGACCTGTTTCGCGTAGAAGTCGCCGTGGATCGGTCCGTCCGCCTCGGCCAGTTCCTCGAGGGCGCCGACCAGGGTGGCGACATGCGTCCGCCAGGGGCCGCCGTGGGCCGGAATGAGATGGACCAACGTGTCCCCGTTTTCGAGGAGCGCTTCGGCGCCGCCGATCGGCGCCGTCGGGATCGCCGCCCGCTGGTCGTGCAGCTCGGCCAGCGCCTCGCCGACGAGCGCCGCCGCCGTCTCCGGCCAGTCCGGCGCCGCCTGGGCATCGGCGAGGAGCCGGCCCGGAAGCCAGGCCTGGACGATCACGCCCGAGCCGGCGTGCGCGTGCACGAGCGTCGCGAGCCGAAGCGTCCGGGCCTCGCGGAACGCGGTAGCGCCCTGGTACGCGGATGCGAATCGATTCGGTGCGTGGAGCTTCACGCAGTACGACCCGGACGCCGCGGTGAGCCGGCCGACGAACCGGCGTTCCGGCTTGTAGCCCACCTGTTCCAGGCGGCCGGCGGCGAGTTCGGCGGGTAGAAAGCGGTGGCGGAGCGCCGGATCGGCGAGCGCCACGAGTTTCTTGAGCTTGGCGTCCCGGGGGAAGGCCCGGACGACGATCGGCCGTTCGCCGATCCGGCACCCGCCCGGGCCGAACCCGGTCGATGCGGTGCGATCCCGGGGCCGGACCCGCAGCTTGGCCGGGTCGGCCGCGGTGAGCGCGTGCAATTCGAGCGACTCGCCGTTCAGCGCCGCCGTGTAGGCGGCGAGGCAGCTCGTCCCGGGTTTGTAGCGGAGGTAGCGCGGGGTCGCGCCCCGGACGCCGAGGCGCGGGAACGTCTCCGCGAGCGCGGCCGCGAAGGCGTCGGGATCGAGCAGCGTGCGGAACTCCGGCAGCGCCGGTTCGCGCTCCGCGAGGCCGCGATCGTCAGGCGAGAGCATCGATCCCCTCCCGAATCCGGCCGCCGTCGAGTTGCACGATCCGATCGGCGCGGCCGGCCAGGGCGTCGTCGTGGGTGATGATGAGCGTCGTGCGCCCCCGGGCGAGTTCCGCGATCGCGTCCGCGACCGCCCGCCGGTTGGATTCGTCGAGGCCGGTCGTCGGCTCGTCGAGGATCAGGATCGGCGCTCGTTTCACGGCCGCCCGGGCGAGCGCGATCCGCTGGCGCTGGCCGCTCGACAGGGTGCCGCCCCGCTCGCCCAGGATGGTGTCGTAGCCCTGGGGCAGGGCGGTGATGAACTCGTGGGCCCGTACCAGGTGCGCGGCGGCCGCGATCTCGGCGTCGGTGGCGGCGGGATTGCCGTGACGAATGTTCTCCCGGACCGAGACGCCGAAGAGCAGGCTGTCCTGCGGCACGATGCTGATCTGGCGCCGCACCGAGGCGACGCGGTAGTCGCGGAGATCCCGGCCGTCGACCAGGACGGCACCGCCGGCGGGGTCGTAGAGCCTGAGCAGGAGGCTCGCCAGCGTGCTTTTCCCCTGGCCGGACGGACCCATCAGCGCCACCGACTCCGCCGGTTCGACGACGAGCGAGGCACCGTCGAGCACCGGCCGGCTCTCGTCGTAGCCGAAGCGGACCTCCCGGAGTTCGAGCCGGCCCGCCAGCGGCGGCGCCTCCACCGCGTCGGGGCGGTCCGCCACCTCGGGCACGGCGTCCAGCGTTTCGAGGATCCGTTCGCCGGCGGCACTCGCCTTGGCCAGCCGGCCGAGGTACTTGGCGAGGTCCTGCATCGGCTTGTAGGCGCTCTTGAGGTAGCTCAGGAAGACGATCAGGTCGCCGGCGGTGATCGCTCCCGTGCGGGCGAGGCGGGCGCCGGCCACCAGCACGAGGGCGCTGGCCATCGCGGTGAGGATGTCGACCGACCGCTCGAGCCGCGCGGCCAGCACCCGGCCGCGGACATCGGCTTCCACGGTGGCCCGCTCCTGTTTCGCGATCGTCCGGGTGAGCCGGTCCTCGAGGGCCATGGCCTGGACTACGCGCATCGCTCCGAGCGTTTCGGTCAGCGCGGCGGCCGACGCGCCTTCCCGCTGGCGCTGCTTGCGGGCCGCGTCATGGATCCGCGGTACCAGCCGGCGGGCCAGCAGCCCGAACACCGGCAGCACGAGGAGTGCGACCGCGGCGAGGCGCCAGTCCATCCACCACATCACGGCGACGAGCACCACCAGGGTGCCGATGTTGCCGAGGAGCGGGAGGAGGGCGGTGACGAGGACCTCCTTGAGGAGGTCGACGTCGCGGGACAGCCGCTGGACGAGGTCGCCCGAGCGGGTCCGGCCGTGGAACCCGAGCGAGAGCCGCTGGAGGTGCTCGACGAGGCGGAGCCGGACTGCGGCCAGGAGCCGGTTGCCGGCCAGCGAGAAGCCCAGGGTATTGAGGTAGGTGGCGGTCGCCCGGAGCGCCACCGCGAGCACGAGCCCGACGCCGGCCAGCACCACCAGGGTGCCGGGATCCAGCCCGAGCGGCCGGGCGGCACCCGGGGCCAGCAGCTGATCGACCACGAGCTTGAGCGGCCAGGGCTCGAGCGATTTGAAGGCGATCTCCGCGCCTAACGCCGCGAATGAGCCCGCCAGGAGCCAGCGCTGCCGGACCAGGTCGGCCCGGAAGGCGCCGAGGAGGCGGGCGACCACACTGCCGGTGCCGGCCATCAGTACGCGACTCCGGTCAAGGCGCGGGACGGTGACCCCTTCCGGCCGAGCGCCAGAATCCGTCCGGCGATCCGCTCCCAGGTGTACTCCGACTCGACCAGCACCCGGCCGCCGCCGGCGATCCGGTGCCGGAGCAGCCGGTCCTCCGCCAGGCGTTCGATGGCGGCGGCCAGCGCCGGAGCGCTCCCGGGCTCGACCAGCAGCGCGTGGCGTTCGTGAAGCAGCAGCGTGCTCAGCTGGCCGACCCGGCTGGCCACGACGGGCAGGCCCGCGGCGAGGTACTCGAACACCTTGAGCGGCGAGAAGTAGCACTCGACTTCCGGGTAGGGTGCCACGGCGACGTCCATCCGGGCGAGGAGTCTCGGGATCTCGACCGGGTCGACCGCGCCGGTCCATTCGACTCGGTGGTCGAGGCCGCGGTCGGCGAGCCGGGCGGCGATCGGTTCCCGGTCGGGGCCGTCGCCGACGAGGAGGAGCCGGGCGTCCGGGAGCGCGGCGGCGACCCGCTCGAACGCATCGACCAGCACCGCGAGGCCATGCCACGGCTTCATCGTGCCGACGAAGCCGATCGTGAACCCCGCCCGCGCCCGGGCGAGGCGGAGGTGGCGGAAGCGGTGCGGATCGACGCCGTTCGGAATGGCGGACACCCGGTGGCCCGGCCCGGCGACGCCCCGGACGTAGCGGGCCACATCGTCCGACACGGCCACGACCGCGGTCGCCGTGCCGAAGGCCACCTCGGCAATCGCCTCGGCGCCGGCGAGCTCGGTCTCGGGGCGGTAACGGCGTGCCTCGTCGATGAGCGGCGCGTTGACCTCGAGCAGGCCAGGGCGGCCCGCGGCCTGGGCCGCCGTCATTCCCGCGTGGCTCCAGAGGGCATAGCGCTCGTACACGAGGTCGAAGCCGCCTTCGCGCCGGATCGCGGCGGCGGTGCGCTCGTTGGCGTCCGCGGGCGAGGCCGGCCGGGCGGCCGCGAAGTCCGGCAGGTCCACGAGCGGGACGTCGGCGAGGTCCGCCGGGGCCGTGCCGCCCACCCGCGAGGTGAACAGCGTGACGGAATGACCGAGGCGGCGGAAGGCGCGGATCATCTCCTGGACGTGCACCGAGCAGCCCTTGGTGCCGAAGACCGGGACGCCGCGATCGGTCGAGACGTAGGCGATTCGCATCAGACGGCCTCCTCGAGCGGCAGGGCCGCGGCATCGGCAAAGACCCGGCGCAGCGCGGCCGCGGACCGGCCGAGGTCGAAGTCCTGCTCGATGCGGAGGCGCGCGGCCCGAGCCGCCTCGACGCCGCGATCCGGATCGGCGAGCACGCCGGCGATGATTGCGCCGAGGTCCTCGGGACTCTTCTGGGGGACGAGCCAACCGCTGCGGCCGTGGTGGATCGCTTCGGGAATGCCGGTGACCGGTGTCGCGACGACCGGAATCCCGGAGGCCATGGCCTCGAGCATGACCGTGGGAAGGCCGTCGCGGTCGCCATCGGCGCCGACGACGCACGGGGCCACGAACACGCCGGACCGCCTGAGCAACCGGGCGACGGCATCGCGAGGGAGCGCGCCGTGGAACTGGACCAGATCCGCAAGCCCGAGCCGGCGGGCCTGCGCGGCGAGCGGCTCGGCGAGCGGTCCGGTACCGACCAGGTCGGCGGCGACGGGCGTGCCGCGGCGAAGCAGGCAGTGCAGGGCCGCGAGCAGGTCGCCGAAGCCCTTCTTTTCGACCAGGCGGCCGACCGCCAAGACCCGGAGGTCCCGGCCCCCGAGGCGGACCGGGTACTCGGCGAGGTCGATGCCGTTGTAGATCCTGACGACGCGGTCGGCCGGCACGCCGTGGAGTCCGGCGAGGGCCGAGAGATGACTGCGGTTGAAGTCGCTCACGGTGACGACCCGGGCGGCCGCGGCGATGCGGGCCGTGAGCGCGTCGGGATCGACGTCGTGATGAAAGATGTCCTTCGCGTGCGCCGTGAACGTGTAGGGCAGGCCGGCCAGCCGCGCGGCCTCGGCGGCGACTGCCGTGGCCGAGGTGGCGAAGTGGGCATGGAGCAGGCCGATTCCGCGGGCCGTGACCAGGTCCGCCAGGCGGCGGGCCTGGGCCGCCTCGCCCGAGACGTCGGTCAGGTACGTCACGGGGTACCGAATGCGGGCGACGGCCGGCTGCACGATCGACTCGTTCGGCGCCTTGAGGACGAAGATCTCGACGTCGAGGCCGGCGGCCTGGTGCGCCAGCAGTTCCGCGACGATGAAGGTTTCCGAGTAGCGCGGATAGCGCTTGAGGACGTAGGCGATTCGCATGGTCAACCAGCCACGGCAACGAGGTGGGAACGCGGGGCCGGGCGGGTCCGCCGGACCGGGCGGGTCAGGGCGCGGGCAAGCAGGCTGACCCGGTTGAGGCCACCGAAGTCGAGGCGGCGGCGCGCCGGCGCGGTCGGGGTCGTCCCGGAGGCAAGCCAGCGGCCGATGCGCTCCGGCCCCGCCTCGTTCGGCCGGGCCACCTCGATCAGTCCGAGCGCCGCCAGCCGTTCGGCCCGGATCAGCTGCTCGGTACGGGGCGTCGTCCGCGGCACGATCAGCGCGGGCCGTTCGTGGGCCAGGATCTCGATCGTGGTGTTGTAGCCGCCCATGGCCACCACCCGGTCGGCCCGGGCGATCAACGCGTCGGCGTCGGGAACGAACCGCAGCACCCGGAGATCGGGGCGGTCGGCGGCCGCGGCCAGCACGGCCTGGTACTCCGGGTCGGGCATCTGCGGCCCGGCCACGACGACGCCGGTGGTGCCGGCCGGCATCGGCGCGGCGGCGAACGCCCGCGCCAGGGGCGCCCCGTCCTGGCCGCCGCCGACGAGGCAGAGCGCGATCCGGCCGTCGAGACCGGCCAGCGCGGGATGGTCGGCCGGATGCCGGCGGTTGCGGGCCATCGGGTCGAGATAGCCGGTGTAGTGCATTCGCTCCCGGAGCTCCGGCCCGAAACCAAGGGCCTCCGGATCGTCGGCCACGCGGCGATCGCCATAGACCCAGATCGCGTCGTAGCACTCGCGGGTGATGCGGTAGTTGTCCTCGCGGGCCCACTCCGCCCGCACGGCGGCGGGATCGTCGAGCACCTCGCGGAGGCCGAGGACCAGGCGGGCCCGGCCCCGCCGGCGGAGTTGGCGAAGGGTCGGGAGCAGTTCGCCGGCCAGGCCGCCCGGGACCTTGTCGACGATGACGAGGTCGGGGTCGAACGCGGCGATCGACCCGGCGATCGCCTGGCTCCGGATCCGGATCAGGGCCTCGAAGGACACCGGCATCCGCCGGGAGGCGTACCCGCCGTTAGGCGCTTTCCGGACCGCCGGCAGGGTGAGCGACTCGACGCCGGTCGGGAGGTCCCAGGCCTGGGCTTCGCCGGCCCCGAACACCATCAGGGTGGCCGGCTGAGTCCGGCTTTCCGACAGTGCCTGCGCGATGAGCAGATTCCGCCGGGTGTGCCCGAGGCCCATCGTATCGTGGGAATAGAGGACGAGCCGCCGGGGTTCGGTGTGCCGCATCTCCAACCGCCTTGCTGAGTGATTCGGTCCTGCTGGCCGCGATCGGTATTGGCAAGTCGGGGACCGGGGGTGCCGGGCGGGTGTCGAGGCGCTAAGGCACCAAGCGGCAGGCGGTTAGAGGCTCGGTCCGGAAACGACTCGCCGCCCCGTCGTGACCGATTCGATACGGGCCTGTCCCGAAACGGTACAGGGGCCCTCGGCTTGAGGCGGACCGCGGGCCCGACGAGATTCCGGCTCATGCGGCGCCTGCTCGCGATTCTCGTCTTCTGGCCCGGGCTGAGCCTGGCCCAAACCCGGCCAACGCCGGCGATCCTGTCGTATCCGGCGAACGTCCGGTCGGCCGGCCTCGCCGGGGCGGGCGTCGCCATGCTTGGCTACGCGGGATCGGTGTTCAACAATCCGTCCGGCCTCGCGCCGATCCGTGCCCTGAGCCTCGAGGCGACGCTGGCCCGGCTGCCGGACCGTTCGACGTACACGATGGGGGCCGGCGCCGTGCGCCTCGGGCGGTTCAACCTGGGTGGCGGGTACCGCTACCTGCGCTTTCCGGGCGGCGGCGAGGTCTACGACAACCTCAACTGGGTCGGCACCGCGGTGTACCGGCGGGGTGGCGTGGCCCTCGGCGCGAGCGGCAAGTATCTCTCGGTCGAGGATTCGTCCGGGACGATCGCGCGGGCCCTGACCAGCGATCTCGGTGCCACGGTGGCGTTCTTCGACATCGCGGCGCTCGCCCTCTCGGTTCACAATCTCGGCAACCGCACCGTCTCGAACGGCGGGCTCGAGATGCCGCGTTCATGGCATCTGGGCTTCAGCTTCAACCTGCTCGACACGTATTCGAACGGCCGCCTGCTGGCGACCATCGAAACCGTCTGGGCCCAGCGCGAGCGACGCCGGACGGTGCTCGGTCTCGAGGCCGGGGCGGTCTTCTACGGGCTGGGCCTCGTGGGACGGATCGGACATGGCGGGCAGCCCGGTGACGTGTCGGGCACCCTGTCCCGCACGACCTGGGGCGGCAGCGTCGTCGCGGGCAAGGCCCGGTTCGACTACGCGTACCAGCGGGAAAGTCCGATCGGCCGCCGACTGCATCTGGTCGGGGTGCGTTGGACCCCGTGAGGAGGAGGCGAGTCGCAATGGGCATTCTGGTGGCGGCCGCGGCGCTGTTTCTGGGCTTCGGCGCGGCGTACGTGGCGAGCGACGACGTTCGCTATCTCACCCGGGCCGGGATCGAACAGACCCGGATCCTCAAGGAGCGGCGACCGCTCGAGGAGCTGATCGGCGATCCGGCGGTGCCGCCGGCCGATCGCGACTACATCAATCTGGTGCTGGCCGTCCGCCAGCACGCCGCCGATCTCGGGCTCGAGGCCAAGGAGACCTATACCACCTACACCGACGTCGGGCGGGACACGCTGCTGCTCTCCCTCACGGGGTCGCGGAAGGACTGTATCTGTCCGGTCACCTGGAAGTATCCGGTCGTCGGGCGGGTGCCCTACAAAGGGTTCTTCGACCCGGCGATGGCGCGGAAGGCCGCCGACCAGCTGGCCGCGAAGGGCTTCGACGTCTCGCTTCGGCCGGCGGCGGCCTATTCCACGCTGGGCTGGTTCAACGACCCGCTCCTCTCGACCGCGATGATCCGTGACTCGGTGGAGCTGGCGTCGCTGGTCTTTCACGAGATCGCCCACAACACCCTGTACGTGAAGAGCGCTACGGCGTTCAACGAAAGTTTCGCGCAGCTGGCGGGGTACCGGGCCACCGAAGAGTTCTTCCGCGGCCGCGGCGACTCGCTCCTCGCCGACCGGGCGCGCGACCGCTGGCTCGATGAGATCGTCATCGGCGAGTACTACAAGGCCCTGATCGACACGCTCAAGACGTTCTACGCCACCAAACCCGACTCGGCCGCCCTCGACGCCGGCCGGACCGCCATCGGCGCCTGGTCGCGGGCTCAGCTCGAGGGGCCGTTCGGCGCCCGGTTCCGCACCTTCCGGGTAGCCCGGCTCGCGGCCCGCCCGATCAACAATGCACAGCTGGTGGGGGTGTTGCTCTACCGGACGCACCTCGACTGGTTCGAGCGCTGGTTCGAGCACGAGGGGAGCGACGTGCGCCGCGCGGTGGCGGGTCTGGTGCAGCTGATGGAAGGGGCGGAGGGCGACGCCGCGTTCGAGCGGCTGGGCGCCGCCGTCGGCGGGGCGGCTCAGGACTCGGCGGCCGCCCACCACTGATCGAGTCTGACCCGTTCGGCTCCCGCCTGGACGCGGTCGAACAGCTCCCGGGCCGCGTCGATGTCCGCTTCGGCCGCCGCCCGTTCGCCGCGCGCCAGGAAGACCTCCGCCCGGGCCCAGCGGGACTCCGCCTCGATCAGCGGACCCGTTTGCCGGTTCGCGGCGTCGATCGCCGCCGTCAAGGCCCCGGCGGCCAGGTCGACGTCGCCGAGGGCCAGGTGAGCGCGCCCGACGATTCGCAGGGCGTCGGCCTCGCTGAGGACGTCGCCCAGTTCCTCGAATTCGAGGGCCGCGAGCCCGCCGTCGGCGCGCGCCACGAGCGGTTCGCCGCGGCGGAGCGCCAGCTCCGCGCGGCCCGCCCGGGCCATCGCGGCGAGCCGCCGGTTGCCGCAGTCGACCGCGAATTCGATGGCGCGCCGCTCCTGGCGGTCGGCCTCCTCGAACTGGCCGAGATCGCGAAGCGTGATCGCGATGTTGTGGGTCGTCTCGCCGATGCCGCTGGTGAACCCGAGGCGCTGATACGCGGGCAGGGCCACGCGGTAATAGCCGAGGGCGGCGTCGTGCTGGCCCCGGACGTTGGCGATCAGGCCAAGATTGTTGGTGGCGCGGGCGCTGGTCAGGTGGTCGCCGTCGCGGCTCGCTTCGCCGAGGGCCCGTTCGAAGGCGGCCTCGGCCTCGTCGAGTTCGCCCAGTTCGAAGTGCGCGGCGCCGAGCATGTTGGTGGCCCGCCGGAGCGCGGCGGGGTCCCGCAGGCGCTCCGCCTCCGGCGTCACCCATTGGAGCCGGATTCGCGCCTGGACCGTGTCGCCCTGGCGCAACTCCGCCTCGCTCACCAGCAGGCCGGCCTCGACCCGGCCTGCCAGCGGCGGGCTCACCCCCAGGGCCCGGACGCCGTTCCAGTCGGCCTGCCGGGCGAGTTCTCGAAGCTGCTCGAGCATCGCCTCCTCCGCGCTCGGATCCGACATCGGGCCAGGCCTAGTAGGCCACCGCGTACCGCGTGAAGCCGAGGATCTTGGCGCTGTAGTCGTGAGCGCTCTGATCCACGCTCGTCTTGACCGACTCCCACGCCGCCCCGGGCGTTTCCTGCTTCCAGACCTGGCTCAGGAGCGTCTGCAACTGATCGGCCGCGTCCACCACGCCGTCACCGTTGCGGTCCGCATCCACCTCGAGGTAGCTCACCCACAGGCGAGCCGGTTTCTTGGCGTCGAACTGCAGTCCCGACGGCTGGAAGTCGACGATCAGCCGGGCAGTGTCCGCGATCGTGAGCGTGATGAGAATCGAGTCGGTGGAGGCGAAGTTCGAGCCGTCCGGGCGCTTCTTCAGCGAACCTTTCGGCACCCGGAACCGGACGAACCGGGTCGAGTCCGTGGCCCCCGGCTCGGCCCGGTAGTACAGCATGGCCTCGCGGTCCTGCTTGGTGTGGGCCCAGAAGCTGACCGTCGTCGTCGCGAAACTCGGGGCCCCGTTCGCATGCCGCAGGAACTCGAGTTCGCTTTCGCCGGCCGAGGAGAACGCCGGGGTCGGTGGCGGATCGGACGGCACACTCGGAGCCAGCAGGGTCTCGGACGCGGTACAGGCGGCGAGGCCGAGCAGCACCAGGGGGAACAGGGAGCGGGGGGTCATCAGGAGTCCTCCGAGTCGAGGTCGGTCGAGGTTTCGTCGAGGAGCCGCAGCAGGCGGGTCCGGGATATGGCCAGCCGCCGGGCGGCGGCGCTCTTGTTGCCCTGGCAGCGGTCCACCATCGCGCGGGCCGCGCCGCGGGTGATTTCCCGCATCGTGGCCGGGAACGGGACGTCGCCGTGCGCCGCGGGCGATTCGGTGGCGGTTCGGAACGCGAGATCGTCCGCGTCTACCGAGCCGCTCTGGAGCAGGAGCAGCGTCCGCTCCATCACGTTGCGGAGTTCGCGCACATTGCCGCTCCAGGCGTGCTCCTGCAGCCGCTCGGCGGCGGCCGCCGTGAGCGTGGGCTCCTGGAGCTGGTAGGTCGACGCGAAGCGGCGGAGGAAATGCCGGGCCAGCAGGACCACGTCCTCGCCGCGATCGCGGAGCGGCGGCAGCTCGATCGGCAGGACGTTGAGGCGGTAGTAGAGGTCTTCACGGAATTCGCCGCGGGCCACGGCCGCGGGAAGGTCCACGTGCGTCGCCGCGATGACCCGGACGTCGACCTCGATCGATTGCATCCCGCCCACCCGGCGGATCACCCGCTGGTCGAGCGCGCGAAGCAGCTTGCCCTGGAGCAACAGCGGGAGATGGCCGATCTCGTCGAGAAAGATCGTCCCGCCGTGCGCCACCTCGAACAAGCCGGGCTTGGCGGCGGTGGCGCCCGTGAAGGCTCCCTTTTCGTGGCCGAACAGTTCGCTCTCGAGCAGCTGCTCGGGGATCGCGGCGCAGTTCACGTCGACGAACGGCGCGTCCCGGCGCGGTCCGTTGTAGTGAATGGCCCGGGCCATGAGCTCTTTCCCGGTGCCGGTTTCGCCGGTGATCATCACGGTGACGGTGGGCCGCGGAATCACCCGGGCCGCCATGCCGAGGGCCTGACGCAACGAACTGCTGGTGCCGATCAACCCGTCGAAGCGGTACTTCGCCTCCTCCCGCTCGGCGAAGGTCCGGCGGGCCTCGTCGTCCCGCACGGCCTGCAGCCGGTCGGCGAGCCAGGAGCGGAAGAGCCCGAGGTCGTCGGGCAGGCAGAAATAGTCGGTCGCCCCGGCGCGGAGGAGTGCGACGGCGAGCCGGTGATTCGGATCGGCGCCGACCACGGCCAGGGGACCGCGGACTTCGACGCCGGCGGTCGCCAGCTGGCTGGCGAACCGGTCCTCGGCACCGCCGACCGCCGCAACCCGGGGTCCGACCGGCGTGGTGAGCCAATCGGCGAGCGTACCCGCCCGCTCGACCGAACAGCCGAGATCCGCTTCGAGCCGCGACCAAAGGGTGGCGAACGAGTCGCTCCCCTCGTAGATGGTCAGCGGAACCGGCGGCGCCTCGATCATCGATTGCAGTGCGGTCACGGGAAACCGGGACAAGGACGACGGCGGAAGGGGCAAGCCGTGGACCGTCCGTGCCGCCCCGGGCGTGGCGGTGTAAGTGCCTGTCTTGTTGCGGCTTGCGGCTTTCGGAGGGAACTCGGGTCGGTTCGGGCGCCGCCCCGTTTCGTGGCGGCTGTCCCGTTTCGATACAACCGTGCTGGGCTACGGTACGGCGGCTGGCGCCTCGACCTGGACCGGTGGCCGGGTGAGTTCGGCCAGCCTCGCCCGGTACCGGTCGATGCTGGCGAGCTTGACTCCCTCGTAGCCGCGGATCAGATCCGGCAGCCGCGCGATCGCGGCCGCCCGCTCGACGGTGTCCGGACCAAGGGCCGGAAGGAGGGCCTCGATCGTGTCCCGGTACTCGCCGATGAGCCGCCGTTCCTCGCGGCGGACCCGGTCGCGGCCGAAGGGATCGAGGGCCGTTCCGCGAAGGCCTCGCAGCCGGCGAAGGAGGCCGAGCACCGGCTTGAACCACGGCCCGAACGCCAGCTTCCGCTTGAGGCCCAGGCGGCGGAGCAGCGGTGGATGGAACCGGAAGCGGAACGGGGTGTCGGCCCCGAACGACGCGGCCAGCGCCTCGGAGAACGAGGAATCGAGCGCCAGGCGGGCCACCTCATACTCGTCCTTGTACGCCATCAGCTTGTGGAGCGATCGGGCCACCGCCTCGGCGAGCGCCGAGCCGCCTGTGACCTCCCGTTCGCGGACCGCGACCCGCTGGACGAACGCGGCGTAGCGGGCGGCATACGCCTCGTTCTGGTAGGCGACGAGGTCCGGAATCCGGATTGCGAGCAGCCGGGCGAGTTCCCCCGACGCCCCGATCCGCTCGATGGCCGTGGCGGTGCCCGCGTCCGGCGTCGTCGTGCCGCTGCCCGCGGTCTCGGCGCCGACCTCCTCGGCCCAGGCGGGCATCGCGACCGCTGCCCGGCCCGCACGGAAGGCCGCCAGATTGGTGTCGACCGCCGCCCCGTTGAGCCGGATCGCCTGCTCGATCGCGCCCGCCGACAGCGGAATCAGCCCGCGTTGCCAGGCGGCGCCGATCACGATCACGTTGGCGGCGAGGTGGGTCCCGAACAACCGGTCCGCCAGCCGCTCGGCATCGAGGAAGACATTGTCGCGAGCGCGGGTCGCCGCGTCGATCCGCCGGTGCAGCAGGGAGTCCGCCGGGAACTCGACGGCGGCGTTGCGGACCATGAGACCGGTCGGGACCCGGCTCGAAGACACCACCGCCACGGTGCGCGCCGGCGTGGCGCGGGCCAGATGGCGGGCGTCCGCCGCCGTGAGGATGTCGAAGCCGACGTACCCGTCGATCTCGCCGACCCCGATCTTGTTCGAAACCTCGCCGTCGGACCCGATCTTGAGGTGGGAGACGACGGCGCCTCCCTTCTGGCTCAGGCCGGTCTGATCGAGACTGCGGAACGACTTCCCGTCGAGCAGGGCCGCCGTGCCAAGGATCTGGTTGACCGTGACGACGCCGGTCCCGCCGATTCCCATCAGGTAGAGATTGGCGGCGCGCGGCCCGGGCGGCGGGAGCGGCAGATCGGCGGGAATCGCGGCGGTGGCGGCCGCGCGGCGGGCGGGCCGGGCCGATCGGGGTGCGGCGGTCACGAACGCCGGACAGTCGCCGTCGAGGCAACTGTAGTCGGTGTTGCAGGACGACTGGTGAATCCGGGTCTTGCGGCCGAACTCGGTGTCCACCGGCATCACGCTGAGGCAGTTCGACTTCACGCCGCAGTCGCCGCAGCCTTCGCAGATCCGCTCGTTGATGAAGATCCGGAGCGGCCGTTCCGGAGCCTGGCCCCGCTTCCGCCGCCGGCGAAGGTCCGCCGCGCAGTGCTGGTCGTAGATCAGCACCGTGACGCCGGCGATCTCGCGAAGGAGCCGCTGGGCCTCGTCGAGCCGATCGCGCGACCAGACCTCGGTGCCGGGCGCGAGCGAAACCCCGCGATAGCGGTCCGGCTCGTCGGTCAGCACGACGATCCGTTGGACGCCCTCCGCGAGAAGCGATCGGGTCAGCTCCGGCACCGCGAGCGCACCATCGGCGGGTTGCCCGCCGGTCATCGCCACGGCGCCGTTGTAGAGCACCTTGTAGGTGATCGAGGTCCCGGCCGCGACGGCCTGGCGGATCGCGAGCGAGCCGGAGTGGAACAGGGTGCCGTCGCCGAGATTCTGGAACAGGTGAGGCGTCTCGGTGAAGAAGGACGCCCCGACCCACTGGGCTCCCTCGCCGCCCATCTGGGTGAAGCCCGCGCCCGCGCGCTCCATCGTCACCGCCATGCCGTGACAGCCGATCCCGACCGCGGCGATCGACCCCTCGGGGACGACGGTCGAGCGGTTGTGCGGGCAGCCCGAGCAGAAGTACGACAGCCGCTGGGCCGGCAGGCCGAGTGGAACCACCTCGGGCGGCAGGGCCGGCCGGAACCGCTCGAGCCGGCCCGCGAGGGCCTCGGCGCCGACGATGCCGGCCAGCCGCGCCGCGAGAATCGGGGCGATGGTGTCGGCCTCCAGTTCGCCGTGCCCCGGAACGAGCAGCCGGTCCTGCTCGTCGCGCTTGCCGACGACGCGCGGCCGGCCCGGCTGATTGAAGAGCACATCGCGAAGCAGCAGCTCGAGGAACGAGCGCTTCTCCTCGATGACAAGAATCTCCTCGAGGCCGGCGGCGAACCGGCGAACCGCCTCCGGCTCGAGCGGGTAGAGGAGCCGGACCTCGAGCAACCGGACCCCGAGGCGTTCGAGATCGTCGTCGGTGAGCCCGAGACGGGTGAGCGCCTCGCGGACGTCGAGCCAGGTCTTGCCGGCGGCCACGATCCCGAGACGGGCCGCGGCCGGATTCACCGGCATCCGGATCAGCCCGTTCGCGGCCGCGAACCGGCGCGCCGCCTCGAGCCGTCCCTCCCAGAGTTCCTGCTCCAGCTGGAGGTTGTACGGCGCGAAGAGGGTGTGGCTCTGGGTCGCCTGCCACGGCTTGCCCCGGAACTCGAACTCGGGCCGGACCCACCGCCGCCGCCCGGGGCCGACCAGCGCCGTGGAGAACTCGTCGGCAACGTTGGTGGTGACCTTGAGACCGGTCCACAGTCCGGCGTAGCGGGAGAGGGCAATGCCGGCGCTGCCGAGATCGAGCACCCCCTGGACGTCGGCCGGGAAGAGGACCGGCATCTGGGCGTCGAAGAGCGCCACTTCCGATGCGGACGGGAGCGTGGACGACTTCGACGCCGGGTCGTCGCCGGCGACGACGAGCACGCCGCCGTGGCGGCCGACGCCGGTGAGGTTCGCGTGTTTGAACGCGTCGCCGGACCGATCGACGCCGGGCCCCTTGCCGTACCAGATGCCGACCACGCCGTCGTACCGGGCGCCCGGCAGGAGATTGGCGAGCTGCGAGCCGAAGACGGCCGTAGCGCCGAGATCCTCGTTGACGCCGGGCAGGAACCGGATGTGATGGCGGGCCAGCACGTCCGCGGCCGACTGGAGCAGAAAGTCGTAGCCGCCCAGGGGCGAGCCGCGATAACCGGAAATCAGCGTGGCGGTCCGGAGGCCGGCGCGGCGGTCGTCCAGATGCTGGTCGATCGGCACCCGGACGAGGGCCTGGACGCCCGACAGTGCGATCCGGCCTTCCTCGAGCAGGTACTTGTCGTCGAGCGACAGCGCGCCGGGACCCGGACGGGGCAACGGCGGCTCGCCGGCTGCCTCGCCCGGAGCACCCGGTCCGGAGGGATTGCCTCGCATCGCCGAATCTACCGCGCGGCGCCGCGCAGCGCCTGCTTGTCGATCTTCCCGATGGGGAGCATCGGGAACTCGGCGGCGACCGTGAACCGTTTCGGCACCTTGTAGTTCGCCAGCTCGCCGCGGCAGAACGCCTCCAGCCCGGCCGGATCGACGGCGGCGCCGGGCCGCGCCATGACGAACGCGTGCCCCACCTCTTGATAGAGCGGATCGGGCACCCCGATCACCGCCGCCATGGCCACGCCGGGATGCCGCTCGAGCACCAGCTCGATCTCCCGGGGATACACGTTGTAACCGCCCGACTTGAACATCTCCTTGAGCCGGCCGATCAGCCGGTAGGCGCCGTCGGAGCGCTCCACGGCGAGATCGCCGGTCCGGAGCCACCCGTCGGCGGTGAACAGTTCCCGCGTGGCGTCATCCCGCTGCCAGTAGCCGGAGGTGACGAAACCGCCTTTCACCTGGATTTCGCCGGGCGTTCCCGGCGGCACCGGCGCGCCCGACTCGGTGGCGATCCGCACGCCGTACTCGGGTACCGGCCAGCCGACCGAGTCGGCGAGCACCTCGAGATCGTCGCTGTCGAACGTGAACGTGACCGACCCGACCGTCTCCGTCATGCCGTAGGCGTTCGCCACCTCGGCGCACTTGCTCCGAAGCCGTTCGATCAGGGCGGCCGGGGCGGCCGCGCCTTCCCAGATCAGCAGCTGCACCGACGAGAAGTCGGTCGTGTCGAACGCCGGATGGCCGACGACGAGCTGCAGCGCCGTGGGCACGTGGCCGAACATGGTGATCCGTTCCGCGGGGATCGCGGCCAGCATCGCACCGGGATCGAATTGCTCCTGGAAGACGATCGTGCCGCCCGGCACCAGCGTGTCGCAGGTGATGTCGCCGACGCAGCCGATGTGGTTGATCGGCAGGTTGTTGATCACCCGGAGCGGCTCGACGGGCCAGATCGCGTGCTGAACCCGGGCCACGTGGACGAGGCCGTGGTGCCGGATCACCGCGCCCTTCGGGCGCCCGGTGGTGCCGCTCGTGTACACGATCAGACAGGGATCGTCCGGACTCACCGCCTCGCGAGCCCGCGCCAGTTCTGCCGGCGCCACCGCCTCCCCGGCGGCGAGCATCCGCGCGAACGGTTCTCCGGGAAGGTTCGTTTCCCCGGTGGCGCCGGCCGGCGGTGTCCCGTGGCCGGGGTCGTCGAGGAGCCCGAACCGGGCGTTCCGACCGATTCCGGATGCCAGCGCCCGCAGCTCCGCGGCGAAACTCCGGCTGTCGATCCGGGTGCGTGCGAGGATCACCGACGGGGCAGCATCGCCCACGACGTATTCGAGTTCGCGGAGCTGGTACCGCGGATTGAGGCCGAGCCAGATGGCGCCGATCGAGGCGGCCGCGAGGAACGTCACGAGGAAGTCGGGATGCGGCGGCGAGAGGGTGGCCACCCGGTCGCCGGGCCGCACCCCGAGGGCCAGGAGTGCCCGGGCCGCCCGGTCGATCCGGTCGGCGAGGTCGCCATAGGTCCAGCCGTCGGGCCCGAAACGGACCGCGATCCGGGCGGGATCCGCGGCGGCCCAGTGGCGGGGATAGTCGCTGATCCGCGCCAGCGCCGGCGGCCGCCGCTCCTCCGGCAGCGGACGGTGCGGCCGCCGGAACGCGGTCATGCGCCGCCCGCCTCGTGCCGGTCCTTGATCCGGTCGTGCCCGGTGCCGGTGACCCAGAGCCCCAGCCACTCAGCCACGAGCGCGGGACGGGACCGGCCTTCGATCTCGACCGTGACGCCGTACTTCGAGCGAGCCTCTCCCGGCCGGGTCTCGGCATGCTCGAGGAGGGTGAAACGGGCCCGGACCCGGCTCCCCACCGGCACGGGTTCGATCAACCGGACCCGGTCGAAGCCGTAGTTGAGGGCGTAGCCGCCGGTGTCCGCGGTGGTGCTGTTGAGCCAGCCTAACGCAAGGTGGCTCAGGTGGGTGAGGAGCGAGATGGTCAGGAAGCCGAACGCGATGGTGGTTCCGAACGGGCTGTTGTCCCGGCACCAGGCCGGATCCACGTGCATCGGGTCGGGGTCGAGCGTGGCCTGGGCGAAGGCGTCGATGCGGGCCTGGTCGATCTCGATCCACGGCGAGACACCGAGTTCCTGGCCGACGCGGTCGGCCAGGCCGGTCAGGGCGGGTTGGGACATGGGAGCGTGACCCGTTGGAGTTTACTGAATATAACAAACGTTGTGTTTCTGCTGAACCGCCCGAAAAACATGTAACGGGCAAGTAGCCAAATGGTTGGGCGGATGGTAGAATCGGAGTCCCGGCCGTCGGCCCACCTTTCGAACCAGCCCAATTTCGCCATGGACCAGGATTTCGCCACCCGCGAACGCGACCGGATGCTCAAGGAGCTGGTCGAGTTCCTCGCCATTCCGAGTATCAGCACCCTGCCGCAGAACGCCGCCGATTGCCGCCGGGCGGCCAACTGGCTGATGGGCCACTTCCAGCGTCTCGGCTGTCCGGTCGTGGAACTGCTCGAAGGGGAAGGGCACCCGATCGTCTGGGCCGAGAGCCCGCCGGTCGAAGGAGCGCCCACGGTCCTGGTCTACGGCCATTACGATGTCCAGCCGGTCGACCCGATCGGCGAGTGGGAGACGTCGCCCTTCGAGCCGACGGTCCGGGACGGGAAGATCTACGCCCGCGGGGCCGCCGACGACAAGGGACAGGTCTACTGCCTGCTCAAGGCGTACGAGGCCGTCCGGGGCCCCGACGGCCGCCCGCCGCTCAACATCCGGTTCATGATCGAGGGCGAGGAGGAATGCGGCGGGCACGTCATCGAGGAGTTGCTCGACCGGCAGCCCGAACGCGCCCAGGTGGACGCGGTCATCGTGCCGGACTCGGCCTACTTCGCGCCGGGGGTGCCGTCGGTCTCGACGGCGCTCCGCGGTCTCTGCTACGCCGAGATCCACGTCCGCACCCTCCAGCGCGACCTCCATTCGGGGACCTACGGCGGGGTCGCGCCTAACGCGATGGAGACGCTGGTCCGGCTCCTGGCGGATCTCAAGAGCCGGTCCGGCAAGATCAACATTCCGAAGCTCTACAAATCGGTCGAGAAGCCCTCCAAGGCGGAACGGAAGTCCTGGGATGCCCTTCCGTTCGACGAGAAGAATTTTCTCAAACGGGAAGTGACCGCCAAGGCCCTGACCGGGATCGAGACGGCCTCGGTCTTCGAACGCACCTGGGCGCTGCCGACGTTCGAGATCCACGGGATCCGGGGCGGCTTCACCGGCGATGGGGCGAAGACCGTCATCCCCGCCACCGCCATGGCCAAGGTGAGCCTCCGCCTGGTGCCGGGTCTCAAGTTCGAGCGGGTGGCCCGCTGGCTCGCCAAGACGGCGAAGAAGCTGGCCCCTCGGCATGCCGAGGTCGAGGTCAGGATCCTCCACGGCGGCGATCCCGTCCAGGTCGACGTCGGTGCGCCGGCGTTCGGCGTACTCAACGACGCGTTCGAGGAGGTCGTCGGCCACGGGACCGCGTCGATTCGCGTCGGCGGGTCGATCCCGATCGTCGGCAAGTTCGCGAAGATCGGCTCGCCGGTCCTGGTGACCGGGATCGGCCTGCCCGACGACGGGCTGCACTCGCCCAACGAGAAACTGGATCTCCAGCAACTCTGGGACGGGATCAACGTGTTCGGACGGTTCTTCGAGAAGATGGCGGAGGCGGCTGCCGAGTGATCAGGAGGCGGGGGCCGGCGGCTCTTCCTCGGGCATGATTCGCTTGTGCGCGCCCGAGTAGCGTGATTCGGTCCGGGCCTGCAGTTCGTCGACGCCGATCAGCGCCCGGACCGAGGCGATGATGCCGGCCACGACGTCGTCGGCCCAGTAGTCATCCGGCCGCTCTTCCTTGGGAAGGGCGGCCGATTTCCTTTCGAGGAACTGGATGGCGGTGGCAATCCACTCGCTTTGGGCGCCGTCGACCAGGGACCAGGAAGCCGTGGCCCGCAGTTCGAGTTCGGAGAGCTCCTGCAGGAGGCCGTCGATGCCTTCCGTAACTGATTGGGCGCGAAGGCGTTCGGCGATTCCGGTGAGGACGGTGGCCCGTTCGGTCTCGGCCGGCTCGGGGAGCGGGGCAAGGTAGTGGCGCTGATCCGCCACCATTTCCGCCAGGCGGACGCAGACCGCCCGGATCGGCGGGGTCAGCGCCGCCGGCGCCTCCTTGGCCCAACTGGTGGCCGCCCGGAGAATCTGGGCGACTTTTTCCTCGGCGATGGCGTCGAGCTTCTGCGGGTCCTGGGGTTCCGCCATGCCGGATAAGATAACAGCCCCTCAGGCCCGGCGACCCCTCCGCATCCGCAGATAGTCATCGCTCCCGTAGCGCTCCTCGGCCCACGGGTCGCCCCGTTCGTGGTAGCCGTTTTCCTCCCAGAAGCCCGGCTGGTCCTCCTCCAGGAGTTCGATGCCGGTTACCCACTTGGCACTCTTCCAGAAGTAGAGGTGCGGGACGATGAGCCGGACCGGTCCGCCGTGCTCCGCCGGAAGCGGCTCGCCCTGATGCGTCACCGCGAGGAGGTTGCCGGGCCGGTCGAGATCGGCCCGAGGCAGATTGGTCGTGAAATCCGGCGCCGCGTGGACCAGGGCGAACGCCGCTCCGGGCCGGGGCTGGGCGCGGGCGAGGAGCGGGGCCACCGCCACGCCGCCGAACCGATTGTCGAACCGGCTCCAGCGGGTCACGCAGTGGATGTCGCACAGGACCTCGGTCTGCGGCAGCGCCTGGAACTCGTCCCAGGAGAGCTCGAAGGGCGCCTCGACCGCGCCGAAGACCCGGAACCGCCACGCGGCCGGATCGATCCGGGGCACTCCGCCATAGTGGAGCACCGGCCATTTCCTGGTTTCGATCTGCCCCGGCGGGAGCCGGCGGGCGCCGGCGTTGCGGACGTCGATCGGTTCGGACACGGTTTGCTCGGTCTCGTCAGGTTCCAGGGGTCGACCCGGCGTCGAGGATGCCGGCGTCGGCGTACTCGGTGGCGCGTTCGAAGACCCGCCCGAAGGCGGCGACGGTCCCGGCTCTGACTCGACGGGCGAGGTCGGCGTCCGCCGGACCGGGAGAAACGCCGGCGGCTGTCGTTTCCCGGGCGATGCTCGTCATCCTGACTCCGGCGATCCCGCAAGGCACGATCAGATCGAAGAGACTCAGATCGGTCGTCACGTTGAGCGCGAACCCGTGAAAGGTCACCCACCGTTTCACGTGGATACCGATGCTCGCGATCTTGCGATTGCGGGTCCACACGCCGGTGAGTCCCGGATTGCGTTCCGCCGGGATCCCGAAGGGCCCGAGGGCCTCGATCAGGACCTGCTCGATCTGACGGAGGTACCAGTGGAGGTCGGGGCGGTGACCTTCGAGATGGAGGATGGGATAGCCGACCAGCTGGCCGGGCGCGTGAAGGGTCACGTCGCCGCCGCGCTCGACCTCGAAGACCTCGAGGCCGCGCTGGGCCAGCAGGGCGGGGGCGAGCGGCAGGCTGGTCTCCCGGGTACTCCGCCCGAGCGTCACGACCGGATCGTGCTCGACGAGGAGCAGGAGGTCGTGCTGCCGGGCTCCGCTGATCCGCTCCTGGCAGAGCCGGCGCTGCAGGTCGAGCACCTCGGCGTACGGCCGACGGCCGAGGTCCACCACCCGGATGGTGCCGGCGGAAGGCGCGGAGTTGCTGGTCATCACCGGAAAGATACGCGGCCCCGGCCGGCGGAGTTCCCGGTCGGGGCCGCGCGGGAGGAGGGCGTTCAGCGGGGAGCGTCGAAGTCCATCAGGGAGACATCGCCCATGAGGCGGCCGTCGGAGTCGTAGTTCCTGCCGCCGACGATCATGCCGAACTTGTCGCCCGCCTGGACGGAGAGGGAGATGGTGCCGTCGAAGTGGCCGCCGCCGCTCACGGCCTGGTCGACCGCGACCGTCTCGGCTCGCTGGCCCGAGGGCGTCTCGACGAAGAAGACGAGCTTGGCGTTGGTCTGGAAGAACGCGTGGTAGCAGTTGTACTGCCACCGGAAACTCACCTGGCCGGCGCTGGCGGCGGTGGTCTGGTAGGTGGCGTAGCGTTCGGTAACGCCACCGCTGGAGCGGCCGAGGTCGACGGCGTAGATGAAGGCGGCCGAGTCGGCGTTGCCGGTGGCGGGGTTGATCGTCGTGGTGCCGGCGGTGATGGCGGACCGGGTCCACGAGTCCATCCGGTAGGCACCGCGGAAGCCGGTTTCCTCTTCGGTGGACGGTCCGGTGTTCTTGGCGAGGCAGCCGCTCAGGGCGGCGAGGGCCAGCAGGCCGGCGGCGGTGCGAATCGGGAACATCGGTCTCTCCTCCCGCTTGAGTAGGTCCGGGGCGACCTGTCGTCGCCGGTTGCCTGAGTAGGCGACCTGGACGCCCGGATTCCCTCATGGCGGCCGGAAACACGACGGGCCCGGAGGACCGGGCCCGTCGTGACTCGGGAGGAACGTCAGTCCTTGTAGGGATCGAACTCCTCGGCGCCGGCCATGACGACCACCAGCGGCCGCAGCTGATGGAGGACGTCGATCGTGCCACCCTGGGCCGCCAGCACCGCGGGCAGTCGCCGGTAGGCGTGCGGGCTCTCGTCGAGCCCACCCCCACGGAGAACGACACCCTTCTCCCGGATCCAGCGGAGCATCATCTCGGGGCTCACCCGCCCCGGCGTGAGCACCTTGCCCCGGCGATTCCGCTTGCCGGCGGCCTGCGTGCGCGACATGACCCGGCCGGCTCCGTGCACCGTCGAGAAGAGCGCGTCCTGCTGCAGGGCCGCCGCCTCCGGCTCGGGATCCACCGTTCCCCGGACGATGACCGCGTCATCACCCATCGAGCCGCCGATGAAGCCGAGCTGGCCCGGAAAGGCCGGAGTGGCGCCCTTCCGCACCACGATCAACTCGCGCCCGCCGTGGGTTTCCCGCCAGGCGAAGTTGTGATGGTTGTGCACCAGCTCCTCCTCGCGGGCGCCGAGCAGCGACACCACCTTCCGGGCCACCCACTCCCGGCCGGCGTAGGCATAGCGGCCGGCGAGCGTCATCAGCCGCCAGTACCCGTCACCCAGCGGCGAGGCGAGGTCGAACAGCGTTTCCCGTTCCGGCACCCGGGCGCCCCACTGCGCGCCCTGGCCGAGGGCCAGAAATCCCGACGCCACCGAATGGCCGAACCCCCGGCTGCCGAAGTGGACGCCCACCCAGATGCGGTCCAGCTCGTCCGCGAAGACGTCGACGTAGTGGTTGCCGCTGCCGACCGTGCCGAGCTGACTGCGGGCCTTGGTCCGAAGGCCCTCGCGTACCGACACGGGAAGCGCCTCCCAGTCGGCGTCCGCGAAGAGCGGGTCGTCCACCGGGGCATCGTCGGCCTGGTTCTTCCGGCCCACGCCGAAGCTCACCGACCGGTTGATCGCGTCCGCGAGCTGCTCGAGCGACCGGGACAGGGCTCCCTTCCGGCCGGCCAGATCCGCCACGGTGGCGTCCGTCCGGATCGCGGCGTTGCCGCACGCGATGTCGAACCCGACGCCGACCACCGACACCTGCTCGTGGTACGCCGCCACGCCGCCGATCGGCATCACGTACCCGACGTGGCCGTCCGCCATCAGCGCCACCCGCTCCGCCCGCTCGGCCACCTGGTCGAGCTGGCGGAGGGTGTTCTCGTCATGCACTCCGAAGACACGCATCGTTCACCTCACGTCACCGCGCTGGCCGCCGGCCGGTCGGCCGGCGGCGGGGTCGGCCGGTGTCCCGGCCGGCGAAACGGCAATATCACCGGGCGCCGCTCCTCGGGGCGTCCCTCCTTCGGGTCCTGCGATCCCGCGAGCTGTCCGAGCAGCGCGGACGGGATGTAGATCGTGGGGCGCAACATGAGCCCCTGCCTTCCTCGGCGCCGCTCCGGCGCCGTTCGTCGTTTTCGTCACGAGGTCGCCGGGGTCGCGGCCTCAGTCCCACTCGTTCGTCCGGCGCTCGCGCTCGAGCTTCCGGGTGAATTCCCGGTACGCGGCCCGCTGGTCGGCGGTGTACTGCTGGACCGACTGAATCACCGCGCACCGCACCCGGATCCGCGAACCGAACAGGTCCACGAACACCGCCCACTCCGGGGTCGGGTTCTGGTCGAGCAACTCCTCGAGGTGGCGAGCCATGACCACCGACACGACCCAGCGGTCGGCGGCCGAATCCACCACGAAGTAGTGCCCCGTGGGCTCGTCCGGGTCGGGGGCCCGTACGGCTTCGATCGTTTCCATGTTCGCCACCTCCCTTCCGCGCGTTCGGTTCGAGTTGCCGGAAAAACAGACGCCCCACCAGGCTCGAAGCTCTGGTGGGGCGCCGAAGGACGCCGCGGGGATCCGGACGCGTCAGCGGGGCCGGGTCCTCCCAGAGTATTGAGCCGCCGCCGGATCGATCCGATCCGCCGTACGAGCGCTCGCCACGAGCGACCAGCCATCGGCCGGTCTCGGAGCGATGAGTTGTTTCGCGAACTCGGTCATGCCACGTCCTTGGTACCGTTTCCCGCCATCATTGTGACCGCGATCACACGTTAGGCGTGATCGAGGGGCGCACACATTACCGCTCGACGCTCGGGAAGTCAATAGCTCGCGGCTGGGACCGCCGGGATCGAGGCGACAAGGTCGTCGCCGATCCGGTCCACGGCGTTCCAGTCGGTGCCTTCCCAGTCCCGGGAGGTGTCGGTGGGGCGTCCCGTCCTCCGCATGAGCCGCTGCATGATCCAGCGGGTGACCCAGCCGTACGAGCGGTACTTGATCGCGCCGGCCACGGAGCGCGACAGCGCCGGCCGCCATCCGGTTTCCTGCTCGAAGGTCTGCCGGTAGGTCCGGGACTCAGCGGCCCCATCGGGCCAGTTGCCGACCAAGGCGCCGCAGACGGACAGAAACGCCGACGGCACCGCCTGGAGCTCGGCGCGGTGAGCCTGGACGAACCGGCGAATTGCCCGCTGATGGCGACCCAACTCGACCGAGCCGGCAACCAGTACCGCGTCGAAACCCGCGAGGCTCCGGACAATCGGAAGCCGGTCGGCCTGCCAGAGGGTCACGTCATGACCCTCCCGTTCCCACCGGTCAACGAGGTGCCGGACGATCTTTTCCGTCTGGCCGTAGTGGCTGGAATACACGGCGAGTACGCGTGACATGAGGTCCTCCTGACCGGCCCGGGACGACACCGGGCCTGCGGCACGATAGCGCCGTCGTCATGAGGGAAGGTTGAACGGGCCTTGAACGACCCGGCGGAGGTGGTCGCGGTGCCGATCCCTCGCGGACCGGGTCGGTGCTCAGTCGTTGCGCAGGGGCCGTTGCCAATACCCGACGTCGTGCCACCGGCCGAATTTGAAACCGACCTCGACGAAATGGGCCACCGGGCGGAAGCCGAGTTTCTCGTGGAGCGCGACACTCGCCGGGTTGGGCAGGGCGATGCCGCCGATTGCCGAGTGCATGCCCCGCTCGCGGAGGGCCGGCAGCAGCGCGGCGTAGAGCGCCGCGCCAATCCCGCGCCGTTCGAATCCCGGAGCGACGTACACCGTGGTCTCGGTCGAGAATCGGTAGCCGAACCGCGATCGCCAGGGGCTGGCGTAGGTGTATCCGGCCACCCGGCCTTCGGCTTCCGCGACGAACCAGGGGAGAGCGGCCGCCGCGATTCCGCCCAGCCGCCCGGCCATCTCCTCCCCGGTCACCGGCGCTTCCTCGAAGGTGACGACGGTAGTGGTGACGTAGTGGTTGTAGATCGCCGCCAGGGCGGGAGCGTCTGCCGCGACGGCGGCGCGGATCCGCGTGGTACGTCCGGCGGGTCCAGTCGGTGGTCCCATGGGTCGTCTTCGGAGCTGGAGCCGGGGGGCAAGATACCGCGGCGACCCGCTCGCGGTCGGCTGACTTGACATATTCCGATATCGGAATATGATTCAGCCATGGCAAGAGCAGCCACCACCGCCGATGCGTTCAACGCCGTTGCCGAACCCCGGCGCCGGGAGATCCTCGATCTCCTGGCCGGAGGGGAGTTGGCCGTCAACGACCTCGTCGCGGCCTCCGGACTGGCCCAGCCGCAGGTGTCGAAGCACCTCCGGGTCCTGCGCGAGGTCGGGCTCGTCGAGGTGCGGGAGGCCGGCCGCCAGCGACTGTACCGCCTCGACGGGCGGCCGCTCGAGTCCATTCATCGCTGGGTCGCCCAGTATCGCGAGGCCTGGGAAGAGCGCTTCCAGGTTCTCGACGACGTCCTGGCGGAACTCAAGAACGAGGAGCAAGGAGACGATGGCCATGGCAACGAGCGGGACGGCGGTAGTGAGTCTTCCGTCGGACACGGAGATCATGATCACCCGGGAGTTCGAGGCGCCGCCGCACCTCGTCTACCGAGCCTGGACGAGTCCTGATCTGGTGCGCCGCTGGTGGGCCGGCCAGCGCGGCCGGGTCACGTCGGCCGAGATCGATCTTCGGGTCGGCGGGCGGTGGCGATTCGTGATGGTCACACCGAAGGATTTCGAGGTGGCTTTCCACGGCGAGTATCGGGAACTGGTGCCGGGCGAGCGGATCGTGTCGACCGAAGTGTATGAGGCCGTGCCGGACGCGCCGGCGCTCAATACGCTGGTGCTCACCGATCTGGGCGGCCGCACCCGGCTCGTCATCATCTCGCGGCACACCTCGCCGGCCCACCGGGACGCGGTGATCGCTTCCGGGATGGAGGGCGGGATGCAGGAGGCGCTCGACTTGCTCGAACAGACGGCGATTGCCCTGGGCTGACCACCACCGGCCGGCCCGGTGTTGCGAAATCGGCAGCTCGGTTCGGGGCTGAGGCTCGAGCGGCGGCGGCGAGCCACGTTGACCGGTTAGTTCCTGCCGGATAACCTTGGCTACCGCCGCCGGACCACTTCAGACTCGCTGAACCAAATGCTGCTCGACTTTCGCGACCCCCTTGCCGGGCTGGGCCGTCGGGTCCGGATCGAATCCCGTTTCCTCACCTCGAGGCGTCGGGGGCACCTGGAATGACTGCGACCCCCGGCGGCCGCCGGCGCCGGTGGCGGCACGCCTGGGACGTGGTCGTCGTCCTCGTCGATCGCGACCTCAAGGCACTCTACAAGCGGTCCTGGCTGGGCCTGGGCTGGGCGCTGGTCGTGCCGCTCATCCAGTTGGCGGTGTACTCCCTGGTCTTCCGCCGGGTGCTGGCCGTGCAGGTCGAGAACTATGCCGCGTTCGCCTTCCTGGGCGTGCTGGTGTGGGGCTGGTTCCAGTCCGCCGTGTCGCAGAGCACCTCCCTCGTCACCGCCAATCAGGCGCTGGTCAAGCAGCCCGGCTTTCCGCTCCACGTCCTGCCATTGGTGAGCGTCGGCGTTCGGTTCATTCACTTCGTGGTGGCCTTGCCGCTGCTGGTCGCGTTTCTGCTGTGGCACGGCCTCCGGCCCGGCCCGGCGTGGGTAGCGGTTCCGTTGGTGGCCGGCGTTGAGTTTCTGCTGATCGCGGCGCTTGCCTTTCCGCTGGCCGCGATCAACGTCAGGCTCCGGGACACCCAGCATCTGGTGGCGGCCGTGCTTCAGCTCGCGATGTTCGTCACCCCGGTCTACTACTCCCTCGAGACCGTTCCGCCGCGCCTCCGCGGCTGGTTCGCGGCCAATCCGATGGCGATTCTGCTCGAAGCCTGGCGCGCCGTGCTGCTGCGGAACACCTGGCCCGACTTCGGCTCGCTCCTCGGCCTCGCCGGCGCGGCCGGCATCCTGCTCGTCATCGGGATGTCGGTCTTCTCGGCCTGGCGCTACCGTTTCGTTGACGAGTTGTGAGCGGATCCCGGGTGGTGGCCGAGGGCCTGGGGAAGTGGTACCTGCGCCGGCATGAGCCGACCCGGACCTGGCGCGATCTGTTCGCGGGTCGGTGGCGCGCAGGGCGGGCCGAGCGCTTCTGGGCCCTTCGGGACGTCTCGTTCAGCGTGGAGGCCGGGTCGATGCTGGGGGTCCTCGGGCCGAATGGCGCGGGGAAATCGACCCTGCTCCGGCTCCTGGCCGGCATCGGCCGTCCGGACGAGGGCCGTCTCGAGGCCGGCGGACGGTTGCGCGGATTGTTCGACCTGGGTGGCGGGTTCCTCGGCGATCTGACCGGCCGCGAGAATGCGGTCCTCGCCGCGGTGGCGGCCGGGTTCACCCGACCCGAGGCGCAGGCCCGGCTCGATGCGATCACCGAATTCGCCGAACTCCCGGACGTCATCGACGCGCCCCTGCGCACGTACAGCACCGGCATGGCGGTCCGGCTGGCATTCGCGGTGGCGGTCCATACGGATCCCGAGATCCTGCTGGTTGACGAGTTCCTCTCCGTCGGCGACCTCGCGTTCCAGGCAAAGTGCCTGGCCCGGATCCGCGCGTTGCGGGACGGCGGAACGGCCGTGGTGCTGGTGTCTCACGGCATGGGCCAGGTCCGGGATCTCTGCGACCGGGCGATCTGGCTCCGCCAGGGCCGCGTCGTCGCCGCCGGGACTCCCGATGTCGTGGCCGGGGCCTACGAGGCGGCGATGCGGGCGGAGACGGAACGGCGCATGGCGTCCGCAGCCGACCGGGAGGTCGGTAGCACCGTGCTCCGGATGGGCGAGAACCGCTTCGGCTCACTCGAGGCGGAGATCGAGCGGGTGGAAATCGAGCCGGAATTCCTTGACTCCGGCGGCACGCTGTCGGTGGCACTGCACTGGCGTGCCGGCGGGCCGGTCAAGGCGCCGATCTTCTCGGTCGCGATCAGGCGGGGTGACGATACGACCTGCCTCGAAACCAGCTCGGAGGCCGCGGGCGTTTCCCTGGGCGACCTGTCCGGGTCAGGCGTGGTCCGGGTGACCTTTTCGCGCCTGCCACTCGGCCGCGGCCGGTACTTTGTCGACGTGGGGATCTACGCGGCGGAGTGGGACCACGCCCTCGACCACCATTGGAACGTCTATTCGATCCAGATCGACGGTCCGGATGCTCAGCGGGGCGCGATCGCGGACCGGGGTCAATGGGCCGTTACGAGCTAGCTTCGGTCCACCCGATGCGTGATCCCAGGGGAGGTCCGTCGGAATGAATCAGCGCATCGTGCTGGGGCCACGGGATCTGGCGGCGGCGAGCCATTCTCGCTGGGCCGGGCCGGTGGTGGCCGCGACCTGGGCGCTGCTGGCCGGGCTCGCGGGCGTTGCCACGGTGCTGAGCGCCCGCAATGTGCCGCTGGGGCCCGAGTGGTCGCTGTTCGGTCCGGACCGGCGCTTCCTGGCGGAGCAGGGACCGGTGTCGGCGCTCTGGCTCGAAGTCGGTGCCAGGCTCAACTACGATCTCCGGATCCTGAGTCTGTTCAGCGTGGTCGCCTTGGCGGGCGCGGCGCTCATCCTGGAGCGGGCCGCTCGCCGGCTGCGGGGGCACCCGTCACTCGCGGACGTCGCCATTCCCCTGGTGGTGCTCAACCCCGGCCTCACCGCGTCGCTGGCGTTCGGCTGGCAGGCCGGCACCGTGCTCGCCGTTGCGCTGGCGGCCGTGGTTCTCGCCGGCCTGCTCGCGGACCCCGAACTGGATCGGCCCAAGGCGGCGCTGACGGCGATCGCGGCGCTCGTGGTCCTCGCCGGCACGACGGCGCCCGGTCCCGGCCTCGCCCTCATGCTCGGACCGTGGGTGGTCCGCGGAGGCATCCGTGTCCGGCGCCGGCGGCATCGGTCCGCGTCGGTCGTTGGTGCGGCCGCGGTGGCCGGCGGCGCGGCCGCGGCCGGCATCGGCGTCTGGCAGCTGCTGGTGCGCCTGGCGGCCGGGCCCGCCGCCGGCCTGCGCCGAACGATGGAGATCCTGGCCACCGGCTTCGGCCCGGGAGCCGCGGGGTGGCTCGGCGTGGCCGGGGCGGTGCTGCTGGCCGCGGCGGCCGGCCTGGTCGCGCTGGGATCGATGCGGAACCAGGAAGGGCTCCGACGGCGGCGGGCCGAGGTCATGGTCGTCTTCCTGCTGGGCGCGCTGCTCGGCGCCCTCATGGCAGGGTGGGCGGGCGTCGGCGCCCTCGGTCCGGGCCGGGGCTTCGAGGACCCGTGGCGATTCGCCGCGGTGGCCCTGCCGCTTGGCTGGGTCTGCTACCTGTCACTCCTCCTTTCGCCGGGCCCTGACCGGCGTCCGGTCGCCGCGGCGGTCGCGTTGGCCGCGGTTCTGCTGCTCGTGCCTAACGCGCGCGACGGGGCGCGCTGGCGAACGGCGTTCGACCGGGCGGCCGGAGAAACGGAGCGCGAGCTCCTCGGCGGACCGACGATCGCCGCGCTGGCGGCCGGCCTGGGCGACCTCATCGGGACCGGCTGGCAGACGGCGGATCTGGCGGCCGCGATGGACTCCCTCCGAAAACACGGGGCCCGCCCGTTCGGGAATGCGGCCGGGTCGGGGCGCAGTGAGCTGTCACCGGTCGTCTGGCCCGAGGGCGACACCGGCCGCACCAAGGCGATTCGCTACCGGGCCCGCGGCGCCGGGGCGGTGACCCTCGTCTGGGGAATCGACGGCTGGCGCCCGCTCCCCCCGGAGCGCCGCCCCGCGGGTACCGAGATCCAGAACCGCGTCATGCTCACCCCGATGCAGCCGGAGGGCGACGGCTTCGTCGTGACGGTGCCGGTGCCCCAGCGTGGCGTGGTCCAGTACGGATTCCTGACCGAGCGCGGCCGCGGCGACACCCCGTTTGTTCCCGTCTGGCACGGCGACTTCGAACTCCGCGCGACGGCGGCCGGAGCGACCAACGAAGCAACGCCGGCGATCGAGCGCCAGATCGCGGCCGGCGCTCCGGAAGCCGACCCGGGCGTCCGGCAGGCGTTCCGCTACTATGTGCCGGCCGCGGACTCGGTCCGGCTCCGGGTGCAGGCGTTCGGCGGCAGGATGGAGCTCCCGCCGGGGGCCGCCCGGGACGGCGACGGCGTTCTCGTACCGATGACTCGAATCGACGACAAGTTCGAGGCGACGATTGCCGTGCCGGTGGGGGAGACCGCCTACGGATATCAGGTGTTCGCTCCGGACGGTGCCCGGTGGGATACCGCCGCGTCGTACCGGTTCGAGGCCGGGGCCGGCGCCGCCCTGGTCCGGCTGTCCCGGATTGAATCCGGCGTTCGTCCCGTGGGGTGGTGGGCGGGCGGCGGTCTGCTCCTCCTCGCCGGCGCGCTCGCGATGCTTGGCGTCGTGCGGCTGTCGCCCGCCTAACGCAAGCCCGGATCGTCGGTCGGGCCGCCGGCCCGGCCGGGCCGGGGGACGTAGCTTTTCAACCGGCGCCAGCGGGCGGTGGAGGCGAGGGCGGGGTCGTCTCGTCCGGCCGCCTTCCACCAGTGGCGTGCCTCCGGGTCGCCGCCGTGGTGCCGCCACGCGTCGCCGAATTCCAGGGCCGTTCTTGCCCGGGCGCGCCGAAAATGGTCCGCGAACCCCGGCCGGGCCGCCGCTTCCTCCCGGGCAAGCGCCTCCAGCGTGCCGAGGAACGCCCCCTGCCAGTTCCGGCTCGCCTGCTCGTCGTGAACCCGGTACTCCGCCACGTCGGTGGCGACCGCGGCCAGCGGATGATCCCGCGCGATCCGGAGCCAGAGGGCATGGTCTTCCGCGAAGCGCCAGTCGTCCGGGAACCCGCCGCCCGCGAGCATCGCCTCGCGCCGGCAGAGGACGACGGCCGGTGGGCCGAACTGACAGCCCTCGATCAACGCGGCGTAGACGTCGCCGCCCGCAAACCGGCCCCGGTGGCGGCGGGCAAGCGGGCGCCCCTCGGCGTCGATGTAGCGGAAACGGCCCGCGGCCCATTGGCGGCCCTCCCTCGCGGCCGCTTCGAGCAGCGCGGACAACGCCTCCGGCAGCAGCCGGTCGTCTTCGTCGAGGCAAAGGACCCACTCGCCGCGAGCGACGCCGACGCCGGCGTTGCGCGCCGACGCGGGGCCGCGGTTCGGGCCCGGCACGATTCGGCCGCGCTCGCCGATCCGGGCCAGGGTCCGATCGAGGCCGCCGGCGCTCCCGTCGTCCACCAGCACGACCTCCCAGGCCCCGTGCGTCTGCCCCGCGACCGACTCGACCGCTTCGGCGAGGAACCGCCGGCGCCGATGCACCGGGATGACGATCGAAACGAGATCCGTCACGATGGCGGACCCCGCCAGCTCCCCACGGCGAACCCGACCCGGTGCGCGGCGCCGCCCAGATGGTGCGCCGCGGCGGGCCAGTCCCCGCGGAGCGCGGCTCCCGTGGCGCTCGCGGCGTGGCGGCCGAACGCCCGCCACACCGCCCCCGGCACGCCGGCGAGTGCGCGACCCGCGACGCGCGGCTGGCCCGACGCCCCGATCCCTTCCCAGTAGCGGCGCCGGATCAGATAGCCGAGGGTGAGCCGCTCGGGATCGACCGGGTGACGCACAACCGCATCGGCGACATACCCGGCGGGCATTCCGGCGGCCCGCAGCCGGGCGAACACCTCGGCGTCCTCGCCCCCGATCAGCCGGTTCCCCGCGTGTCCGAGGGCCGTGGCGAAGCCGCCGAGGGACGCGAACACCTCGCGCCGAAATCCCATGTTGCACCCGATCGGGGGAGCATCGTCCGGATTGAGGAGCCGGCTCCGGTCGCCTAACGAGAATTGGACGAACGCGATCCGTTCCACTCGGTCGGGGTCGGTGCTGACCCAGCGGGGCAGCCCCGCCGGCCAGACCGGATCGACACGCCCGCCCCCGGCGACGGCGCCGAGGCGTTCCAGTTCACCGGTGAGGCGGGGGGCCCAGTCGGGCGCGAGCCGGACGTCGTCGTCGAGGAACAGGAGCCAGCCGCCCCGAGCCGCGTCGATGCCACGGTTGCGGGCAAACGACTGCCCGAGACGCGGTTCCTCGAGGACCCGGGCCGGCAGGTCCCCGACCCGGGTGAGCCCCGTGAGCATTGGCCCCGGCCCGCCGGCGGAGCCGTTGTCGACGACCAGCAATTCGGCGTCGTCGGCGAACCGCGCCTCCCGCAGGTCCTCGAGCAGCCGCGCGAGCGATCCCTGCCGGTTTCGGGTGCAGACGATGATCGAGATCATTGGTGGCCGGGCGTCGGCCTCAGGATTCCGCCGACCCGTTGACGGGCGCCGGGCCGAACGCCCGCCGCCGGAGGTCGAGCAGGGGGCGGGGCAACCAGGATGCGGCGAGACGAATCGCGTTGTGGAAGCCCGGTTCCCGGCCCATGAGCTGCCGGTAGCAGCGCCGGGCAGCGCCGAGGTCGCGGCGGTAGAGAAACTCCTCGCCGTAGCTCTCCAGGACGGCGGTGATCTTCCGCTCGGTCGTGACCGGCGACAGATGCCCCAGCTCCGTCAATCGGCGGAGGTTGAACAATTCGGCTTCGAGAATCCGGCGCCGGTCGCGCGACAGGCTGGCCGCCGTCTGGGTATAGCGCACCAGCCACTGCGGACAGGTCGCGACCCGCCACCCGGCCGCGGCGATCCGGATCCACAGGTTGTAGTCCTCGACGCCGATCAGCTCGCGCGATTCGTCGAATCCGCCGACGGCGTCAACACAGGTCCGGCGGATGAGCGTCGACGAGGCGATGATGCAATTGCGGCGGACGAGGTGGTCGACCGTCACCTCCGGCGGGGCCGGGTGCCCGCGGTAGAGCGTCCGGCGGGCGTGGACCAGGCCCACCGACGGGTCCGCCAGGAGCGGCAGCTGGGCCTCGATCCGGCCCGGCAGCCACGAGTCGTCGGCATCAAGCAGGGCCACCCAGTCACCGGTGCTGTGCCGGATGCCGGTGTTTCGCGCCGCTCCGGGGCCCCCGTTGTCCCGTCGAATGACCTGGACCCCGGGGTACTGCGCGGCGACCCGACCCGTGTCGTCTTCGGACCCGTCGTCCACGACGATTACCTCCCGGACCGGTACGGTCTGGGAGCGGACGCTTTCGATGGCCGCCCCGATTCGGCCGGCGGCGTTGAAAGCTGGAATGACCGCGCTGATCGCGCGGGGGTGCTCTGAGGAGGTCAAAGTACCGGCGGTCGTCGTTTCGGGTTGGGACCTGGACCCGAATACAATAGCCTGGCTGTGGGCGGAGACAAGAGCGCTCCGTCAGGAAGGAGTCACGCCGGGCCGGCTCCCTGGGTTCGACCCATGGGGGAAGCCGGCCCCGAGCCCCGCTGATCGGTTAGCGCCAGTCGGTGTCGACGAAACTATGGGACGACATTGATCGTGAAGGCGGTGAACACCTCGGGGTCGGTCGTTGAGGAGAGCGAGCCCAGCATGGCACCCGTGGACGCCCCCGTAATGGTCACGCTGGAGTTGAAGGAGCCGAACGGCGCGGTCACGCGTGTCCCGAGAAACGACCAGGTCGCCGCGGCCGCGACCGGCGAGCCGACCTCTCGGGCGTAGATCGTCAGCGACGCCCCGACGCCGACCGTCACGGCTGTCACGCAAGGACCAGTCGGGGTGAGGGCCGGGCACACCGACTTCGGATCGCTCGACAGGCGCACGCGGATGCGGGCGACGGTGGGCGGGCCGGAGGTCGTCTCGACCCGAAGGACGGTCTCGCCGGCACTGGCCGCGCCCTGGATGAGGAGTCCCCCCGAACCGTTCCCATCGACATTCACGAGGCCGGGTCCCTCCAACGCCACCGATATCGTCACGTCGTTGGAGGTGCTCGCCCGATAGGCCTGGACCTCGAACACTTCATGGAAGGTCAGGTCCAGGGCGATTTCCGTCGGACATTGGGGACTTGCCAGGAATGATGCCGGCCCGCCGCCCGTCGGGCGCGGCGCCTCGCCGACCGGCGGGGCAACCCAGTTGAAACACAGGTCACCCAGCGGGACGCCGGTCGGTGCGGTGACGGTGACCGTCGCGCTGCCGCTCTTGGCCGGGTCGTGCGTCGACGCGGCGACGATCGACGTGGTTCCCTGGCTCACCGCGGTGGCCAGGCCGTCGGGGGCAACGGTCGCGATGGCCGGACCCTGGCTCGACCACGTCACTGTGGTCGGCACGCCCGGATCGGCCGTGACCGTTGCGGTGAACGGAGCCGTCGCACCGGGAGCCAGCGTCACCGAGCCCGGCGTCACCGCCACGGAAATGACCTGGGGCGCCACCGTGATCGCCGAAGTGGCCGTGCGATTCGGATCGGCGACCGATCGTGCCGTGATCGTTGCCGTGCCAAGCGCCACGCCGGTCACGACGCCCGCGGGAGATACGGTCGCTTTGCCGGGGTCGGAACTCGTCCAGGTGACCTCGACCGACACGCCCGGGTCGCCGGCCACGGTGGCCGTCAGCGGGCGGGTGCCCCCCACGAACAACGTGGCGTTCGGCGGATCGACCGTGATGCCGAAGACCCGTGGCTGCACCACGATCGTTGCCGCGGCCTTCTTCGTCGTGTCGCCGGTGGCCACCGCCGTGATCGTGGCGGTGCCCGCGGCGACGCCCGTCACCGTGGCCCCCGCGAGGAGCAGGCTCCCCGCGCCCGGGCTCCCACCCGGCGCCGCGGCAACGGTGGCGATCGCGGGATCCGACGTCCGCCAGGTCACGGTCGTCGCGATGCCCGGGTCGCCGGTGACGGTGGCGTTGATCGGCAGACTCTCGACCACGAGGATGGTGTCGTGGGTCGGCGTCACGGTGACCGCGGTCACCCGCGGGACCACGACGATCGTCGCGAGCGCCACCTTCGTCGGATCGGCGGTGGACCGGACCGTTACCAGCGTGCTGCCGGCGCCGACACCGGTGACGAGGCCGGTGGGCGACACGGTGGCGACCGTCGGACTGGCGCTCGTCCATTCCACCGCGGCGGACGTTCCCGGATCGGCCGTGACCGTCGGCGTGAGCTGGACGGTGCCCGCGACCGCGATCAGGCTCGAATCCGGCGCCACCGTGAGCGACAGAACCCGTCCGATGACCGTCACCGAAGCCGCTGCGGTGACGTTGGTTCCTTGCACGCCGACCGTCACCGTGGCGGTGCCGACCGCGACCGCAGTCACGGTCCCGGAACCGGACACCGACACGATCTGCGGGTTGCTGCTCGAATAGGTCAAGGCCGGAATCGACGGGCACCCGCTCTGATTCACGGCGGCCTGCAGGTCCACGACTTGCCCGACGTTCATCGTGAAGCTTGCCTGGCTCGTCTGGATGGCGACACTGGTGACGTTGCAGGTGGGTTCGATCGGACCCGACCCGTTCTTGCAGGCGCCGGCGGCGGCAAGGACCAGGACGGCGCGGAGGCGTCGGTACATCGGGGGCTCGCAGGAAGCGGACGCCAGAGGGGCGGAAATCCCGCCCCGATCCGGACATCGCTACCGGCAGCCCCGGGCAGCGGCGGTGGCAGCGATTCGGAGGGACTCGCTCAAGCCGTTGTTCTGGGCGATGATGGCTTCCTGTTCGAGAAGCAGGCGGCACCCGGTTCGGCGGTCGCCGAGGCGCAGCCGGGCCTGGCCGTGAACCCGGAGCGCGAACGCCAAATTGAGGCTGCGGGGTGGCCCCGGTCGGAGCGCCGCGACCGCCTCGGCGGCGACCGAATCAGCCGCGCCCAGCCGGCCGGCGGCCAGGAGCGCCTCCGCGTAGTTCGCGAGATCCGGCGCCACGTCGTCGTGCCGTCGTCCGAGCAGCCGGATCCGGATCCCCAGGCCGTGCTCGATCTCGGCGACGGCCTCGTCGTGCCGGCCGAGGGCGCTCAGCGCCAGGCCGCGGTTGATGAAGCCGTTCCCGACTTCGGCGTTGTTGTCGCCGCGGACGGCGCGGAGGAGCCCGAGTGCCCGGTCGTAGAGATCCAGCGCGGTTTCGAATCGGCCGCCGAATCGGCTGATGTGCCCGAGGTTGCGATAGTCCTGCGCCAGCATCGCGTCGTCCGGATCGGCGCGGGTCGAGTCGATCCGCAGCGCCCGAACCTCGAGCGACTCCGCCTCCGCCAGCTGCCCTCGCCGGGCGAGATGAATGGCGAGCGCGCCGTAGCTCCTCGCCAGGTAATAGCTGGTATCTCCAAGCACTCGCTCCCGGATTCGAACGCTCTCCCGGAGTTCCGCCTCACCGTCCGAGCCGGTCCCCGGGTAGCTGAGGGCCTGGCCCAGCGTCAGCAGCTCCGAAGCGAGCGCGCCGGAATCCGGTACCGGTCTGGCGCGCTGAACCGCCACCGCCCGCGCACCGGCCCGCTGCGCGCCGGCGAAGTCGCCAATGCCGGAATAGGCGTAGCTGATCTCCTCGAACAGGTCCGCCTGCCGGGCGGGTTCATCGGCGAACTCCCGGTCGAGCAGGGCCGAGGCGCTGTCCAGCATCCGGCCCGGCGTGGGGATCCCGTCGCTCCGGCCATAGGGATACAGCTGGCCGAACAGCGAGATGAGGTAGTCGTTGACCCGTTCGGTGCGGTCCCGCTCGGCCAGCGCCAGTGCCGCCTCGCGCCGGATCCGGCGCGACTGGGTGACGGTGACCACGATGAAGCCGACCGACACGGCCGCCGCGACGGCCCCGAGCACCAGGGGCACCCGGTGCCGCTGCCAGAACTTCGTCGCCACGTATCGCCAGGTGGCAGGCCGGGCACTGATCGGCTCTCCAGCGAGCAAGCGGCGGACGTCCGCGGCGAACGCGGCCACCGTGCGGTATCGCCCGGCCGGCGAGAACCGGAGCGCGGTGGCCGCAATGAGGTCGAGGTCCGGCGGGATCGCCCGGTCGAGCCCGTCGGCAACCATCGACGGCGGGTCGATCCGTTCCTGGGCCTGGGCTTCGGCCCACCGGTGAGGCGGAATCGGGCCGAGGTCGAGCGGCCGCCGTCCGGTGAGCAGCTCGTACAGGATCACGCCGAGCGAGTACACGTCACTGGCCGTCGAGACGAGTTCTCCCTGAAGTTGCTCGGGGCTCGCGTATGACGGCGTCAGCAGCAGGGTGGCTGGCGCGGTCACGCCCTCGCCTTCGCCTGCGAGCAGTTTGGCCACGCCGAAGTCCAGCAGCTTCACCTGCCGGTCGGGCGTGATCAGGATGTTCGCCGGTTTGAGGTCGCGATGGATGACCAGGTTCTCGTGGGCGTACTGGACGGCTTCCGCCACCTTGAGGAAGAGCGCCAGCCGGTCCGCCAGCGGGAGCCGCCGCTCGAGGGCGAACGTCACCAGCGGAACGCCGTCCACCAGTTCCATCGCGTAGTACGGCCGGCCGTCCTCGGTAACGCCCCCGTCAATCAGCCGGGCGATGCCCGGGTGCGCCAGCCGGGCCAGGATTTTCCGCTCCGCCACGAGCCGGTCGGCGAGCTTCGCACTGCCGCCCGGACCGGTCCGGATCACCTTGAGGGCGACCGGCATCTGGAACGCCCCATCGGCCCGCTCGGCGTGATACACCACACCCATCCCGCCTTCGCCGATGGCCTGGACGATCCGGTAGGGGCCGACCTCGTCGCCGGTCGCGAATGGCGCCGGCCGCGGCTCCGACCCGAACAACGTTCCGGCGACGGCGCCGGCTCCCGCCACGAGGAAGGCGGGCTCGCGATGCAGCATCGCGGCGACGGCCCGGAAGAGTGCCGGATCCGTCTCCCGGATCGACTCGAGGAATACCGTTTGGCCGGCCGCATCGAGTTCCAGCACCCGGTCGAGCGCGGGCTCGAGGCGGGCCCAGAGCTCTCCGGACTCGAGAAAGTGGTTCATCGGCGTGGGAAGAGGCGGGAACCGCCGCCGGAAGCGGACATGAGTGGCGCTACTCCGGGTCGTCCGCCATGACGGCGGCGAGCCAACCCTTCGCCTTGATCCAGTCCCGCCGTACGGTCCGGTCCGTCACCCCGAGGGCCGCCGCCGTTTCCTCTTCGGTCATGCCCGAGAAGAACCGGCATTCCACCACCTGGACCAGCCGGGGCGAGAGCGCGGCCAGCCGGACCAGCGCATCGTCGAGCGCCACCAGCGCGTCGGCGGTTTCGTCGGCGGAGAGTTGGACCCGGTCGAGATCGACCGGGACGCGGTTCCCGCCGCGCTTGGCCGACCGGCGGGCCCGGGCGTAGTCGATCAGGATCCGCCGCATGGCCGTCGCGGCCAGCGCGAGGAACCGGGATCGGTCCTCCCAGGGAACCCGCGTGGAATCGACCAGTCGGAGGTAGGTCTCGTGGACCAGTGCGGTGGTGTCGAGCGTGTGGCCGGCGCGTTCGTCGCGGAGGACCCGGTGGGCCAGGCGCCTGAGCTCCTCGTAGAGAACCGGGAACACGGCCTCCGCAGCGGCGGGCCCGGTGGCCAGCCGCAACACGGAGTCGGTCAGATCCGGCGAGGGCGGGGGTGTGGTCATTGGGAAGGCCCTGGGATGCTCCAATTTGGGTCCGGCCCCCAGCTGGTTCAATCCGCGGTAGACTTGGGGATGGATTCTCGCCACACCGGGCCGCTCCGCTCGTCGGCCGCGGTCGCATGACCGGCCCGAGGTCTCGACCCGCGGCGCCCGCCTTCGACGAGCTCTTCGCGCGGGTGTACGATGAAATGCGGCTGCTCGCCCATCGCCAGCGGGGTCGGCACGGCGAGCCGGCCACCGTCACCACGACCGCCCTCGTCCACGAGGCGTACCTCAAGCTGGCGCAGGGCCGCGAAGTCGAATGGAACGACCGCGGCCACTTCTTCGCGCTCGCGGCCCGGGCGATGCGCTTCATTCTCGTCGACCAGGCCCGCGGGAGGCTGCGGGCCAAACGGGACGGCCGCGCGGTCACCCTCGATGATGCGCCAGCCGCCGAGGAACGCCCGGAGCAGCTGCTGGCGGTCGACGAGGCACTCGCTCGCCTCGAGACGGCCAGCCCCCGCCTGGCTCAGGTGGTCTACCTCCGCTTCTTCGCGGGGCTGAGCTACCCGGAAATCGCGGACCTCCTCGGCGTGTCGGAGCCCACCGCGAAGCGGGACTGGGCCCGGGCCCGGGCCTGGTTGCACCGCTTCATTCGCGAGGCCTGACCGGTCCGCTCGTCCTAGCGGGTACCCGCCCCGCGTTCCTCGATTTCCCGGGCCCGCGCCGTGTCGCCCCGGGCTCGGTAAAGCGCCGCAAATCCCGTCGCGGCGTTGCGCCGCGCTCGTTCGGTTGCCGGCAAGGACGCGACCGCGCGCTCGAACCACTCCGACAACTCCCGCTCCGCCGCCGCGCCGGCGCCGGAGGCCGCCAGGCAACGGCCCCGGGCCACGTGATAGTTGACCCGCTGGGGATGGGCTGGCGGCATCGCGCTGTCGATGACCGTCAGGGCCTCCGCGAAGCGCGCCAGGACCTCGCCGAACCGGCGGTCCGGCCCGGGAGTATCACACTGCGCCGCCGCCAACCGCGCCCGGGCGATTCCAGCGGAGGGATGGCGCAGGCCGAGGAACGCCCCGAAGAGGTCGGCGGCTTCGACGAGGGCTGCCTCCGCCGCGGCGAAGTGCTGCTGCCGCTGCTCGGTCGCGGCGAAGTAGTCGAGGGCAATCGCCAGGTCGAGGTGCCGCCCGCCAAGGCGCCGCCGGTTGAAAGCAACCGCTTCGCCGGCGTCGCGGGCCGCTCCCGCCACATCGCCCGTGTTGAGCCGGGCGCGGCTCAAGGTGAGCAGCGCGCTGGCGATCAGGGGATGGTCAGCTGGCAGATGCCGCCGAATCAGGGCCACGGTTTCCTCGAGCAGCGAGACGGCGTCGGCCGAATGCCCGGTGCGGTCGGTCAGAAACCCGAGATTGACCCGGTCGGTCAGGGTCCGGGGATGTTCCGCGCCGAGGACCGCGGTCTCGAAAATGATCGCCTGCCGGATGTCGGCGAGTGCCGTGTCGTATGCCGCCCGGCGCTGCGCCGCTGCGGCGCGATGGTTGTACAGCTCGCCGAGTTTGGAACTGTCGATGGGGGCGGCGCGGTTCGCGAGCGCGATGGCGCGGTTGAAGTGATGCGTGGCCGAGTCGAGCTGTCCGGCGTTCATCAACGCGTGGCCGAGGTGCTGCAGGGCCGCGATCAGCGCCTCCCCGGTGTCGGCCGGTTCCAGCAGGCTAACCGCCTCGCGGAGGTTCGCGGTTGCCGAATCCAGTGCGGAGCGATCGACCTGGGCGCGCCCCAGTTCGGCGAGGCTGGCCGCGAGGGCCGCTGACGACGACTTCGGGTCGGCCCGGCGGAGCGCCACCGACCGTCCGGCCAGCGCGACAGCCTCGTCGACCCGGCCGAGGCTTCGATTCACCCCGGCGAGCACCGCCAACAACTCTGCCTGGAGCGCGGTGTCGGCTCCGAGCTCCCGGATGACGCGGTCGGCGCCGGTCGAGAGCAGGGTCCCGACCGGGAGCGTGTCGCGCCGTTCCGCCGCCATCGGATCGCCGCTCTCGAACAGGTCGGTCAGCAGTCCCACCACGGACTCGGCCCGACGCTGCGCCGCCACCGCCCGGTCCCGCTCCGCCGCGATGCGCCGGGCCTGCACCGCCAGGGTGACGACGTACCCGATCGCGAGCACGGCCGCCAGGACCCCGGCCGCCACCGCCCCGCGGTGGCGGCGGGCAAACTTGCGGGCCCGGACGAAGGGGCTGGCTGGGCGGGCGGCGATCGGCCGCCCCGCGAGAAACCGCTCGACATCCTCTCGAAGCGCGTCCACCGAGGCGTACCGCTGCCCGGCGGCGGGAGCGAGGGCCTTGAGGACGATGGTGTCCAGGTCGCCCACGAGCCGTTTGCGGTACCCGGGTGGCGCGAGCCTGCTGGGCGGAACCAGTTCGGCCTCGACCGCCGACTCGGGCGCGCCCAGCGTCACCCGGCGTTGCCAGGGCGGGCGCAAGCCGGTGAGCAGCTCGAACAGGATCACGCCGAGCGAGTAACCATCGGCCGCCGCCGTGACGGGCTCACCGCGCACCTGTTCCGGCGCGGCGTATTCGGGCGTCAGGAACCGCGGAGCCCCCGCCGTGATCGGCTCCCCTTCGCCTCCGTCGCGGTCGAACAACCGGGCGATGCCGAAGTCGAGCAGCCGGGGTTCGCCGGCGTCGGTTACCAGAATATTGGCCGGCTTGAGGTCGCGGTGGACCACGAGCCGCTGATGGGCAAAGGCCACCGCCCGACAGACGGCCACGAAGAGGCGCAGTCGCGCCTCGAGCCCCAGTTCCCGGTTCGCCGCCCAATGATCGATGCGGTCACCCTCGACATGCTCCATGACCAGGAACGGCCGGCCGTCGGGTGCAGCACCGCTGTCGTAGAGCCGCGCGATGCCGGGATGTTCGAGCCCAGCGAGAATGCGACGTTCGGCCTCGAAGCGCCCGGTTCGTGGCGCCACCGCCAACTCGTTCCGGATGACCTTGATCGCGACCCGGCGCTCGAACTCGGCATCCGCGCGTTCGGCCAGATACACGGTGCCCATGCCGCCGTGGCCGAGTTCCCGGACGATCCGGTAGGCGCCGAGGCGGCTGCCCGGCTCCAGCGCATCGGCGGGGGCGTCGGCCGAGAGCGAAATCAGATCGGCCGCTGACTCGCCGATGTCCCGGGCGGCCGGGTCGAGCCCGGCGAGCAGTCCCAGGACGGTATCGGCGAGGTCCCGATCCGTCCCGGCCCGCTCGAGCACGAACGCCCGCCGGTCCGGCTCGGGCAGCGCCAGAGCGGCGTCGAACAAGGCATCGGCTTGGGTCCAGCGGTCTGGTGGCTGCGGCATCGGCGTAGGCGGGTCGTCGAGTGTATGTAACCGCCGGCGGCGGGCGGCCGCCAGCCGCCGGGGGCGGGTTCCCGACTGCTAGCTCGACGTTTCGGGCCCGGCCGGATCAGGCCGGGGGATCAGTGTGCGGGTTTGGCGCGGCCGGCCACCCGGCCGGTGCGGAACAGGAAGAGGAGCGGCATGGCCGCCACGAAGCTGATCCCCATGATCAGGAAGATCTTCTCGAACGCCAGGACGGCGGCCTGCTGCCGGACCGCGTAGTCGATCACCATCGTGGCCTTCTGCCGGGCGAGTTCCGGTGCGTCCCCGAGGGCCTGGAACCGGCGCGCCGCGCCGAGGAGCCGTTCGGCGGTGGCGGGATCGCTCGCCCCGACGTGGCTCCGGAGCGCGTCATATCCGTTCTCGGTGAATCGGCGGATCAGGTTGGCCACGATCGCGATGCCGAAACTGCCGCCGAGTTGCCGCGACAAACTGAAAAGCGCGGTCCCCTGGCCGTACTGGGCGGGTGACAAATCGGCCACCGCCGCCTGGGTGAGCGGCGGGAAGATCATCCCGAGGCCGATGCCCCGGAGAACGAGCGGCCAGAACGTATCCTGCGGCCCGCTCGCCGCGGTGAGCTGGGCGTGCAGCACCATCGACCAGAAGTAGAGGCCGATGCCGATGACGATGCTGGTCCGGACGTCGATCCTGGGGATCACCCGGCCCATCACGGCCATCGTGACCGCGCTGGCGATGGCGCCGGGCAGGATCACCCACCCGGTCGTCTCGGCGGAGTAGCCGAGGCTCCGCTGGAGGAACACCGGCAGGGCGAAGACGCTGGCATAGAGCGCCACGCCTAACGCGCTGCCGAAGAGCACCCCGGCCGCGAGCTGCCGGTTCTTCAGGATCCGGAGGTCGACGATCGGGTGATCGGTGGTGAGTTCCCGCCAGATGAAGCAGATGATCCCCAGCGCCGCGGCGGCCGCTTCGAGCTGGATCTCGCGGGACTCGAACCAGTCATGGGCCTCGCCGCCCTCGAGCACCATCTGGAGCGCGCCGATGCCGATGACCAGGAAGGCGATCCCGGGCCAGTCCACCGTCGACCCGCGGGCCATTCGCTGCGACGGCTCCGGGACCAGGCGCCAGCAGAGCAGGGCGGCGAGCGCGCCGAGGGGCAGGTTGATGAAGAAGATCCAGGGCCAATTGAAATTGTCGGTGATCCAGCCGCCCAGCGTGGGCCCCATGGCCGGTCCCACCATGACGCCGATGCCGAAGATCGCCATCGCGATCGGGCGTTCGTGGATCGGGAAGACGTCGAACATGATCGCCTGCGCGGTGGCAATCAGCGCGCCCCCGCCGAGGCCCTGGATGATCCGCCAGAAGACGAGACCCTCCAGCGAACTCGCGTTGCCGCAGAAGAACGACGCGACGGTGAACAGCACGATCGACCCGACGTAGTAGTTCCGCCGCCCGAATTGGGTGGCAAACCACGCCGTGAGCGGCAGCACGATCACGTTGGCCACGATGTAGCCGGTACTGACCCAGGCGATCTCCTCGAGCGTCGCCCCGAGGTTCCCCATCATGTGGGGCAGGGCGACGTTGACGATGCTGGTGTCCACCAGTTCGAGCACGCTCGCCAGCGTCACCGCGAACGCGATCAGATACCGGGCCCGATAGACCTCGGCCCGGTCGGCGGCGAGGGCGTCGCCGGGCAGGGCGGCGGCGGTCATCCGGCGGTCAGCTGGCCCGGATCTGGACTTCGACCGACATGCCCGGCCGGAGCGGATGATCGGCCGCGACTCCGGCGGGGTCGACGGAGATTCGGACCGGTACCCGCTGCACGACCTTCGTGAAGTTGCCGGTGGCGTTGTCCGGCGGCAGCAGCGCGAACTTGGCCCCGGTGGCGGGGCTCAGACTCTCGACCGTACCGTGGAACGTGGCGCCGGGGTAGGCGTCGACGGTGAACTCGACCTCGTTCCCGACGGCGATGCGGGAGAGTTGGGTCTCCTTGAGATTCGCGGTGACCCAGATCCGTTCGCTCGGCACCAGGGAGAGCAGGCTCTGCCCGACCGACACCAGCGTGCCCGGCTCCACCGTGCGGCGCGCCACGATTCCGGCCTCGGGGGCCAGGATCACCGTGTAGCTGAGCTGCAGCCGCGCCGTCTCGACGGCAGCCCGTGCGGCGGCGAGCCGCGCTTCGGCAACCTGGACGCCCGCCGACGCCGCGTCGGTCTGGCTTTCCGCCGCAGAGGCCTGCCGCTCCGCCGCGGCCAGGGCGGCCTTGGCGTTCTCGACCGCCCAGCGGGCCTGATCGAGCTGCTGGGCCGACACGATCTTCTGGGCGGCCAGTCCCTGGTACCGGTCGAAGTCCGCCTGGGCGCGCTTGAGCGTGGCCTGCGCGGCGTCGACGTTGGCGAGCGCCCCTTTGGCGGCCGCCTCGGACGCCTGGCGGCTGGCCGGTGCCTGACCGATCCGGCCCCGGCTGCCCACGGTCGCGAGCGCGCTGGCCAGGTCGGCCTCGGCCTGTTCGAGCCGGACCCGGAGATCGCGATCGTCGAGCACGATCAGGGTGTCGCCCGCCGCGACGGTCTGGTTGTCCTCGACCAGCACCCGGGCCACGAAGGCCTGGACCCGCGGGGCCACCACGGTGATGTGGCCGTCGATCTGGGCGTTGTCGGTCGTCACGAACCGGCGCGAGAACTCGAGGCGGCGCCAGCCGAAGACGATGGCCGCGAGGGCGAGGGCGCCGACGATCAGCAGCGGCACCGGCGACTTGCGGGCAGGACGGGAAGCGGCCGGCGCGGCGCCGGTCGGGGCAGTGGGGGATGACGCGGTCATGATGGTGCGTTCCTTACCGTGGTGCGGTCAACGTGCCTAACGCGCGCCGGGCGGCAATTCCGGCGATGCCCAGGGCGACCCGGGCCTGAATCACCGCGTCCCGGGCGGCCACCAGGCCGGCCTGCGCGGTCGTCGTCTCGATGCTGCCGGCGACGCCGGCCCGGAACCGTTCCTCCGCCTGCGCCAACTCCCGCTCGGCCAGCCGGGCCCGGTCGGCGGCCAGCACCTCCTGCGCCCGGGCGGTAGCCAGGTCGAGCAGGGCCTGCCGGGTCTCGGTGGCCACCTGGCCTTCCAGATCAGCGAGCCGCGCCTCCTGGGCTTCGATCCGGAGGCCGAGTTCGGCGGAGCGTTTCTGCCGGCGGAACCCATCGAAAATCGGGACCGAGAGCCCGAGTTGGGCCGTGTAGCTGCCGGCCAGGGTGCCGGTTTTCCGGCCGCTCTCCGTGTACGTCCCGTTCACGCCGAGGCTCGGCAGGTTCTCGGCGCGGACCGCCTGGCGCGATTCGCGGAGCACGCCGAGCCGCTCGCGCTCGGCGGCCAGTTCGCTCCGGTGCTCGAGCGCGAACGCCACCGCGGCGCCCGGATCGTCCGGCCCGTCGGTGCCGAGGTCGCCCGGTGATGCGAGGGCCACCGCGGTATCGGCCGGGAAGTTGAGCGCCCGATTGAGGTCGAGCCGGGCCCGGTCCCGCTGGTTGCGGGCGACCGTGAGCGCCGACCGGGCGGCGGTGAAATTCACCTCGCTCCGGGTCAGGTCGATGGCCGTGGAGATGCCCGCGTCGAGGAGCTGACGGGCCTGATCGAGCAGCCGTGCCGCCACGGTCGAGTCGGCCTCCCGGGCGCCGACGGCCTCCTCGGTCGCGATCGCGCGGAGGAACGCCACGCCGGCCGCGGCGCCGGCCAGCGCGCCGGCCGTGACGGCGTCATGCCCGGCGGCCACCACGGAGTCGCGAGTGGCCTTGAGCCGGGCGAACGCGGCCGGATCCACCAGCGTCTGGGAGGCCCGGACCTGGAGGCTCAGAATGGTGAACGGGTCGGTGACCCCCGAGGCCACCGGAATCCCGAAGGCGTCGAGGTTGACCGTCTGCCGGGTGACCGAGCCGGCGCCGGAGACGTTCGGCAGCAGGTCGGCCCGCCGCTGGTCGACCCGAACCCGGGCGATGTCGGCGCCGAGGCGGGCCACCGTGGCGGCCGCGGCCCGGCTCCGGCCGAGTTCAATGGCGGCGGGCAGGGAAAGGGTGTCCTGCGCCGCGGCGCCCGCGAGCACCGCGGCCACCATGCCGTACCACATCATGCGTCCGCCTTTCCGGGCGTGCGTTCCGCCGTGGTGATGGCGGCGCGGACGAAATCGAGCACGCCGTCGATCACCTGCTGGTCGGGAATGGCCTCGGGGTCGTGCGGGGCCATGAACCGCTGGTAGAGGGCGCCATGCACGATCAGCGATGAGATGGCCCGGACCGCCATGTCGTTGGGGATCGCCCGGAACTCGCCGCGGTCGACGCCCCGCTGGAGGATCGAGCGGATCAGGCGCCGGTTGCGGACGATGACCTCTTCGATGAAGAACCGGGCCAGGCCCGGGAAGTTCGTGATCTCGCCCTGCATGAGCCGGCTGATCCGGACCATCTCCGGCCGGGTCGCCACCGACCACCAGCGCTCCATCATTGCGCTGAGGAGGTCCCAGGAACCGGCACTCGGGTTGTCGTCGAGGATCCGTTCGCCGCTGGAGAAATGCTGGCCCACCTTCATCCGGACCATTTCGCGGAACAGCGCTTCCTTCGACTCGAAGTACAGGTAGATCGTGCCCTTGCTGACCCCGGCCCGGCGGGCGACGTCCTCGAGCTTGGCCCGGGCAAACCCCATCTCGCCAAAGACCTCGACGGCGGCTTCGACCAGTTCATCCGCGCGAGCCTCGGGCCGCCGCTGCCAGCGGGGGCCGCTGGGGTCGCGATCCGGCTCGCTAAGCTGTTGATCCATAACACCTGTTATTAACTGACCGGTCAGTAATATTGCCGCTGCCAGTTGGCTCGTCAAGTGACCCGCCGGTCAGTTGTTGAGACGCAATGGGTCGGCGCACCGGGGGCCTTGCATCGAATAGCATCTTGTATATGTTGTGACCTGTACAATAGCAGTGCGTCAATGAGCAGCTGGCTCATCGACTGAATCGCACAACCGAACCAGGCACGGAGGATTTCACGATGTCGGCAGGACGTGGTATCGCGATCGCGGCTGGTCTGCTGCTCTCCCTCGGGACCTCGCTGGCCGCCCAGACCGAACGCCCGGTCTCGATCGAGCTGCGGGCGCTCGCCATGACTCCCACCTTTTCGATCGCCGATGCGGCGAACACCGGGCCGGGCTTCGGCGCCGGGTTCGGCTATCGGGTCAGCCCGAAGGTCCGCCTGATGGCCGACCTCGACGCCGGGTTCCACCCGACGCCGGTGACGGGCTTCGATATCAACACCTATCACCTGATGGGGAAGGTCGGGCTCGACGTGGTCCGGACCGACAAGGTGACGGTCACGCTCAACACCGGGGCCGGCCTGGTGCGCTTTGGCGGGGATTTGCCGGCGGCCAAGAGCTATTTCGCCATCAACGCGGGCGCCAAGATCGGGATCCGTCTGGCGGACGCCGTGGAACTCCTGATCAGCCCGCAGGGCGACATCGCCTTCTCCAAGGAAGCCGATGTCGGCACCTCCAACGCCTGGGTCTGGCCCCTCGGCGCCGGCCTGCGGTTCCGCTTCTAGTCGCCCCGCCCGCTCCGTCGCGCCCATCGCGGGGGAGCGGCGCACGCAGTGCCCCGACGGGCCGGCCGGTGATCCGATTCCGGTCGGCCTGTCGATCTCCTGAGCGAGGCCGGATTCCCCGGCCGTTTCCAGGAGCTCGTCATGGCCCGCTTGTCCGCGCGGCTCGGTTTCGTGTCGCTCGCCATCGTGTTCGCGTTCGCCGGCGGTTGTGGCTCGGACGGTACCGGACCGGTGTCGCCGCCGCCGGTGTCTCCCCCGCCGCCTCCGCCCCCGCCGCCACCTCCGCCCCCGGTGGTAGGGGACACCCTGCTGCCCGGCCTGCCCGGTGACAGTGCGATTCGCGCGGTCGTGACCAAGGAGCCCGTGGCGGCTCCGGCGGGGGAACGGGTTGGCGCCCTGATCACCACCCGCCTCGACGCGATGCTCCGCCCCTCGGCCACCGTCACCCAGGTCAACGCCGCCCTGCTGGCCGCTGGAGCGCGGATTCACAGCAGCCGCGCCGGCAGTCCGTTCGTCACGCTCCGGATCCCTCCCGTGGCGGATGTCGCCGCGGCCCGGGCGGTTGCCGCGCAGTTGCGAGCGTCCGGGGCTTTCGCCGCCGTCGTGCCGGGGCGGGTTCTCGGTACCAGCGCCCGGATGCGGGCTGCCGAGCTGCCGCCGAGCGGTGCCACCGGCATCGAGCACCTCCGGTTCACCCGGATGCCCGCGGCCTGGAACCTCAAGGGTGCGATCACCCCCGGTTCCCAGGTGCTGACCCTGATCCCGGACTCGTACTACACCACCACGATCCCAGCCGAGATCCCGTCGCTCCATTTCGCCCCGGGGCCCGGGACGGTCAACCACGATCTCGACGCCGGCGGCACCGTGTACGCCGGCAATCACGGCTTCCATGTGGCGGGGATCCTCGGCGCCGCTCATAACGGCTCCGCGCCGACCGGCGTGATGCCGGCCGGCGAATCGCTCGTGATCGAAGGGATTCTCGATGGCGGGCTGACCGCGAGCGAGGTCGTCACGGCACTCCGGTTCCGGATCCCTCCGACCGGCCGGGCCATCGCCAGCATCTCGCTCGACCTGGGTGGCGCGGGTGCCTCCGCCGAGTTGCGGCTGGAACTGGCCCTGCTGGCGATGGAGTGGCGATACGCTCTGGTCAACACCGACATCAATCAGCGGGTGCTGGTCGTGACCGCCGCGGGCAACGACGGGACCGTGGCTTCGGTGCCGGGCCTCGGCGCGGCGAATCTGGCCCAGTGGGCCTCGCCGTGGACGCTCTCCGCCCGGGTGGCTGACCTGCGAACCGTGATCACCGGCATCGGCCTCCCGCCGACGACGGTCGATCCGATGACGGATGCGTGGGGTTACCTGATGGGCATCTCGCCCGAGCTCGGGCAGACGTCGCCTAACGTCCTGATCGTCGGCGCCACCGATCTTGCCGGCGATGAAACCGCCTGGTCCGGCAAAGGTGCGGACGTGCGGGTCCCGGCGGTCTCCGTGATGGGTCCCTGCGTCGTGGCCGACCCCGGCGCCGGTGCCGGCGACTGCAACGGCACCACCGCGCGCTACTCCGGGACCTCGATGGCGGCCCCCCAGGTGGCCGGGATCGCCGCGTATCTGATGGCGCTCGATCCGGGCCTCACCGCCGCCGGGGCCCGGGCCCGGATCATCGGCTCATTCGGTGCCTCGGTGCTGGGCGTGGTCGATGCCTATCAGGCGGTCCTCGGGCTCGACGAGGGATCGCTGCCGCTCAGGCGCCGACTCCTCGATCTGGACGGCGATGGCACGTTCGATGGGCAGGACGCCGCGGCGTTCCTGGACCGGTTCGCGTTGTTCGAAGAGTCGCCGCCCATTCCGCCGCCGGACCATTCCCGGGCCGACCTGAACGGCGACGGTGTGACCGGCTCCGGCGCGCTGGCGGTTCCGCTCCCGTTCGATCTCGATGCCGACGGGCTCTTCGGGACGGTAACCCAGGATCTCGACGGGTTCCCCCAGGAGTTCAACGAGCACGACCTGACCGACCAGGCCATTCTCTGCTACTACGCTTGGTCCCCGCTGTACGCCGGCGATCCGGCCGAGCGAAGCGAACTGCTCGGGGAGACCTGCGGGGTGGCGCCGCTCGGTACGCTCCTGCAGTTCCAGGCGGATGGTGGCATCGGCGGCCAGGCGCCCGGCGGGCCGGAACTCAATTGTGTCTATCGGCGGGACGAGACCGACGGCAACGTCTTGCCAACCGGAGGGTTCGTCCTCGCCGACATCGCGAGCTGCGCCGCCGGGCCGCACAGCGGGGTGTTCCAGACCTTCGCGGACAACGCGTCGATCGGCGCCGGTAACGTCGAGCTCGGCGTGGCGGGTACCTTCGGGTCGACGGCCAACGGACGCGCCCGGCTCGAGGGCTTCCTGCGCTTCGAGGATGAGTTCGTTCTCGATGGGCCGGACCTGACCGGCACAGTCGCCACCATTCGGTTCACGGCCACCATCCTGGTGCAGGGGTCGATCGCCGCCGTGCCGTGCAGCCACACTCTTGGGGGAACAGAGGCCGATTCCTCCCGCCAGAGCGCGGCGGCCGCGGCGATTCGACTCTACCTGGCGTTCAAAGCCGAGCTGGCGCTGGTTGGAGACAGCGTGGCCGTGGAGTCCTGCCGGAATCGGGGCACCACGGCGACCGCCACGATGACGGTGATCAGCCAGCCGATCACGATCGTGTACGGCCTGCCCATCAAGCTCGGCATCCTGGCAGAGGCGAGGCTGTCGGGGGCCTATATCGACGGGGCGGGCGCCGCGGGTCAGACCTCGTCGATCATGCAGACGTCGTGGACCTGGGGCGGCCTACTCGACCTCCCCGCCGAGGCGACCGTTCGCTCGGCGTCCGGTTTCAACTGGAAGCACGCCGCGCCGCCGATGGCCGCGGCGGGGGCGGCGAGGCCTCCGGCCGGCTCTGGAAACGCGCCACGACCCTGAGGCGATGGGTAGATTGCCACGTCCTCGGCCGGCGTGGCAATGAACCCCCTGGCGATCGCAATCCTGGTGGCGGCGGTGGTGGCGATGGGCCTGCGCGAGTGGTGGGAGGCCCGCCGCGCCGCCGCCCGCCGGCCGGCCTTCGGCAGCCAGGCCGAGGGCCGCCGTTACCCGCGGGAAATGGCGGCGCTGCACGAGGACGTGGTTGCGGCGGAGCCGGAAGGCCCCTGGCTCGACGCCAGGACGGCGGCGGATCTGTACCTCGACGAGGTGCTCCTCCGGATCGATCACACCCGAAGCGCGGTCGGCCGCCAGTGGCTGTATCACCGCCTTCGCAATCCGCGTCCGACCGCCTTTCGGGAGGCGGACCGACAACTCGCCCAGTACCTCACCGACGACCCGGCCGCCCGGCAGGTCGTGGAACGGGCCCTCGCGCGCGTCACCGATGCCTGGGCGTTTTCGCTTTGGGAGTTCGCCCGGCCGGACGCCATTCCCGCCGCTCCCTGGTTCGCCGTCTTTCCGGTGCTGGGCGTCGGCGCCCTGGTCGCGACCGTTGCCATTCCGTTCTGGCCGCCGGCGGTTCTCGTCCTGGTCACCATTCTCGGGGCGAATCTGTTCGTCCGGGCCGCGGCAGGCTGGCGGATCTCGAGCGTCGTCGGCCCGCTTCGGCAGGTTGGCCCGCTGCTGCGGGCGGCCGAAGAGCTCCTCGGGGTCGGTGCCGTGGCGGAAGCGGCGAGCAGCCGGCTGACCCGAGCCGATCTCGGCCAACTGACCCGGCTGCGTCGCACGGCGCGGTGGATCGGGCGCGATCCCACGGCGCAGGGCGAGGTGACCGCCATCCTGACCGGCTACCTCAACTTCGTGTTTCTCCTCGACGCCAACGCCCTCTTCGTGAGCGCCCGGGAACTCCGCCGCCGGAGCGCCGTGCTCCGCCGGGTCATCGCCGGCGTGGGCGAGATCGACGTCGTCTACGCCACGGCGTCACTGGCGCTCGATCGGAGCCGGTGGTCGCGTCCCGAGTTCGTCGACCGCGGTCCGTTCGACGTCGCCGGGGCGGGGCACCCGCTGCTCGAGGAGCCCGTGCCGAACTCCATCCGGATCGAGCCGGGCACCGGCGTCATCTTGACCGGCGCCAACATGTCCGGCAAGACGACGTTCATCCGGACGATGGGGCTTGCGGCCTTGCTGGCGCAGACGATCGACCTCTGTCCCGCCGCCCGGTACCGGGCCCCGTGGGTTCGGGTCCGGAGCTGCATCGGCCGAGCCGACGATCTGCTGGCGGGAAAGAGCTACTACCAGGCGGAGGTCGAGGCGGTGCTCGATCTCGTTCGGTCGGCCGAAGTGGGGCCGCCGCACCTCCTGCTGTTCGACGAACTCTTTCGCGGCACCAACACGATTGAACGCCTCGCGGCCGGGGAAGCGGTCCTCGTCGAGCTGACGAAAACGGCCCCGGGCGGCCGCCACTTCATTATCGTTGCAACCCACGATGGCGAACTGGTCGGGATGGTGACTCGGGACTACCGGCCGTGGCATTTCGGGGGAAGCGTCGCCGCGGGTGAGCTTCGGTTCGATTACCGGCTGCGGCCCGGGCCCTCGGCGGAACGGAATGCGATCACGTTGCTGGAACTCGCCGGTGCGCCGCCGCGCTTGGTCGCCCGGGCGCAGGCCCGTGCCACGGAACTTTCCGCCGACCGCGGCTGAGGCCCTATTCGAGGGATGTCGTCGAGCGCCGACGGCCAAGGCCTGCTGCGATCAGCCTGCTTGCCCGATCCGCCGCCCGATCAGCAGACACGCCACCAGCCCCACGGCCGCCAGCGCCCCCAGGCCCGCCCGGCCGAACGCCCGGTCCACCGGCATCGACAGCATCGACAGCACGAAAGCCGCGAAGAAGCTGACCATGGCGAGCATTCCCTGGCGAAAGGTGTTCCGCGCGGGGTTCATGATGCGCCACGTCGCGATGGCCGAGGCCATGCACGCCAGCAGCGTCCCGAGCAGGAGCACCATCGCGTCCGCCCCGCCGAGGTTGAGCGTCTGCTGCTCGGGGCTCGAGGCCTGGATCGTCCGCACCACGAACCCGACGGCGGCGTTGAGCGCCACGCCGAGGGCCGCGGAAAACGCGAGGGCCCCGAACGCGAGTCCGACGTAGTCCTCGGTCGGTGCGTCGGGGCCCAGCGGATGGGTGGGTTCGGCCACGTCAATCCTTGAAAGGCGACTTGGTGTTCCGCGGCTTCGCTTCCGTGCCGCCCGACACCAGGCGCTCCAGTTCTTCCTTGCTCAACTCGAAGGGATCCCGCTCGTACCCCGGCGCCCGAACCGACCGCGACCGTTCCGGGTTCGAGCCGGCCGGTGCGAGTTCCCACTCGTCCTTGGTGCGCGGCCGGATTTCCCACTCCCGGCCGCTCCCGTCCACGAACTTCCGGAATCCCACCGCCGCCTCAGGTGTGAATGACCCGGCCCATCGAGTCGAGCGCCGCCTCGGCGATCGCCTCCGACAGGGTCGGATGGGCGTGAATGGCGAGATCCACTTCTTCGACGGTGTACTCGTTCTCCCGCGCCACGGCGAGCTCGTGAATCATCTCGGACGCGTGCCCGCCCACGATGTGGGCGCCGAGAATCTCGCCATACTTCTTGCCGCGGATGATCTTGACGAAGCCCTCGGTCTCGTTCGAGGCCCGGGCCCGCCCGTTGGCGCTGAACGGGAACCGGCCCACCTGGTACTCGAGCTTCTGCTCCTTGCACTGGTCCTCGGTGAGACCGATGCTCGCCACCTCGGGGTGGCAGTAGGTGACGCTGGGCACGTTGTCGTACTTGATCGGGTGCGGCTTGTGCCCGGCGATCAGCTCGGCCACGAACACGCCCTCCCGGCTCCCCTTGTGCGCCAGCATCGGCGGGCCGGCCACGTCGCCGATGCAGTAGACGCCCTTGGCGGTCGTCTCGAGGGTGGCCAGGTTCACCTTCACGAAGCCGCGGTCGGTCAGCTCGATCCCGGCCTCCTTGAAGCCCATGCTCTCGGTGTTCACCGCCCGGCCCGCGGCCATCAGGACCTTCTCGGCCGCGACGGTCTCGGTCTTGCCGCCCACCTCGAGCGTCAGCTTCACCTCGTTGGCGCCCACGTCGGCCTTCACGACCTTGACGCCCGCCAGCACCGTGATGCCGCGCTTCTTGTAGCTCTTGGCTACCGCGTCCGAGGACTCCGCGTCCTCGATCGGGAGGATCCGGGGCAGGGCCTCGATCAGGGTGACCTTGGAGCCGAACGCGTTGAAGATGTCGGCGAACTCGCAGCCGACCGCCCCCGCGCCGATGATGGCGATCGTGGCCGGCGCCTTCTCGAGGAAGAGCGCCTCGTCGGAGCTGATCACCGTGGTCCGGTTGATGTCGAGCCCGATCGGCGGGATGCCCTTCACTCGCGAACCCGTGGCGATCACCAGCGCTTTGGTGGCCGTGTAGGTGTCGTTCCCGACCTTGACTTTCTTGCCCGGCAGCACCGAGCCCATGCCCTTGATGACGGTGACCTTGTTCTTCTTCATCAGGAACTCGACGCCCTTCGAGTTCTGTTCCGACACCTGGCGCGAGCGCTTCATCGCCACCCCGTAATCGGTCTTGACGGGGCCGGTCTCGATGCCGAGGGCCTTGGCCTGATGGTTGATCAGGTTGACGGCGTAGGCGCTGTGGAGGAGGGCCTTGGTCGGAATGCAGCCGATATTGACGCAGACCCCGCCGAGTTTCTCCTTCTCGACGACGGCGGTGGAGAGGCCAAGCTGGGCGGCGCGGATGGCACAGACGTAGCCGGCGGGACCCCCACCGAGCACGATCACGTCGAAGTTGGACAAGGCAACCTCAGAAGTCAGGGTTCTAGCTGCCGGCGGCCGGCGGGGCGGGGAACCGCCCCGGG
>JBFXAY010000011.1:0-83287 GCA_050183815.1 Gemmatimonadales bacterium | reverse complement strand
GTCTTGCTGCAGTCGGGCGCCCCGAGCCGCCGGTTTGCAAAGTCGCGGCCGCGTCTGAATATTCGTTGGCGTTGGCGCGGCCGCTCAGCTCCTCCGGTGGGCGCCCGCAGCAGAAGACTATACGTTATACCGCACCAGACCTTCCGCTTGCCGCTGGCATTAGCTGGGCGTGATTTGTACCTTTCGGCGTACACTTTGCCGGAGCGCCCATGGCCCGCGTCCGTCCCACGCAGGATATTCGCCCGCTCGCCGACTTCCGGGCCAACCTGGCGGCCGTCGTTCGGCAGGTGCAGCGAACCAAGCGGCCCGTGATCCTTACCCAGCACGGCCGGAGTGCCGCCGTCCTGGTAGACGCCACCGAGTACGAGGCGTTGCTCGATCGCGCCGAACTCTTCGACGATGTGCGCGTGGCCGAGGACGAGATTGCCGGCGGTAAGGGTATCGCCCACGGTCGGGCCAAGGCTGCCGTCCTCGCGTCACTGAAGTCGTGAGAGTCATCTGGGCGCCGCGGGCCATCGACCGCGCCGCCGAGATTGCCGCGAGCATCGCCGCTGACCGACCCAAGTCGGCGCGGGACTGGATCGACGGCTTGTTCGCGGACGTTGCCTCTTTGGCAGCCCATCCGCGACGCGGTCGGGTGGTCCCGGAACTCAACCGGCCGGAGGTTCGGGAGGTCATCTACAAGGCCTACCGGGTCATCTATCGCGTCGATCCGAAGCGCCTAGTCGTGCTCACAGTGCGGCACGGCCGGCGGCAATGGGACGCGGCCGAGGTCGATGGCTAGACTCCGTTGCTCGTTGCGGTATAACGATTATTGCTTCAGTGGCGGGCGCCGCCCCGATCTGAGCGGCCGCGCCATCCTCCTCTAACATCGGGGCGCGGCCGCGACTTCGCAAACCAGTCCTCCGGGCGCCCGTCCATTGCAAGCAAAGGTTCGGCGGCAGCCAAGCGCACCGCGTGTCTCGCGGGATACCGCCCCCTCCCGGGGAGCGACCTCGGATAGCCGGCGCGGGCCAAGCGGCACTCGGGGTCGCCGCGGCATCGGGAGCACCGCGCGGCGACCGCGTCGGAGGGCGCCCGATCAAAGCAAGCGCGGCGCGCCGCCGTGCCGGGCACCCGTGTCGTGATCGCTGTCGAGGAAGCCCCACGACCGACCGATCGGTTGGCTGCCCCGCCGAACCCAGTCTTGAACTGGACGGGCGCGAGTGGCCCCGCTTGCGGAGTCGCGGCCGCGCCCCAATGTTGTTGGAAGGACGGCGCGGCCGCTCAGCTCCGGTGCGGCGCCCGCCAGCTAAGACCTATACGTAATACCGCACCGGCTACGTAATACCGCACCGGCGATCCGCAGTGGTGCATCGAGGCCAGTAGGGTCATTCGTTGCCGGCAGGTCTGCTCTGTATTACATTGTCATACATGAAAAGTTCCGCCCTCACGATCCGCCTGGACCGGGCTCTCGACCGGCAGCTGACCCAGCTCGCCAAGCGGTCCGGCCGCTCACGCAGTGATATCGCACGGGATGCATTGCGCCGGCAGCTCGCCGTTCTCCAGTTCGAGGATCTTCGACGCCAGGTGATGCCGTTTGCGGAAGCCCGGGGCTATCTCACCGACGAGGACGTGTTCCGCGACGTCTCGTGAGGGTCTGCCTCGACACCAACGTACTCGTGGCCGCTTTCGCGACCCGAGGCCTCTGTGCAGACGTCTTTCGGACGGTACTCGCTGAGCATGACTTGGTGGTGGGCGAGGTCATTCTCGAGGAGCTTCGCCGCGTGTTACGGACAAAGCTCCGGCTGCCGGCGGAGCGCATTGACGCTGTCGAGGCGTTGCTCGCCACCTTTCCGGCGGTTCCCAAGCCCGCGGCCGCGAGCGATCTCCCGATCCGGGATGCTGCCGATCGCTGGATCCTCGCCACCGCTGTCGCCGGAGCGGCGGACGTGTTGGTCACTGGCGATGCTGACCTTCTGGCCATTCGGGGCACGGCGCCAATTCCCATTGTAGACCCACGCGCGTTTTGGGATCTGCTCCGCGCCAGCCCTCAGGGGTAGGCTCCGTGCGCGTGCGGTATAACCCAACATTGATCTGGACGGGCGCGCGGGCGGACGGCTTGCGGTGTCGCTGCCGCGCCCCAATGTTGTGGGAAGGACGGCGCGGCCGCTCGGGGACGGTGCGGCGCCCGCCGGATAATGTTTAGGTGTTAGACAGCAGCCCGAGTTCTGGCCTTGGACCTGGGCGGAGCTGAAGCCGCAGACGGTTCCAGATCGGAGGGGCACAATGACATTCCTACGATCGGCGATCGCTACCGGCGTTCTTGTCGCGGCCTGTTCGACAGCACCGCAAGACCGCGTGCCTGATGGCCTACAGCTCAGTCTGATTCACGCCGGACTACCCGTACAGGGGTTCGAGGTGGCCGACACCGTCGCGGCTGGCCCCGCGACTTTGACCTTCCTGACCTTCGGCAGCTCGACCTGCACGAGACCAGGCGGCGAGGGCGTTGAGTCGGGACCTGGCTATCTCACCATCGTCTCCTACGATGTCGCCGTTGCCGGCGCCGCGATCTGCACCGACGATCTCCGGCTGTTCCGGCGGTATTCGGCGGTAGTCCTCAGGCCGGGTCCGGTGACCCTTCGCCTCCGCGGCCGCGGGCAGACGGGGCCGGTCGTGATCGAGCGGACCATTTGGGTCCAGCCATGACCAACGGCCCGGCCTCGTTACCCCGTGAGCAACCGGGAACATGGGTAACACCATTGTCCGGGAACATGGGTAACATGGGGATCATCCGCGAATGATGTCGTCCCGCTCGTCCAGCAAAGTCGCCAGGTCGGGAGCTCTCCGGGTAGCGCCGTTGCTGTCGGGCGGTCCGAGCGACCCGGTACCCAGCGCGTGACCGGCTCGGCCGCCGGGTACGCGGCCTGGTCGCGCTCGGGCGTTGTCCTAGCGGCGGAGGAGTGCCATGTTCAGCAAGCAAGGCTCGTGGCGCTGCTTGGGCCGGACTGATGGCGGTCCTGACCGCCGAGCGGCGCAAGGCCGGGCCGGCGGATGCAGAGCAGACTCCGGTCCTCCGCTCGATGATTGCCTGCACCGCTACTATCGGTTCGATGCGGTCCGCGGCCTCGTTTCCTGGCGACGCGAAGGTTCAAGACTCTGATGACGCCCGAGATTACTCAACAGCCCCAGTTGCGCGCGGCCTGCCTCCGGCACCGCGGACCCTACCACGAGATCGGCGCCACCTTTGCCCGGCTGGAACCGATTGCCGTAGCCGCGGGGCGCTTCGCCGCGCCACCGCAGATGATCGCCGTTTATCACGACAACCCGAACGCGGTTCCACCCGGCGAACTCCGGTCCGACGCCGGGCTGGTCCTGGCGGACGGGGCTCCGCTGCCGCCGGGCCTGAATGAAGTCCTGCTGGCCGCCGGTCCCTACGTACACGCGCGGCATCTCGGGCCCTACGACACGCTGCCCGCCACCTGGGCCAGGCTCCGGAACTACTTGATGAGCGGCCAAGGCCCACGCCGGGGCACCGGTCCGGGCTATGAGGTCTATCAAAACACGCCGGCGACGGCAGCACCGGCGGACCTGATCACCGACGTCTACCTCCCCGCCGAGTGAAGGTCCCCCTTCGGATCACCGTGGTTGATCCGCCCCCCGGCATTGCATGGGCGTTGCAACTTGGCCGCGACGAGCTGGTTGCCCCCAGTTCCAGCGGCAAGGCCGGCCTCACGTTCGACTTCACCGTGGAGGTGGTCGACGGCGATTCGAAGACCGCACCCCGGCTTCGCGGACCCGCAGTCCAGGGCAAACCCGGGGCGCGTTTCGTGTATCTGGGTATCGGATCCTACGCCGGCCAGGCCGGGGCGCCTGGTGGGTGGCGCGCCAAGATCAGTCTCGAGGGCATCAGCCGTGAGCTGCTCAATGAGGCGAGATCACGACGATCGGGCGTTCTGGAGGCTCGGTTCGCTGGAACGGGTCGCAACGGCGGCCCGGCCTGCGCATCCGTCCTGTTGCTTGGTGGCGGCTGGAGGGTCGTTTGAGGAGCCAGCGAAGTCCTTCACCGGTACTTGGCAATCAGGCGGTTGTGACAGCCGGCATCCCCCGCCGAGCCCGTGGCTGGGCCGTCGCGTCGCTCGCGACGGCGTCAGTCGTCACGGTCACCGGTCTCGGACTGGCGGCATTGGACTCCTCGCGGCCGAGTGCCTGGATTCTCGCGCTCCTCGGGCTGAGCGGCGTCCTCAACAGCGCGGCACTCTTGCTGCCCCGGCGGCGAGCGGCCCGGATCCTCACGATCACCGCCTTCCTTCCGCCAGGCGGAGCCATTGTGCTGCTGGCCCGCTAGCCGGATCTACTCGACCGAGGCGTCGAACATCCAGCCCATGATCCACCACCGGCTCCCGTCGTGGAACAGCGTGACGCTGTTGACGCCGCGGGCGAACGGCGCGCCGCCGGGCTCCCGGGCCGAGGCGTAGCTGCTCCAGACGTGAACCATGTTGCCGGAGCGTTGCACGGTCCGGCCGGTCTCCCACTCGAAGAACCCCTCGCGGCGCAGCGGATTGGTGCCGTGGTAGTCGGCCAGCGTCATGACCCGGACCCGGGGTTTCCCGGCCGAATCGACCCGGGCGATGGCGACCCAGGCGGTGGGATGGTGGAGGCTTCGGTCCCGGGCCGTGTCGGAGGCGGCGCCGGCAGGACCGGAAACGACCTCATAGTACGCCCGCATGATGCCGTCGATACTCGCGACGTCGTCCGGCCGCGGGAGGGTCTGCGCTTCGGCGGATCCGGCCAGAACGGCCAGGGTCAGGGTGGCAATCACGAGGCGGAGCATGTCGGTGCTTTCGGCGAAGGTCGTCGGGGTCAGCGGGGCAGCCGGTTCCAGTCGGCCTCGGTGATCGGATCGAGCTGCCGCTCCATCAGGATCACCCAGCGGCCGGCCGTCTTCACCAGCAAGGCTTCCATCCTGGTATAGCCGACGACCGACTTCCCCGACCGGTCAGTCGTCGCGTAGCGGAAGGCGCCGGCCTCGAAGGCGGTCGTGCCGTCGTCCTGGCGGAGATCGAAGCGCAGCTCGACCGACGCGCGCACGCCGTCCCGCTTGGCGGTGGCCATGTCGCGGCCCCATCGCTCGAGCGCCGCGGAAATCGGACCGGTGCCGCCGCGGGATACCAGGACGGCGTTCGGGTGATAGGCCCGGCCCATGGCCTCGATGTCCGCATGGTCGACCGAGCCGCGGATGGCCGTCCAGACCTGGGCATCGATCTCGGCGGAGGTACTGGTCTGAGCGCCCGCCGGCGAGCAGGCGAATAGGGCGGCAACGCACACGCCGGCGGCGATGAGAGAGCGGGTCATCGGGACTCCTGGCTGGGGACGGGGTGCGCGGGACGGGTAGATTCTCCCGGCGATCGGCGGGAAACGCAAGCGGAGGCCAGGCCGGGGCAGCCGGAGTGGCGAGCAGGACCCTGAGGAAGGAACGAACCTTGGCAGGACAGTCAGTGAGTGCCGCCACCGTCGGCGTGGCCGAGCACGTGAATTCGGCCGAGCTGGTGACGATCGCGCCGGACGGCCGTCTGCTGGACCGCCGGCGGATCGAGCTTACGGGGCCGGACCTGCCGACCCATCCGCACCATCGCGAGGGCTCCTGGGCGATGGGCCGCTACCTCGGCACCCCGGGGGCGCGGGCGATACCGTTGGCCGAGGCAGTGGCATTGGTCGAACGGGTTCGGGCGGCTGCGGTGCTCGGCGCAGGGGCGGCGTTCGCGCGGCTGGCGGGCGACCTCGCGACCCGGATCGGTACCATTGCGATCCGGGCGTGCCCGGCGCTGCCGGCCGGCATCGAGGCCCGGATCGCCGATCACCGGGCGCAGACCTTCGCGGATTCGGTGATGTACCGGGAGGCGCTCGCGGAAGCGGCCGAGACGCGCGGGTGGGCCGTCACCTGGTACGACGCCGACACGGCGAGAGCCGATGCGGCGCGAGCCCTCGGCGTGGCCGACCTGGGCCCCGTCCTCGCCGCGATGGGCCGGGCCGCCGGGCCGCCCTGGCAGGCGCGCCACAAACTGGCGGCGGCCGCGGCGTTGGCCGCCGGCGGCACCGGCACCCTTCGCGCAAGCCGTCCGCAGCGACGTTAGGCAGCGGCCGGGATTGGGCCGGACGGGTACGGCGGAGGTGCTACCGGCAGGCGGCGCAGAGTCCGTGCAACTGGACCTCCCGCCGATCGATCTGGAAGCCTTCGATGGCCGTCCGCTTGCGGTTCACCTTGACGTCGACGGCGGAGAGGTAGACGTCCCAGACCTGCCCGCATTTGCGGCAGACGAAGTGATGATGTTCGTCGGGATTGATTTCGAACTGGGCCGCGTCCCCGGCGCGGTCCAGGGTCCGGATCAGCCCTTCCCGCACCAACTCCTGCAGGTTCCGGTAGACGGTGGCGTGAGACACCGTCGGCAGCACCGCACGTACCTCCCGGACCAGGTCGTCGGCGGTGGGGTGGCCCATCGCCTCGCTCAGCACCCGGATCAGCACCTCCCGCTGCGGCGTGAGCCGGAGCCCGCGCTGGACGCACTCCTCCCGGAGATGGGCGTAGCGCGCGGCCGCGGAGGTCGGCGAGGGGGGCGCGGACATGACTTGGCGGCGAATCCTCGAAAACGGGTGTCGGGTGCTCAGGTATCCTACTTGATAATAATTATCGACACGACTACTGTCCACCGGCAACTACGGTAGCCGACCGGCACGTCACCCACCAGCACAGAGGCAAGGCAGATGGCAGACGAAGCGAAGTGCCCGTTCTCGGGCCGGGCCCACCAGGGGACCTCGAACCGCGACTGGTGGCCGAACCAGTTGAACCTCCGGATGCTGCACCGCAATCCGCCGGCCGGCGATCCGATGGGCGCCGATTTCGACTACGCCGCCGAATTCAAGACGATCGACCTGGCCGAGCTCAAGCGGGACGTCGACGCCGTAATGACGACCTCGCAGGACTGGTGGCCGGCCGACTTCGGTCACTACGGACCGCTCTTCATCCGGATGGCCTGGCACAGCGCCGGCACCTACCGGATCCATGACGGCCGGGGCGGCGCGGGCTCGGGCACGCTGCGGTTCGCGCCCCTGGGCAGTTGGCCCGACAACGCGAACCTCGACAAGGCCCGCCGGATTCTGTGGCCGGTCAAGCGGAAGTATGGCCGGAAGCTATCCTGGGCCGACTTGATGGTGTTCGCCGGGAATTGCGCCCTCGAGTCGATGGGCTTCGAGACCTTCGGGTTCGCCGGCGGGCGGGAGGACGTCTGGGAGCCGGAGCAGGACGTGTACTGGGGCTCCGAGAAGACCTGGCTCGGGGACGAGCGCTACAGCGGCGACCGGGAGCTCGAGAATCCGCTGGCCGCGGTGCAGATGGGTCTCATCTACGTGAACCCCGAAGGCCCCAACGGCAAGCCGGATCCGGTCGCCGCCGCGCGGGACATCCGGGAGACCTTCCTGCGGATGGCGATGAACGACGAGGAAACGGTGGCGCTCATCGCCGGCGGCCATACGTTCGGGAAATGCCACGGCGCGGCGCCCGCCACGAACGTCGGCGCCGAGCCCGAGGCGGCGGCGCTCGAGGAGCAGGGTCTCGGCTGGCGGAACGCGTACGGCACCGGCCGCGGCGGCGACACGATCACGAGCGGCCTCGAGGTGACCTGGACCACGACGCCGACCAAGTGGAGCAACGACTTCTTCAACCACCTCTTCGGGTACGAGTGGGAGCTGATCAAGGGTCCGGCCGGCGGCCACCAGTGGCAGCCCAAGGGCGGCGCGGGCGCGGGCACGGTGCCCGACGCGCACGATCCGGCCAAGCGGCACGCTCCCGCGATGCTGACGACCGACCTCTCGCTCCGCTTCGACCCCGCGTACGAGAAGATCTCGCGCCGGTTCCACGAGCATCCGGCCGAGTTCGCCGATGCGTTCGCCAAGGCCTGGTTCAAGCTGACTCATCGCGACATGGGCCCCGCCTCCCGCTACCTCGGCGATCTGGTGCCTTCGGAGCCGCAGCTCTGGCAGGATCCGGTGCCGGCGGCGGCCGGGGCACCGATCGACGCGGCGGACGTCGCGGCGCTCAAGCAGCAGATCCTTGCCTCGGGGGTTTCGCCCTCGCGGCTCGTCGCCACCGCCTGGGCCTCGGCGGCCTCGTTCCGGGGGACCGACAAGCGCGGCGGGGCCAACGGCGCGCGGATCCGGCTGGCGCCGCAGAAGGACTGGCCGGTCAACGATCCGGCGGAGCTCGCCAAGGCGCTCGGGAAGCTCGAGGAGATCCAGCGAACGTTCAACGCCGGCGGCCGGAAGCAGGTCTCGCTCGCCGATCTGATCGTGCTGGGCGGCGGGGCCGCGATCGAGCAGGCGGCCAAGGCCGCGGGCTTCACCGTCACGGTGCCGTTCTCGCCCGGACGTACCGACGCTACGGCCGAACAGACCGATGTCGAGTCGTTCGCGGTCCTCGAGCCCACGGCCGACGGCTTCCGCAACTACTACGGCGCGGGTAACGAGCTGCCGGCTGAGCACCTGCTGCTCGAGCGGGCGCGAATGCTGACGCTGAGTGCGCCGGAAATGACGGCGCTGGTCGGCGGTCTCCGGGTCCTCGGCGCCAACACCGGCGGCTCGACCATCGGCGTCTTCACCAAGCGGCCCGGCGAGCTGACGAACGATTTCTTCGTGAACCTGCTCGACATGGGCACCGAGTGGCGGCCCACGTCGAGTGCCGCGGACGTCTTCGAGGGCCGGGACCGGAGCTCGGGCAAGGTCCGGTGGACCGGGAGCCGGGTCGATCTGGTGTTCGGGTCGAACTCGGAGCTTCGGGCCCTTGCCGAGGTCTACGCCTGCGACGACGGGCAGGAGAAATTCGTGGCCGATTTCCTGGCCGCGTGGGGTAAAGTGATGAATCTCGACCGCTTCGATCTCGCCTGATCGGTCAGGACCGAGGCCCCCGCCCGGCAGCCGCGTGATTCACGCGGTGTCGCCGAGCGGGGGCGCCCGGCCTAACTGGAGACTGGGGAACACCTGCCAGAGGGCCGTTCGGCCCCGGTCCTCTTGCCGGAACCGTCGCTGCTCCCCACCTTGGAGGGGTCGGAGTCGCCCAGCCCGGAGAGTCCAATGCGAACATTCCTTGCCGTTGCCGTACTTGGCGCCGCCGGATGCGGTCATTCCGCGCCAGCGCCCGTGGTCCCGAAGTATGCCGCCATGGCCGTCGTCCTCGAACAGGGCTCGGCGGCGGTGAACGATAGCCTGGTTCGGGCGGCGGCCGGGGTGGAGGCCCGCGGCATCGTACCGGCATCGGCTCTGGCCTCCTTGTCGGAGCCGCGGCGTTGGCAGCAACTGGCCGTGTCGGCACCGGAGGTCGGTGCGATCCTCTCGATCGCGCCGGCCATCGAACCGGATCGCGGATCCGCCTGGAACGAGGGAGCAAGCGGCGCGGTCGAGACCCGGCGTTCGTGGCGGCGGTTTACGGCGCGGCTCATCGACCGCGAGGACGGACGGGTCGTGTGGTCCGAGACCTTTTCGAACGGGGCGCCGATCAACGGGTTCCTGGCGAGCGCCGATCCTGCCCAGGCGACCCGCCTCGTGTTCGCCGAGTTGCGTGCGGCCCGACTGCTGCCGGAGGAGGCGACCCGGTTCTGATGCACGGCTCGAGGTGCCGCGCGTCCGGCCCTGCGGCCGCCGGGCGGCACCTCGATCCCCCCTTTCAAGCGAGACCTTCCTAACGTGAAGCTGGCTGTGAAACCTGCTTCACGCTTCCCGATTTCTCCGTCCGACCGATTGCCCGGCGCCCCCTGCGCACTATCGTAGAGCCAGCACCTCGGGCAAGGGATGGTCGCGATGAGCCGGGTCGTCGTAATGGGAGCTGGTGTCTCTGGACACACCGCCGCTGCGTTCGCGCGGCGCTGGCTGGGCCGCACCGACACCGTGACGGTCATCTCGCCGAAGGACTACTACAACTGGATTCCGTCCAACATCTGGGTCGGCGTCGGCCAGATGCGGCCCGAGCAAGTGGTCTTCCCGCTTCGGCCGGTCTATCAGCGGCACGGCATCGAGTTCGTGCACGGTGCGGCGCGGACGATCCACCCCGACGGGCGGGAGAGCGATCCCACGCCGTTCGTGGTGGTCGACCCGACCGGCGGCGGCGATCCGGTGGAAGTGCCCTACGACTATCTCATCAACGCGACCGGTCCCCGGCTCCGATTCGACAAGACGCCGGGACTCGGACCCGACGGCCACAGCTTCTCGGTCTGCACCGAGGGCCATGCGGCGCACGCCGCCCGGGGGTTCGACGAGGCGGTGGCCCGGATGCGCAAGGGCGAGCGCCAGCAGTTCGTGGTGGGCGTGGGCCACGGGACCTGCACCTGTGAGGGGGCGGCGTTCGAGTACATCGTGAACCTCGAGTTCGAGCTGCGGGCCCGCGGGGTCCGCGACAAGGCCGACATCCTCTGGCTCACGAACGAGTACGAGCTGGGCGATTTCGGCATGGGCGGGATGCACTTCAAGTACGGCGGGTATGTCACGCCGAGCAGCACGTTCAACGCGTCGCTGTTCGCGGAGCGCGGAATCGAGTGGGTCACCCAGGCGCATGTGCGGCAGGTGGAACCGGGCCGGGTCCACTACGAGACGCTGAACGGCGAGGTACGGGAGCAGGCGATGGACTTCGCGATGCTGCTGCCGCCGTTCACCGGCGTCGGGATCAAGGCGGTCGGCCGCCACGGGGAGGACCTCACGGCGGCGTTGTTCCAGCCGAACGAGTTCATGAAGGTGGACGCCGACTACACCGCGAAGCCGTACGACGAGTGGCGGGCCGCCGACTGGCCGAGGACCTATCAGTCGCCGGCGTACCGGAACATCTTCGCGGTCGGGATCGCGTTCGCGCCGCCGCACGCGATCTCGCGGCCGTACCAGAGCCCCACCGGGGCGATGATCGCGCCGGCACCGCCGCGGACCGGGATGCCCTCGGCGATGATCGGGAAGGCCGTGGCCCGGAGCGTCGTGAACATGATCCGGGGGAGCGCGGGCCCGACCCACACGGCGTCGATGGCGGAGATGGGCGCCGCGTGCGTGGCGTCGGCCGGGAAACATCCGCTCTCCGGTACGGCCGCATCGATGACGGTCTTTCCGATCATCCCCGATTACGAGCGGTATCCGGAATACGGTCGGGATCTCAAGCGGACGTTCGGCGAGATCGGCCTCGCGGGACACTGGATCAAGGCCATTCTGCACCACATGTTCCTCTACAAGGCCCAGCTCCGTCCCGGCTGGGCGCTGATCCCGGAGTGACCGCCATGGCGCCCCTGAGACACCCCTACGTGAGCAAGCCGACGCGGTGGACCGTGTTTCTCCGGACCTTCCTCCCCTGGCAGGTGTGGCGGTTCGTCCGGATCAACCTCAAGATGTTCGACATCATCCGCCGCAGTCACTGAGCGTCACGATTCCTCGCGCCGCGCCCGCCGGGCCAGCATCTTGTCGGCGAGGCGCGGCGCCGTTCCGGGAATCGACCACGGGCACGCCGCGAGACACACCGCGCAACCGAAGGTCTCGTTGAAGTACGGCAGGCAACGGTCGAAGTCCACGTACCACTTCATGACGCCGCGCACCAGCCGTTTCTCGTGGCTGATCGCGTCCGCCGGGCAGGCGTTCACGCACGCCTGGCAGGACACGCAGAAATCCTCGGCGCCGAACTCCGCCGGATCGTCGGCCGCGAGCGGGAGGTCGGTGAACACCGCCGCCAGCCGGAAGTTCGAGCCCAGGGCGCGATTGATGATCGAGCCGTGCTTGCCGAGTTCCCCGAACCCGCAGGCGAGCGCGGCGGGCACCAGGGCGACCGGCCCGGCCGGCGGTCCACCGCGGGGTTCGGCGCGCCAGCCGGCTTCCCGGATCCGGTCGGCGAGCGGCTTGGCGACTTTCCAGCCGCCGGTGTAGCCGTCGACCACCGCGAGCGCCGCGGTGACCTCCGGCGCGGTCTCCAGCATCTCGTAGTCCATCCGGACGCCGAGCATCACGATCCAGGGATAGTCGAAGTCGTAGCCTTCGTAGACCCAGAGCGGGTCGGTGCGGACGATGCCGACGAGATCGGCTCCGAAGCCGAAGGCCAGCTCCTTCACCTCCCGAACCCAGTCTTGGGGCGGTCGCTCCACCCTGGCGGAGGCCACGGGTACGGGCGGGGTGGCAATCACCTCAGCGCGGGCGGCGCGGCGGGCGTGGAGCGCGGGCTCCTTGATGCCCTGCTCCATCATCCACACCTGCAGCGGGCCGTGCGGGGTGAGCGCCGGATCGTGCCAGTAGATGGGCGAGGGGCGGCGCACCGCGGGCTCGCCCAGGCCGTTGATCGTGTTGCCGGAAATCTCCGGCCAGAGCGCCTGCTGCTCCGGCGACGGCGTGAAGGGCTCCTTGCCATGTTTGCGGCGATCAAACGCCATCGGTCACCTCCCTGCAGCCAGGGCTTGGTCCGGAACCGCGCAGGGCGCGGGAAACAGCCGTCGGCGGTCGAACCAGGCCACCGCCAGCGCGAACGCGGCATATCCGGCCACCATCAGCGTGCCGAGCCGCGCCTGATCGGCCCCGGTCACCATCCGGAAGAAGAAGCTGCCGCTGACCGCGTTGAGCACCGCATGCCAGACGGCGGCCAGGAACCAGCTGTCCGTGCGGACCAGCAGCCAGAGCAGCAGAAACTGAAAGGCGAAGTTACCGCCGATTCCGAGGGTCAGGCTCAGGTCGCCCGTTGCCATCAGGGGCAGGTGCCAGATGGTCCGGATCGAGCCGAGAACCAGCCAGGCCCCGAGAACGCCGCGCCGCTCGAGCAGGCGGGGCGCCGCAAACGCGGTCCAGCCCGCTTCCTCGCCGATCCCGACCCAGAGCAGCATCGACACGAACTGCGGGCCGATCCCGGGCCAGCCCGCGAGTTGGTACCGGTCCGGCAGTGGCGCGCCGAAGGCGTGATTGACGAGCACCGCCCCGACGACGAGCGCGATCGGTGCCAGGACGGCGAGCAGATACCAGCCGCCGGGAACCAGGAGTCGGCTCAGCCGGCCGGCCCATGCTTTCAGGCCGGGGCGGCCCAGCAGCAGGGAGACCAATCCGGCCGCGAGGATCGGCCCCAGCGGGAACTGGCCGCCGGCGATCGAGGCGCCGAGCCACTCGGCCAGGTAGAAGGCCCAGGCGAGGAGGCAGGCCAGGACGGCGAAGACGGGGACGGCAAGGCGGTCGAGCGTGACGCGAAAGCCGGGCATCGGCAGATCCTCGGGAAGGATGGGCCCCGGACGCTCCGGGGGGCGGAGCGGTTTCGGCTGTCCGGGTGACGGCCGGGTGACTTCGGCGAGACCGGGGGTCCGTAGAGGCCGGCGTCGCGGGTAGAGGCCCGCGAGCACGCCGGCCACTCAGGCGCCGGACCAACCGAGAGGATCGAATCGCATGTCCCGCATCGCACTCACCCTGCCCCGCCCCCTTGCCCGGCCGCGAGTGCTGCTCGCCCCCATGCTCGCGGCCCTGGCCGTCGTGCCCGCCGCGGCCCAGACGGCGCTCGGCACCCCTTTCATCCGCTCCAATCACCTCAGTTTCTACTCGGCCCAGAACTCCCGGACCGGCGGGCCCGAGACCACGCACACGTTCGGCGTCGTGTACGGCCACCAGTTCGGCCGGCTGGGCAAGCCGACCCGGGTCGCGATGGTGCTTCGGGGCAGCGCGCGGCCGTTCGACGACGCCGCGGCGGGGGTGCTCGACGCGGCCGCGTCGCTGGCGCTGTCGCACGACGTGGCGGCGGTGCCCGGCTTGTCGGTGGGCGCGTCGGCGGGCGTGGCGGTGACGGCCTGGGGCGACGACCTCGCCAACACCGGCCGGGCCAACTTCCGCTATCCCGCCACGGTCGGCGCGAGTTACGACATCCGGATGAAGCGGGTCACTCTGTCGCCCTTCGTGACCGGTTCGGTGGCGCGGTACGATTTCCGCACCTACCTCAACGACGTCCGCCAGACGCAGAGCACCGGCTGGGACGGGTATTACGCGATCGGCGCGTCGGCCCGGCTCCAGGAGGTCGTCATCACGTCGACCCGGATCGTGAGCGAGTACGGGATGCCCAACCGGAGCCGCTGGGCCTTCTCGGCCGGGATCTCGTTCTGACGTTTCTTGCCGGGGTTCGGAGGGAGTCCTATTATGGCAGGGCTTCCTCCACCCTGTTGGCCGCCGGGCGCGGGGCGTCGTGACGGCGCTCGGATCCGCGGCGGGGAGATCCCGGTCCCGTGGCAGTGTGCGGCGTGTGCTCCGGCTGAAGACGTTCGGCGGGCTGGCCCTGCTGCGAGACGATCAGCGTCTCCTCGGTGCGGCGGCTCAGCCCCGGCGAATGGCGCTGCTCGCGATGATCGCCCGCGCGGGCACCCGGGGCATCTCCCGCGAGCGACTGCAGGCCACCCTCTGGCCCGAGGCCGACGGCGAACCCGGCCGGAACGCGCTCAAACAAGCCCTTTACGCGCTGCGGAAGGATGCCGGTGCCGGCGACCTCTTCGTCGGGACCCGGGAGCTCAGCCTCAATCCCGACGAGGTCCGCTGCGATGTCGCCGAGTTCGAGGACCTGCTGCGGCGCAACCAGCTCGCGGCGGCGGTTCAGCTCCATGATGGTCCGTTCCTCGACGGCTTCCGGCTGAGCGCCGTTCCCGAATTCGAAAACTGGGTCGAAGACGAGCGGCGGGATCTCGAACGCCGGGCCACGGGGGCGCTCGACCGCCTTACCCGGGACGCGCTCGCCCGCGGCGACGCGACCGCGGCGGTGCAGTGGGGCCGGCGCCACGCCGCGCTCGAACCGCTCAACGAGCGGGTCACGGTGTTGCTGATGCAGGCGCTGCTTGCCGCCGGTGACCGGTCCGGGGCGCTGCGACAGGCCCGGATCTACGAGGAGCTCATCGCGCAGGAAGTGGATCTGCCGCCGCATGCGAGTGTCGGGCGGCTGGCGCGGGAGATCCGGGAAGGAACCGCCCCGTCGCCGATCGGCGAGCCACCCCCACCGCCGACGGCGCCGCCGCCGGTCCGGCCACCGGCGCTCCCGCCGCCCGCCGCCGAGCCCGCGCCGGCCGCGGACCGCCTCGGCGTGGTGGTGATGCCGTTCACCTGGATCGCCGACGCGCCCGGGAGTCACATCGCCGAGGGACTCTCCGAGGAACTCGTTTCCGCGCTGGGCCGGCGGCCGGACCTCCGGGTGTCGGCGCGGGTTCCCGGCGCCCGGCTCGATGCGGGCTACGCCGTCGAAGGGAGCGTCCGGCTCGCCGGCGACGAGTTGCGGGTCTCCGCCCGGCTCGTTCGCGTCGCCGGCGGTACCATGCTCTGGAGTGCGCAGTTCGACCGCAAGACGGGCCCGATTCTGGCGCTCCAGGACGAGCTGGCGCGCACCATCGCGGAGGCGGTGGACAACGCGCTCCGCCAGGACACCGGTTTGGCGCCCGCCCCGAGCGGCCGGGAGCGGGCCAACGCGCTCTACCTGGACGGGCTCCAAGTCTGGAGTCCGCAGGGGGGCGGCCTGGGCCAGGGTGTGGAACTCTTCCGGCAGGCCGTCGCGCTCGATCCGGGGCACGCCGGCGCGCACGCGGCCCTCGCGGAGTCGTATACCCAACTCGCGTTCTACGGTTTCCTGCCCGCGCTCCGGGCAGCGGATCTCGCGGACGCCGCCGCCAACGAAGCGATGCGCCTGGCACCGGACCGGGCTGAATCACATCTGGCCCGGGGTACCTGTCTCCTGTGGATCCACCGGCAGTTCGACGCGGGGATCGGGGCACTCGAGCACGCGCTCGCGATCGACCCGGCGCTGGTCGTGGCGCAGGCGCGGCTCGCGTTCGTCCGGCTCTGTCACGACGGTCCGCTCGACACGGCGCGGCTCGCGGCCGAACGGGCGGCCACGATGGCGGGCGCCACGGGGCTCTCGCGGGTGATGTTCGGCCAGCAGTTGCTGGCCGCGGGCCAGTACGATGAAGCGATCGAGGCGCTCCATGCCGCGATCGACATCGAGGAGCCGTCTTTTCTGGCCTATCACTGGCTGACGGCGGCCTACGTACAGAAGGGCATGGGCCGGGAAGCCGTCGCGGCCGCGGTGGCGGAGTCGGCGATCTCCAACCGGCATCCGTGGTCGCTGATGAGCATGGTGGTGGCGTGCGCCGCGGCGGGTCAGGCCCGGCGCGCCGAAGCGATGCTCGAGGCGCTCACCGCCCGGGCCGCCACCGAGTACGTGCAGGCGAGTGTCCTCGGCCAGGCGCACGCGGCGCTCGGCGACCTCGACACCGGCATGGCGTTGCTCGGCCGGGCGCTCGACGAGCACGATCCGTCGATGATGATGGTCAGGATGTTTCCCGCCTTCGCGGCCTTCCGGCCGCACCCCCGTTTCCGGGACCTGCTGCGCCGCGCCGGCTGGCGCGACTGGGATACGGCGGAGTTCCGGATCCCCGACCGTTAGGCGCGGCGGCGGCATTCGGAGCGCCGGCACCGCCCCCAGGCACGGGCTCCGGCTCGGTGGGTCGGATCGCTGACGTTCCCGGGGCGGCCTTTGCGCAATGCCCAATGAAGGCCCCTCATTCGACCCCGGAGCGATCATGTCCTCGCTGCTTGCCCTTGGCGCCGTGCTCGGCGCGCTTGCCGGCCAGCCGGCCAATCCGGCCGAGCATCTCGCCGCCGTTTCCCGGACGTTCCTGGCGACCGCGAGCGCCGACTGGGACGGTCTCGACCGGCTGCCCGGTATCCAGTGGGCGGCGCTCCCGCCCGCCTCGCTCCGCAACTGCCTTCCCAACGGCGATTGCTTTGCCCGGCAGGGCACCGCGGCGATCGGGGCGACCCGGCTCGCGATCGTCGCATCGGGGGCGCGCACCATCGTGGCGCATCTGTTGATCCGGGCCACCGGGACGCTGCCGGGCGGGTCGGCCGTGATCGCCGCGCTCGGGGCCGCGGGCCTCGAGACCGAGTTGGCCCGCTGTCCGGTCACGGCCGGCCCGGGAACGAGCTGGTACCGGGTCCGCGGCGAGGGCGTTCTGGGTACGATCGCCATTCAACCCGCGGCTGCCGGCCGGGCTACCGAGGGCTACATCCTGACCCGCGGCGAGGAGCTGCCGGCACTCGAGCCGAATCAGCTGGCGTCGTACACCGAGCAATGTGCGGAGGGCGCCCCGAGGAAGGCGGTGGCCACGAAGGCCCCGCACCTCCAGCTCGCCGAAGTCATGGTCCGGCTGCTGGAGCCCGCCGGGGCCGGCGCGGGCCTCGACTGGAGCCGGCTCGAGACCCAGGTGCCCGACATTACCTGGAGCGGAAGCGGCCCGATGACGATGGACCTGACGGTCCAGAACGATCCGAGCCCGATGGCGCGGAGCGGTGCCATCGAGTTCGCCGGCCGGAAGTTCTCCGTGCTCGCGGCCGGAACCGCGGACCGGGTGCGGAACATCTACTTCGACGAGCAGGGCCTGCACCCGCGCGGCGAGCATCTGCTCGGCGTGGTCTACGAACTGGGGATCGCGGTCCGGCTGGTGCGGTGCGGGCCGGTCTACACCGAATCCACCAACAACTGGTATGCGCTGACCAGCAACCGGACCCGGCCGGCCACGATCCGGCAGTCGATCCGGTACGACGGCCAGCGGGTCCAGGACAGCTATGCCCTGCGGCTCGACGGCAGCCTGCCTGGGCGGGATCCCCGGGACCGCGATCCGGGCGTGGGCGGCTGTCGCTGAAGGGTCAGCGGACCCGCATGGTGCCGGCCGAATCCCAATGGAGGGGCCGCGGGTCGCGGGCCAGCGGCGCCTCGGGCACTTCGCCTACCGTCACGCCGAACTTCCAGTCGGCCGGACAAATCGCGATGTACCGGGCGTAGCCGCCGACGCCGCCCTTGAACTTCGGATAGCCGATCGCGACGAGGGCCCCGGTCTCGGGGACCTGATCGAGGTTGGCCACGCCCTCCGCCTGGGCGTAGCCGTTGTGCATGAGCCAGGCTTCGCCCTCGAGCGTGGGCGTCGTGTCGGTATCGAGCGGCTCGTGGCCGTGCATCAGGATGTGCCGCTCGAGGTGGAGAAACTCGAGCGCAGCGAGGGAAACGCCCGGAAAGGGACGCGCGAGCCCGATGCCCGGCTCCTCCCAGCGCTTCGACCAGTCGGACCGCACGAAGACGACGCTTCCCTCGGGGATCCGGCCGTGGGCCTGCTCGAACGCCTCGATGTCCGCCACCGACAGGTGGTAGCCCGGCTGCGATGCAAGTTGGGCCACGATCGGAATGACCACGAGCGGGCGTACGGCGAAGGTCGGCGGAAGTTCGTCGATGGTCGGGTAGTTGGGATCCCAGTGGGCCGGGGGGTCCAGTTGGGTGCCGAGCTGATCCGTCGGGAGGAGGTACCGGGTCGCCGCGAAGCCGTCGCCCTCGTAGGTGTAGGGCTTGCCGGTAGCGGGGTTGACCGTCGGGCCGAAGGTCGGATCGCCGAAGCCGGGCCAGACCGGAATGGTCGGCGTGATCGCGTGGGTGAGGTCCACGTAGCGGGCTCCCTTGAGCGTTCCCTCGTACACCTCCCACAGTGAGCCGGCTCCAGCCGGGGTGCCACCCGCCTGGCATCCCAGGAGGATGCCGAGCCACCCGGCGCCAATCAGCCGTCCGCGCATGCCAGCCATCGCCGCTCCAGGAAGAGGGACCGTCCGGAACGTATGGCCCGAAGCGGACACCGGATAGAGCGGGGCGCCCCTCACGACCCTCCGGGCCCGTCGCTACACTTCCTGCCGATGAGGAAGCACGTCCTTCTCTACGGCTTGCTCGGCGGACTCCTGATCGCCGGCCTGAAGATGATCGAGTACCGCTGGCTGGTGCTGGAGCACTCGATCGAGATTTATGGCGGACTCATTGCCCTGGTCTTCGTGAGTCTCGGCATCTGGCTGGGTCTCCGGCTGACCGGCCGCCCGGCGACCGTCGTGGTCAAGGAAGTTCCCGTGCCGGTGCCGGTCCCGGTATCGGAGGGGCCGTTCGAGCGGGATGAGCGGAAGGTGGAGGCGCTTGGCCTGACCCCGCGGGAGCTCGAGATTCTCGAGTTGATCGCCGAGGGACTCAGCAACAAGGAGATCGCCGACCGGGTCCACGTCAGTGAGAACACCGTCAAGACGCACTCCCGCCGGATCTTCGACAAGGTCGGTGCCCGGCGCCGGACCCAGGCGGTGCAACTGGGCAAGCAGCTGCGGCTGATTCCGTGAGCGCGGGCCCGGGGGCCGGCGGGGAGGCTGCTGCTTCCGGGTGATTTTCGGGTCCGGGCGGGAAAATCATCCTTTCGGGTGACGCGGCAGTGCCTGCCGATCGATAGAATCGGGCCTTCCTTGACCACCAGCGAGTGTCGGATGCGGAAAGTCATTCTCACCTACGGACTCATCGCCGGCGCCATCCTGGCCGCGATGATGCTCATCGCCCTCCCGTTCCAGGCCCGGATCGGATTCGAGCGTGCGGCCGTCGTCGGCTACACCTCGATGGTTCTGGCCTTCCTCATGGTCTATTTCGGGATTCGGTCCTACCGGGACACGGTGGGCGGCGGGCAGGTCCCGTTCCCGCGGGCCTTGCTGGTCGGCCTGGCGATCGTCGGGATTGCGACCGTGTGCTATGTGGCCACCTGGGAAGTGATCTACTACGGCTTCACGCCCGACTTCGCCGAGAAGTACGGAGCGCATCTGGTCGAGCAGGCACGGCAGGCGGGGGCCACGGAGGCCGAGGTGGCTGCGAAGGTGCGGGAGATGGAGGAGTTCGCCCGGATGTACGCCAATCCGCTCGTCAACATCGCGATGACCGCGCTGGAGCCGCTGCCGGTCGGGCTGGTGTTCGCGCTGGTGTCGGCGGGTATCCTGAGCCGGAAGAAGCGGGATCCGGACACCGAGTCGGAGCTGGCATCCGCGTAGCCCGGGACCGAACATGGGTTCGCCGCCGTTCCCCGCCCGGCGGCGAACCCGACCGGCGGGCTACATGCCCTCGTCGGCGGACGGTCCGTACATCCCCGGGACCTTCACGTCCCGAAGCCGGAGGTAGACCCCGAGCTGGGCCCGGTGATGGATCAGGTGATTGAAGACGAAGGAGCGGATCACGGCGATCTTCGGCATGGTGAAGAACACCTGATCCCCGTTCCGCAGGGTCCACGACTTCATGAATTCCTCGTCGCTCGCGCCGGCGAGGGCGGCGCGGGCCGCCTTGGCCTGGGCTTCGAAGGCCGCGACGTTGGCCGCGGTCGAGCCGAACGAGGGCGGCGTGTAGCCGGTGGCGAAGTCCAGTTCCGAGGTGTTGACCGTTACGCTCGCCCAACTCGGGACCTCGGCGATGTGGGCCGCGAGCTGGCCGAGCTTCATGCTCTTGGCGTGCGGCGCCCAGTGCTGGTCCGCCTCCGGCACGGCGGACAGCATCTTGACGGTATTGGCGACTTCCTGATCCCACTCACCGAGCAACGACTGCGCGATCGACATCGGACTCTCCTGGGTTTGATACGTAACGGACCGGTAACCGAACAAACACCGAAAACATACTACTCGGGTGGCTCGCGTGGCAAGCGCTCCCTATGTTGATCAGTACGAGGTTCCCGGGTGGCCGATGGCGTATGAAATCCGCGCGGGCCCGGCCGACCGGCTGCTCATGGTGGTCGGTTCCGGAACGGGCAGCGTCCAGGAGAACTCGGAGATCGTCGAGGCGCTCTTCCGGCAGACGGTGGTGCCGGATCCGACCGGGGTGCTGTTCGACGTTCGCCGTCTGGGTTACGTACCGAGTCCGGCCGAGGGCCGGGCGATCGCCTTGACCCACTGGCGGTGGGCGGCGGCCCACCACGCCCGGCTGGCCTACCTCGCCCCTCCGGGGGCCCAGTACGGCATGGCCCGGATGATCGAGATGCTCGCCCAGAGCCACGGGGTCGAGGCGGCGGTGTTCACCACCGAGGAGGAGGCGGTTCTCTGGCTCCTGGCGGAGGAGGGCGGTTCCGCGGCCTGACGCCTTCCATCGCTATCCCATACCGTTTTTCGCGGGGTATCTTTCGAACCATGCTTTTCCAATCCGCCAGTTTCCGGCGGCGAGCGGCGTTGCCGCTTGCCGCGGCGGGTGCCATCGTCGCCGGCAGTGTCGGCGCGCCGGCCTTCGCCCAGACGACGCCGCCCCACGCCGCCGACGTCCACTTCATGTCCGGGATGATCCCGCACCATGCCCAGGCGGTGAAGATTGCGGGCTGGGCACCGAGCCACGGAGCGGGGGCCGAGCTGCAGCGGCTGGCCGAGCGGATTGTGGTGGCCCAGCGGGACGAGATCGCGCTGATGCAGAACTGGCTCCGGGACCGGAACCTTCCGGCGCCGGCCGCCGATGCGACCCACCTGATGACGAACATGAACGGGATGCAGCACGCGATGCTGATGCCGGGCATGATGACCGACGCCGAACTGGCCCAGCTGGACGGGGCCCGGGGCAGCGAGTTCGACCGGCTCTTTCTCACCTTCATGATCCGGCACCACGAGGGTGCGATCACGATGGTGGACGAGCTGTTCAGCACCAACGGGGCGGGCCAGGACGAGGTGGTCTTCCGGTTCGCGTCCGACGTCTTTGCCGATCAGACGACTGAAATCGACCGTATGCAGAAGATGCTGGACCAACTCGCCAAATAAGGGAGCCCCCACCCATGACGCGTGTTTCGCTACCGGCCGTACTCTTCGCCGGCCTGGTCGCCGGCTGTTCGTCCGCCTCGAGCCCGGGCGCGATGACGACGCCCGCGCCGGCGGCACTCTCGACGACGCCGCCGTCGCCGGATCCGCGGGTCGGCCTCAAGGCCGGCAAGGCGAACCCCGGGGTGGCCGCGTGGAACCTGCGGCTGGTGTCGAACACGCCGTCGCCCCAGGGATTCGAAACGACCAATTCCGATCTAGCCTTCCGGGGCAGCTACGTGTTCCAGGGGAACTACAACGGGTTCCTGGTCTGGGACATCGCCAATCCGCGGAGTCCGAAGCTGGTGAAGCCGTATCTCTGCCCGGCGTCCCAGAGCGACGTGTCGGTCTACGGCAATTTGCTTTTCGTTTCGGGTGAGGGACTCACCGGCCGGCTCGACTGCGGACCGCAGGGGGTCCAGGAGGCCGTGAGCCACGACCGACTCCGGGGCATCCGGATCTTCGATGCCACCGACATCACCAATCCGAAGTACATCGCCAACGTGCAGACGTGCCGTGGTTCGCACACGCACACGGTGCTGGCGGATCCGAAGGATCCCGAGAACGTCTATATCTACGTCTCCGGTTCCGCGGGGGTCCGGCCCTCCGAGGAGCTCCCCGGCTGCTCCGGCCAGACGCCGGACGAGGATCCGAACTCGGCGCTGTTCCGGATCGAGGTGATCCAGGTGCCGCTCGCCGCGCCGGAGAAGGCGCGGATCGTGAGTTCGCCGCGGATCTTCCAGGATCTCGAGGCTCCGCCGCGGCACGCCGAGCCGTTCGATTCGGCGGCCGCGGCGCGGGCCGCGGCGCGGGCGGCCAACCGGCCGGCGGGCCAGCAGCGGCCGGCGGCGCGGCCGCGCGGCGGCCCGACCCAGTGTCACGACATCACCGTGTATCCGGCCATCGGGCTCGCGGGCGGTGCCTGCGGCGGGTACGGCCTGCTGCTCGACATCAGCAACCCCGCGCAGCCGACCCGGATCGGGGCGGTGGCCGACTCGAACTTCTCGTTCTGGCATTCCGCCACGTTCAGCAACGACGGTTCGAAGATCCTGTTCAGCGACGAGTGGGGTGGCGGGTCCGCCCCGCGGTGCCGGGCCACGGACAAGTACGAGTGGGGGGCGGACGCGATCTTCACGCTCCAGAACCGGCAAATGCAGTTCAAGAGCTACTACAAGATGCCGGCCGCGCAGACCTCGTTCGAGAACTGCGTTGCCCACAATGGATCCCTGCTGCCGATTCCGGGGCGGGACGTGATGGTCCAGGGGTGGTATCAGGGCGGGATTTCGATCTTCGACTGGACCAACGCGTCGAAGCCGGTGGAGATCGCCTATTTCGACCGGGGTCCGGTGGACTCGACCCGGCTGGTCAGCGGCGGGTCGTGGTCGGTGTACTGGTACAACGGCGTGATCGTGAGTTCGGAGATCGCCCGGGGCCTCGACATCTATGAACTGACGCCGAGCGGGTGGATTTCGCAGAACGAGATCGACGCGGCGAAGACGGTCAAATTCGACTACCTGAACGCCCAGGGTCAGCCGAAGATGGTCTGGCCGGCGAGCTTCTCGCTGTCGCGGGCGTATCTCGACCAGCTGGAGCGGGACCGGGGTCTGGCGGCGGACAAGATCGCGAGCACCCGGGCCGAGTTGGCTCGGCTGGAGAAGCTGACGGGGCAGGCGCGGCGGGCCGGTCTGGCGCAGCTGGCCACGCGGCTTCACGGGGATGCCCGGGGGGCGGCGGGGGAGCCGAAGGCCCACGTCCTGGCTTCTTCGGTGGGCGACCTGGCCAAGATCTGAACGAGGGTGGCCGCCGGCCGACTGCTTGTTCGGCCGGCGGCAGGTCGTTTTCCTACCTGGACCGAGCGAAGTGCAAACCACTGCAGCAAGGTTGCCAGCAGTTCGTTTCGATGACAGTAGACGCGCCAACGCCGAATTGCTAGCTTAGTTCACGTTCGCGTCATCTCCGCCCGACAACTCAGGATGTCTCCAATGAATGCTCTGCTCGCATCGTTGGCGCTGTTTTCGATGGGGCCGTTGGACCCCAGCGATTACGTCGCGCAGTCCACGATCGTCACCGCCGGCAACCCGTTCAATGCGTTGTACGCCACGCCGCGGGGCGTCGGGTACGACGCCACGGTCGCGCTGATCATTACCAAGCCGACGGGCAGCTTCATCTGCAGCGGGTCGCTGGTCGGGTATGGCCGGACCGTGGTTACGGCGGCGCACTGCCTGGTTGGCGCAACCAGCGTCAACACCTTCATCTTCCCGCCCGCCGGCGGGACGACGATCCTGACCAGTACCCAGTACGTGATTCACGGCGGGTACACCGGTGCGGTGGTCGACGAGAACGACATCGCGCTCCTGACCCTGCCCAAATACGTCACCGACGTCACCCCGTACGGTTTCTACGAGCCGGACGCGTTGGGTGAGGTGGCGAACATCGTCGGGTTCGGGGCGTCCGGCTCTGGCCTCACGGGCGCCGTCCTTGCGGCCGGGACCAGGCGCCAGGCCTGGAACCGGTTCGACTTCTACGCCGACGATCCGACTCTCGGCGGCCTGTTCGGCAATGAGCACGTCCTGATGGCCGACTTCGACAGCGGCAACGCCGCGCAGGACGCGACCTGCCGCCTCTACGGCTTCTTCGGCGGCGGCGGCCCCTGCGGACTGGGCCAGGGTGCGCTCGAGGGCCTGACGGCCGGCGGCGACTCGGGTGGTTCCCTCCTGGTCGGTGGCCGACTCGCCGCCGTCACCTCGTTCGGGCTCACCTTCTCCCGCGGCATCGTCGGCGACATCGACGGGGTCCTGAACTCGAGCTTCGGCGAGTTTGCAGGCTTTGTGCCGATCGCGCTCCACCGCGACTGGCTCGCCCAGTACATCACGCCGGAACCGGCCACCATCCTGCTCATGGCGACCGGCCTCCTCGCCCTTGCCCTGATGCGGCGCCGGCGGCTGGCGGAGAACTGAGCCGAACCGCACTCACGCTGTCGCGATACGAGAAGGGCGGGCCGATCGGCCCGCCCTTTTTCGTGGCCTACGCCCGGGGGTTCGGCGCGGGCGGAATCAAACCGAGTGACCGAGCCCGGAGCCCGACCCGGTTTACTTCGTCCGGAGTCACGAGGTGGGGGATCCTGGCCCGGAGCGCACCCGCGAGCCCGGCGGGCATCGCGGGCACCGGGGACCCCTTGAGCAGGTCGAGCAGCAGGGAGTCCACGACGCCAGGCTGGTCGACTCCCGGGCCCCCGCGGACCCGAAGCGCCGCAAACAGCCGCCGGGTCCCGTTGACGAAGTCGGTCCGCAACGGTCCCAAGTCGGCCGGATCGACGTCGATGCCCCGGGCCCGGGCCACTCGATAGAGCAGTTCGTTCCGGGCCACGGCGGCAAGCGTCTCGCTCAAACGCTGATCCGAGTCCCAGGCCAGGCGGATCCGCACCGGATCGGGCAAGGTGACCGCCCAGGCCCAGGCCGCCGCAACGTCGAGCCCCCCACTCCGAAACCGCACCAGCGTGGTGGTGTCGGTCGCGAGACTGTCAGGCCGCAACAGCAACCGCCGGAACCGACCGGCAGCGCCGGCCAGTTCGGTCGGGGCCTCTGCGGCCACGAGGCTGTCGGCAAAGGCCGAGTCGGCCCGCCGGCCGGACGCCACCAGGAGGCCGGCCGCGAAGGGCCCCGTGACGTCGGCCAGGACCGGCCGCTTGACGAGCTCGTAGCCCGCCTCGCTCCGGAACCCCGCGACCGCCCCCGGGGCCAGCGCCCAAACCTCATCGCGATGCTCGGCGGGAACCTCCTCCCGGGTTACCAGCGGTCCGTAGCCACCGAACCGCGCATACCCAGCCTCCGAGTAGCGCCGGACCAGCTCCGAAAACGACGCCCCTCGGAGGGCGAGCATCCGCAGAGAGTCGGCCCGGGCGGCCCGGGCCCGGACACCGGCCTCGTCCGACCAGTCCGGCACCCGGACCAGGATGGTCTGAAACAGCTTGACGCTGTCGAGGGCGTAGACCCGGCGAAGCTCCGCCCGCGGCAGCGGGGACCGTTCGCCGGCGAGGAGGTTCTGCAGCGCGATCAGGTGCTGGGACCGGACCGTGGGGGCCAGCGCGGCCGCCACGAGCGCCGGATCGGCAGGATCGAGCGAGTCCGCCGCCGCCGTGGCCGCAAGCGAGTAGTCGAGCCAGGCCTCGGCCGCCGACTGCGCCATCAGCAGCGGATCGGTGCCGGGTGGCGAGGCCCGCACCAGACCTTCGAGCGAGGCGGCGTCCAGGGTTCGCGATCCGACGGCCACGACGGCCTCGGAGCCGCCGCGCCCACAGGCGGTCATGAGGCCAAGAAGGGCGAGCCCGGCCAGGCGACGGCGCGAGGCTCGCGAACGATGAAAACGGGACATTCGGAAACCTGCCCCGAACGCCGATCGAGCGCCAGTTCGGGGGCCGGTGTCCGACCCCCGTTCCGGCAGGGCCCTATTTGACGGTGCAGGAGACCGTTGCGGTGGCCACCAGGGTCCCGGCGGCGTCGAGGATCTCACCGGTCACAGACCCGCCGACGATGAACCCGGCCCCGATCGCCACGGCGCCCTCGGCGATGTCGCCCGGATCGGAATCGAAGTCGAATTCCACCTCACCGCCGACCGCGGCCCGGGCCGGGGCGGACGCCACGTTGCCACCGCTGACCGCGCGCGCCGAGTAGGTGGCGGTAGCGGGGCGGAGGCTCCGTCCGTCGACGGAGATCTTCGACCGGTTCGACCGCACCTCGCAGCGGACGCGGACCGCACCTGCCGCGGCGCCGGCCGGCGTGCCGCCGGTGGTCACGGAACCGGTGGAGTTCCGGTCGGCGCTGGGGTCGGTGACGTCGCCGGCCTGGCAGGCGACGAGGGCGGCGACGGTGACCGCGAGGGCGGTCTTGAGGATGGTCTGCATGGGGCACGCTCCGGGATCAGTGGTCGAGTCATCCTGCGGTCGCGTTCCCCAAAAGCAGCCTTGGTGCCCAACGGGTCCGCCAGCGTGAAACACCTGAATGACAACGAGTTGCCTCAGCGGACCCGATTCGGTGCCAGTGCCGATTCGGGTCAGCCCGCATCGAAACGTTCCGCCGGATCCGGTCTGAGCCGTTGCGGCCGAATCCGGTTTCGGAGGCTCGCCGGGATCCGCAACGGCGGGTCCGGTCGCGGCGTATATTGGGAGTCAATCGCAGTCCCAACTCGAGGAAAACCGGAATGAAGCTTCGAACGGCCCGGGCGACCGCGCGGCTGGCGCTCGCCCTTGGTACGCTTGCCGGGCTGGCACCGCTCGCCACCCGGCACCTGGCGGCGCAGCAGACGACCATCGAAACCCGCGATCCCGCCCAGAAGCAGGATCCGACGTTCGCCCGCAACTACCGCGAGTGGCTGCCGAACCCGCGGCTCGGCAGCCCGCTGGTGGACCACCTCCCGCTGGTCGAGGGCATCCCGACGCCGCGCGAGGTTCTGGGATACCACATCGGTGCGCCGAAAAAGCTGACCTACTACGCCGACATTCTCCGGTACTACCGGGCCCTCGCCGCCGCGACGCCGCGGGTCAAGGTGGAGACGATCGGCCGTTCGGACGAGGGCCGCGAACTCGTGGTGGTCTGGGTATCGTCCGACGAGAACATGAAGGCGCTCGACGCCAACCGCGCGAACCTCGCCAAGATCGCTGACCCCCGCGGGCGGAGTGACGCCGAGATCGCCGAGCTGATCAAGACCACGAAGCCGCACTACCACTTCATGGGCGGCCTGCACAGCGGCGAAACCGGTCCGTCGGAAATGCTGATGGAGCTGGTGTACCGGCTGGCGACCGAAACCTCGCCGCTCGTCTCCCGGATCCGGAACAATCTCTACGTCTCGGTCACGCCGGTGGCGGACGCCGACGGGCGCGATCGCAACGTCGACTGGTTCTACCAGGGCCTCGACCTCGCGGCCAACAAGCCGGCCGACGACACGACCCGCGCCGCCGGACCGTTCAACCGCGGGCCGTCCGTGCCGTACTGGGGCAAGTACGCGTACCACGACAACAACCGCGATATCAACCTCGAGCTGATGCAGATGCGGGCCATCGCCGACTGGTACTTCACGGCGTATCCCCCGATCATGCACGACCTCCACGAGTCACTGCCGCTGCTCTACACCTATAGCGGGGGCGCGCCGCAGAACCCCAATCTCGATCCGCTGCTCTTCGCGGAGCTGCCGTGGTTCGCCAACTGGGAAATGGCCCAGATGACGAAGTACGGAATGCCCGGCGTCTACACCCATGCCTTCATGGACGGGTGGTCGCCGGGTTACCTCGGATCGGTCGCCTACAATCACAACGGCCTGATGAAGATGTACGAGACCCAGTCGGGCCGGGATCTCGATTCGACCACGACCGAGCGCCGGGGCGGCCGGCGAGGCCGCGGCGATTCGACGGCCGCCCGAGGCGACTCCGGCGCCCGGGCGCCGGCCCGCGGCGCACCCGCCGGACGCCCCGCGGCCGGCGGCCAGGGTGGCGGCGGCGGGCGCGGGTCACCGCTCCCGACGGGCCGCGGCGGCGCCCAGGATCGCGAGTGGTACCGGGGGATCCCGATCGGGGCCGAGGACTCGGCGAAGTTCACCCGCCGGGCCAACACGAACTACATGCAGACGGGCGTCCTCTCGGCCCTGCAGCTCGCGTCGATGTTCCCGGCTACGGTGCTCGAGAATTTCTACGTGAAGACCCGGAACTCGATGACGGCGGGCCGGAGCGAGGCCCCCTACGCCTACGTGATTCCGGTGCAGCGGGACATGACCCGCGCGGCGGAGCTGGTCAACATCCTCCGCACCCAGCGGATCGAGATCGGGGTCGCGTCGAAGGCCTTCAAGGCCGACACGACGACGTACGCCGCCGGCTCCTACGTGATCAAGCTGGACCAGCCGTACGGCCGGCTGGCGAAGAACCTGCTCGAGCGGCAGCAGTATCCGGACGCCCGGCTCACCACCTACGACGACAGCGGCTGGACGATGGGCCTCGCGATGGGGCTCGACGTAGCCGAGATCGCCGACTCGGCGGTGCTCAAGGTGGCCACGACGCCGGTCACCAAGGCCGTGGTCCACGGCACCGTCAAGGGCAGCGGGACCGCCGGGATGGCGGTAGCCCACCTCGGCTCCAACAACATGATCACCTTCCGGTACCGGCTGAAGGACGTGCCGGTCCAGATCGCCGAGAAGGCGTTCTCGGCGGAGGGCATCGACTTTCCCGCCGGTTCCTTCCTGATCCGGGGCGCGGCCCCGGCCGCGCGGGCGGCGGTGGAGGAGCTGGGCCTCACGGCGGCGGCGCTCGGCAGCATGCCGGACGTCCCGGCCCATGACGCCGATCTCCCGCGGATCGCGATCTACTCGCAGTGGAACGGCACCCAGAACCTCGGCTGGTACCGGCTCACCTTCGACGCCTTCGGGATTCCCTTCGACCTGATCTACAAGGAACAGGTGGCCCAGGGGAACCTCCGGGCAAAGTACGACGTAATTCTGACCGCGGAACAGAACCTGAGCCGGCAGGCCGTGCTCCAGAAGCCGGCCGCGCAGCCGGTGCCGTATCAGAAGAGCGACAAGTTCAAGTTCCTCGGCTGGTACGGCGAGACCGCCGACATCACCGGCGGCTTTCAGCAGGAGGGCGTCGACGCATTCGCCGACTTCCTCGAGAAGGGCGGCACCCTCATCGCCATCGGCGACGCGGCGCGCCTGCCGATCGAGTTCGGCTGGGCCGGCACGGTCGAGAAAACGCCGGTACCCGGGCTCGTTGCCCAGCGGCCGCTGATCGAGGCCGAGATCCTCCGGCTCGACCACCCCGTCTTCTACGGCTATGGGGACAAGACGATTCCGGTGAAGTACGTCGGCGGCCAGCCGTTCCGGACCGGGGTCGCGGACGAGGAAAACGTCCTGGCCCGTTACAAGGGCGGCGACAACGCGGTGCTGTCGGGCCTGATGTCGGGGGCCGACGCGCTCAAGGACCGGCCGTTCGCGGTAGACATCCCCCGGGCGTATCACGGGTCGGGCCGGGTGATTCTCTTCGCCAACAATCCGATCTATCGCTGGCAGAACCACGGCGAGTTCAACATGGTGTTCAACTCGCTGCTGAACTGGAACGACGTGGTCGGCGCGAAGCGGTAGCGCCGGCGCTCCGGGGGCGGCTCCCATGGCGGAGTCGCCTCCCGGGCGCTAACCTATCCGGTCTCCTCGTCCGAGGAATGCCGGATGCTGACCGCCCTCCTGATCGCTGCCGGGGTCGTCGCCGCCCTCCTGCTGTTCGCCGCGACCCGCCCCAACACCATCGAGGTTCGCCGCTCCGCCCTCATCGGGGCGCCCGCCGAGCGGATCTATGCGCTGCTCGACGATTTCCACCGGTGGCCGGTGTGGTCTCCCTGGGAGAAGCTCGATCCCGGCATGAACCGGACGCACAGCGGCGCCGCCAGCGGCAAAGGGGCCGTCTACGAATGGTCCGGCAACAAGAAAGTGGGGCGCGGCCGGATGGAAATCCTCGAAACGGCTCCGGCAGGCCGCCTGGTGATCAAGCTCGACTTCTTCGAGCCGTTCGAGAGCCACAACACCACCGTTTTTTCGCTCGAGGCGGCCGGGGGCGGGACCCGGGTCGACTGGACCATGACAGGTCCCAACAGCTTCATGGGGAAGCTGATGGGCATCTTCGTCAACATGGACAAGATGATCGGCAAGGACTTCGACTCGGGACTCGCCAACCTCAAGGGAGCCGCCGAGGGCCTGGCCGCCTAGCCGAAACCTCCTGCCAGGGGCCTTCGTTAGTGAGGCTCCACGCCAGCCGGCGCCCACCTGTCGAATTCGGCGCGGCCCGTTCGTCGGGTTATCGTACGTGCCCGGCCGGACCGAACCTGCCGGCAGCCTCGTGATCCCGGAGACTACTCGTGCTGGCCGATTTCCGTTACGCGTTCCGCTCCCTGCGCCGGGCTCCCGGCTACGCCATTGCCGTCATCCTGACGCTCGGTCTGGGGATCGGTGCCAACACCGCGATCTTCTCGGTGGTCCGCGGCGTCCTGCTCAAGCCGCTGCCCCACCGGAACGGCGACCGGCTCGTCTACCTGCGCCAGTCGGCCGACGGCCTCGGCGCCGAGAACGTGCTTTTCTCGGTACCCGAGATCAACGACTTCCGGAACGGGGCCAAGAGCTTCGCCGGCATCGCCGAGTATTCCGGGATCACCTACTCGCTGCAGCATCCCGATGGCGCGTTCCGGATCACCGTCGGGCTCGTCACCGGGAACTACTTCCAGGTCATGGGGCTCTCGGCGGCACTCGGCCGGCTCACCACCACGGCGGATGACGGGACCGGCGTCCCGCCGGTCATGGTGCTGACCCATGAGTTCTGGGTCAACCGCTACGGCGGCGACTCGGGCATCGTCAACAAGACGGTGCTGGTCAACAACCAGGCCGTGACCGTCATCGGCGTCCTCGAACCGGCGCCCACCTTCCCGGACCGGATGGATGCGCTGATGAACATGGTCATCAGCGAGCACCATACCAGCGCACTCATGGTCCAGGGCCGGACCCACCGGATGACCGAGATGATCGCCCGGTTGAGTCCCGGCGTGACGGTGGCGCAGGCCCGGTCCGAAATCGCGGACATCCGGCGAAACGTCCAGCAGGAATACCCCGACGCCTACGATGCCAACTCGAACTACCGGGTCGCCCTGACGCCGTTTCAGGAGGTCCTGGGGGAGCGGGCCCGGCTGACGCTCTGGCTGCTGATGGGTGCGGCGGCGTTCGTGTTGATCATCGCCTGCGCCAACGTGGCCAACCTGAGTCTGATGCGCGGGGTCCGCCGGGAGCAGGAACTGGTGATCCGGACGGCCGTCGGCGCCGGTGCCGGCACGCTGCGGCGCCTGCTCCTGGCCGAGAACCTCGTCCTGGCGCTCCTGGGCGGGATCCTCGGCCTGATCGTGGCGTTCGCGGGCGTCGGCATGCTGGCCGAGTTGGCCGCGCGGTACTCGCCGCGGGCGTCCGAGATCCGGGTGGACGGCGTGGTCCTCGGCTTCACGCTCGCGATCGCGCTCGCCGTGGCCGTGCTCCTGGCCTACGCGCCGCGATTCGTCCGGGAAACGGCTCTTGGCGCCTGGCTCGCCGGCGGGGGCCGGTCGTCGGCGAATCTCCGGCGCCAGCGGCTCCAGCGAAGCCTCGTCGTCGCTCAGGTGGCGGTCTCGGTCATGCTGCTCACCGGCGCCGGGCTCCTGACCCGGACGATCCTCCGGCTCGCCGAAGTGGACAGCGGGTACGACGCCGATCAGGTGCTGACGATGGAGGTTCCGGTCGACGATGCGGGGCGGAGCCCGGCCGACCAGGTCGCGATGTACGACCGGATGCGGAGTGAACTCGGCCAGCTGCCGGGCGTCACCGACGTCGGCGCCGGGTCGACCGTGCCGCTCCGGAACTCCGGCGGCTTCCAGCTCGAGGTCAAGGCGGAAGGCCGGGAACTGGCACCCGGCGAACCGATGCCCCGGGCCGACTATCGGACCGCGACGCCCGACTACTTCACCGCCAGCGGGATTCCGATTCTCCAGGGCCGCCAGTTCGCGACCACGGACGAGATGGAGGGGCCGCTGGTCGTGGTGATCAACCAGAGCCTGGCCAACCGGCTGTTCCCCGGCGTGGATCCGATCGGCCGGCGGATCGCCTGGACCGGTGACGTGCTCCGGTTCATCCCGGTCTCGGGCGACTGGCGCACGATCGTCGGCGTCGTCGGCGACACCAAGGACGACGGCCTCGACGGCGGCTCCCGCCTGATCGTGTTCCAGCCGCTTGCGCAGGGCATCTTCGGCGGCAGCCTGATCATCCGCGCCCAGACCGATGCGGCTACGCTGGCGCCGGCAGCCACGCGGGTGGTCCGTCAGATCGCGCCGACTGTGCCGGTCGAGAACGTCCTGACGGTGAGCCAGATCCGCGCCGAGAGTGTGGCACCGCGCCGGCTCAACGCGTCGCTGGTGGCGTCTTTCGGCATTCTGGCGCTCCTGATCGCGGCGGTCGGCATCGCCGGCGTGCTGGCGTTCTCGGTGAGCGCCCGGACGAACGAGATCGGGATCCGGATGAGCCTCGGCGCCGACGCGGGCTCCATCCAGCGGATGGTACTGGGCGAAGGCGGCGTTCTGCTCGCGGCCGGCCTGCTCCTCGGCGTGGCGGGCTCGCTCGTGGCCACCGGCACGATCCGAGGCCTCCTGTACGGCGTGCCGGCCCGGGATCCGGTGACGCTGCTCGCGGTTGCCGCCGTGATGGCGTCGGTCGGGGTCGTCGCGTGCTGGGTTCCGGCGCTCCGGGCGGCCCGGATCGATCCCGGGATCGCCATCCGCCGCCAGTAGCCTGATGCGGATCGCCGCGCTCTACGACATCCACGGGAACCTGCCGGCACTCGAGGCCGTCCTCGACGAGGTCGCCGCCGCCGGGCCCGACCTGGTGGTCATCGGCGGCGACGTCCTGCCCGGCCCACTGCCGGCCGAAACTCTCGGCGCTCTGGCCGAGACCCGGTTGCCGCTCGCCTGCATCCATGGCAACGGAGACCGCGAGGTGCTGGCGACGCTGTCCGGGGCACCGAACGACCGGCTGCCGGAACGCGCTCGCACGGCCATCGCCTGGACCGCGTCGCAGGTGGCATCTTGGCAGGCCACGCTCGCCGGTTGGAGCCCGACCCTCACCGTGGCGGCCGAGGCCGGCCAACTGCTCTTCTGTCATGCGACGCCGGCCGACGACGTCACGATCTTCACCCGCCTCACCCCGACGGCCCGGGTCGCAGACCTGCTGGCCGGCACGGCGGCCGACTGGGTGTTCTGCGGGCATACTCACATGCCGTTCGATCGCCGGGTTGGGCCGTACCGGGTCGTGAACCCCGGCAGCGTGGGGATGCCGTTCGGGGAACCGGGGGCATATTGGGCGCTGATCGACGGCGGCTCGCTGACGCTCCGGCGCACGAGCTACGACCTCGCGCGGGCCGCGGACCTGATCCGCCGGTCGGGATACCCGCAAGCCGCCGAGTTCGCGGATCGAAACGTGCTCGACCCGCCCACCGAGGCGGAGATGCTGAGGGTCCTGGACCCCGCGGCCGCGGCCGGCTGAGTCCCGCGGCTGCCGCGGGTTTGCCGAACGCACCCGGCCACTCGAAATTCCTGCATGCGTCCCGGGCATCTCGTCGACCGAACCGCCTCGACTCTGGTCGGCCTCGCAACGGCGGTGGCCGTCGCGGCGACCGTCCTCCTTGCCTCGGTGAGTCCCGGCCCCGCCGCCTCCCCGGCCGGGCTCGACCTCGCGCCGACCATCCCGGTGACCGGAGCGCTTCGATCCGTGGCCGGCCAGACGGCCGACGCCGGCGCCCGGCTGGTCCTCTGGCTCGCCACGGTCGGCTGGGGCGTCCTGGCCCTCGGTCTGATCACCGCACTCGCGCTGGCCACCGATCGAGCGGCCCGGCTGCGGCCGGCCGTGGCGATCCACCGTGCCGTGGGCGCCGCCCGGGGTACGCTGTTCCGGACGGCGTTGCGCGACGGGCTCGGGCTCGCCCTGGCGAGTGTGGCAGCCGGCGGCGCGGTCGGTGTCGGTTTGAGCCGCTGGGTCGGCCCGGCCTGGCCGGGGGCGGTCTCGGCGTTCGCCGCACCGCTCGCCATCGTCGCCGCGGCGGTTGCGGTCATCCTCGGGATCGCCTGGTGTTTTCCCCTGCTCGGTACGACCGGCCGCGATCCGTCGTTTCGCGAGGAGGCGCCCGCGCCGCTGCGGATCGCCTCGGTCCAGATCGGCGCCGCCATCGCGGTGCTGGTTGCCGGGGCCACCATCATGAGGCAGGCCGCTCAAACACTCGGCCCGGCAACGTCGGCGGGCCCGCTCGCACCGGCCGCGGCGGTCTTCCGGATCGCGGCGCGCGACGGGCGCCCGCTCGATCTCGACGATCTGCTCCGGCGCAACGAGTCGGCCCCTGGCTCGCTCAGTATTGCCGGTGCCGGCGGCCATCTCGGCCAGGGTCCGATCGACGAACTGATGACCGACTGCGGCAACTGCTACGTCGGCGGCATCGTGCTCAAGTGGCGGCCGCTGCAGGCCCGCTACCTGACCGTCAGCGCGGACACGTTCAAGGCCCGGGGACTGACCGTCGTCGAGGGCCGGGCGCTGGGCGACGGTGACCGGGCGGGGGCCGAACCGGTGGCGGTGGTCAACGTCCATCTGGCGCGTCGCTATTTCGAGAACGGCCGGCCGATCGGTCGCAGCATCTATCCGGCGGGCCGGCTGTCGGGCCAGGCCTACCGCGTGGTGGGAATCGTCGAGGACGAAGGCCCGGCCGGATTCGGCGCCGCGGACGGGCCTCTCGAGACGGTGTATCTCAGTGTCCTCCAGCACCCGGCGGCCGTCGCGGAGGTCGTCACTACCGACGGCCGTACGCCGGCATTCGGACCCCGTACCGTCGTCGAGGTCCGGGAGAGCGGAGCGGCGTACCTCCGCCGAGCCGTTGCGCCGCTCGCCTGGTTCGGACGGGCGTTCGCCGGCGCCGGCATCGTCGCGCTGCTCCTCGCTCTTGGGGGTACCGGCGCGCTGCTCCTGATCTGGGTCCGGTCCATGGCCACGGAGTTCGCCATCCGGCGCGCGACCGGCGCCCGGCGCCTGGACCTGCTCGGGCTGGTGGCGCGGCAGACGATGAGCACGGCGGCGATCGGCGTCGGCATCGCTCTGATCTTCTTCGGCCCGGCGATCTGGCCGGAACTCGGAGCGGTCGTGCCGGGGGTCCCGGGATGGTCGCCGGATCTGATCGTCGGTGCGGCCGGGCTCCTGACCCTCACCGCGATCGCGGCGGCGATCCCGCCCGCCGTCGCGGCCTCGCGGGCCACACCGGCGGACCTCTGGTCGCGCTGAGACATTCCCGGGCAATGAAGCGCACCGGATACCCGATCGAAGCGGTCGCGGCGCTGTTTCTCGAACGCCAGCACCTGACCCGGCCGCGAGCCCGGCGGCTGACGGCGACAAGCCTGGTCGAGTTCGTGACCAGTGTGGGCGGGCTGCAGCTCGACAGCATCAACGTCGTGGCCCGGGCCCACTATCTCACGCTGTACAGCCGTTTCGGCGCCTATCAGGCTGCCACCGTCGACCGGCTGGCCTATCGCCGGCGGCTCCTGTTCGAGTACTGGGCTCATGCGGCCTGCCTGATCCCGCGGGGAGACCTCGCCGCGTGGCGCCGGGTGATGGTCGAGTACGGCCATCGCGGCCGGAGCTGGGGACATTGGCCGAGTCGCTACAACGGGGTGCTCCGGGACGTCGAGGCCGCGATCGGTGATGGAGGGCCGCTCGGCAGCGCGGACTTCGAGGGGCCGCGCAAGGCGCTCGCCGGGGCCGGGTGGTGGAACTGGAAGCCGACCACCCGGGCGCTCGACCACCTCTGGATCACCGGCCGGACGGCCGTGCATTCGCGCCGCCACTTCCACAAGCGATTCGACCTCTTCGAACGGGTGATGCCCGAAGTCGCCGACATCGAGCCGTTGTCCCTCCGCGAGTTCCGCCGCTGGCACCTCCTGCGCTCGCTCGCGGCCCTGGGCGCCGCCACGCACGCGGACCTCCGCATGTACCTCACCTTCCCGCGGGCGGGGCATCTCGACCGGAAGGGGACGATCCGGGAACTGCTCCGCGAGGGCGCGGTGGTCGAGGTGCCCGTCGAGCGCCGCGGCGGCACCGCGCCGTGGCTCCTCCGGGCCGAGGATCGGGACGCCCTCGAGCGGGCGGCCCGGAAGCGGAAGGCGTCGGCCGGCACCACGTTGCTCTCGCCGTTCGATTCGGTCCTCTGGTACCGCGACCGGATCCGGCGGCTCTTCGGGTTCGACTACACGATCGAGGTCTATGTTCCGGAGGCGAAGCGCCGCCACGGCTATTACTCGTTGCCGATCCTCCACGACGGGCAGCTGGTCGGCCGGGTGGACGCCAAGACGCACCGCGAGGCCTCGGTGCTGGAGCTCCGGCACGTCCATCTGGAACCGTGGGTGGTTGCGGAGGGCACGCCGCCCGCGGCCGGGTGGGGAGCCGTGCCGCTGGACGCCGTTCTCCATGGCCTCGCTGACGCGGCCACCGAACTGGCCTCGTTTCTGGGCGTCGAGCGGGTGTCGGTCACCCGGGTGTCGCCGCCGCGCCTTCGAGGCGAGCTCCGCCGGCAGCTCGCTGCGCTCCAGCCGCGCCGGACGGCGGCGCCGTCCCCCGACGACGAGGGAGACGGCTAACTACGAGACGGCCCGCCGCGCGAAGGTACGGAGGCCCCACCGCAGGAACAGCACCGTGAGGATCACCAGCGCACCCAACACCGCCGGCAGCGGCATATGGGGAAGCGACGGCGTCAACGCACCCCGGAGTCCCTCGGCGACATACACCAGCGGATTGACCAGCACGGCGTACTTCATGACCGGCACCGCCGAGAGTCCCACCCACGGATAGTAGGCGCACCCGAAGAAGATCATCGGGGCGACGATGAAGCCGAACAGGAGACCGACCTGCTGCGGCTGGATCGCCGTTCCGAGCACCAGGCCCAGGGTCGAGAAGGCGGTCGCGCCGAGCAGGGTGACGCCGACGATCTCCGCCATGTTGGCGAGCGAGATCCCGTCGATCGGACCCATGATGAGCCGGGCGATCGGGAGCACGAACAGGGCGGCGATGACACCCTGCACGATCCCCGAGACGACCTTGGCATAGGCCACCACTTCGATCGGTGCCGGCGCGAGCAGCCGGTCTTCGATCTCGAACGTCCAGCCGAAATCCGCCACCATCGGAAGCGCCACGGCCTGGACGCTCGAGAACGCGAGGCTCACGGCGAGGATGCCCGGCAGCAGGGCGGCACCGTAGCCGCGCTGGACGAAACCCATCTTCGGCAGCAGATAGCCGAACACGATCACGAACATCAGCGGCTGGAGCGTGGTGCGGAGCAGGAAGAACGGCAGTTCCCGCATGGCCACGTGGAAGTCCCGGCGGAGGAGGGCCCGGAGCACCATCCGGCTCGAGATCGGGGTGCCGCTCATTGGAGGCTCCTCCCGGTCATGGACACGAACAAGGTCTCGAGACTCGGCGGCGAGAGGTGGATGTCGCGCACCTGGCGGCCCGCCTGCTCCGCCGCCCGGATGAGTCCCGGAATCACTTCGCCGGCCCGCTCCGCGAACACGTGGAGCGCGTCGCCCTTGACGTCGACACCGAGAATGCCGCTGCCGGCAGCCAACCCGGTCAGGTCGGCGGCCGGGCCGTCGAGGGTGAGCACGATGAGAGTGCCGCCGGGCGCCTTGGCCTTGAGGTTGGCGGTCGTGTCGCAGGCGAGGAGCCGGCCGTGATCGACGATACCGACCCGGTCGCAGAGCTGGTCGGCCTCTTCCATGTAGTGCGTGGTCATCACGATGGTGCGGCCCTCGGCATGGAGCCGGCGGAGAATCTCCCAGAGCGCGAGCCGCGCCTGGGGATCGAGTCCCACGGTCGGTTCGTCGAGGAAGAGCACGTTCGGCTGGTGCATCAGGGCCCGGACCAGCATCAGGCGCTGCTGCTGGCCACCCGACATTTCGTTGACCCGGCTCTCCGCCCGGTCGGCGATGCCGAACAGGGTCAGGAGCTCCTCGGCGCGGCGAGTCGACTCGCTCCGCGGGATTCCGAAGTAGTCGGCGTGAAAGAGCAGGTTCTGCCGAGCGGTGAGACTCCGGTCCGGATTGGGCCGCTGCGGCACGACGCCGATCCGGCGTTTGACGCCGACCGGGTCGGCCACGACGTCGACGCCCATGACGAGCGCCGACCCGCCGCTGGGCCGGACGCGGGTGGTGAGGACGCCGATCGTCGTGGATTTGCCGGCGCCGTTCGGACCGAGGAGGCCGAAGAACTCGCCCTCCTCGACTTCAAGATCGAGGCTGTCGAGGGCCACGATCTCGCGGCCGGCACCGGCCCCGGGCGGCGCCACGGGCGGCGCGCCGAACGGGGCCGCGGCGGCCCGGGGCCCGCGCCGGGGCTTCGGCGCGGGATAGATCTTTCGCAGCGCCTTTGCGGCAATGGCGAGCGACATCGGGATGAGACTACTTCCGGGTCAGCACGTTGTTGCCGTACCCAGCGTCGATCCGCATCCGCTGGATCCGGTCGCCGGTGCCGCTGAAGCGCAGCCGCATCTCGTCCATCCGGAACGTGTCGTTGCCCAGGTAGGTCAGCGTCCTGGCCGAATCGCCGAACTGCGGGGCCGTGGCGGTGACCTTCCCATCCGCCGCCGAGATGGTGATCTCCATCGGCCGGCCGCGTCCCTTGCCGGCGTAGATCCCGGCGAACCGGCCGGCGTCGCCGTCAACCGGCTTGGCATCGTCGGCCGGCGCCCCGAGAACCAGCTTGGCGATTTCGAGGGCGTACTTGTCCGGGGTTTCCCGGGCCGAGTTGAAGAGGACCACGACGCTGAGGGAATCGTCGGGAAAGTAGATGTTCTCGGAGAGGAAGCCGTTGATGCCGCCCCCGTGGTGCAGGGCCTTGTGACCGACCCGGGGATAGACCGCGATACCCGAACCATACCCGAGCACGGTGCCGTCGTTGAGCGGATCGCCCGTGGTCATCTCCTGATACATGGCCGGCCCGAGCACCTTGCCGTCACGGTGAAGGGCCGTGTTCCAGGTCACCAGGTCGATGGCCGAGGAACAGAGGGAGCCGGCCGCATAGGGCCACTGGTGGCTGAGCGGTGCCTTCTGGATCAGCCCGGCCGAGTCGGCGTCGTAGCCGGTCACCTGCCGGGGGTAGATCCTGGTTTCGCTGCAGTAGTGGGCGTCCTTCATTCCGAGCTTGTCGAAGAAGTTCCTCTGGACGTAGTCCTCATACGACATCCCGCTGACTTTCTCGACGATCAGCCCGGCCAGGAAGAAGGCCGAGTTGTTGTAGATCTCCTCCTCGCCCGGCTCGAAGTCGAAGGGCTTGGCGGAGAAGATCTTCACCAGGGTATCGCGGGGCAGCCGGAAGGCACTCATCTGGCGGAACTCGGGAATCTCGGTGTAACCCTTGATGCCCGACGTGTGATCGAGGAGCCGCCGAACGGGAATCTTCCGCCCCTGGCTGTTGTAGTCCGGCAGGTAGGTGTGCAGGTCGGCGTCGAGATCGACCTTGCCGGCCTCGACCAGCTGCAGCAGGGCGGCGGCGGTGAACTGCTTGGTCACCGACCCGATTTCGTAGCTCGCGTGCGGCGGCGTCGGTACCTGGAGTTCGAGGTTGGCCATGCCGTAGGCCCGGACCGCGATGGTGTCGTTCCCCTTCACTACCGCGATCGACGCCCCGGCCGTCATGCCCGCCTTGACCGGCTCGTTGATGATCGAGTCGATCGCGCGAACCAGATCCGCCCGGGCGCCGCCGCCCGCTCCGGCTGCCCCCCCCGCTCCACCTGCCCCACCGCAGCCCGCCGCCAGTACAGCCGTCGCCAGGAAACCTCTTGCCCGCATGGATCGATCCTTTCCGTCGGTAATTGGTGCCGCTGCCGTTCGGGTCGCCTGCCGCCCGCCGGGGACTATTTGTAGGACATGGCCGGCAGCCCGAGAAACCGTCGCAGGTAGCCGAGCTGACCGAGATGATACGACTCGTGCTGGAGCAGGAACGCGAGGCCGCCGAGCCGGGTCCCGTCCACCCCGGGAAAGCGTTCCGACCCGGGCGCGTCGAGCTCCGGCGCACCGACCTCCGCCAGCCGCCGCTCGAACGGGTCGCTGACCGCGTCCCAGGCGGACCGGATCTCGCCGAGCCGCGGAAGCCGCGCCACGTCGGCGAGGCTCGCCGCGTGCTCCAACGCGCCGCCGAACGGCGCCGGCACGTCGGCGCCGAGGTACCGGGCGGTCCACGCTCGGCTTTCCACCAGGTGCCCCGCGATGAACGCCACGCTGTTCGTCTGGCCGTTGGGCCGGGCCGTGGCGTCGACCTCGTCGAGTTCCGCCAGCACGTTCCGGAAGAGCCGGGTGTTGAGCCGGAAGACCTGGGCGAGCGGTTCGACCCGGGGATCCGTCAACGGAGGTCCCGGCCCCAGGCCGACGAGCCCCCAAGTCGTTCGAAAAAGCGATAGGCCAGCCGCCCGATGGCCGCGATGGCGTCCTCCGCCCGGCGGTCGGCCGGACCGTAGGTGGTCATCACGCTGATCGCGAACGGCCGGCCCGGGGGCGTCCCGAGCGCGGCGTCGGTCCGCACCCCTTCGAGCCAGCCGGGCTTGTTGGCCAACGGAGTGCCCTCGGGCAGGTCGCGGGCGAGATACCCCTCCTTGTGCATCCCGAGGATCGTGAGGAACTCGCCAAGGCGCTCCGCCGGAAAAACCCGGCCCTGGTGAATCGCTTCGAGCAGCCGGACCATCTCCGCCGGCGAGGCAAGGTTCTCTCGTCCCTCCCGCGCGGCACCGATATCGAGCATCCGCCGATTGAGCCGGGTGGCCCGGAGACCGAGCGAATCGAGCGTCCGGTTGATCCGGGCCATGCCGAGGCGGTCGATCAGGACGTTGGTGGCCGAGTTGTCGCTCACCGCCACCATCAGGACGCCGACATCCCGGAGCGTCAGGGAGGTCGTGCCGGTCGTGAGCCGCGCCAGAATGTCGTCGCCGGGGAGGCCGTCCTTCGCATCGTAGCGGTAGAGCTCCGCCCCGCGATTCTGCCGGAACAACTCCGCGAGCACGGCAATCTTGATCATGCTGGCCGTCGGCATGACTTCGTCGGCATTGAGCTGGAAGGTCCGCCCGTCGGTCAGGTCCTTGACGGCAATCCCCATTACCCCGTCGAACGCGCGCTCCGCGGCCGTGAGTTCCGCCGCGAATTTTTCCCAGAGCAGATCGAGTTTGCGATCCTGCGCCCGGGCCGCATCCGGCCCGGCCAGCGCCAGAGCCGCCGCCAGGAGCCAAACGGTTCGGACAGCGGCGCTCAAGGCACCACCGGCAGGATCAAGGCCGACGGCCGGGTCGGGCCGTAGTGCACCGACGTCAGCGTCGACAGGTACGTGGTTTCGTCGAAAATGTTCCCGCCCGTCGCCGAGTTCCGTTCCCACATCGGGAAGCTCGCGTTGGTGAGGTAGAGCCGGATCCGGTGGCCCGCCGGGAAATGGTAGGCGATCGACTTCATCCGGACCTCGACCTCGTACGTCCGGTTGGGTTCGAGCAGCGCCGGGTGCCCGATGCCGTCGCGATAGCGGAGCCGGAGAATGCCGTCGACGACGTTCCACGCCTTGCCGTCGGGCCCCACGTCGATCAGCTTCGCGACGATGTCGGCATCCTGGGCGTCGACGGCCACGTGGAGCCGGGCCCGGACCGGACCGGTCAGTGTCACCGGCGCGGCGAGCGGCGGCGTGGAATAGACGAGGACGTCGGGCCGCTGCTCGAGATCGGCCTGGTCGAAGATCCCCGGTTGGTCCTTCGGGTTGCCGGTGCAGCAGATGGCTCCGCCGCGGGACGGGAATGGGTCCTCGGGATCGGAGCGGAGGGTATCGCGGCCGGCGCGGGCCGGTCGCGACGGGCCGAGGACGCCGTCGCCGGCGCCGCCGTTCGCGCCGCGAAGGCTCGAGAGGTAGTACGGCACCTTCCGCATGCCCGCGACCGGCCAGGTGTTGGCCGAACGCCATTCGCCCTTGCCGATGACGTAATACTGCACCTTGGGAATGGCCCGCGCCCGGTTCTCGATACCCTTGAGCCAGTAGTCGAACCAGTCGAGGTAGATCTTCCAGTACCCGAGGCGGGCGTCGCCGACATCGCGTTCGCCCACGATGGTGTGTTCGCTGGTGAATTCCGACCCGCAGTGAGCCGTCGGCGAGAGGATGACGTACTGGTTGTCCCGGGCCCGCGGCGAAACGGCGTTCCGTTTGAAGAGACTGAAGAGTTCGAGCGTCTGCTCCGCTCCGTAGTCGTACCACGAGTTCACGTGGATGGCCGGCACGTCGAACTGGGTGGTGTCGGTGGCGTAGCCCTGGGTAAGCCAGTACGCCGACCCGGGCCGGTTGGCCAGGTAGTCCTCGAAGTCGGTGCGGGGCCCGTGCACCCGGCGGATCATCTCGACCGTCGGGGTGGTCCGGAGCAGGGTCGCGAAGTCGAAGCTGTCGGGCTGGGCCGGGTTGCGGTCCTTGGCGCCGGCGGTCAGGAACCAGCCGAGCGCGGAACTGAGGGAAAAGACGCCGTTCTCGTACGCACCGAACCCCGACCAGTAGCCGCCCGCCGAGCCGAGGCCGCCGGCGGCGGCCTGCGGGATCGCGGCGGCGTGGGCCGGGTGCCGGGCGCCCGCGAGCAGGATCTGCACCTCGCCGAGGTACGAGCAGCCGAAGGTGCCGACCTTGCCGTTCGACCACGGTTGTTGGGCCGCCCAATCGACGGAGTCATACCCGTCGTCCCGGTCGTGGGACTGGACCTGGTAGTCACCGTCCGACGCCCCCTTGCCCCTGACATCCTGCGACACCACGGCATATCCCTGCCCGGCGAAGAACTCGGCCGGCAGAGTCGATCCCCGATAGGTGTCCTTGTTGTACGGCGTTCGGAGGAGGACCACCGGGAACCGGGCTCCTGCGCCTTTCGGGAGGTAGAGATCGGCCGCCAGCAGGACGCCGTCCCGCATCGGGATGGTGACGTTCTTCTGCACGGTGAACTCGTTCGCCGGGGCCGGCATCACGAACCGGTCCTGGGCCGCCGCGGGGGCGGCCAGAAGTCCCGCCGAGAGCATCAGGCCGGCCAGGCGCACGACGAGTCCTCCGGCACCGGATCGAGGCGCCAGGGGCGACCGGTCCGGGCCTGCGACATTGGTATTCAATTCGGGATACATCGAACGTTACCTCGGGGATTCGCCGGGGGCAAACCGGCAGCTCAGGCCCGGGCCCGCTGCTCGACGACCGCGCGGATCCGTTCTTCCAGCACGCCCTTGGAATAACACCAGAGCCGGTTGCTGGCCGCCCCGGAGGCGTCGAGCCCGACGCCGAGCACGAAGATGTGGAGCTGAGAGGTAGTCGGACCGGTGGGTTCGACCGTGGCAAGCACGGTCAGCCCGATCTCGTAGCGATCGGCGTTCGGCACCCCGCGGCTGTCGCCGCAGTCGAGCAGCGCGGACAACAACTCCTTCCCGAGGCGGGTCCGGACCTTCTGGTAGCACCCGCCGACGCGAAGGGTCTCGGGCTCGCGGAAATTGATGTCGATCCCGAACTCGGGGAGGACCTGGTGCACCGCCTGCCAGACCCGGGCGGCCGGCGCACCCACGATCCCCGAGGCGCCCAGGGTGTCGAGCGCGACCGTGTAGCCGCGGCCCCGCGAGACCGGGATCTGCTGGTCCATCGGAGTTCCCCCGCACCCGAACAGCAGTCCCGCACCGAGCATCAATTCCGCGACCATCGCCACCTCCCGCTTCGTACGTTGCCGCCGGTTTGATACTAGAGAAGGCGACCCGGCCGCGCTAGACTTGCTCGACTCGTCTCTTCCCGGACACCGACCGATGCCGAAAACCGTTCCCCTGGGCCTCCTCGCCGCCCTGCTGCTCGCCCAACCGGCCACGGCCCAGTCGCCGGCGGACCCCTATCGCGCCGCCGCGGACCGGCTGACGGACGCGGCCCTCGCCGACAGCGCGGCCTGGAACAAGCTGGCCGAGATGACCGATCGGTTCGGCAACCGGCTCTCCGGCTCCGCCGCTCTCGAGCGGGCCATCGACTGGATCATCGCGAAGATGAAGGAGGAAGGGCTCGAGAATGTCCGGGGCGAGCCGGTGATGGTGCCCCACTGGGTCCGGGGCCGGGAATCCGCCGCGCTGGTCCGCCCCCGCCCGATGGATCTCCCGATGCTCGGACTCGGCGGCAGCATCGGCACGCCGGCCGCCGGCATCACCGCCGATGTGCTGGTGGTGACCAGTTTCGACGACCTCAAGGCCCGCGCCGCCGAGGCCCGGGGCAAGATCGTGCTCTGGGACGTGCCCTTCACCAACTATGGCGCGACCGTGCAGTATCGGGGCCGCGGGGCCACTGAGGCCGCGCGGGTCGGCGCGGTCGCGAGCATGCTCCGGTCGGTCGGGCCGTTCGGAATGCGGACGCCCCACACCGGTGCCATGAACTACGACCCGGCCGTGAGGAAGATCCCCGCCTTCGCGATCACCCAGGAAGACGCTGCGATGCTGCACCGGATGCAGGACCGCGGTGACCGGATCACGGTCCGGGTCCAGATGAGCGCCCGGATGCTGCCGGACGCCCCCTCGCGCAACGTAGTCGCCGAGATCGTGGGACGGGAACGCCCCGAGGAAGTCGTCGTGATCGGCGGGCACATCGACTCGTGGGACGTGGGCACCGGCGCCATGGACGACGGCGGCGGCGTCATCATCGCCTGGGAGGCGGTTCGCCTGATGCACAAGCTCGGGCTCCGGCCCCGGCGCACAGTGCGGGTGGTGGCGTGGACCAACGAGGAGAATGGCGGCCGCGGCGGCCAGGCCTACCGGGACGCGCACCGCCAGGAACTCGACAACCACGTCCTGGCCATCGAGTCGGACGGCGGCGTGTTCCGGCCCACCGGATTCGGCTTCACCGGATCGGACCAGGCCCGGGAGATTCTCAAAGGCATCGCCCCGCTGCTGGCGCGGGTGGGCGCCGACACGATCGGTCCCAACGGTGGCGGAGCCGACATCGGCCCGATCACGGCCCTCGGCGTGCCGGCGATGGGCCATCTGGTGGACGGATCGAAGTACTTCTGGTACCACCACACCCCCGCCGACAACGTGGACAAGCTCGATCCCCGCGAAGTGGCGATGAATACCGCCGCCATGGCGGTCATGGCCTACGTCGTCGCGGACATGCCGGAGCGGCTGCCCCGGTAGCCCGGCGCTCGAGCAAAGAAGAGGGGCCCGGCGAACGAATCCGCCGGGCCCTCTTCTTCGGGTCATTGCCGCCCGATCAGTTGGCCAGCGCCGCCAATCGTCCCGAAATCTCCGCCGCATCGAGCCACCGACCCCGAAGCATCACGCCCGCCTGCCGTCCCACGTTCGCAATGTCCGTCAGCGGATTCCCGTCGAGCAGAATCAGATCGGCCCGCTTCCCGACGGCCACCGTACCGGTCTCCCGTTCGGTGCCGAGAAAGGTGGCGACGTTCCGGGTCCCGCTTTCGAGCGCCTGATACGGCGTCAGGCCGGCATCCACGAGGTACGCCAGTTCCCGCCGGAGGGAAAAGCCGGGCACGTTCCAGATTTGCGGGGCGTCGGACCCGAGAAGGAATCCCACACCGGCCCGATGGAGCCCGACGATGAGCTGCTTCCGGAGGTCGAGATAGCGGGCCGCCGCTTCGACGGGCAGCGCACCCTGGCCCCGGAAACCGGCCGTCTGGCGAATCCATCCATCGAGGCCCTCGCGCCAGTACTTCATCTCCGGCCAGTTGCGGAGTTCGTCGACCTGGTAGTCGCCGATGACGTGGCGCATCAGTGTTTCGGTCGGGACCACCCAGACGCCGGCGGCCTTGGCCTTCCGGGCAAGGTCGGCGATCCGCCGCTCATCCGCCCGCATCACCACACCCGAGCCGAAGAACCCGTCCTCCTGCGCGGTGAAGGCGCGATCGCTCGGAACCAGGCCTTCGAGAAAGCCGTCGAGGTGGTCCACCGACCAGTAGCCCAGTTCGACGGCATGCTCGATCCCGACGTCGAGCGGCACATGGCCGGCGAGCCGGATCCCCACTCGACGGGCGGTGGCGGCGATCGTGTCGAAGACACCGCGGCGGATGCCCGGGTGCACCTTGAGGAAGTCGTACCCCTCCCGCTGGTACTTGATGACCGAGTCGGCGGCGGCAGCCCCGGTGGCCATCGTGGTGCCGTTGAGCGAGGGACTCGAAGTGTAGATCACCGGGCTCAGCAGCCCATCCCGGACCACCCGGTCGCGAAGCGCGAGATGGGCCGGCGCGCCAAGCATGCCGCGCACGGTCGTCACCCCGTTGAGCGCGAACAGCGCCAGCACCTTCTCGGTCTCGGCCTCCGACCGGGGATTCGGCGGTACGTGCGCATGCATCTCGGCAAGGCCCGGGATCAGGAACTTCCCGGTCCCGTCGATTCGCGTGGCCCCGGCCGGAATCCGGGTGCCGCTCCCCGGCCCCATCGCGGTGATCCGGCCGCCTTCGACCACGACCGTCTGTCCGGTGAGCACCCGTTCCCGGTCCATCGGGACGACCGACACGTTCGTGAATGCCACCGCCGGCGGCTGGGCCTGATTGGCGGCGGCCAGCCCGAGCGTGGCCAGGAGAATCATTGCGAACACGGCATGCTCCCTCGGTTGAAAGCGATCACTCGAGCCGGGCGGCTCGAACCACCAGCGGCCAGCGGATCTCGCGTACTTCCGGGCCGTCGCTCCAGGCGGCGCGGAGCTCAGCTTCGACCAGAGCCACCGGATCACGTCCCAGGACGGCAAGGTACCGCGTCGCCGCCGACCAGGTGCGGAGATAGCCCAGGAAGTGGGCGACGTTCCAACGGTCAACCATTACGAACTCCGGTGCCTCGACCCGAGGTTCCGGAAAGTCGAGCGACTGGTAGTTCCGGTCGACGTGGACCCGGTCCGGCATCCAATAGGGCCCGACGACATCGCGATAGAGACGGTCCACGATGGCGTCCACCGGCCCGCGAAGCCGGGGCAGGTTGTACATCCAGCACGCCAGCAGCGCGCCGGGCCGGGCCACCCGCCGCGCCTCGGCATAGAAGGCGGCGAGGTCGAGCCAGTGAAGCGCCTGGGCCACGGTGACCAGGTCGACCGATCGGTCGGCCAGCTCGCACGCCTCCGCGCGCGCTTCCCGATACTCGACCCGGGGATGCGGTTGGGCCTCCCGCAACTGTCCGCTGCTGGCGTCGGTCGCGATCACCCGGTCGAAGTGCGCCGCCAGCCCGATCGCAGCCTGCCCGTTGCCGGTGGCGCAGTCCCACGCCAGGTCGTGCCGGGGACTCGTCTCCGCGAGCCACGCAAAGAGTTCGGCGGGATAGTGCGGCCGGAAGCTCGCATACCCGGCCGCCCCGCCGGAGAAGAGGTCCTTGAACGTCATCCGGTGCGGAGATCGAGCGAGTAGTGATAGAAGTCCGTGTCCCGCACCCAGCCCGTTGCCTCGTACAGCCGCTGGGCGCCGGCGTTGGTCACCCCGGTGGCGAGTTCGAGATAGAGCGCCCCCTCCTGCCGGGCGAATGCCGCCGCCCGCTCGAGCAGCGCCCGGCCCACCCCGTGGCTTCGTGCCGCCGGATCGACGAACAGATCGTTGAGCACGAAGGCGCGCCCGATCGAAACCGAGGAGAACGTCGGATACAACTGGGTAAAGCCGACCGCGATACCGTCGAGCCGGGCGAGCAGGACGATCGAGTCCTGGTGGCGAAGGCGGTCGCTCAGGAACGCGCGGACCCGATCGGCCTCCGGCGGCTTCCGATAGAACGCCCGGTATCCGATGAACAGCGGGGCGAGGAGCGCCAGGTCGTCCAACCCGGCCCGGTCGATGCTGAGGGTGGGCATCCGGACGCCTAGATCAGCAGGGCCCAGACGCCGAGCACCGAAGCGGCCATCACCGCGAGCGCCATGGCGAAGCCGCGGGGCCGGGCCCGCTGCCGCACGGCTTCGCGAAGCGCACCGGCACCGCCCAGAAAGAGGATCACGCAGCCGCCGAGGATGCCGGCGTAGAGCAGCATCGAGATCACGTCACCATCCCGCCAGGAGCTTGAGCCCGAGCACGGTGCCCGCCACGAGGAAGATAATCCGCACGACCCGGCTGCCCGCCCGGCGCCCGAGCCGGGACCCGAGGAACCCGCCCGCGACGGCCCCGAGGGTCGCCGGGACTGCGATGGCGGCGTCGAACCAGCCCCGCGCCAGATACGAGGCGGCCGCGACTCCACACCATACGGCGGCCATGGCATAGTAGTGACCGAGCGCCCGGATGAGATCGAAGCCGAGCCCGGTGGTGAAGAGCAGCGAGGTGACGATCGAGTTGCCCGAACCGAGGAGCCCCTCGTAGAACCCCAGAGGGAGCGCGGCGGCGGCCACCAGCGCTCGCGGCAGCCGCGGCTTCGTCTCGGTAACCCCGAGGTGCGGCCGCCGGGCCACGGCCGCGACGGCCACCAGGATCAGGCCGCCGACGACCCGGCGGAGCCGCCCCGGATCGACTGACGTCGTGACCGCGGCACCCGCCAGCGCCCCGGCCACGCCAAGCAGCGCCATCCCGATCAGGAGCCGCCACTCGACCGGCCGGCGGGCCAGGTAGTTCCGCGACCCGACCACCGTCCAGAAGGTCCCGGCGATCTTGTCCGTTCCGACGGCCGTGGGCAGCGGGACCCCGAGGGAAAGCCAGACGGGGGTCGTCAGCAGCGACGAACTGCCGCCGCTCATCGAGCCGAGAAGGGTGGCGCCGAAGGCGATCGCGAAGATCAGGAACTCCCGCCCGGCGGGAACGGCGGCCGTCGTCATTGGGCCCGGAGGAAGACTCCTTCGCCCCGGGCGAGGTACTCGGAAAACCGGGGCGGATCGATGTTGGTGCCGCACACCACGAGACCCACCCGGGCATCCCGGAGCACCTCGGCGAGCGGGCCGATCAGGGCCGCCGTCGTCGCCGCGCCGGCCGGCTCGACGGCCAGCTTCATCCGGTCGAACAGGAGATACATCGCCCGGGTGAGATCGTCGTCGCTGACGAGGACGATGTCGTCGACGAACCGCTGGATCAGGCCCAGGCTGTACGGCAGCGCGAACGGCGGGCTCAGGCTGTCCGCGATGGTCCGGATCTCACCCGCCTGCTCCGGCCGCCCCGAGGCGACGCTTCGCTTGATGACGTCGTTGCCCTCGGGCTCCACGCCGTAGACCCGGCACTCGGGCTTGGCCTGTTTGATGGCCGCGGCCACGCCGCCGATGAGGCCGCCGCCGCCGATCGGCACCACCACCGCATCGAGATCGTCCACCTGGCGCAGCAGCTCGAGCCCCAGCGTGGCCGTGCCGGTCGCCGTCCGGACGCCCTCGAAGGGATGCACAAAAGTCCGGCCTTCGGATTGCTCGATCTCCCGGACCGTCTCGAAGGCCCGGGCGACGTCATCCACCAGGACGACGGTGGCCCCATAGCGGCGGCAGAGGGCCACGCGAGCCGGACTCGCGGTCTTCGGCATCACCACCTTGGCGTTCGCGCCAAGGGTCCGGCCCGCGAACGCGACGGCAGCGGCGTGATTGCCGGCACTGACCGCGGTGACGCCCCGGCGCAGTTCGTCCGGCGTCATGGCCAGCATATTCATCAGCGCGCCGCGGGTCTTGAAGGTCCCGGCGTACTGGAACAGCTCCAGCTTGAGAATGACCTCGGTGGCCGCCCCGAGGCGGCTCGTGAGCAGGTCGTCCCGCCAGTCCCAGACGGGCGTCCGGCGGATCATGGGGGCCAGTCGGTCGGCGGCGGCGGCGAGGGTCGCGAGTGAGGGAACGGGCTCGTTCATGTAGCTTTCGCTGGCCCCTGCATCAGGGGATCGGAAACGCTGCGGTGTCTATCCAGCGCAGGGTCGGAGATGCAGGAAGGAGGATGTCGGAATGACGAAATTGTGGAGCGGGTTGCTGTTTCTCGCGCTGACGGGCGGCGCGGCCGGATGTCACCGGAACCGTCCGGTCACCGAGATCGATCCTAACGCCGCCACGGTACTGGTCGTCGAGAACCAGGCGTTTCCGGACATGACGATCTACGTCCTGGACGGCGTCCGCCGGATCCGCCTTGGCCTGGTCATCGGCCATTCGACGGCCCGGTTCACCATCCCCGGTTATCTGGTGCGCTCGATCGTGAGCCTCCGGTTCCAGGCGGACCCGATCGGCAGCGCCCGCGCTCCGATCTCCGACGAGATCACCGTCGAGCCCGGAGACGAAGTGGTCCTCCGGATCCCGCCTTCCTGACGCCGCCCCCGGGGAGCGCCGGTCCCGGCGCTCCCCGGCGGCCGGCGCCTCGGCTCGCCACATCAGTTCCGCCCCTCCCCCATCAGTCCGCACCACCGACTCAGATCGACGTTGCCGCCGCAGAGCACCACGGCAATCGGCCGGCCCGGCCACCGGCTGGCCTGCCGCAGGGCGCTCGCGATGGCCACGCCCGCCGCGCCCTCGATCACCAGACGCTCGTCATGGAACGCGCGCCGCATCGCCGTGGCGATGTCGGGCTCGGTCACGAGGTCAAACCCTTTGACCAGCCGGCGGCACAGGTCAAAGGTGATCGCGTCGGGTTCGACGCCACCGGCGGTGCCGTCCGACAACGTCGGCTCGGACGGCAGATCGAGCAGCCGGCCCGCTGCGACCGACGCCGCCATCACGTGGGAGGCGACGGGGGAGCAGCCGACCACGTCCACGCCCGGCATCCGCTCCGCGAGGTAACCGGCAATGCCGCCGATGAGGCCGCCCCCGCCCACCGACACGACCACCGCCGCCAGGTCCGGGCACTGCCGCTCGAGTTCAATCCCGATGGTCCCCTGCCCGGCCACCACGTCCCAGTCGTTGTAGGGCGACAGATACACCTTGCCCTGCCGCTCGGCCTCGGCGCGGGCGAACAACTCCGACTCGCCCGAGTCCGTCCCATGCACGACGACCTCGCCGCCCAGCTCCCGGATCCGGGCCACCTTGCTCGCCACCGCGCCGGCGGGCACGTACACCGTCGGGGCGACGCCGGCGATCCGGCCGGCGTAGGCCGTGGCCGCTCCGTGGTTGCCGGTCGAGGCCGTGATGACCCCCCGGGTGCGCGCCGAGGCGTCGAGGCTCAGCATCTTGTTGAGCGCGCCGCGGAGTTTGAAGGAACCGGTGTGCTGGAGATTCTCCAGCTTGAGGAGGATCCGGGCGCCGGCCTCACGCGAGAGGGCGGGCGACTCGAGCAACGGCGTTTCCCGGGCGTATGGCCGGATCCGGGTCAGGGCCTCGGTGACGCGATCGGCCAGCATCAGAAGCGCCGACCGATCGGACCGGGGGTGCCGCTCGAAGTTCGAGGCAAACGGGGCCGTCCGGGAAGAGAGGATCGCCCCAATGTTCTCCCGGTTCGGGCGTCCCCGCAATCGGCGGGGGTCAGCGCACCAGGTCGGGGCGTACCGTCAGAATCAGGGTTCCACCACCTCGGACGAGCTGGGCATTGCCGACGACGAGCGTCTGTCCGGCGCGGGCATTGACCGTCGTCGACAGGGAGCCCCAGTTCGAACGGACGCCTACCTGGAGTTGGACCGTTCCCGAGTCGGCACTGCCGCGGACCTCACCGATGGTCGCGTTGAGCTGGAACGAATCGGCAGCCTTGCCGACGATCTGCTCGATGGAGCTTCCTTCCGCCCCGCCGACCACCGCCTCGTTGAGCAAGCGGTAGCCCTCGTACCGAAACAGCTTCCGCAATTCCGCCTCGACGTCGGCGATAGCCGGATCCGCCTTCGAGGGCCCGTCGGCCTCGATCAATTGGAAGTGGAGCCGGACCGCGGGGCGGACCCGGTCCAGTTGCCGCAGCACCTCGCGAACCTGGTCGAGCCGTTCCGGCGTCGCCTGCACCGTGAGGGCGCTGCCCCGGGCAGTCACCGCGCCGGCCGCGCCGGCGTAGGGCTTGATCAGATCGGCCGCCTCGTCGCCGCGCAGCCGGTTGAGGGTGAAGGTCTCCGTCTCGAGCGCCGGCTCCGATCGGCAGCCGCCAAGCACGGCCGCGAGCAGGAACAGAGTCACAGGACGCATGGATCAACTCCCCTTTCGTTGATAAAGCCAGACCACGACGATGTCGGGGTTGGCGGTCTGGTAGACGATGACGCTCTGGTTGGCCTGGGCCTCGACCAGCGGCCGGAACGGAGGCGACTGGACGGCCGGCCCCGGCGGTGGTGACGTCGCCGGCCGCAGGGAGATCGCGACCAGGACGACTGCCGCGGCCGCGGCCAGGCCGGCCACGGTCAGCCGGAACCCCTGGCGCCGCCGCCGAGCGGCTTCGGCCCCGGCGGCCCGGATCGCGGTGGCCGCCTCCACCCGCGGGGTCAGCGAGCCGAGCCCCGTTGCCAACGCCGCCGTCTGGTCCAGGATTCCGTCGGCAATCGCCCGGCACCGCTCGCAGGCGACCAGATGCCCAGCCAGCGGACGGTCCGATCCGGCGCGAAGGTCCGCCGGTTCCGCGTCGAGCAATTGTTCCCGTGCGTCCCGGCAGTTCATCGCGACCCGCCCCCCGCCAGTTCCGGATCGTGGGACAACAGCCGGCTGCGGAGGGTCCGCCGCGCCCGGTGGAGATGGACCCGCACGGTGCTCGGTTCCATGTCGAGCAGCTCCGCCACCTCGCCGGCGCTCAGTTCCTGGAGGTCGATCAGATCGAACACCTCGCGCTGGCGAGCCGGCAGCTCCACGAGAAACCGACGCACCAGATCGCCCGTCTCGGCCGCGGCCACGCGATCCGCGGGTTGCTCCGCCCCGTCGCCGGGCGGAATCGACTCGATCAGGCGGAGCCGACGCCGCCGGCTCCGGAGCCGGTCTCTGACGGCGTTGCGGGTGATGCCGTAGAGCCAGGTGGTGAACCGGCTGTCGGTCCGGAAGCCGGCGAGCGAGCGATGGAGCCGCACCAGCACCTCCTGGGTGAGATCCTCTGCTTCGTCCAGGTCGCCGGTCGCCACCGCCGACCAGCGGTAGATGAGCGGCCGGCAGCTCGTCACGATCGCGGCGAACGCCTCGGCCTCGCCGCGCCGGGCCCGGTCGAGGAGGGGCGCAACGGTCCGATTGAAGCGCTCGAGCGCGCTCACGGAGCTTCGGGTCTCTCGAGCATTCGGGGATGATACGGCAGCCGGCCAGGGACCGTTTACCGGCCATCACCTCCGCCGGTGACACCGGCCGGTCGGGCCTTGTCTCAATACCGCGCCCAGCAGCCGCCCGGTCCCTCCGGGGCATTCGTCGCCTGGCTGCGGGGAGCGCTCGACCGGGCCACCGGGTCGTCCGGCCCAGAGCCTGCCTAGCGGCCGGCCGGCGGCTCGCCGGACTGCAGGGACTGCCACTGGCGGTCCAGTCGGGCGAGTTCCCGCCCCTTCCACCCGCGGTAGCCGAGCGCCGCCGTCGCGGACCCGAGGAGAACCAGGGCCACCGCCACCACGAGCGGCGACGGCGGCCAGCCGGGGGCCCGGAGCAGAGCGAGCATGAGGCCTCCCTCGATGACGAGGGTCCCCGCGGCGAACGCCGCCGAGCGCCGGGCGCGGACGACCCGGAGCCGAGCCAACCGCAGGTAGTCGAGCGTCGATTCGCCCAGGGGGGTCCAGACCCCTCGGCGATTGACGATGGTGAAACCGTAGACGAGGATCACGTGCACCACGACGAACCCGCTCCACCACCAGCGCGCCGGCGCCGGGAGGATGCCGGCCCGGGCCAGGAAGAGTGCCAACACCGTCACGGTGGTGACGGCCTCGAGCCAGCGAATCAGGCGAAGGCGGCGGGTGCCCCGGTCGATCGCCGACCGCAGCCCGGCCGCGCTGTCGGTGCCGGCTTCGAGTTCCCGCCAGGTGTCGCCGAGTTCGGCCCAGAGTGTCGCGTCGCTCATGTTCGCTCCGCCAGCGGCTCGAGCCGCTTTCGCAGTTCCGCCCGGGCCCGGCTCAGCCGAACCCCGACGTTGGATTCCGAGAGTCCGGTCACCGCGGCGATCTCCTGGTTGCCGAGACCCTCGAGCTGCAGGATCACGACCTCCCGGAGACGGTCCGGAAGGGCCCGAACGGCCCGGAGCAGGCGCGAGGCCCGCAGGCTCCGATCGGCGAGGGTGTCGGGAGCCGCGCCGGGATCGGCGAGGTCGGGGTGGGCGTCCACGGGGTCGTGGGACCGGCCGCGGGACCGGGCCGTGAGTCCCCGGTTGTGCGCGATCCGATAGATGAAGGTCCGTTCCGAGCAGTCCCCCCGAAAGCCCGGCAAGGCCCGCCAGATGGCAAACCAGATGTCCTGGACGAGGTCGTCCACGTCCGCCTGACCGGCGGCGTAGACGTGAGCGAGCCGGCGCAGGGCGGCGCCGTAGCTCGCGTGGAGATGGTCGAATCGTTCGGTCCCGGCCGGCATGCTGGCTGACGAAGGTGGTCTCCGAACCGCGCGCCGCCTTACATCCTGCGCACCGGACGCCTACCGGGCTCCGCGGCGAAGGACCCGGCCGGGATGCCGACCGGTCGCGCGCTCGCCGTCCCAGACCACGACTCCGTTGACCCAGACCCGCTCGATCCCGGTGGACAGGAGGTGGGGCTCCCGGGGCGTGGCGTGATCGATGACGGACTCCGGATCGAAGAGCGTGAGGTCGGCATGGTACCCCGGCTCGATCCGGCCCCGCCGGGCGAGCCCTGCGTGGTCCGCCGCCAGACTCGTCATCTTCCGCACCGCCTCGGCCAGCGACACGACCTGCCGCTCGCGCACCATCCGCCCCAGGAACCGGGGGAACGCCCCGTAGCCGCGCGGATGAGCCCCGTCGAGCGCGCCGTCCGAGGACACGTTGGCATGCGGCCAGGCCAGCAGCCGGTCGACGTCCGGCTCGGTCATGCTGGTGGCCACGACACTCTCGCTCCCGCCCGAGTCGGGATGCGCCTTCTCCCACGCGATCGACTCCCGGATCAGAGCCATCAACGTCGTGGCCGGATCTTCATGCCGTTCCGCCGCAATCTCCGCGACCGTGCGCCCGCCATACGCCGGATGGGCGGCGAAGTCGCCGATGAGGAGCCCCTCCGGGCGGGCGATCTCCCGCAGCACCTTCTCCGCCTCGGCGCGGTTGTCGAAGTCCCGGTTCGGAAACAGCACCTGCAGCGTCGATTGCCAGTAGGTGTAGGGATAGACGTCGGCCGTGATGTCGACGCCCGCCGCTCGGGCGCGGTCGAGCACGCCGAACAGACTGTCGGTCGCCCCCCAGAGCGGCACCATCGCCAGCTTCATGTGGCTCACCTGCACCGGAAGCTTCGCCTCCCGGCCGATCGCGATGATTTCGTCGATCGCGTCCCAGAACCAGCGATCCTCGCTCCGGATGTGGCTGAGGTACCGGCTGCCGGCCGCAGCGGCGACCCGCGCGAGCGCCAGGACTTCCGCCCGGTTCGAGTTGATCCCCGGGTCGTACTCGAGCCCGGTGGACAATCCCAGGGCGCCGGCCGCCAGTTCCCGCCGCAGCAGCGTGCTCATGGAATCGACTTCCGCCGCGGTGGCGGGCCGCCGGAAGTCGTCGCCCAGCACCGCCGCCCGGATGGTGTTGTGCCCGGCGTAGAACCCGACGTTCACCGCGGGCGGCGCCGCGCCAAGGGAATCGAGCATCGGCGCGAGCGGCCACGGCTGGCCGCCATCCTGGCCGGCAATGATCGTGGTAACGCCCTGGCTCACGACCGGAACGGCATCGGGCGCCGCGAGCAGGCCCTGATCGTGATGGCTGTGCGTGTCGATGAAGCCGGGGGCGAGCACCAGGCCACCACCGTCGTACCGCTCGTCTCCGGCCGCGGGCTCGAGGTCGCCGACGGCGGCGATACTGTCACCCACGATCCGCACTGCGCCGGCCCTCGGCGGGGCGCCGGTCCCGTCGACGATGAGGACGTTCGTAATCGTGAGGCCGGAGGAGCCGGACGGGCCGCACCCGGCGAAAAGGATCAGGAGCAGGGCGGGAAGGAGGCGCACGCGGGACCACCGGTCGAGTTGGTTGGCACCACTGTTGTACGCCGAACCGGGCCGGCCGTCAATTGCCGGGAGCCCGCCGCCCGGACTACAATCGAGAGCTCGTCTGCAACCCGGAGCCGGACATGAAGGGAATGAGTGGCGTCACCGACCCCGAAGCGTACCTCGCCGCGCTCGACGGCTGGCGCGGCGAGCTGGTCCGCTCGCTCCGCGCGGCGGTGCGCCGCGCAGCCGACGTGACCGAGGCGATGAAATGGGGGCACCTCGTCTATCTGGCCGGCGGGCCGGTCCTGCTGATCCGCGCGGAGCCGGAACGGGTGCTCCTCGGGTTCTGGCGCGGCCAACGGCTGACCGCCATCGAACCCCGGCTCAAGCCGGGCGGCAAGTACGAGATGGCGACCGCCGACCTTCGGAAGGGAATGACGATCACACCGGCAATCGTCCGGACTCTGGTGCGCGAAGCCGTGGCGCTGAACGAACGGCTGGGCGATCCGACGCTCGCCGCGAAGGCGCCGGCGAAAGCCCGGCCCTCCGCCAAGCCCCCTGCGCGCGGCCGGCCGGTCAAGCTCCGGGCCAGGCGGAAAGCGCGATGACGCCGGAGCCGATCACTCCTCGCGCATCGTGATCGTCGGATCGACTCGTACGGCCGCGCTCGCGGGCACCAGAATCGCCACCACGGCAATCGCGAGGATCATCACCGCCACGACGCCGAGGGTGAGCGGATCCCGCGGGGCCACTCCTCGCAACTGACTCGCGACGAGTCGGGTGGCGAGGAGCGAAGCGCCGACGCCGACTGCCACGCCCGCCACCACCGGCGTCATTCCCTCGCGCAGCACGAGCAGACGGATCGCCCCGTCCGACGCGCCGAGCGCCGTGCGAATCCCGATCTCGCGGGTCCGGCGGGCCACATAGAAGGCAATGACGCCGTAGATGCCGACCGCCGCGAGAATCAACCCGACGGCCCCCAGCACCGTGAGCAACCGGGTGTTGAATCGCGACTCCGCCAGCGACCGACCGATCCGGGCATCCATGGTGGCGATCTGGAAAATCGGCAGCGACGGATCGATCGACTTGACGGCGGCCCGCAACTGCGCCGTCGCGGCCTCGGGCCGGCCCTCGGTCCGGACCGCGATCGTCATGGTCCGCCCGATCCAGCTCCACGCCTCCGCCGGCGCCTGCTCCACCGGGAGATAGAACTCGTTCGGCGCCTCGGCCTCGATCCCGGAGGCCCGCACATCGGCCACGACGCCGACGATTTCCTTCCAGGCGTTGGGCTCATCCTCGCAGCACGCCAGCCGCTTGCCGATCGGATCCTGGCCCGGGAACGCCGCGTCGGCCAACCGCTGATTGACGATCGTCACCCGGGGATGCCCGATCCGGTCGTCGGCGGTGAAGTCGCGACCGGCCTTGAGCGCGATCCGCATAGTGGCGAGATAGCCCGGGGTCACGATCCGGAGCCGCGACGGAATCGCGTTCCGGGCTTCGAGCGCCCTCCCCTCGGGCACCAGGCCGTTGCCCCCGCCGCCCGGCCCCATCGGCACCTGCGAAGTGAGCCCGGCCGCCGTCACGCCGGGCTGCGAGCCAAGCGCCTCGGCGAGACGGGTGAAGGTTGCCGTGACCCGCTCCCAGTCCGCGTAGTCGGTCGCCGGCAGACTTACCCGCGCGGACAGGAGACCGTTGGGATCGAAGCCCGGGTCGACCTTCCCCAGGTTGATCGCCGTGCGGATGAGCAGGCCGGCCCCCACGAGCAGCACCAGCGACAGACCGACCTCGACCGCCACCAACCCCCGCTTGAGCCAGTCCCGCGAGGCCGCCGCCGCGCCGCGCGATCCCTCGCGCAGCACCTGGAACAGGTCCGAGCCCGCGGTCCGCACCGCCGGGATCAAGCCGAATACCACCGAACTGGCCAGCGCGGCAGCGAACGCGAAGACCACCGACGGCCCGTTGAGCCGCAACCGGTCGAGCCGGGGCACGTTGTCCGGCGCGAACGCCTGGATCAGGCGAATGCCGACCGCGGCAACCACGACGCCCGCGAGCCCGGCCAGCAGCGCCAGCGCCACGTTCTCAACGAACAACTGCCGGACGATCCGCGGCCGTCCCGCGCCAAGGGCCGCCCGGAGCGCCAACTCGCGGCCCCGGGCGGTCCCGCGGGCCAGCAACAGGTTGGCCACGTTCATGCAGCCGATCAGCAGGACCAGACAGACGGCGCCGAAGAGGACGTAGATGCGCGTCGCGGTGTCGCCGACGGTCGACGCCACGATCGGAATCACGCCGAACCGGAGACTGACGTTGGCGTTGGGATACTGCTCCCGGAGCCGACCGGCGAGCGGCCCGAGGGACGCCTGCGCCGCCGCCGGTGCCGTGCCGGGCTTGAGGCGCCCGACCACGGTCAGGAAATGACCATCGTGCTCGGCCTGCTGCTCGGCAGAGAACGCCGCCGGCGTCCAGAGCTCTTCGCCGTCGCTGAAGAAGTCGAACCGGGCGGGCATGACGCCGACCACCGTATGCGGCACGCCGTTGAGCCGGACCGCCCGGCCCACGATGCCGGGATCGGCGCCGAACCGCCGCTCGAAGAGGCGGTGGCTGAGCACGGCCACCGGCGCCGCCCCCGCCTGATCGTCCTCGTCGGTGAACGCCCGGCCGTGCAACGGCGCGACAGCGAACACGCGGAACCACGACGCTGTGGCCCGGGCGCCGATCAGCCGCTCGGGGTCGCCGTCGCCGGTCAGGATGAAGTTCGCGTAATACTCGGCGGCCAGGTCGGAGAACACCCGATTGTCCCGCCGGAGATCGGTGAAGTTGCCGACCGACACATCGCCGGACCCGAACGAACCGATCGCCTCCGACACCGTGACGATCTGCTCCGGCGCCGGCACCGGCAGGGGGCGGAGCACCACTTCGTTCAGCACGCTGAAGATCGACGTCGTGGCCCCGATCCCGAGCGCGAGGGTCACCAGGGCGATCGCGGTGAAGCCTGGCTGGCGCGCGAGCGTCCGGAAACCGAAGCGAAGATCGGCCAGCAGCTCGAGCCACCACGCCGACCGGCGCCGGGTCCGGTCACGCTCTTCGCCCAGCCGGTTGAGCCGGGCCTTCATCGCGCCGAGATCGCCGAGTTTGCGGAGCGCTTCGGCCCGCGCCTGATCCGGCGGCATCCCGGCGGCGATCAGGTCACGGGTCCGCATCTCGACGTGGAAGGCGAGTTCGTCGTCGACCTCCCGGTCGACGGGCGGGCGCCACTCGTGGTCGGGCGCCATGACTCAGGCCCGCGCCGAGTCGAGAACCTTGCCGACCGCGGCACTGAACCGGCGCCACTCCTGCACCTGGGCCCGGAGCCGGCTCCGGCCGGCCGGCGTCAGCGAATAGAACTTGGCCCGGCGCCCGAGTTCCGAGGTGCCCCAGCTCGCCTCGATCCACCCTTTCCGCTCCATCCGGTAGAGCGCCGGGTAGAGCGATCCCTCCTCGATGGCGAGTTCGTCCTCGGTGGTGCCTTCGAGCCACTTGGCCACGGCATACCCGTGCCGCGGGCCCCAGGAGAGCGATTTGAGAATCAGGACGTCGAGCGTCCCCTGCAGCATGTCGGTTGATCGGCCCACCATTACCTCGACGTTCTAGGCTTCCGCGAAGCTTGCGGCGCGATACCTAGATTGTCAAGGCATCGGAGGTCAGCCGGGTTGGCCGTACCCCGCGAACCGGCGCCGCACCTCGCGCATCTGATCGGGGCTCAGGACGGCGGGATCGCCGAGGGGCAGGAGCCGGAGATAGAGGTCGGCGAGGAACTCGATCTCGGCGGCAACCGCCATCGCCTGACCCAGATCCGCGCCTGCGGCCACGAAGCCGTGGTGCGCGAGGAGGCAGGCGCGGCGATCCCGCAGCGCGGCCAGGGCGTTGGCCGCGAGTTCGTCCGACCCGAACGGGGCGTACCCGGCGCAGCGAATCGAGTCGCCGCCCGCGATGGCAATCATGTAGTGAAACGGCGGAATGTCCCGGCCGAGACATGCGACCGCTGTGGCGGCGGGCGAGTGGCCGTGCACGATGCTCTGCAGGTCGGGGCGAGCCCGGTAGATCGCGGCGTGCATCGGCCATTCGCTCGATGGCGCCCGAATCTCCCCGGGCAGCGGCACGCCCTCGAGCGACAGCGCCACGATGTCGTCCCGCACCAACGTCTCGACCGCGAGCCCCGTGGGGGTCACCACGAACCCGTCCCCGGCCCGCCGGCTCACGTTGCCCGAGGTCCCATGCGTCAGCCCCAGGGCGACCGCCCGCCGGGCCGCGTCGAGGACGGCGTCACGTTCGGCGCGGTGGATCACTCGAACCGCTCCGGGAACAGGAGCCGGAGACCGCCGCCGGCATTGGCGGCGAATCCCCGTTCGGTGAGATAGCCGGTCACCAGCCGGGCCGGCGTCACGTCGAACGCCGGATTGGCGACCGGAATCGCGTCCGGATGACCCAGCTCCCCGCCGCCGCGTTCCTCGATCGGGATCTCGGCGCCGGTCGCCAGCGTCCAGTCGATGCTCGAGGCCGGGGCCGCGACGTAGAACGGCACGTCGTTGTCGTGCGCGGCCAGCGCCTTGAGGTAGGTACCGATCTTGTTGGCCACGTCGCCGTTGCGGGTGGTCCGGTCGGTTCCGACGAGGCAGAGATCGATCTCGCCCCGGCGCATCAGCAGCCCGCCCGCGTTGTCCACGACCACGGTGTGATCGACACCGTGGCGGCCGAGCTCCCAGGCGGTGAGGAGGCCCTGGTTGCGGGGCCGGGTTTCGTCGACCCACACGTGCACGGGAATGCCCTCGTCCACGGCTCGGTAGATCGGCGCGAGCGCGGTGCCCCAATCCACCGTGGCCAGCCAGCCGGCGTTGCAGTGGGTCAGGATCCGGACCGGCCGGGCCCGGCCGCCGGCCTCCCAGCACGCCCGGATCAGCGTGAGACCGTGGTCGCCGATCCGCTGGCAGACCGAGACGTCCTCGTCGGCGAGGTCGGCGGCGAACCGGTAGGCAAGCGCCGCCCGGTCGGCCGGTGCCACGGCGGCGACTTCGCGGCGGACGCGATCGAGGGCCCAGCGCAGGTTGACGGCCGTAGGCCGGGTGGCGAGCAGGCGGGTCACGGCCGCGTCGAGGGCCGCATCGCCGGCCTCCTCGCGCATCGCGAGCGCCACCCCGTACGCGGCAGTCACCCCGATCAGGGGGGCGCCGCGCACCTGCATTCGTTCGATCGCGCGAGCGGCCTCCTCCAGGGTTGCCAGCCGGGCGATCTCGAACCGAGCCGGCAACGCGGTCTGGTCGATGACCGCCACGGTCCACCCGTCGTCGGCCAGCCAGATCGTCCGGTACCAGCGATCACCGACTCGCATCAGTGGCCGTCGAACTCCATGAGGCAGAAACTCGCGCAGCCCGCGTCCTCGAGCTTGCGCCGGCCGCCCAGGTCGGGCAGGTCGATCGCGAAGCAGGCTTCGACGACCTCCGCGCCGAGGGACCGCAGCAGCCGGAACCCGGCGAGCGCGGTACCGCCGGTCGCGATGAGATCGTCCACCAGCAGCACTCGGTGGCCGGACTCGAGCGCATCGACGTGGACCTCGACCCGGTCGGTGCCGTACTCGAGCTCGTAATCGTGGCCCACGGTAGCCGCCGGCAGCTTCCCGCGTTTGCGGATCGGCACGAAGCCGCTGCCCAGGCGTTCCGCGATGGCACCGCCGAGAATGAAGCCGCGGGCCTCGATGCCCGCGACCTTGTCGATTCGCTGATCCCGGTACCGGTCCGCAAACCGGCGGATCATTTCGGAGTAGCCGGCGGGGTCACCGAGAAGGGTCGTGATGTCGCGGAACAGGATGCCCGGCTTGGGATAGTCGGGAATCGAACGAATCAGCGCCTTGAGGTCGGTCACAGGACGCGTCCCGCCACCGGACGGAGCCGTTCGACCACGGCGGGGTCGCGAGCAGCCGGGGCGGTCATGATCGCCGCGTCGAGCGCCCGGTCGCAGCCCGCAGGGCAGGTTGCGGACCGGCGGCCGAGTGCCGGAATCGCCGCGGCCACGAGCCGCCGGGCCGCGTCGGCGTTCGCGTGCACGACGCGGACGACCTCGTCCACCGTGACATGGCCATGGTCGGGGTGCCAGCAGTCGTAGTCCGTCACCATCGCCACCGTCGCATAGCAGAGCTCCGCTTCCCGGGCGAGCTTGGCCTCCGGCATGTTGGTCATCCCGACCACGCTCTGGCCCCAGGAGCGATACAGTTCCGATTCCGCCCGGGAGGAAAACTGCGGCCCCTCCATGGCCAGGTAGCTGCCGCCCCGGACGACGGGCAGGCCCGCCTCCCGCCCGACCCGCTCGAGCACGTCACCGACCCGCCGACAGACCGGTGCGGCCATCGACACGTGCGCCACGAGTCCGGGCCCGAAGAACGTCTTCACCCGCGCGAAGGTCCGGTCGACGAACTGGTCCACGATCACGAAGGTGCCGGGCGCGAGGTCCTCGCGGAGCGAACCGACCGCACTCAGCGAGATCACGTCGGTCACGCCAAGACTCTTGAGCGCGGCGATGTTCGCGCGGAAGTTGAGATCGGAGGGCGGAATCCGATGGCCCCGGCCGTGACGCGGCAGGAACGCGGCCGCCTGGCCGGCCAGGGTGCCGGTCAGGATCTGGTCCGACGGCTCGCCCCACGGCGTCGGCACGGTCCGCCACGCGGCTCCCTCGAGCCCGTCCAGCGAGTAGACCCCACTCCCGCCGATGACGCCGATCATCGCGATCCGGCCCGCGCCGTGAACACTTCGTCGAACACCGTCGTGGCCCGCCGCATCTCCTCCATGGTGCCGATGCTGATCCGGGCATGGCTGACGAGCGGCGGAAAAACCCGGCCGACCGCCACACCGCGGGACGCGCACGCGGCGGCAAATTCCTCGGTACGGCGATCGATGGCCACCATCAGAAAGTTCGTGGCCGAGTGCGCGACGGTGAATCCCCGTTTTTCGAAATAGCGGCGGGTGTAGGCCCGCACCTCGCGATTGCGGCGCCGTTCCCGTTCGACCGCTTCAGCGTCGGCCAGAGCGGCGATCGCGCCGGCGGCGCCGAGGACGTTGACGCCCTGAGGAACCCGATGAGGCTCGAGGCGAGCGATGGTGCCGGCCGCCGCGACCGCGTAGCCGACCCGAAGCCCCGCCATGCCGTGGACCTTGCTCATCGTTCGAAGCACGACGACCCGCGGTTCCGTCATCGCGAGCGGAATGAGAGTGCCGTAGTCCGGGTCGTCCACGTATTCGAAATAGGCCTCGTCCACCAGCACCGTGGCCTGTGGCGCCCGCGCCAGGAGCCGCCGAACGAATGCTTCGGCGTCGCGGCGGCCATGCACGGTGCCGGTCGGGTTGTTCGGATTGCAGAAGTAGACGAGGCCGGCGCCGGGGGCCCGGTCGAGCATCGCGTCGAGATCGAGCCCGAGGCGGCGGTCCACGGGCACCCGGACGACGGGGAATCCGCGCAAGTCGGCCTGGCTGGCCGGCACCTCGAACGAAGGCGCCGCCGTGAGCAGGCCGGCGTCCCGGGCGGCGAAGACGTCGACCGCAAAACGGAGATGCTCGGTCGAACCCGCGCCGAGGAGGATGTTGGCCGCCGAGACCCCGTGGGCGCCGGCGATCGCTTCGACCAGCGCCGGCTCGATCCGCCGGGGATAGCGGCCGGCCTCGGCCAGGGCGTCGCGAATCGCGGCCAGGGTGGCCGGCGCAGGCCCATTCGGATTCTCGTTGCTGTCGATCCGGATGAGGTCCCCGGCGGGCAGTGTGGCGGGACGCCGGCCCCAGGCCGCCTCGAACCCGCGGCCCGACACCAGAGGCACGGCGGCCAGGCTGCCGCCCACACCGCGAAGAAACGACCGGCGGGTCAAGGACACGGGACGCTCGCTGGCTCGGGGACTCGGGAACAATCACCGCCATCCCGGCGAGCGTCCAGAGGCCAAGGTTACTTTACATTGCAAAGTACTTGACATTCGTCGAGGGCGGTGTCATCGTTGCCGGAGTCGAGCGTGCGAGGACGAAAGTGTCGGCTCTGGTTCGTCTGCTGTACCCCCCGGCCGTTCGGTCGCGGCAGCCGGTGGCCGTCATCGGCTGGTGGGAACGCCGGCGGCTCCGGTACAACCTGGTGGTCGGCGGCACCGGCCTCGTCACCTTGGCCGTGATCTCCGCCCTGGGCCTGGTTCCGCCCTTTCCGAGGACCTTCCTCTTTCCGCCCGCCGCCGTCCTGGTCTACGCCATCATGGCGAACCTCTTCTACACCGCGGGCTGGGTGAGCGAGCTGGTCTTCAACGCATGGTGGCGGGAGGATCCGCCGGCCGTCGGCCCGGTCCTCTTCCGGCAAGGGCTGATCTTCTCGGTCGGCCTGACCCTGCTTCCGGTTGGCCTGGCCATACTCGAATGGGGGTTTCGGGTCGTCCGCTGGCTCTTCTGATGGTCCCGCCCGAAAACACGACGGGGCGGCCGGGTGGCTCCACCCGACCGCCCCGCATGTCATCCGAGCCGCGTCAGGCCGACACGACCGGAATCGACCGCGGCTGCGCCTTCTCTGTCTTCGGTACCACCAGGACCAGGACGCCGTCCTGGGCCCGCGCCTCGATCGCCTCGCCATTCACGGTGTCCGGCAGGGTGAACGTCCGCGAAAAACTGCCGTAGCGCCGCTCGAAGCGGTGGAGCCGGTCGTTCCGCTCTTCCGCCTCATGCTTCTTGTCGCCCTGCACGATCAGCCGGTTGCCGTCGAGGCTGATCTTGACGTCCGCCGGGCGCACCCCCGGAATCTCGAGAGCGATTTGATAGGACTTGGCATCCTCGGTCACATCCACCGCCGGCGTCCAGGCCCGGTCGAACCAGCCGTCCGTCCCACCGCCCAGACCGAAGGTCTCGTCCAGCACCCGATTGATTTCCCGCCACTGGTTGCCCGCCGGAGCGGGGCGAGTCCACCGAACCAACATGGTCGAACCTCCGCTAAAGTTGATGTCGTGATGGTTGGCCCGTCGCCCGACGGGCTGCCGCCAACCACCACGGCATCCGGCATGCCCGAGGATTCTGGTCGAAATGGCAGAGGGGGTTGTGGTCGTGGCCAACGGTCGGTGCGGTCGTCTGCCGAAATGACTCGCGACCTTTGGGGCATCGGTCAGGAAAGTTGATGGGGGAGGCGGTCGGCCGGACCGCCCCTGGGGCTCAGCGTTCGATGGCGCCACCTTGGCCGACCCACGCCGCGTAGCCGCCCGTGAGGTTGACCACCTTCCGGTGGCCCCCGGCCTGGAGCACGCTGGCCGCGATGGCCGACCGGCCGCCCGTCTGGCACTGGAACACGACTTCCCGGTCCCGGGGGATTTCGCCGAGCCGCTCCGGGAGCTCCGGCAGCGGAATCAGCACGGCACCAGGAAGGTGGCCGTCGTCCCATTCCGATCGATTCCGGACGTCGACCACCACCGCCCCGGCCGGCTGCCCGCCCGCGTAGTCGGCCACCGACAGCTCTCGCAGCGGTTCGAGCGGCCGTCCGGCGTGGCGAAGGGCCAGCCCGTCGGCTACCCCGGCGATCCGGTCGAACCCGATCGAGACCAGGCCGCGCACCAGCGCCGAGACGGCGGCGGGCGAGGCATCCTCCAGGATGAAATGGAGCGGCCGGTCGTACGGCAACAGCGATCCGGCGTAGGTGGTGAAGCTCCGATTGAGCGGAATGCTGATCGACCCGGGCAAATGCCCGGCCGCGAATTGCGCCGCCGGCCTGGCATCGACGACCGTGGCACTCGCAGCGAGCAATTCGAGCAGCTCGCCCTCCGCGAGCCGGCCCGGTTCCGGCAGCCGGCCGAGGACCGGCGGCCCGTCGCGATTGACCTGCTTCATCCGGCCGAAGTACCGGGGCGGCTCCGGCTGGCCGGCCAGCACCATCCGGACGAATTCGTCCTCCGTCTCCGGCCCGAACGCCCAGTTGAACCGCCGCTCGTACCCGACGGTGGACTGAGGCATTGCGCCCAGGCCCTTGCCACAGGCCGAGCCGGCGCCATGTCCGGGCCAGACCTGAAGGTGATCGGGCAGATTCCGGAACCATCCCAGCGAGCGATAGAGCTGCCGCGCGCCGGCCTCGGCGGTGTTGGCGACGTGCGCCGCCTTCTCGAGCAGGTCCGGCCGCCCGACGTCGCCGACGAAAACGAAGTCGCCCGAGCAGAGGCCCATCGGTTCGTCCGCCGCGGCGCCGTCGGTCACCAGGAAACTCAGGTGCTCGGGCGTGTGACCGGGCGTGTGGACTGCCGTGATGACGATTTTCCCGAGCTGGATCGACTCCCGGTCGGCCAGGAGCCGCATGCCGGCGTCCTTGCCGAAGCCGTACTGCCACTCGGGCGGTCCGGCGGCGCTCAGGTAGCCGGTGGCGCCGGTCGCGGCCACCAGTTCCCGGAGCCCGGAGACGAAGTCGGCGTGGATGTGGGTCTCGGTTACGGCGACGATCCGGAACCCCTCCTGCGCGGCCGTTTCGAGGTACGGCGCAATCACCCGCGCCGGATCGATCACGATCGCGGTACCGGCCGCCTGGCAGGCGATCAGATAGCTGGCCTGCGCCAGCGGCTCGTCGTAGAAACGCTTGAAATACATCGCGACGCTCTCAGCGCGGTTTGAGAAGAACGAGAATGCCCATCACCAGCAGGAAACCCGCGAACGCCTTCCGGAGCCCGGCTTGCGACACCCGGTTCACCAGCCGGCTCCCGACCAGAACTCCGACGATGGCCAGCGCGGCGAAGAGGCCGGTGGCCTGCCAGTCGATCGTCTCGACCCCGAGATAACTGATGAAGCCGGCAATGCAGCTCATGATGATGAGCACGAGGCTGGTGCCGACGGCCTGCTTCATCGGAAGGCCCGCGAGCAGCACGAGCGAGGGCACGTAGAGAAAGCCGCCCCCCACGCCGACGAGCCCGGTGAGCATGCCCACCAGCCCGCCGATCAGGGCCACGACCGGCCAGGGACGCCGGGCGGTCGCCTGATCGCCGGAGGGCATCCACAGCGCCGGCCCGGTGTACATCGAGATCGCGGCCGCCAGCATCAGCACGGCGAAGATCGTGAGCTGCATCCGGCTCGTCACCAGTCCGGCGAGCCGGGCCCCCGCGAACGCCCCGACGATCGCCGCGGGCCCGAAGGCCGCGGCGGCGGACCACCGGATGTTGGCGTTGCGGTGGTGGCTCAGCACCCCGAACGCGCTGGTGATCCCCACGACGGCGAGGCTCATCGGCACGGCCTGCTTCATTCCGAAGCCCAGCACATAGACGAGCACCGGCACCGCGAGAATCGACCCGCCGCCCCCGAGGAGGCCGAGCGACAGGCCGATCAGCGTCGCCAGGGCGTAGCCGAGGATCGCCATCGGAGCTGCCTAACGCTCGTTCCGGCGAAGATAGATCTCGCCGCCGGCTTCCCGGAACTCGTCCGCCTTCTGCTTCATCCCCTCGGCCTGGGCCCGCGCCTCGGCCCGGAGATCCTGGGTGATCCGCATCGAGCAGAACTTCGGCCCGCACATCGAGCAGAAGTGGGCCAGCTTGGCACCCTCGGCCGGCAGCGTCTCGTCGTGGAAGGCCCGGGCGGTCACCGGATCGAGCGCCAGATTGAACTGGTCCTCCCAGCGGAACTCGAACCGGGCCTTCGAGAGCGCGTCATCGCGTACCCGGGCCCGCGGGTGGCCCTTCGCCAGGTCCGCGGCGTGCGCGGCGATCTTGTAGGCGATCACGCCGGCCTTCACGTCGTCGCGGTTCGGCAGGCCGAGGTGCTCCTTGGGCGTGACGTAGCAGAGCATCGCGGTGCCGTACCACCCGATCATCGCCGCCCCGATGGCGCTGGTGATGTGGTCGTAGCCCGGCGCGATGTCGGTCGTGAGCGGCCCGAGGGTGTAGAACGGCGCCTCGTCGCACCAGGCCAGCTGCTTCTCCATGTTCTCCTTGATCAGGTGCATCGGGACGTGACCGGGGCCCTCGTTCATCACCTGAACGTCGTGCTCCCACGCGATCCGGGTCAACTCACCCTGCGTCTCGAGCTCGGCGAACTGGGCCGCGTCGTTCGCATCGGCGATGCTGCCGGGCCGGAGCCCGTCGCCGAGCGAGAACGAGACGTCGTACGCCGCCATGATCTCGCAGATCTCGCGGAACCGGGTATAGAGGAAACTTTCCTGATGGTGCGCCAGGCACCACTTGGCCATGATGGAGCCACCCCGCGACACGATGCCCGTCACTCGCTCGGCCGTGAGCGGGATGTAGCGCAGCAGCACGCCGGCGTGCACGGTGAAATAGTCCACTCCCTGCTCGGCCTGTTCGATCAGGGTGTCCCGGTAGATCTCCCAGGTCAGGTCCTCGGGAATCCCGCCCACCTTCTCGAGGGCCTGGTAGATCGGCACCGTCCCGATCGGCACCGGCGAGTTCCTGAGGATCCACTGCCGGGTCTCGTGAATGTCCTTGCCCGTCGAGAGATCCATCACCGTGTCCGCGCCCCAGAGCGTGGACCAGCGGAGCTTCTCGACCTCGTCCTCGATCGAGCTCTTCACGGCCGAGTTGCCGATGTTGGCGTTGATCTTCACGTGGAAGGCCCGGCCGATGATCATCGGTTCGAGCTCGGGATGGTTGATGTTGGCCGGAATGATCGCCCGGCCGCGAGCCACCTCGGCCCGGACGAACTCGGCCTTCATTCCCTCCCGGAGCGCGATGAACTCCATCTCGGGGGTGATCTCGCCGCGGCGGGCGTAATGCATCTGGGTCACGGCGCCCGTGCCGCGCAGCACCGGGCGGCGGAGACCGGCCGGCATCGGAAGCCCGAGAACCTGATCGCGGTCCGGCACTTCGGCCACGGCGCGCGCCGCGATCCACGGTGCCCGGATCGGCGGCAGACCGACTTCGACCGGGAATCCCCGCGGCCCGCTGGTGTCGTAGACCCGAAGCGGCGGCTCCGCGCCCGCGAGGCGGATCTCCCGCATCGGCACCCGAATTCCCTGGGGTCCGTCCACGAGCACCCGGCGCGAATTGGGGAAGGCGTCGCCGTAGTCGGCGATCGGTTCGGTGGTCGTGGGTGTGGCCATGGCGCGCTCCTGCGAGGGGCGGGGCGAGGAAGCGCTCGAAGCGGCGCCGCACTCCCTCCGCCGGTGTCAACCGGGTCAGGTTCCAAGGGTGCTTCTCAATCCGGCAGCACCGGATGCCCCTGGCGGTCAGGAGGATTGTAGGGGACCCGTCGGCGACGGGGAAGGGCCGAATGCTCGGCCCCCTCGGGAATCGGCTGGGGGGGCGGCGCCGGCGCCGCCTCGGATCAGGTAACGGCGGTCGGGTCGAGCGTCCAGACGAGCCGGTCGTAGCTCATGCCGGCGTCCTGCAGCGTCCGGCCGAGGAGCGCGAGTGACGCCTCGAGCCCTTCCCGCCGGTCCGGATATTTCGCCTCCTCCGCCAGCAACGCGGCGTAGATCCCCTCGGCCGTCGTCACCGCGTTCCGGGCCGGGACCCGGCGCGACGAGTGATAGGAAATGATCTGGCCGGTCACCGAGTAGGTCGGCGTGACGTGCGCCAGCACCCAGTAGTGATCGCCGCTACGCGCCAGGTTCTTGACGTAGGCGAAAACTTCCTGCCCCGCTGCAATGGTCTGCCACAGGTACGCGAAGACCGCCCGGGGCATGTCGGGATGGCGAATCAGGCTGTGGGGCTGACCGAGCAGTTCTTCCTCGGTGTACTGCGCCACTTTCTGGAAGACCCGGTTCGCGTACGTGATCTTGCCGGTGAGATCCGTCTTGCTGACGATGATCTCGTCCTCGTCAAAGAACCGCTCCCGACCCGTGGGCTTGATCTCGAGCCGGCCCATGGAACCCCGCCGTTTGGTCTGCTTCGAGTATCGGCTTGGACGGCCAAGGGGATGAGCGCCATGAGCAACTCTTCATACTGGGCCGGGACCGGCTGGATCCCGCCGCGGGCCGGGGCCGAGGGTTGCTCACGTCACCGGTCGGCGGCGGCTATGTTCTCGCCATGGCATCCCCCGGCAGTTCCCTCGGCGCCCTGTGGCACCGGTTCGGCGGATCGTCCGCCGGCCGCTGGCTGTTCTCGCGGCTCTTCGGCTGGTTCGTTCCGTACAGTGCCACGATCGGCGCCCGGATCGAGCGGCTCGAACCCGGCTATTGCCGCACGGTGCTCCGCGACCGGCGGGGCGTCCGGAACCACCTTCGGTCGGTCCATGCGGTGGCGCTGGTCAACCTCGGCGAAATGACCAGCGGTCTGGCCATGACGATGGCGCTGCCGGACGGCGTCCGCGGGATCGTGACCGAGATGGGCGCCGAGTATCTCAAGAAGGCGCGTGGCACGCTGACGGCGGAGGCCCGGGTCACCGTTCCCGAGGTGGCCGGCGTACCCGTGGATACCCGGGTCGAGACGACCATCAGCGATGCGAGCGGCGAGGTCGTTTGCCGCGTGTTCACGATCTGGCGTCTGGCCCGCTGATCAGGCCGCCGGCACCGCCACACCCATTCGCCGGGCAAGCTCACGAAACTGCGGGTCGGCCCGCAGCGACCGCCACCACTCCGGGTTGAGCGAGGACGCGTAGAGAAACGGCTCGTGCCGGTCGACCGCGTGGCCGAGCGCCGCGAGTGCGGCGGGACGATCACCCCGAGCCACCGCAACGAGGGCCACCACCGTGGGCGAGGCGCCGGGCCCCACCGGGATCGCCCGGCAGAACGACGCGGCATCCGGGGCCCGCGCCGCGGTGAGCGAGTAGCACTGGAGCCCGGCCGCCGCCGTGAAGCCGGGCGACAACTCCGCGGCCCGGGCGAAGTGCCGCGCCGCCTCCTCCGGATGCCCGCCGCTCAACGCGACCGATCCGGCGAACAGGTAGACGGCGCCGAGGTTGGGCGCGATCCGCCGGGCGCGTTCGATCGCCGCACGGCCCCCGAGCGAGTCCCCCATCAGCCCCAGCACGTGACCGAGTTGCGCCACGGCGATCGCCGAGCTGGAATCGGCGGCCGCGGAACGTTGCAGCGCCGTTACGGCCGCCGGCAGGTTGCCGGTGAGATACTCGACCTCGCCGAGCCACTGCAGCGCGGTGGCGTCCGTCGAGTCGAGGGAGATGGCCCGCGCCAGCGCGGCCCGGGCCTCGGTCCATTGGCCCGCGTTCTTCGCCAGGTTGCCGAGCGTGGCGTGAGCTGCCGCCAGGCTGGAGTCGAGACCGACCGCCCGCCGGGCCGCCTCTCGGGCGGGGCCGAGGACCGAGTCGAGCGGGGTGGCGCCGTAGAGCGGCAACAGGCTCAGCGCATCGCCCAGCCCGGCCCAGGCCCGGGCGAAGTTCGAGTCGCGCGCGATCGCCTGGCGGAAGAGCGACACCGCCTCCACGAGCGCCGGCTCGCCACGCTGGCGCCACCGGTGCCGGGCCTTGAGATAGAGATCGTACGCCTCGAGATCGGCGGTGCCCCGGAAACCGGCCGACCGCGGTTCCAGCTGGCGCTCGAGCGCGCCCGCAATCGCCCGGGCGAGATCGTCCTGCACCTGGAACAGATCCGACACCTCGCGCTGATAGGTCTCCGACCACAGCGTCAGCCCGTCGGCCGCGCTGGTGAGCTGGGCGCTCAGGCGGAGCTGGCCACCGAGACGCCGGACCGATCCTTCGAGGACGGTCGACACCGCCAGCCGGCGGGCGATGTCCCGGACGTCGAGATCGTTCCGCCCCCGGAGCGCGAAGACCGAGGTCCGCGACGCCACCCGGAGGCCCGGCACCCGGCTCAGCGCCGTGATCAGTTCCTCGGTCATTCCGTCGGCGAAGTACTCATCTTCGGAGCCGCCAATGGCGGTGAGCGGCAGCACCGCGACCGTCGCACCGTCGGCCGGCGCCGCGGCGGCGGGCGGACCGGGCCGCCGCAGCAGGAACACGGCGGCGAGGGCCAGGACGGCAACCGCCGCGAGGGCGCCGACCCACCGCCGTGACGGCGAGGGCGGATCGCCAGCATCGTCCGCCCCCTCGAGCACCGTGACCAGTTCCTGCGCGGCCACGGGACGCTTGGTCGGATCCTTCTCGAGACACTGCATCACCAACTCGACCAGCCGGCGGGGCGCATCGGGACAGCGCGGCCCGAGCGGTGCGGGCGGCTCGGTGAGATGCGCCACGATGAGTTGCTGGGCCGTCTTGCCGGTGAACGGCGGCGAGCCGCTCAGCATTTCGTAGGCGACACAGCCCCAGGCGTAGAGGTCGGCCCGGTGATCCACCGCGTCGTCGCCCGCCGCCTGCTCGGGTGCGATGTAGGACGGCGTGCCGAGGGACATGCCGACGCCGGTCAGGTTGGTATCCGCCACGCGCGCGGACGACAGGGCCTTGGCCACGCCGAAGTCGGTCACCATCGCGGCATCGCCGGCGAGGAGGACGTTGTCCGGCTTGATGTCGCGATGAACGATCCCGTGTTCGTGGGCAAAGGCGAGTGCCCGGGCCACGTCCCGCAGGACCACCCGGGCCCGGGCCGGCGGCTGCGCTCCCTCGCGGTCGAGCAGCGTCCGGAGGGATTCGCCCGGGACGTACGGCATCACGAAGTAGAGCAGGCCGTCCGCGTCCCCGGCGTCGAGGACCGGCACCAGGTTGGGATGCTGCAGCTGGGCGGCCACCTGGATCTCCCGGCGGAACCGGTCGCCCGACACGCCGTGGGCGCCGTGCGGGTGCACCTTGACCACCACCGGGCGGTCGAGCTTGACGTCGGTCGCGAGGAACACCCGCGACATGCCGCCGCCGCCGAGCTCCCGGTCGATCCGGTACTCGGCGCCGAGGGCGTCCGCCAGTTGTCGCTCGAGCGCGGTCATGGTCCGTTTCCGTACGAATCCCGGGCGCTGGAGGCTACAGACCCCCCGGGGCCCCGGCAACCCGGCCCACCCCGGCTACCTTGGAGGACGGCCCTCCACCCAGCGATCCCCGACACCCGACCATGACGCGCGCCACCGCCCTCACCGAACATGCCGGCATCGCGCTGCCCATCATCGGCGGCGCGATGTATCCGTGCAGCAACCCGGAACTGGTGGCCGCCGTCTCCGAGGCCGGCGGCATCGGCATCGTTCAGCCGATTTCGCTCACCTTCGTTCACCGGCGGGAGTTCCGGGAAGGCCTGCGCGAGATCCGCCGCTTGACGTCCAGGCCGATCGGCCTGAACGCCCTCATCGAGGCATCCTCCCGGGCCTACCACGAGCGGATGGTGCGCTGGGTCAACACCGCCCTCGAGGAAGGCGTCCGGTTCTTCGTGACCTCGCTCGGGAACCCGCGGTGGGTCGTCGATACGGTCGCAGCAGTCGGCGGGATCGTCTATCACGACGTGACCGAGCGGAAGTGGGCCGAGAAGGGCCGCGATGGAGGCGTCCACGGCCTGATTGCAGTCAATCGTCGCGCCGGCGGCCACTCCGGCAGTCGGACCCCGGCGGAACTGCTCGACGAGTTGGGCGGTCTGGGCCTCCCGGTGGTCTGCGCCGGCGGAATCGGCAACGAACGGGAGTTCGCCGAGGTGATCCGCCTCGGCTACGCGGGCGTCCAGCTCGGCACCCGGCTCATCGCCACGCCCGAGTGCACGGCGAGCGAGGAGTACAAGCAGGCCATCGTCCGGGCTCATGAGGCGGACATCGTCCACACCGAACGGTTGAGCGGTGTGCCCGTCGCGGTCATCCGAACTCCGTACATCGAACGCATCGGGACCTCGATCGGGCCGATCGCCCGGAGGCTGTTCAAGGGCCGCCGGACCAAGAAGTGGATCCGCACCTGGTACGCGCTCAAGTCGCTCCGGGACCTCCGCAAGACCGCCGTGGGCCGCGCCGCCCGGAATCCGGACGCGGCCATCTGGCAGGCCGGCATGAGCGTCGAGACGATCGACCGGATCGAACCGGTCGCCACCATCTTCCAGCGGTTCGCCCGGGCCCTCGACTCTCTGACGCCATGAACCTCGCCATCGTTGTCCGGACCACCGGGTTGCTCGTCCTCTCCAACATCTTCATGACGTTCGCGTGGTACGCCCATCTCCGGAATCTCGCGAGCCGGCCCTGGTGGCTCGCGGCGCTGGCGAGCTGGGGCGTGGCCCTGTTCGAATACCTGATTCAGGTGCCGGCCAACCGGATCGGGTACGGAACCATGACCCTCGGCCAGCTCAAGATCCTCCAGGAAATCGTCACCCTTGGCGTGTTCGTGCCGTTCTCGGTCTGGTACATGCGCCAGCCCCTGCGGCTCGACTACCTCTGGGCGGGCCTCTGCCTCCTGGGTGCCGCCTACTTCATCTTCAGGGCCCGCGGCTGACGTGCCGACCCTGAGTCGCTGGCACGTCCGCACGGCGATGCTGGCGCTGTTGGCCGGCATGGTGCTGGCTGTGGTTCGGTCTCTCGCCGGCGCCGGCATGCTCGATCCGCTGGTCATCCATCTCATTACGGTCGGCTGGCTCACCCAGATGGTTTTCGGCGTGGCCTTCTGGCTGTTCCCCCGGTTTTCCGCCGACCGCCCTCGGGGCCGGGAGTGGCTCGGCTGGGTCGGATATGCGGCGCTCAACGCCGGGATCGTGTGCCGGGCCATCGGCGAACCCGCTGCGGCGACCGGTCGCCCGGCACCGGCGTGGCTGATCGCGTCGGCGGTGCTTCAGGTCGTGGCCGTGGCGGCGTTCGTCGTCAACACGTGGCCCCGGGTCGAGGTGCGGACCTGATGCCCCGCGCATCGGTCTGGCTCATCCGCGCCGCGCTGCTGCACCTGGTCGTCGCCTCCGGGCTCGGCGCATGGTTCCTCGTGGCCAAGGCAGGCGGGCCGTTGCCGCCGCCTCGTTTGCTCTCGACGCACGCCGCGATTGCCCTGATCGGATGGCTGGCCCAGCTGACCATCGGTGTGGCCCACTGGATCCTGCCGAAGCACGCCGCGGGCGAGGCGCGGGGCCCGGCCCTGTTTCCCTGGCTGGCCTTCGCGATGCTCAACGGCGGGCTCCTCGCGACCGCGCTGGCTCCTCTGGCGCCCGGGCTGCGCGCCGGCGGCCTGGCGGCAGCCCTGGCGGGCATCGTGTCGTTTCTTGCAGGCGCCCTGCCGCGGGTCAAAGCATTTGGAACCGGGCGGCCGACCAGCTCCCGGACACTGTCGTGATTCTCCGAATTGCGGGGGCGGGCGCCGGTTCCTAACGTGGGCGGGATGCCGGCCCCCCTCACCCGTCCGCTCGTCGCTGCCACCGTGGTCCTCGCGGCGGTCGCGGCACTGGCGTGCCGGGCGCCGGACGAACCGTCAGGCCCGGGTCCGAACGACCCCGACGCCGCGGCGGTCCCGGCCCACTCGTACGGGCTCTGGACCCCGACCCGGCCGGGCGAATGCCCGAAAGACCTGCACGACCGTTACTCCGTGATCGGCCCGGACGGCAAACGGTATCCCACCTGGCATCCGCCGGTCGATCCCTCGGGATGCAGTTTCGGCCACGAGCACGGGCGAAACCCCGCCGGCTCCGCCCTCGCGGCAGCGGTCGGATCGGTGCCGTTCGGCTTCGCCAACGAGATCCTTGCCGAGACCGAAGCCGGTCTCACCCGGCACGAGGACCACGTCGGCCACAAGATCGAATGGGAGAACGGCGTCATGCTGCAGCGGTCGGCGGGCGGGAGCCGCGTCGACCTCGGCGTCCGGTGCGACTTCCTGATCAAGATCCACCAGGGCACTCATTCCGCCGACGCGTTCACCAACAACCTGCACGAGCTCGCCTATCACGTCCGCTGTACCGACGGGACCGAACTCCACGCGACGCTGATGAGCGCGATCGGCCGGCCGGGCGAATTCGTCCGCAGCTGCGACAAGCAGACCGTGATCGCCGCCGGAGCGCCGGTACCCGCCGGTTCCCCGGCCGGAGGCGGCGTCCGGTTCATTCCGGACCGCAGTTGCGTCGACCAGTTCGTGCTGGTGCCGGACGGCGCCTGGTCGGATTACAGCCGCGGGCTCTACGAGGACTGGATCACCGCGAACTACCTCATCACGGAGTCCGGCCGCCAGCTCGCGTACTGGGACCCCCACTTCGCGGTGTTCTCCCCCAGCCGCTACTTCGATCCGGCCGAGGCCGGCTCGCTGGCCCGGACGTTGGACGCGTGCTATCTGGTGCTGTCAGGCGACCGGCGCGCGCGGGGCGGGATCTGCGACTGGAGTACCTCGGCGGGACAACTCGAGCTGCGCTTCGACGACCCGCTGTCGGGCTTCAACGGGGTCCACCGCGAGACCTACTTTAACCAGACGGCGATCACCAACCCGGACGGGCCGTCGGTCTGGTTCAGCGACCCCTTCGGCCGGCGGGCCCGCCCGGACTCGTTCCCGGGGTCGATCCGGCAGACCGTGGCGGGCATCGACAACACCCGGCCCTTCCCGCTCGAAAGCCAGGCGTTCGGGGCGAGCCGCGACTACGGCGCCACCGGAACCCACGCCCCGAACTGAGCCCTCCGGTCAGGGCCGCCGGATCTCCCCCACGAACTCATCCGCCACCGACCGGAGCCGCTCCGCGAGCCGGGACAGCTCGTCCGACGCCTCGACCAGCTGGCCCGCGGCGGTGCTCGTTTCCTGCGACGCCGAGGTGACCTGCTGAATGCTGTCGCTGACGCCGTTGGTGTCGCGGGCGGCCTGCTGGATGCTTCGGCTGATCTCGGTCGTGGCCATCTTCTGCTCGCCGACGGCATGAGCCACGTTGTTCGAGATCTCGTTCATCTGGCGGATGGTGCCGGCCACCGAGGTGATGGCGCCGACCGCATTCTGGGTGGCGACCTGAATGGCGCCGACCTTCTGCTCGATCTCCTTGGTGGCATCCGCCGTCTGGCTCGCCAGATTCTTGACCTCGGACGCCACGACCGCGAAACCCTTCCCGGCCTCGCCCACCCGAGCCGCCTCGATCGTCGCATTGAGCGCGAGGAGCCGGGTCTGGCTCGCGACCTGGTTGATCAGGTTCACCACCCGGGCGATGTCGCGACTCGCTTCGCTCAGGCCGTTGACCGTGCCGTTCGTCTTGTCGGCTTCGATGACGGCGGCCTGCGAAATCGACGACGCGTCGCGCACCTGGCGGTCGATCTCGGTGACGGTGCTCGCCACCTCCTCGGTCGCCGAAGCTACCGTCGCCATGCTGGTCGAGGCGTTGGCGGAGTTGTTCGACGCGGCGTTCGACTGCTCCATCGTGACCTGCGCCGAGCGCGCCAGCGTCTCGGCGGTCGACCGGGTCTCGGTCGCGGCCGCGGCGACGTTCTCGACCATTTCCTTGATGACCCGCTCGAAGTCGTCGGCCAGCATCAGCCGACTCTGTCGGGCGTCGTCGATCTGGCGGGTCTTGAGTTCCATCTTGCCGATCGCGTCGTTGATCAGCCCCGCACCCCACTTGAACGAGCCGCGGAGGCCGCGGAGCAACACCAGGCGGAAGAACTTGTCCTCGCTGGCATGCTGGAGCGCCGCCCCGGCCTCGCGGACGAACGCATCCGTGAGGTCGAGGAGCTGGTTGATGCCGTCATACAGCTGCGCGACGTCCCGTTCGGCCGGCACGTGGAGCATCCGCGGTTCGAGGTTTCCTTGCGCCGCCTGCTGGCAGACGTACGTCGCATCCGCCAGCGCCTTCTGGTAGCGGGCAACTTCGTCGCGCAGCGTGGCGATCTCCTGGTCCCGCTGGTCCGCTCCCGCGGTGGCCGGCTCCGGCCGTGTCATCGTCGTCATCAGCGCATCCTCGGTGTCAGACGGCCGTCGGGGCCAGGGTCCAGATGAACTCCTCGTAGGCCATCCCGGCCTTGGCGAGTTCGTCGGTGAGCATCGCGGTGGAGGCCTTGAGAGCGTCCTTCCGGTCGGCGTGCCGCTGCTCCTCTTCGACGAGTCTCCGGTAGATGCCGTCGATCGCCTCCACCGCCGTCCGGTCGGGCACCCGCCGGTTGGAGTGGTAGCCGACGATGCTGCCGGTGGTATTGAACGTCGGCGTGGCGTGGGCCAGGACCCAGTAGTGGTCGCCGTTCCGCGCCATGTTCTTCACGTAGGCGAAGATCTCCTTGCCGGCCTGGATCGTGTCCCAGAGCAGCCAGAACACCGCCCGGGGCATATCCGGGTGCCGGATCATGCTGTGCGGCATCCCGATCACCTCGCGCTCCTCATAGTCGGCGATCCGGAGAAACACCGAGTTCGCATAGGTGATCTTGCCGGTGAGATCCGTCTTGCTGACGATGATCTCGTCTTCGCCAAAGAACCGTTCCTTGTTCGTCGGCACAGGGGCGCCGCGAGCCATTGCCGTCTCCGTCGGTGGGACCCTTACGGGTATCGGCAGCGCCAGCAGGAACTTTTGGACCAGAAAGGTGAAAAAGCCTTCACACACAACAGGGGAGGGACCCACCGGCCGAAGGGCTCCCGGCGGGTTCAGAAGTCCTTGCGCCGGAAGCGCCGGTAGCCGACGGCGAGCGGAACCGCGGCGCACAAGACCAGCATCCCGAGGGCGGCCAGGATGCCGCCGCCGGTGCCGAAGAACCGGGCAAAGACGGTGCCGGTCACGCCCATCAGCGCGGAGACGTCGAAGGTGAGCAGGAGGACGATCCGCCCGAGGTCGACCGGGTTGAGGAAGCTCAGGGCCAGGGCGGCCCGCTCGAGCGGGTAATCCCGAAACGTCGTCAGCACGAGCAGCACGACGCCGTCGTAGATCACGGTACAGGCGAGCCACACCAGCAGCGCGGCACCGAAACCGCGGGAGCGCTCCTCGAAAAAGACCGCCACGGCCAGGGCAAACGCCGAGAACACGAGGGTCAGCAGGCTCCCGATCGCGAGGAGCATCACCAGCGGACCGGCGATCGCCGGTTCGGCCACGGCCTGTACGGCGAGCGGGCCGCCGACGCCAAGAACCAGGGCCGCGATGAGCGGAAGGCTGAGTCCGCCGAAGAGCCCGAGATAGATCGACCCGCGGCCGATCGGCTGGGCGAGAAGGAGTTCGACGAACTCACGGGCGTTGTACACGTACAGGGTACCGAACACCACGCTCACCAGCGGCAAAAGCAGCAGGACCAGGTTGACCAGGCTGAGGAGCGCCCGGGTCCCGCTGCCGCCGAAGCGGAGGAGCAACACGGTCGCCACCAGCAACAGGACCGTGTAGCCGACGATCCACCGGCTTCGGATCACGTTCCGGAGCTGCGAGCCGAGGACCCGTCGGAGCGCCGTCATCGGTCTCGCTCCATCAGGGCGGCCACCGCCGGCTCGAGCCGGGTCTCGCCCGCCTGCGCCAGGAGGGCCGGAATGGTTCCCCGAAAGGCCACGCGCCCCTCGGTGAGGAAGACGATGTCGTGGGCGAGTTCCTCGACCTCGGTCAGGATGTGAGAGGTCAGGAGGACCGTACAGCCGGCCTCTGCCACCCGGCGAACCTTGTCCTTGAACACCCCGGCCGCGATCGGGTCGAGCCCGGCCGTCGGCTCGTCGAGGATCAGCACCGCCGGCCGGAACAGGAACGCCACCGCGGCGTTGAGTTTCTGCCGGGTGCCGCCCGAGAGGGTCCGGACGGGTCGGTCGAACGCCTCGGCGAGGTCGAACCGCTCGAGCAGTTCACGATCCTGCGGCGTCGACGCGGGCCGGAGCGACCCGATCAGGCCGAGGACCTCCCGGGGCGAGAGGTGGTCGGGAAAGCGGGCGGCCTGCGGCATGTAGCCGATCCGGGATCGATAGTCCTCATCGCCGTTGACGACGGCACCGGCCACCGTGATCCGGCCGTCTCCCGGCCGCAGCCGGACCAGTCCGAGCATGGCCTTGATAAGCGTGCTTTTGCCGGCGGCGTTGGGACCGACCAGCGCCGTCACCCGGCCGGGTGCCGCCTCGAAGTCGACGCCCTTGAGCACTTCGAAACGGCCGAACCGCTTCCGCAGCCCTTCGACCCGGATGCCGGCCTGGAGGCTGGCGCCGGCCCCGACGCCGGTGCCGGCCACGACAGTGGTGCCGGCCGCGGTCATTGCGGCGCCTCCATCAACGGCGCCGGGTCGGCGAGTTCCGCCGGCGTGAGCACCGGCAGAACCCGCTCCGCCAGATCGAGGAGATCAACGAATACGCTCCGAAGCAGGATCAGCGCCGGGCGATTCTGCTCGACCACGAGCGAGAAGAGGCGAACCGGCCGAAACGGGATGTCACCCCGGCCGTCGCGGTCGAGGTCGAAGCCGCGGTAGCGATCCCAGTAGTTGCCCGCGAACCGGCTCCCGGTCGACCGGCTGTTGGTCGCTACGTCGAATGCGTTTGCCTCGAACACGTTGCCCCGGAAATCGTTGTCGATCGAGTTGGCGAGCAGCCGGAGCGCCCAGCCGTTGCCGGTCAACCGGTTGTCGGTGAACTCGATCCGGTTGGTTCCCTCCAGGTAGAGGCCGGTGGTGTTGTCGGCGAACTCGTTGTCCGCCACCCGGCCATCGGTGATGTCCTTGAGCAGAAGGCCGTACGAAGCCGGTCCGCGGTGATTCCGGAACCGGTTCCGGCTCATCTCGATACCCTTCGAATACATCACCGCCACACCGGCACCGTTGGCCTCGAACCGGTTATCCCGATAGGCGCTGCTGTCGGAGAACATGAAATGGAGGCCGTACCGGAGGTTGCTCCGGCTCTCGTTGCCGACGATCCGACCGACGGTGACGAACTCGAGATAGATGCCGTCCCGGTGACCGGTGACGACATTGCCCTCGATCACGACCTCGCGCGACGACCAGAACTGGATCGCGTTCCCGCCGATGTGCTCGGAGCCGGTCCGCCCGACGACCCGGTTGCGGGCCACCACGCAGCGATCGGCCTTGGCGCCGAAGATGCCGAAGAAGGTGTCGCGGATCTCGTTGTCGTGGATCCGGCAGGCGGTCCCCTCCTCGATCCGTATGCCGGCCCGGTCCTCCACGCTGCTCGGCTCGACATGCTCGACGACGAGCCCGGCGATCTCCACGCCGCTCGCGGTCACCACGAAGACGCTGTGGTCGCCCCGGCCCGCCACCACCGGTGCGCCGCGGCCCAGGATCACCAGCCGCTTGTTCACCACCACCGGACCGACCTCCTGGTAACGTCCGGCCTCGACCAGCACCGTGTCCCCGGCCCGGGCGGCCGTCACCGCCGCGCCGACGGTGGCGAACCCGCCGGCGGAACTCACCGTCAGAATCCCGGCCGCCGCCGCGACGATCATGGGACGTCGGCGCGTGAGGCGAGTGCGACGACGTCGGCCCAGACGAGCCGGGTCCCGCCAAGGGCGGTGAGCAGGCTGTCCGCCGCGGGTCCCGAGCGGGTCGCGACGATGCCGTAGCTCATCGGCGTGCGGACCGAATCGGTGCGGATGAATGTCATCCGCTCCACCGCCACCAGAGAGTCCGGGTCGAGGAAGTCCGCCAGCCAGAGGGAGCCGATCTGCGCGGGATCGGCGGCCCCGACGGCCGCCGCCAGGCAGCCGACGTCGTCGAAGGTGCGCACGAGACCCTTGGCGGAGACGAGTTCGCCGGCGAACCGGGCGTCCGCGAGCGTCATGTGGCAGTGGTCGCAGACGTCGAGACCGAGGGCGAGGGGCCTCGGGCCGCCGCCGCCGCACCCGGCCGCGAGTACCGCGACGAGCCCGGCCCGGAGGATGCCGTTCAGGCGGCGCGGGCGCGGCGCCATTCGGACACCGAAAGGCCGAGGGCGAGCAGCAATGCCGCGAGGGCGATCCAGCCGGCTGTGGCCGGCCACGAGGTCGCCTGGAAGTTGAGCAATTGCTTCGGACCGATGAGCGGCGGCTGGTAGCTCATGCCCGGAATCTTGATCGCGGCCTCGGGGTTGAGTTCGTGGCCGTACTCGTAGCCCCACTTCCAGAAGTCGGCCAGGCCGATCACGGTGCCCGCCACCAGCAACGCCGTCCAGAGATAGAGCCCGATCCGGCGGCCGGCCGCCGCGGCCGCGAGGCCGAGGACGGTCAGCGTCACGATCAGGGGCGACAGCAGCCGGAGTTCGGGAATCGACTCCGGGTGGATCTCCTTCATCCCGATGTAGTGGTTGAGCCCGTTGATGCTCCGCAGATCGCCGGTGATCTGGTTGGTCCAGATGTACATGCCGAGACCCTCGGGGTACTGCGGCGCCTTGAGAGCGATGTGCCAGAGCGGTGCGACGAACACGGTGAGCAGCGCCAGTGCCGCGAGAACGAGCAGGATTCTGGACCAGCGAGCCATCATGGGATCCTCCGCCACCCGAGCGAGGCGCGGGGCCGCGGCATCCCGGCGGGATGCCGCGGCCAGCGACACGCTTCTCATTGTCCGGTGTTGTACTTGATCGGGGTATTCGACCCCCGGGGCGAGACCCGGACGTACCCCTGCATCTCCTGGTGCAGGGCCGAGCAGAAATCGGTGCAGTAGAACGGATAGACACCGGGGCGCTCGGGCTTCCAGGTCAGGGTCAGCGTCTGCCCGGGCATGATCAGCAGCTCGCCGTTGGGATTCCCCATCATCGCGAAGCCGTGGGGCACGTCCCAGTCCTGTTCGAGGTTGGTGACATGGAACATCACGTTGTCGCCGACCTGCACGCCCTCGATGTTGTCGGGCATGAAGTGGCTGCGGATCGACGTCATGTAGATGTGGACGGTGTTCCCCTCGCGAACGACCTTGACGTCCTTCTCCGACTTGACCGCCGCCGGATGCTTGTTCTCGGTCAGGGCGAAGGTCTTGAGCTGCTGATCCTTGATCTTCGACGCGAGGATCGCCTGGGCATAGTGCGGTTCGCCGGCGGTCGGGAAGTCGAGGAGGAGCTGCATCTTGTCACCCGAGATGTCGTAGAGCTGAGCCGACTGGGTGAGCTCGGGACCGGTCGGGAGATAGCGGTCCTTCGTGATCTTGTTGAGGGCGATGACGTACTTGCCGTAGGGCTTGCGGGTATCGCCGCCGGGGACCAGGAGGTGGCCGATCGCGTAGTAGGTCGGGGTCCGGTCCACCACCACGCACTCCTTGACGTTCCACTTGATGATTTCGGACGAGAGGAAGACCGAGGTATAGGCGAAGCCGTTGGCGTCGAACTCGGTGTGCAAGGGACCGAGGCCGGGGTTCTGCAGCTCGCAGAAATTCACCGCTTCGTACTTGATCACCGGGATGCCGTCGATCTCGGTCTCGAACGCCTTGTCCTCGATCGCCTTGATCATCTTGCTGAACGAGTGGACCGGCAGCGTCGTGGCGAGCTTCCCGCCGCCGACGATGTACTCGCCGGTCGGGTCGACGTCGGCGCCGTGAGGCGACTTGGGCGTCGGGAGGAAGTAGATCAGTCCGGGGCAGTCG